>JAYTOU010000102.1:0-38705 GCA_043747615.1 Myxococcales bacterium | reverse complement strand
GATGCGGAGGTGCGGGCGGTGTTGGCGGGATGACCGGCGGGTCGAGCTTTGCGCTTCTGAGTTACAAGGCAGTCATCGCGTTGGACTCCTGCACGCTGAAGACCGCGAAGGCTGGCGACGGAAAGAGTGGCGGCACGGGTCAGGTGGGGCAGGCAGGAGGCGTTGCGGGAGCGGCAATTCCTCCGGCAAGCGGTGGAACTGGCTGCAATGGCGCGGCAGGCGGAAACGGCGGAGCCGGCGGCGGCGGCGGCGGCGGAGCGGGTGGTCACTCGGTCGCGATCGGCTACGTGGACACGCCACCCACCGAACAAGGCACTGTCACGAAAGTAACAAGCGCCGCCGGCACCGGCGGAGCGGGCGGCGGCGGTGGCACTCCAGGGGCGACCATCGGGAGCAACGGCTCCAACGCGCCAACACTCGCTCTATAACCAGCCGCGACGCGCGCTTACAGCCCCGACGGCGGAAGCTTCCTCTTCTTCGGGACCACAACAGAATCAGCGGGCGGCGCGGAGGCCACCGGCGGCGGCGTTGCCTTCGGTGGCGGACTCACCGAGACCACCGGCTTGGGCGTCCGGGGCGTGATCGGCGGTGGAGCGGCAACAACAGCGTTCGACTTCGTAGCAGCGCTCGAGCTCGGCGCCGCGCTCACGACCGGCGTAACGCTCTCCAGCGGCGTCATCGGCGTCATCGCCGTCATCGGCGTCAGCGGCTCCGCAGCAACGGCGGTCACCGCAGGCCCGGCAGACGCATTCGCCATCGCGCTCGTCGGCACCGTCGCGCTCGGCGCCACCACCGCGCTCGCCGCGACCTTCGCATTCGCCCTGAAATGAAGCCCAACCGCCACCAACGCCGCGAGCCCTACCACCGCCGCGCCCACCACCCCGGCAACGATCCCCCGCGGCGTCCCACGACCCCGAAGCTGCGCGAGCTGAGCGTCTGGCACCGAATGCGAGTGCGTCCCCGTCGTTGCATTCGGAGCGGCATTCGCTTCCGCCCACGCCGCAGCGAGCGGCGCCATTCGAATCGTGTCCCCGGAATTCCTCGGCTCCGACGGATCCATGAGCACGGTGTCGCCTTGGGATCGCAGCTGCGGTGCGTCGGCCACGTAGGTCGTCGTGGGCGCGCTCCTATCGACGCCCGCCGGAGCTCCGTTCGCGGGTGGTGCAGCGGCGCCCACGGTCATCTCTGGCGGTGACGCGTCTTCGAGCGTGTGCCCCGAGCCCGACATGGGAGCAACGCGGTGGTCGGTGTGCCGCGAAGACGCCGGGGGATGCGGCTCGCTTCCAGCTTTTGCCGCCGAGGTCGCGCCTCGGAGCTGACCTTCGATCGCAGTCGGCGGGCTCTGCGGCATCTGCGGCGTCGACGGCGGCGCGGTCATCGGCAAGATGGCTTCGACGGTCGCCAGCTCCGACGCATGTGCAGGCTGGCGAGTGCGCAGCTCGCGAAGAAAGCGGTTCAGATCGGCGGCGAACGAGAACGCGTCTTTCGGCCTGTGGTTCGCGTCCTTCGCGAGCGACGACATGATGAGCTGCTCGAGTGCGGGAGGAACCGGCTTGAACTCGGAAATGTTCGGCGGCACTTTGTTCAAGTGCGCCGAGGCGACGGCCATCGAATCCCCCGCTTCATCGAACGGGCCCCGCCCGGCGATCGCTTCGTAGAGCACGAGACCCGCGGCGTAGAGATCGGTCTGGGCGGAGACTTTGTCGCCGAGGAGCTGCTCGGGGGCTGCATAGCGCAAGGTCCCGATGAAGCGATGCCCCGTCATGGTCCTCGAGTCCGAGCTCGTCATCACTCCGAAATCGAGGAGCTTGGGCACGGTGACGCCTTCGCGATCGCGGTGAAGGAAAATGTTGTCGGGCTTCACGTCGCGATGAATGATCCGGTTCTCGTGCGCGTGGTAGAGCGCGTTGAGCACGTCGATCATCAGGCGGCACGCCGCGCCTACCTCGAGCGATCCCTTGTTGTCGAGCACCGTGCGGAGTGAGTGTCCGCTCAACTTTTCCATCACGAAGTAACGGAGCTTCCGCGCGTCGGCGGTCACGTCGGCGGTGATCACCTGGACGATGTTCTTGTGCTCGAGCCGCGCGAGCGCCTTGGCTTCTTTGTCCATCCGGGCCGCGAGATCGGCGCGGGCGGAGAACTGCGCGTGCAGCGTCTTCAAGACGTAGCGCTTGTCGATCGTCGTGTCTTCGACCTCGTAGACGATTCCCATGCCGCCCGCGCCGAGCTTGCGGATGACTTTGTATTTCGTTCCGGGGATGAGCGCGCCGGACGGGTATTCGGAGAGGTCCGCCACGGCCTACCGTTTTATCAGCTCCCGGGCTTCTCGGGCCAAGCGTGCTTCGGATATTTCCGCGCGAGCTCTTTGCGGATGGCCGGATAGTGGCGCTCCCAGAACCCCGCCAGATCGCTCGTCACCTGAACTGCGCGCTTGTTCGGGGCCAAGAGGTGGATGACGAGCGGCACCCGGCCGCCCCCCACCCGCGGCGTCTCTTTCATGCCGAAGAAGTCCTGGAGCCGCGAGGCGATGTGAGGCGTTTTCTCGAGCTCGTAGACGATGGTCACGCCTCGGCCGCCTGCGAGGGTCGTCCTCTCCGGAGCAAGTGCGGAAATGCGTGCAGAATGCATGCTGCCCATCGCAGCCTCGAGCGCGTGCATGAGCGAGGCTTCCTTCAGCTCGGCGAAGCTGCGCCGCCCCACGCACATCCCCCGGAGTGTTTCGCGCACGAACTCGTCGCTGGGGGCGGGGATAGCAGGCTCGACGCCGGCCGCAAAACGCGCGCGGGCGATCCAACGAGCGAGGGCGTCTTCGGGTGCGAAGCGGTGAGCGCCGGCTTCGATGGCGGCAGACGCGAGCACACGCGCGATCTCGTCTTCGGACGCGGCGCCGGCGGGGGACTCGTTCAGAATGAGCCCTTCGTAGGTCATCTTGCTCGTGGCCTCGACGCGTTCCGTGGTCTTGGAAAAGGTGATCGTGTTGGACTCGATGATCCGGTCGGCGAAAAGATCGAGCAGCCACTCCGGCTTGATCTCGCTGGCTGTGCGCACGACGGTCGCTCCGCGTTGGTCGTCGGCGTCGAGGGCCACCATCCATTCGGCGTCGCGCACCACGCTCTCTTCGCCGAGCTCCGCGCTCATGCCTCCGGAGACGGCGAGCGCACGGGCTCCAAAACGCAAGCGGCGGGCCACGCGATCTGGATAGCCGGCGAGCACCGAAATCAAGAGGTCATCGTCGTAGCCTTCGCCCGAGCCTTTGCGCGCGATCCTTCGAAGCTGCTTCTGCGCGCGATCGACGGCGAGGGCGCCGCCTGCGTCGATGCCGATGGATCGCATGGCGCCGTCGGAAAATCGTGCGCGCTCCGCTTCACGAAAGAGGTCGCGCATCGAGAGGAGATCCGAGCGATCGGTGGCATCCATGCGCCTCCCGCCGCGCTCGCCGAACTGCGCTTTCGAGGACGCACGCAGATCGCGTTCGGAGAGGATCGCGGCGACCACCGCGGCATCGTCGACTACCCCGCGCGTCTCCGCTTCGACGAGGATCCGCCCCTGCCGCGGGTGGATCGGAAAGCGAAGGAGACGGCGACCGATGTCGGTGACCTGACCTTTTTCCATCGCCCCTAGCTTCGTCAGAAGGTCCATCGCCGCAGCGACGGATTTTGCCGGAGGTGCATCGAGCCACTCCACATCTGCTGCTCCGGCAGCGTGGAGCTCTAGGACGAGCTGCGCGAGATCTTGCCGTAAAATCTCGGGTAGATCGTGCTCAGGCCTCCGCTCGAAATCACCGCGCGTAAACAGTCGAATGCATCGTCCGGGAGCCGTGCGGCCCGCGCGACCGGCCCGCTGAATGCACGAGGCGCGGCTGACCTTCTGAACCTTGAGGCGCGGAAGGCCCGACCACGCATCGAACGAAGCGACCCGCGCAAGGCCTCCATCGACGACGGCCACCACACCGTCGATCGTCACCGACGACTCCGCGACGTTGGTCGAGAGGATCACCTTTCGTCGGTCGGCGCGCCGAACAGCACGATCTTGATCGGCGGGGCTGAGATCACCATGGAGCGGAACCACCAGGAAATCGTGCTCTCCAGCGAGCTTGGCGAGAGCGTCACGGGCGCGCCGGATCTCGGATGCGCCGGGAAGAAACACGAGCACGTCCCCCTCGGGAGCCGCGTGCACGATCGAGCGGACCGCCGATGCCACTTGCAAGGAAAGAGGGCGAGCGTCGTCTGCGGGTGCGTGCTCGATGGCCACGTCGAAGCGCCGACCTTCGGAGCGAATCGTGCGGCAGCCCAGGAAATCTGCGGCCGGCTTGGCGTCGAGCGTCGCCGACATGACGACGAGCTTTAGATCGGGGCGCGCCGTTTTTCTCATTCTGCGAAGGAGCGCGAGGGCCACGTCGCCGTGAAGGTGCCGCTCGTGGAACTCGTCGAGGACGACCGCGCTCACGCCTTCCAGATTCGGATCGGAGAGAAGCCTCCGCGTGAGAATGGCCTCGGTCACGAAGCGAATGCGTGTCTTTGCGCTCGAGACGTCTTCGAACCGCACCTGGTAGCCGACGGTATCGCCCACGTTCTCGCCGAGCTCTTCGGCCACGCGCCGCGCTGCCATCCGTGCCGCAAGCCGCCGCGGTTCGAGCACGACGACCTCACGTTTGTCAGGCGGTCCACTTCGGCTCGCCTCAAGAATCGCTGGAGGTACGCGGGTCGTTTTTCCCGCCCCGGGAGGCGCTTCGAGGACGAGCACGCGCTCCTTTTCGAGGGTTTGCGCGATCTCGGGGAGGAGCGAATCGATGGGTAACGTCTGCACGAAGGGCGCTTTTCTTTGCCACGGGTTCGCGCGAGGCGCGATAACGAGGAAGCGCGATGCGCGAAGATCGCAACGTCTCCCTAGCTTCGTTTACCACGCTTCGTCTCGGCGGGGCTGCTCTGCGCTTCGTGCGCGCCGACACGGCGGAAGAGCTCGAAGCCGTGGTGGGCGAGGCCGATCGACGCGGCGAGCCTCTCCTCATTCTCGGAGGCGGAAGCAATCTGGTCATCGGAGACGACGCCGTCGGGCTCGTCGTGCAGATCGCCTTCGCAGGCGTCGAGGTAAAAAAAGAAAGCGACCGCGTCACGGTGACTGCCGCGGCGGGCGAGAGCTGGGACGCGTTCGTGGCGCGCGCCGTGGACGAAGGCTGGAGCGGTGTCGAGTGCCTCTCCGGCATTCCCGGGCTCGTTGGCGCGACCCCGATGCAGAACGTCGGCGCCTACGGGCAAGACGTCGGCGAAACGATCCAGCGCGTGGGCGTGCTCGATCGCGTCACGGGCAAGCGCGCATGGCTTGATCGCGAGGCCTGCGCGTTTTCGTACCGAAACAGCCATTTCAAGGGCAATGCGCGTTACGTGATTACCCGCGTTGAGTTCTCGTTCGCGGTCGATCCGCTTGGTGCACCGGTTCGCTACGCCGAGCTCTCGCGTGCGCTCGGCATCGTCGACGGAGCGCGTGCACCCGCGAGCGTCATCCGTCCCACCATCATCGAGCTGCGAAGAAAAAAAGGCATGGTGATCGATGCGGCCGATCCCGACACCGTCAGCGCCGGCTCTTTCTTCATGAATCCCATCGTGAACAGCGACACGCTTCGCCGCATCGAAGAGAGCGTGAGCGAGCCAGTTCCACGCTTCGATATGGAGGGCGCGTTCAAGGTCCCTGCTGCGTGGCTCATCGAGCGCGCGGGCTTCGCAAAGGGGCACACCGACGGACACGTGGGGATTTCGCAGAAGCACGCGCTCGCCTTGGTGCATCGCGGCGGCGGTACGACGGCCGAGCTTCTCGTGCTTGCCCGCAAAATCCGAGACGGAGTACGCACCCGCTTCGGCGTCGAGCTCGAGCCGGAGCCGGTGATGGTGGGGTGCTCGCTCTGAGGACTCGGATCGTGATAAACACGGGAAAATAGCCATGACCAAGCGCGCACTCATCACCGGCATCACCGGGCAAGACGGCAGCTACCTCGCAGAGTTTCTCCTCGCGCGCGGCTATGAGGTGCACGGAATGGTGCGCCGCTCGTCCGAAGAAAAGTTCGAACGCATCGGACACATCCGCGATCGGATCGCGCTCCACCAAGGCGATCTGCTCGACCAGTTCTCGCTCGTCGCCCTCCTGAAGACTATCGAGCCGCACGAGGTCTACAATCTCGCGGCGCAATCGTTCGTCCCCACGAGCTGGAGCCAGCCCGTCCTCACGGGTGAATTTACGGCCCTCGGCGTGACCAAGGTGCTCGAAGCGATCCGCCACACCGCACCCAAGACGCGCTTCTACCAGGCCTCGTCGTCGGAGATGTTCGGGCGGGTGCGCGAAGTGCCTCAGATCGAAACGACGCCTCTCTACCCACGCTCGCCTTACGGCGTCGCCAAGGTGTACGGCCACTTCATCACCATCAACTACCGCGAGTCGTTCAACCTCTTTGCCGCGAGCGGAATTCTCTTCAACCACGAGTCTCCGCGGCGCGGGCTCGAGTTCGTCACGCGCAAGGTGACCCACGCCGTGGCGCGCATTCGTCGCGGGCTTCAGGAGAAGCTCCAGCTCGGGAACCTCGACGCACGGCGCGATTGGGGCTTCGCGGGAGACTACGTCGAGGCGATGTGGAAGATGCTCCAGGCCGACGAGCCCGACGACTACGTCATCGCCACGCACGAGACCCACACCGTGCAGGAGCTCTGCGAGGTCGCGTTCGCGCGCGTCGATCTCGACTGGAAAAAATACGTCGAGCTCAATCCGGCCTTCATTCGCCCCGCCGAAGTCGAGCTGCTCATCGGAGATCCCTCGAAGGCCAAGGCCAAGCTCGGCTGGGAGCCGAAGGTGAAATTCAAAGAGCTCATCGAGATGATGGTCGACGCCGATCTGGCGCGCCTCGATGGCAAATCGGTGCCCTGACGATGCGCGTCCTCGTGACCGGGGCGGACGGCTTCGTCGGGAGGCACCTCTGCAACGAATTTCGAAGCCACGGTGACGAGGTCTTCGAGGTTCGCGGCCCCTCGGATGCCGCAGAATCTCCGGGGGTCTGGTCGCTCGACCTCCTGAACGGAGAAGGGCTCGCACGCGCTGTTTCGACGAGCAAGCCCGAATGGATCGTGCACCTCGCGGGCGCGAGCTCCGTCGCCGAGAGCCATCAATCCCCGGCGAAGACGTTCGCCGTGAACACCGTGGGAACCGTCAACGTGCTCGATGCCGTTCGAGTCAAGGCGCCCGATGCGCGCGTCCTCGTGATCGGTTCGGGCGAAGTCTACGGCCCCGTGCCATTCGGCGAACGCGCACGTGAGGCATTGCCGCTCCTGCCGACGAGCCCCTATGCCGCATCGAAGGCCTCGGCGGAGCTCGCGGGATTTCAGTTCCATCGGAGCTACGGAGTCGCCGCGATCTGCGCGCGGTCCTTCAATCACCTCGGCGCAGGACAGGCCCCGCACTTCGTCGTGCCGTCGTTCGCGCGCCAACTCACGGCGATCGGGAAAAACGCCTCGCGCGCGATCGCCGTAGGCAACCTGGAGCCGGTAAGGGATTTTTCTCACGTCATGGATGTCGTCGACGCCTACCGCATCCTGCTCGACAGAGGCGCTCCGGGCGAGGCGTACAATGTCTGCAGCGGCACGGGTCGGTCGATCCGAAGCATCCTGGACGAGCTCGTAAAGCTGAGTGGCGCGGAAGCCACCATCACGGTGGATCCGGCACGCTTTCGACCCGCGGAGATCCCGAGCCTCGTCGGCGACCCAGCGAAGCTCAAGTCGCTCGGATGGGCTCCGAAGCGTACGACGAACGAAGCCTTGCGTGAGGCGCTGGAAGAAGCACGCGTCTCGTCGACTAGCTAGACGCGGCGATGCGCCCGCACGCGCGGGCACTCCGGATCCGGCCCATGCACGTGGTCCACGAAGGACGAGACCACCTTGCAGCCTCCCTTGCACACCGGGCGAAGCGTGCATGATGCACATGGTTCATCCGGGGCCAACCGATGCGCGCGCCAGCGTGTGAGCTCGGGATCCGCGGCGTGGCCTGCGAGATCGGCTCCGCGAAGCGTGGTCGGCGACGCAAAGCTGCACGGCGACACGTACCCGTCGGCGCGAACGGAGGCGAGAGCATCGCCCGCCTCGCAACCGAAGATCCCAAAGCGTGCGAGGATCTCCGGCTTCGCGCTGAGCTCGGGATCGGCCGACAAGAATGGGACTAGCGCGCAATCGATGCGGATTGAAAATCCGGGGCCGAGAGCGTCGTGCTCGCGCGTGAGGCGGCGAAGCGTGGGCCCGAGGGAGGCCGCTTGCTCGGGGGTGAGTCGGCGCGCGAGGTAGTCGAGGGTCGCGGCGCGGCCCGCAGGTTTGTAACGCAGAAGTTGCGCTTCTCGTGCACCGAGGCTTCGCGCGCGAAGGAGCGTCTCTCCGAGGCCATCGAAGCTGCCTTGCGTGAGTACGACGTTGATGCCGACGCGGATCCTTGCTTCAGCGAGATGCGCGATGGCGCTCTCCGCCGCGCTTCGTCCGTCGAAGCCGCGCACGCTCTCGTAGCCTTCTCCCGCGCCGTCGTAGCTGACGTTTACCTGGGCGAATGCGCCGAGCTTCGCGATTTTTCCGGGACCAAGCCCGATACCGCTCGTCGTGAGCACCGGCGTGATTCCGCGTGCGCGTGCGGCCTCCGCGAGCTCACCGAGATCGGCGCGCGTGGTCGGCTCGCCTCCGCCGAACGCGACGGTGAAAACTCCGGCGCTCTTCATGGCGTCCATCGCGGCGTCGAGCTCTTCGCGAGGCACGTGCGCGCCGTCCGGCCGCGCGTCGAGGTAGCATCCGTCGCATCCCGCAGCGCACTTGCTGGTGACTGCCAGATGGATCTCGAGGGGAGCGCTCGGCGGGTGCGGCGCCGTCCAGGCCGAGCCGCCGTCGAGACCAAGCGCGCGGACTCCTTCGCGATCGAGCGCAGCGAGCGCCCCGTTTTTCCCGAGCGGCGTCTCGACGTCGCCCTCCATCTTCACCCACGCTCCCCAGCTCTCGTAGCGGACGATCATGGAACCCTGTCTTCGTCAATGTCGGGCTCGCCCGACGTCGGCTTGTCTGGGGTCGCGCCGACGATGGTGACCTTCTCCGACCCGATCGCGGCAGCGATGGCCGTGAAGATAGCGCCTCCGACGACCGCGCTCGCGAAGAGCGTATCGATCACGCTGCCCACGCTCGAACAGTTTGCTCCGTGTCCGATGCGGACGACGCGCACGTGCTTTGGATCGATTTTAGCCTTGGTTTCAGTCTCTTTGGTCCTCACAAGCCGAATCCTTCCAAATAGCCCGTGTCGAGCGACTCGAGCACCAAGAACGCCGCCGCGACCACGCTTGCGGCCGAGAGAACGGCGCGCACCGCTTTTGCAACCGGCGCTCTCGATCCCGCCGCACCCCACGCGCGCGCGAGGACGGTGAGCACGAAGACCGCGGCTCCGAGCAAGACGAAGGGGAGGGCGCGGCCGCGCTCGTACTGAGACGCCAGCATTCCGCCGACGATGGTCATCCATGCGACGAACGGGAGCGCGATCTTCGTCCACGAGCGGACCGCGAGGCCCACGACAGGGAGCCGCGATCGCGCGCGCGCGACGACACCTACGGCGAGAATCGCAAACACCGACAGCGCCGAGATCGCGCCCACGTGCATGTTTCTGCGACGCACGAGCGTCCTCACGTCGCGAGCAAGTTTCGGGTCTCCCGCGTGAGCCGCTTCGGCCGCGCCAGCCAGATCACCCTCGGCGACGAGAGCGTCGACGAGCTCGCGCGAGGCCTGACGAACGGTCAGCGGATCGGCAGCCGGATCGTTTACTACCTTGCGCAGGACGGTGATCCCGTCCGTGCGTCGGTGCATACGTCCGAGATACGCCTCGGCAACCACCGTGCGCGCCTCCACGCGGACCAGCCCAGGGGGAAACGACTCTGCGTCGCGCGCGAGCGCATCGATCGCTTCCGGCGCATTGGCCAGCGCCGGATCACGACGCACCTGTTCGAGCCTCACGTAGGGGGCGAAGTCTCCTTCCGCATGACGCCGCAAGAGATCGGCGCGGGTCATGGCTCGCGGCGCATATCGGTGCGACGGAGAGCGCAACACCGATGCACGGTAGCGCTCGAGCGCGCGCGCGAACAAGAGATCCTCGTCGTCCATCTCTGCGAGGAAATACGTGGCTTGCGCCGACGCATCGACGTCCTCCGACGCCGCCGCTTTTTCTAGTGACGGTCGCGCCAGCGCGCGATCGCCCGATGCCTTGGCGGCCATCCCGTCGCGCACGTCCTCTGCTCCGTCCGCGCGGGCCCCACCGGCCACGAGAAGAGCGGCGAAAAGAACGCAGAGGATGACGACGAGGGAGCGCACGTACGAAGGCGGGAAGGCTCACACGCGCCCCGAGCGTTGTCCATCCGAACCTCGCATGCACCAAGGTCGCCGTGTTAGACGAACGCACGATGCGTAGCGCGCTCACAGCCATCCTTCTCTTCGGAGGCTTGGCCGGATGCTCGAAAGCGTGCGGACACGATCATCCCTACGTCCCGTACGCGGTCGGCGAGGGAGGCGCGGCCGTCGATGCGGCCCTAGCCGTGAGCGATCTGGTGATCGATGCTGGGCTCTCCTTCGCAGAGCAGCCGGGAGTCATCGCGCCTCCCAACCTCTCGCAGTGGTCGCTCGAAGGCGTGACCCTCGTCGCCCCTCGAGAGCGGATCTTCGTGATCGGTCTCGTGCGCGACTTCGATGGCGACGGCGTGAAAGACGCGCTTGCTCTCGTTCGCTCGACGGCCGGCGGCGAGGCGGCGCAGATCGTCGTCTACAAGGGAAATCAAGGGGGTTTGGGGCCTGCTCGCTCCGTCGACACGCCCGGTGCACCGGTGAACGCCGACCCTACGTGCTCGCCGAGCCAGCGACTCGGCCTCGTCGGAAAACGCTCGGCTCTCGTGGAGCTCGGCTTCGGATGCGCGGGACATGGAGCAAAAGATCCTTCGCGCTGGCTTGGGATCATCTCGCTGGATGGACCGGCGCCTCACGTGCGCTTCAGCACGATCATCCTCGATCCGCCGGGTGCTCCGACGCTCTCGATCGAGGCCGATGGATCCGATCGCGATGGTGATGGGCTCGACGACGTGACGCTGCGCGTGAGCCTCGAGGGGGGGCAGGCGCCGTTCGAGCCAGCGCCGAAAGCGAGCGCGGTCGTGCGATGGTTCGATCGCTCGGCTGGAATGAGCCGCGATCCCGACGAGCCCGATGCGTCTCTGCGCGCGCTCGCCAGTATTGCGGCTGCGCGCGCCGCACGACCGAAAGATGCGCCTCTCGTTCCGCTCTACGTGCGTCAGCTGCGCGCGCTCTATGGAGCCATCTGTGCGGAAGGTGGCTCGCCGCGGATCACGCGCGCCCTAGGGAATGGCCCGATTTCGTGCGGTGCGAGCTCGGCCCTCGAGGAAGCTGCCCTCGCCGAAGTGCGCGCGTACGCGAGCATGGGGGACGTCATTCGCGCCGCGTCGGCCCTCGACGTTGCTCGGCGTCTTCACACCTCGAAGAACCCCCGCGTCCCCGATCCTCAGACGTGGATCACCCAAGCCGCGCCCGTATCTTCGTCCGCCGTCCTGCGTGCCGTGTCGGCGATTCCGCAGATCGATCGCGGGCGCCAGCCTTCCTGGGGAGCGCTCGCTTTCGATGCGTCGGGCAAGCTCCTCGTGCGGACTCTTGCTGGTGTGGTGCGCGTCGACCCGCAGCTCGGAGACGAGAACGAAGCCGACGTTTCCACCTGGAAGACGCAGGTAATTGCTCCGGACGGCGCGATGCGCTTCATCGAAGCGTACAGCGCGTGCGACGGGCTCGCCCTTCACGCCACCTTCGCGCCGACGGGGGATGCCGATCCGCGCGACGTGGCGCTTCCCATCGTCCCAGCCTTCAGCGCGCGCTGCACGTCGGCGAAGGGTGAAGCCGCGCGGGCCATCCCGCTTGCCTGGGGTCCGAGCGGTCTCGAAGTGATCGTGGCCGGCGAGCCAGTGCTCATCGCGCCTGATCTTTCGCGCGCGACCGCCCTGGCGACCTTTCTCGATCAGGTGGGCCAGCCCGGCTCCCCGCGCTCACCGAACGGAAAGAGCGTGGCCTTCCCGACGTCGATCGGAATCGTGGTTCGCGGCGCAAAGAGCCGTATTCTTCGGGCGAAAGAGCTCGACGGCGGCTACGGCGAGCTCCGCGATTGCACCGTGAGCGACGACGCCCTGCGCGTGGCGTGCATCCGCGGCGGCCGCGCTTTCGTCGGCGTGTGGGATCCGTAGATCCAGACTACGGCGTAACAGTCAAGGTGCCCTTCATGGTCGCGGCGTGCCCGGGGAACGTGCAGAGGAACGGGTAGGCGCCGGGATCAGGCGCGGTGAAGATCACCTCGGTCGACGTGTCCGGAGCGGAGATCGGCGTCGAAGCGATGACGTTCGGATCGTTCGGCTTCACGTAGTTGGAGCCGGCGCCAGCCTGGCCCCCCGCTTCGGCGACAGCGGCCTCTGTCCCCGTCTTGGCGAGCACCCAGTTGTGCTGCATCGCCTGGGTGCTGCCGTTGTTCTTGAGGACGAGGTGGACTTTCTGTCCTGCCTTCACCGTTAGGGAGGTCTGGTCGTACACCATCGTGTTTCCGACGGTTCCGAGGCTCAGCTCGGCGGTTCCTTTGCAGCCGGCGACGACGAAGAGGAGAGCGGAGAGCGCGAGGACGAGGGATCGTTTCATGCGTGAGATCTAGGGTGCGCGATCCGCTCGCGTCAAGGCCGCTATTTGTGACGAGGCGCCGTTGTGCAGAGAATGTCGCTCGGGTCCCGTGTACTCTGCAAGCATTGAACACGCGCGTCATGACAGGCGATGACGAGCACGCCGTGCGCCTGGAGCAACGTGAGAGAGGCCGCTCCCGCGACGACGCGCGCTGGCATCTGGGCATCGCAGCCTGTGGCGGCGAGCAGATCGATCCGTCGCCCTCCGCCGATGATTTCGACCCGGTTGAGACGTGACTTCTCCTCTGCCGAGCCTTTGTCCGCGGCCAAGAGGAGCGGCTTGAGCTGCGTCGCAAGACTCTTGGCGTACTCCGCATCGGCAGGCGCATCTTCCGCGTGCACTTGCCCCATCGCGTTCATGTAGCCGATCGCCTTCATCTGCACTTCGGGCGGCATGGTCGAGGTCACCGTGGGGCTCGACTTTGGCACCGGCCGCTCCGGCATCTCCCAGGTGGGCGCGCGTGGCGCGGCATCGAGCGGCGCTGTCACCGCCGTCGGAGCGGCATCGACGATCCCCTGCGTGGCGGTCTTATCGTCGCACGCGAAGAGGAGAAAAGAAGACAGGAGCAGTGCGCGTCGCATCGCGTCCTGATACCACGAAAGCGTGCGATTCGAAGCCCGGCCGCGTAGGCACTCTGCACGGATCACGCTTGCGGCGCTGGTCGTGTCGGGCCTCGTCCCTGGTGGCGGCGTCGCCGGTGCCGCAGTTCCTTTGCGTGCGATCGTCACGTGCGAGCGCGCCGTCAGTCCCGGCCGCGTTCGCTGCGAAGCGGAGGCCCGTGCCGAGGGGGCGAAGATCACCTGGGGCGATGTCGAGATCACCAAGGCGAGTGCGTCGCTCTCTCCACTCCGGGGGCGGATCGGCCCCTCCGACGCGACGTTGAAGGCCGACGACACGTGGCGCTGGGGCTTCGCTCTCGTCGCCAGGGAGCGCGGCGTCGGCCACGTCGAGGCCCGCGTGCGCGCCGTCGTATGCGTGGGAGATGCGTGCGTCCCCGAAACGGCCACGGTCCTCGCCGAGGTATTCGTCGGCGAAAAAGCCCCGTAATTTGCCCGTATTCGGCGCGCGCTGCTATCGCCAAGAGGATGCAGCTCCCTGGTCGGCTTCGCCTGACGACGCTCGGTGATCTCCTCGGCGGCCTCCACCGCGCCTCCGCGACGGGCACGCTCGCCCTCGCCGAAGACCGCGGGCGCATCCACCGTGTTCACGTCAGCGCCGGACTCGTCGTGGCCGTGGAAGTCGACGGCTCCGGGGCCTCTCTCGCCGACGTCCTCCGCCGCGATGGCGCGATCGACGAGGACACCCTGCGCCGCTCCGTCCTTCGCTCGGTCGCCTCGCGCCGCCTCCTCGGTGAAGTGCTCGTCACCGATTTCAGGCTTTCGCCCTCGGTGATCGGAGCGGCCCTCCGCCGGCAGCTCCTCGGTCGCCTGCAGTTTCTCGAGCAGCTCGTCGACGCGCGCATCCTCTTCCACGTCGCCGTCCGCACTCCCCGCGGCGCGCTCACAGATCTTCCTCTCGGCCCGACGGAGTTTCTCCGCGGACGTCGCCGCGCCCGCGATCGCGCCACCGGAAACACCCCCTGGCCCGCTGCCGCACCTGAGACACGCGATCCGAAGCGGGCAAAGGCATGGCAGATCCTCGGCATCCCGCCGAACACGGATCCCCTAGAAATCAAGCGCGCGTACCGCCGCCTGGCCCGCGCCTACCACCCCGATCTTCACCCTGGCGTGTCGAACGAAGAGCGACGCACCCTCGAAGAACGTTTCGCCGCACTGACCTCCGCCTACCAAACCCTCGTCGCCTAGTGCATTAGAACGAGCTGGGCGAGCTGCATGCGTGCTTCGGGAGAGAAGTGCGAATCCGGAAAGCGGCGGATGAGGGCGCGCCACGTGTTCTTGGCGTCGTTCCAGGCTTGAATGTCGGTCTGACACCACGCGAGCAAGTACAGCGCGTCGTCCTGAATTTCCTTGTCCGGTGAGGCGTCGGCCAGGAGCGTCAAGATGGGAACGGCGTCGCGCTGACGATTGAGGTGTCGGTACGATTCGGCGAGCGCGAGATGCACGCTCGGCGCGATGGCCGAGTCCTCTTTGTACTTTAAGGACTCCTCGAATGCCGTTGCCGCCTCTTGCCAGCGCTGAACGCGCGCCTTGTCCGAGCCTTGCTGAAACTGCAGGAGCGCGAGCTCATTACGCACGCGGTCGACGCCGTCGGCGAAGACGGCCTGCTCGGCCTTGGTGATGGGCTCCTTCTTGATCGCGTCGTACGCCGCCACGAGCTCGATCCGCTTTCCCCGGCGCAGAAGCTCGTAGTACTCGGTGGCCTTCATCTCGGCGCGCGCGCGATCGTCGTCGCGCTTCTGCGTCTCGCGGGCCTCTTTTCGCAGACGCTCATTCTCCGAGCTCTTCTGCTCGGTCTCGGTCTTGATGGCGTCGACCCGCGCGTCCCACGCAAATTTGAGGGCGGTGAAGGTAACGAGCACGAAGACGACGTACGCCGTGGCACTGTTGATGGTGAGGCGCTTCTCGTAGACTTGCTGGCGCTTGGCGATGGATTTTATATCCGCGCTGAGCGCATTCGTGAGGTTGTTCGTCTTGATGACGAGGCCACGCGACTCGATGATCTCGCGCTTGATTTCGCGAAGCTCCTCATCGACGTCGTGCATGCGGGAGAGGCTTTACCGAGACGGCTCAGTACTGTCCAGACCCCTTGCCGCGCCTCGTCCGCCCGTGCTACCAGCCATCACCGCGATGTACCGCTTTGCACTCTGTGAGTACGTAGAAAAGGTCTAGCGAAGATGAACACCACCGACATCCGAAAAGGCCTGAAAATCCAGATCGAAGGCGTGCCGTACCACATCGTCGAGCACCAGTTCGTGAAGCCCGGGAAGGGCCAGTCCTTCACCCGATGCCGCGTGCGAAATCTGGTCAACGGCAACGTGATCGAGCGCACATGGAAGTCGGGCGAGGCCGTGGAGCTGGCCGACGTCGACGAGCGAACGATGACCTACTCGTGGGTCGAGTCGGACACCTACGTGTTCATGGAAACCGCCACGGGCGAGCAAATTCACGTCGAAAAAATCAAAGTGGGCGATGAGTCGCGCTTCTTCACCGAAGGCCTCGACGTCAAAGTCACTCTCTTCAACGGCAACGCGATCGGCGTCGAGCTCCCCGCGAACGTGATCATGCAGGTCGTTTCGAGCGAGCCGGGAATCAAAGGCGACACGGCGAGCGGAGCCACCAAGCCCGCCACGCTCTCGAGCGGCGCCGTCGTCAACGTTCCTCTCTTCATCAAAGAGGGCGAGTGGATCAAGGTCGACACGGAGACCGGCTCCTACCTCGAACGCATCAACCGCTAAGGCATCGGTGGCCAGTTCCAACGCGCCGTGAAGCGCGGTTCGAGCGGGCCAGGGGAAAGCTTTCGTGCCATGCTCCCGCGCATGCCGCGATCTTCGCTGGTTCGCTTCGTCTTCGTTGCGACCCTCGGCGTCACCTCCTGCAGCTCGGCGAAAGTCCAAGACCAGGGGCCGCCTTCCGTTGGGGGAGCGCCGCTCCCGTGCGCGGTCGACGCGGTCATCGATGCCAAGTGCCGGCAGTGTCACTCGTCGCCTCCTACGTTCGGCGCGCCAATGGCTCTCCTCACGTCCGGTGACATGAACGTCGCAGCCCGCACCGACCACGCGAAGAAAGTTTACGAGCTCGTCGGCACGCGCATCCACGACGATGCGAAGCCCATGCCGCAAGCACCGAACGCCCGCCTGTCGGCAAGCGACACGAAGATCATCGACGACTGGGTCGCGGCGGGCGCACCTGCCGGCACGGTCGCGTGCGCGTCGGGGACGGACGGCGGCGCGGGCGATTCGGGTACGGGACCGCTCACGTGCGACGTGCACGACTTACTCGTCTCCGCATCCCCTTGGGCGATGCCCCAGAGCACCGAGGACGTTTACGTCTGTTACGGCTTCGACGTGACCGTCGGCCAAAAGCGGCACGTCGTCGCCATCGGCCCGAACATCGACAACAGCAAGATCGTGCACCACGCGCTCCTCTTTCAATCACCGTCTACCGTGAGCGGAGTGCCCGCGCCATGCGGCTCCGGAGGCGCGTTGGGCTGGCGCATTCTGTACGGCTGGGCGCCGGGCGGTAAGAACATCGAGCTACCGCCAGAGGCAGGTTTTCCCGAGCAAGGCGTCACCCACTACGTGGTCCAGATTCACTACAACAACGTGAACCACCTTGCGGCCGAGAAGGACTCCTCCGGCTTCACGCTTTGCACGACGGACCAGCTCAGGGCGAACGACGCCGACGTCATGGCCTTTGGCTCGGAGAGCTTCACCATCCCCGCCCAGGGCAAAAAAGACATGACTTGCTCGTTCACCGTGCCATCGACGTTCAACGGCCTTCACATGTTTGCCGCGCTCCCCCATATGCACAGGATTGGAAGCGCGATCGCGACAACGGATGGACCCGCAGACATGGGCACGCAGCTCAACTGGGATTTCCAGAATCAAGTTTGGTTCCCCATTAGCAGCGTCATTCACGCTGGCGACGTCGTGAAGACGCGCTGTGCGTGGACGAACACCTCGACCACGCCCGTCGGGTTCGGCCCGAATACGAACGACGAAATGTGCTACTCGTTCACCATGTATTACCCCCGGATCACGGCCTCGCTGTTCAACTGGCAGGTCCCGGCAGCCACCTCGACGTGCGTCGACAACTAAGCGGCGTAGGAAGCAGGCTCACCCATCGAACTCTACGGAAACACGACCGGGCTCTCGCCCGCAGCGATCAAAACTCTGGAGCGCATTTACCGGCGCCGGGTCCCGATCGAAAATCTGCTCACCCCCGAGCTCGCCCGCTCTCTCGTGGACGCATCGGTGGAGTGCGGGCGGCAGGTGGGGGTGCTCGTCCATCGCTCGGGGCAAGTCGATTACGTCATCGTCGGTGACGCGTCGAAGCTGATGCTCCCGGACATCGGTCGCCTCCGCGCGGCCGAGGGGCGCTTTCGCGGTCTTCGTCTGATCCACACGCACGTCCGCGGCGAGCCTCTCACGAAGGACGATCTCACCGACCTCGTGCGCCTACGACTCGATCTCGTAGCGGCCATCCAGATGGCACCGAACGGCGATCCGCGATCGATCATGTACGCGTACAACGTGGTGCCGCGCAGCGCGGACGAAGCGGGCCAGCCGCCGTATCGCGAGGTCGGTCCGATGCCGCTCTCGCGCGTGGACGTGCACGTCGGCTCCCTGATGAGCGGTCTCGAAGCGGAGTTCGCGCGGCTCTCCCGTACGCGCGTGGTGGCCAAAGACGGCCGGGCCATCCTCATTCACGTCACCGAAAAAACCCGGAAAAAGGGCTCGAAATCGAGTGACGAAGAAAAGATCCGCGAGCTGAGCGAGCTCGCCCGCACCGCCGGGACAGACGTGGCCGACGTCATCGTTCAATCCCGCGAGCGCATCGACCCCAAGTTCGTGATCGGTCGCGGCAAGCTCGACGACGTGATCATGCGCGCGGTCGAGCTCGACGTGCAGACCCTGATCTTCGATCGTGATCTGACCCCTGCGCAAGCTGCGGCGATCGCCAAGGTCAGCGATCTCAAGATCATCGATCGCTCACAGTTGATCTTGGACATCTTCGCCCAGCGCGCGGAGAGCCGGGACGGCAAGCTCCAGGTCGAGCTCGCGCAGCTGAAATACAGCCTCCCGCGTCTCGGGTTGAAGGACGACTCGCTCTCCCGGTTGACGGGCGGCATCGGCGGGCGCGGCCCCGGTGAAACGAAGCTCGAGATCGGCAGGCGCCGGGCGAAGGAGCGCGTCACTCACCTCGAAGCGCAGCTCAAGATGCTTGCCCGCCAGCGCGAGCAGCGAAGGCGAAAGCGCACCCGCGACTCCGTCCCCACGATCGCCATTGTGGGCTACACCAACGCCGGAAAAAGCACGCTCCTCAACGCGCTCACCGGCTCCGACGTGCTCGTGGAAAATCGTCTCTTCGCCACGCTCGACACGCGGTCGCGCAACCTCGACGCGGGTTGGGCGGGTTACGGAGGGCGCGAAGTAGTGATCACCGACACCGTGGGCTTCATCCGCGATCTGCCGAAGGATCTCTTCGCCGCGTTTCGCTCCACCTTCGAAGAAGCGGCAGACGCCGATCTCCTCATTCACGTCGTCGACGCGGGCGACCGTGCGCGCGACGAGCACGTGGACACCACGCTCGAGCTCTTGGACGAGCTGGAGCTCTCCGACATCCCTCGCATTCTCGTGTACAACAAGTCGGATCTCCTGCCGCCTGGCGAGGTGAAACGGCTCGCCCGCATGTACCCCGAGATCGTCTTCGTCAGCGCCACGCACCGCGAGACGACACGACCGCTCCTTGCGGCCATCGCCGAAGATCTCGCAGACCGATGGGACAAGAGCGCGCGCGTACCCGCTCTAAATGCTACGACCCCGCCATGAGCGAACCGCGCACAGTTCGCGCCCCCCGCGGCGTAGAGCTTAGTTGCAAAGGCTGGGTCCAAGAAGCCGCCCTCCGTATGCTTTACAACAACCTCGACCCCGAGGTGGCCGAGCGTCCGGACGACCTCGTAGTCTACGGGGGCACGGGAAAAGCCGCGCGATCCTGGGAGTGCTTCGATGTCATCGTTCGCGAGCTCCGCGCGCTCGCCTCGGATGAAACGCTCCTCGTGCAATCCGGAAAAGCGGTAGGTCGCTTCAAGACCACGCCCGACTCTCCGCGCATTCTCATCGCGAACTCCAACCTCGTCCCCAAGTGGGCCACGTGGGACGAGTTTCGTCGCCTCGAAGGCCTCGGCCTCACGATGTACGGGCAGATGACCGCGGGCTCCTGGATCTACATCGGAACGCAGGGCATCTTGCAGGGCACGTACGAGACGTTCGTCGCCGCGCGAAAAGCCTACGAAGCCCGCACGAAAACGACCGATCCGCTGTGGGTGCTCACTGCGGGGCTCGGCGGAATGGGCGGAGCGCAGCCCCTCGCGGCGACTATGGCCGGCATGTCGTGCCTCGCGATCGAGATCGATCCCACGCGGATCACGAAGCGCATCGAGACCCGCTACGTCGACGAACGGATCGACGATCTCGACAAGGCCCTCGCCGCCATCGAGAGCGCGCGCAAAAATCGAAAACCGATCAGCATCGGCTTGTGCGGCAACGCGGCCGAGATCTATCCGGAGCTCCTCAAACGGGGAGTCATCCCTCCGCTCGTGACCGAGCAAACGAGCGCGCACGATCCGCTGGGCGGCTATGTTCCCCCTGGATTTACGCTCGAAGAGGCCGCCGAGCTCCGCGCCGAAGATCCCGCCGGCTACGTCGAGCGGGCGAACGCCGGAATGCGCGACGAGGTCGAGGCCATGCTCGGATTCAAGGAGGCAGGCTCCGAAGCCTTCGACTACGGCAACAACATCCGGGCCGGCGCCAAAGAGGCGGGGCTCGAGCGCGCCTTCGATCTCGTGGGCTTCGTGCCCCTCTACCTCCGTCCGCTCTTCTGCGAAGGAAAGGGCCCGTTCCGCTGGGTGGCGCTCTCCGGTGATCCCGCCGACATTGCCGCGACGGACGACGCGGTTCTCGCCGCCGTTCCTCACGACGCCGATCTTCGCAGGTGGATCGAGCTCGCTCGCGAGCGCGTGAAATTCCAGGGGCTCCCCGCGCGGATCTGCTGGCTGGGATACGGCGATCGCGCCAAGGTGGGCTTGGCGTTCAACGAGCTCGTGCGCACCGGCAAGGTGAAGGCGCCCATCGTGATTGGTCGCGATCACCTCGACTGCGGATCTGTGGCCTCACCGAACCGCGAAACCGAGGCCATGAAGGACGGCTCCGACGCCATCGCCGACTGGCCGATCTTGAACGCTTTAGTGAACACCGCCGCGGGCGCGAGCTGGGTGAGCTTCCACCACGGTGGGGGCGTGGGGATCGGAAGCTCGCTTCACGCCGGCATGGTGGTCATCGCCGACGGAACGAAAGAGGCGGCGGCAAGGCTGGAGCGCGTGCTCACGTCCGACCCCGGAATGGGCGTCATCCGCCATGTAGATGCAGGATACACGGAAGCGATTTCGTGCGCGGAATCACGGGGAGTCCACGTTCCTCATCTTCCTCTTCACCTCGCCGGAGCAGACACCGGCGTCCCAGGAAAGTGACTGAGGCCCACGCGGCGGCCGTCGGGGTCTCGCACGTAAAGCGTGTAGTCGGTCTTGCCCTCGACCTTCAGCTTGGCTTCGAGCACGCGCCTTTCGTCCGGCGTGATCGTGAAGGCCACGAGCTCCATCGTGCCCGGCGAGATGGCGGGCTCGGCGTCCTCGGCGCGCTCGATCATGAGGATCGCCTCTCCGGCCCCGAGCCACACGTTTCTCTCCCCTTGGCGGTGGCTGACGATGAAGCCGAGCTCATCGACATAGAAGCGCTCGAGACGCGCGACGTCCTGGGTTCGCAAGGCGAGGTGATGAATTCGCATGGGTGGTAGTTCCTCTTCTCATGGTAAGCGCTTTTGATGAGTAAAAGACACGTCGTCGTCGCCACCCATGGGCATTGTTTCGACGGTCTCTGCTCCGCGGTCCTCTTCACTCGGCTTATGAAGCACCTGCACCCGCGGGACGAGCTCAGCTTCGCCTACCACTCGTCGGGCTATGGGCCGGGGTCGAGCGGCGTCGACCCGAAGCTCCTCGTGGGCGACGAAAACGTGATCCTCGATTTTCGTTTCAGCACCGCGCCCGCTCTGTCGTGGTACTTCGATCATCACGTCAGCGCGTTTCCGTCTCCGGAAGAGCGCGCCGTCTACGAGGCCCGCGTCGCGGCCGAGGAGCTCCTGCCCCCCGCCGCCCGGCGCATGTTCCACGATGGCACCTACAGCTCGTGCACCAAGCTCATCGCGGACGTCGGCGCGGCGCGGTTCGGCGTGGACCCGGCGCCCATGGCAAAGCTCGTGAGCTGGGCCGACATGATCGACTCGGCGGCATTTCCGAATGCCGAGATGGCCGTCGCACGCGATGAGCCGGTCCTGCAGATGATGGCAGTGGTGGAGCAGAAAGGGACCGACGCGTTCCTCACGGCCATGGTGCCACGGCTCCTCGACGGTTCGCTCGAAGAGATGGCGAGCTCGAACGACATCCAGGCTGCGTACGCGCCGATCCGCGCGCCGCATGAGGCATTCATCGCCCTCACGAAAGACCGCGCGGTGGAAAAAGACGGCGTGGTTTTCGTCGACGTGAGCGATCAGCTGATCGAAACCGCAGGCAAATTCGTGACGTATGCGCTCTACCCGAAGAGCGCGTACTCGGTGCTCCTCACGCGCTCGCGCGGCAAATGCAAAATCTCAATCGGCTACAATCCGTGGTCGCCCATTGCGCGCCGCCACAACATCGCCGAGATCTGTGAGCGGCACGGCGGAGGCGGTCACCCAGTGGTCGGCGCCATCTCCCTTCTTTCAGACGAGGTCGACAAGGCCCGCGCGCTCGCCCGCGAGATCGTCCTAGAACTGGCGACGTGAGCGTCTGGGAGACTCGGGGCAGGACCCTCATCGTCGGCCACCGAGGCGGGCGAGGGGAGGGATGGCCTCCTGAAAATACGGTGGCGGCTCTCGAACGTGCGCATGCCGAAGAGGCCGACGCCGTGGAGATCGACGTTCGGTTGTCGCGCGATGGCGAGGTCGTGGTCTGCCATGATCCCGGTCTCTCGCGCATGACGGGCGGCAGGGACGTGCGCTGGGTAGAGGCCCTGTCGAAGGCGGAGCTCGCGCAGGTCCGCTTGCTCGACACCGCGGAAGGGGTGCCGACGCTGAGTGAAGTTCTCGCATGGTGCCGCGATCGCAGCATGCCGATCAATGTCGAGCTCAAGCACGATCAGTCGCGGCGTCTCTCTTTCGTCGTCGCCCTCGCGCGCGTGCTCATGCAGTCGCGCGTCGACGTCCTTCTGTCGTCGTTCGATCCCACGCTCCTCCTCGCGATGGCCCCGCTCGCGCCCCGAACCCTCCGCGCCTGGCTCACCGATCGCCGGCACGACCGCGGTCTCGACTTTGCCGTTCGCGTCGCGTCACCGGCCGCGTTTTTCGCGCTTCACCCAGAGCGGACGCAGTGCACCGTCGAGCGCGTTCTACGCTGGAAAAAAAGGGGTTTTCGCGTAGGCGCCTACACCGTGAATGACGGCGCCGAAGCCTGCGAGCTCAGGGATCGCGGAGTCGATTGGATCATCACCGACACTCCCGCCGAGACCCGAAGCGCTCTCGCTCGCCGACCTACTCGCACGTGACGGGAGTGACCGTCATCATTGGCGGAGGTTGCTGGACGAACGTCCCCTGCGCGAGCGGCGGGTTCCACGTCACCTGATCGTAGCGAAAGAGGACGTCCTCCTTCAGCCCAGGCACGTCGACGTGGATGCGCCTCGGCAGCTCGGCGTCGCAGAAGGGACCGCTCGGCGGAATCGGTGGGTCGATGCCGTCGGGATCGACTCTCGGCTTGGCCATCGGCGCTACCGCGTGATCATCCATCTCGGCGTGGTAGAGGACGAGGCCCTCCTGAAAGACCGTCACATCGAGCACGCGCATTCGCTGCTGGTTCCACTCCTTCCCGAAGTCCTCGGGTCTGGGCACCAGATGAATCTCCTCGACGGCGTTGTGCGTGCTCGGAATCCGGAGCACGTAGTAGCCGTTCCTGTGCCATTCGATCGTCATCGCGGCGGGATCGTGCTTGAGCACTGGCGCCTGCCCGCGGAGAAGATCGACGAGCACCGGCCCGGGGATGGGCACGGTCGTGAGACGCGCGATGTTGCAGGCCGACGCGGGCCCGACGTAGAAACGCTTTTCGCGAAGATCGGCGAGGGCGAATTTTTGCGAGTCGCTGGTGAGCGTAGCCACGGTGGCGCCGAAGGGGCTCACGATGTCCATGCGGATGCGCGCGGGGAGGGCGACGAACATCAAGAGATCGCCGCGGACGCGTCCTTCCTTGCCGAAGTGATCGATCTTCGCGCTCGCTTGCACCGAAGTTCCGCATGCTGCCGTCGCCCGCATCCGATCGACCGCCGCCGTCGCATTGGGGAGGAGCGAGGCCGGGGGCGGCGCCGATGGACATCCCGTGAGGAGCGGCAAGAACACTATGAGGGCGAGGAGCGGACGCATGGCAGCAGACTAGTCGACCTCGCACGCGCTGCACCGCGCTTTGCGGATCCGCTTCTAAAATGCCGCCCTCGAGCGTGTGTCCGAATTCCGGACAGCCGGCCGGGCTGCATTGCCAACAACACGCGACAGTCAACTCCCAGAATGGCCGCAAATGTCCACCGCTCGCCTGGCGCCCACCTTGACCTAGGCGCCCGCGGAGGTTTTAACCATGAATCATTTTGCAATCCAAGGCGGCGGCGCGTTCTAGTCGACCCCACCCTCGCGCGGGACTAAGACTAGCCTGTGATCGCGAGATGCCTCGAAGATAGCTGGCGAGAGACGCTCGATGCCGTGGCGCAGCGCCGCGGCTGGCCGACGACGAACGACCCGGCTCGTCTCGGGTCGAAGGTCTCGCTCCTTTCGGCGACGTACAACGACCGTGCTCCCGCGAACGTCCAGGCGTCCTCGAGCGATGCGCTTGCGGCGCGGCTGCTCTTTTCCTTTCCGCGCGATGTTCCGAAGGGGGCGGCGGCGGTGCGCGAGCTTGTCGCGAGTGGAGCTCTTACGCTTCCAGAAGACCGTCCGCTCCGGGTCCTCGATTACGGCGCAGGCCTCGGTGCGATGAGCTGGGGCGTGGCGCGCGCCCTCTCCGCTGCCGGGAAAAAAGGGCGCATCTCCGTCGTCCTCTATGACACGGACGAGGACGCGCTCCTGCTCGCCAAGGAAATTCTATCGCGGCGAACGCAGGTGGACGGCGTCACCCTGGAAGGCTCCACGGCACGCGCCTCGTTCGGCGGAAGCATCCCGAAGGGGCCGTTCGATCTGATCCTCCTCGGCCACGTTCTCAGCGAGCTCGATCGCACCGTGCGTGACGAAGAGCGCCTCTCGCGGCATGTCGAGCTCGTCACCACTCTCCTCACGCGCTCGCTCGATCCTGAGGGCTCGCTGGTGATCGTCGAGCCAGCCCTTCGCGACCGCACCCGTCACCTCCACGAGGTGCGAGACGCGCTTCTCTCCGCCGATCCGGTGCGCGCCACGGTGTTCGCCCCGTGCTTGCATTCCGCCAGCTGCCCAGCGCTCGTGAATCCGACCGACTGGTGTCACGAAGATCTGCCCATCGATCTTCCCCCATGGCTCGTCCCTACGGCGCGCGCGGCTGGACTGCGCTGGGAAGGCCTTACCTTCAGCTATCTCGTGTTGCGCAGGGACGGTCGCACCTTCAAGGCTTCGCTCCCCGAGGCCCTCACGCGCCTCCGCGTCGTTTCAGGACGCGTCGTCACCAAGGGCAAAATAGAGATTTTTTTGTGTGGTGAGCTCCAGGACGCAGAGGTCGGCCGGGTTCGCGCCCGTCGTCTCGATCGTGAGCGCACGGAGTCGAACGCAGCGTGGGACGAACTTCTCCGCGGCGAAGTGATCTCCATCGAGCCGCCGTTTCCCACCGACGTCCCCCGCCTCACCAAAGAATCGCGCGTCGTCGTCTTGAGCCAAGAGTAACGGGTCCGCGATGCGTGGGCTCTACGCCATCCTCGACGTCGCGACACTGAGCGCCCGGCGGATCCATCCGCTCGCGTTCGCGGGGGCGGTTCTCTCCGTGCGTCCCGCCGCGTTGCAGCTCCGGGCAAAAGATCTCTCGTCGCGGGAGATCCTCGCTCTGCTCCGCTTGCTCGGGCCCCTGTGCCGCGCTGCGCATGTACCGCTGGTGTGCAATGATCGACCGGAGCTCGCGGCGCTCGCGGGGTGCGGCATGGTGCACTTAGGGCAAGAAGACGGCTCGATCGATCTCGTGCGTCGGCTCTCGCCAGAGCTCAAGGTGGGCCTCTCTACGCATACGCTCGATCAGCTCTCGCGCGCGCTGACCCATCGCCCAGCCTACGTCGCATTTGGGCCTATTTTCCCGACGGGATCGAAGAAGGATGCCTCTCCGGTGGTTGGCCTCGACGGGCTTCGTGCGGCCGCGGGCGTCGCCAAGGAAGCGGGCATTCCGCTCGTGGCAATCGGTGGCATCACCCTGATGAACGCGCCCGAGGTCCACGAGCTTGCGGCGTGCGCGGCGAGCATCGGCTATCTCGTTCCGCCCGAAGCTCACGAAATCGCGTCCCGCGCCTCGGCTCTCCACATTGCTCTCGGTGGCGCTAGAGAAGAATCCGCATCCATGGCACGAGGAGTTCCATCCGCATGAGTCTCATCCTGACGTCACTGGTGGTTGCGGGCGGAGTCATGATGGGGCGCTGGATCGCCCGCAGCGCGCTCCCGAAATCCGACGCGACCGAGGAAGAGGAACCCACGGATGACGAGGGTGCATCGGCAAAGCGCGCCCTCGTGGCCGCCGCGCCGAAGGAAGATCCTTTGCTAAATTTTTCCTGCCAGCTCGGTGACGTCGTGATTCGCGCCGGCGGCGAAGAAGCTTGGCTCGCCGGAGCGATCGTGTTCTCCGAGGAAATGCCAGCCGCTGTTCTCTTCATCGCCCCCGACGCGGGGTCTGATCGCGCTCTTTTCCTTCGTCCGAAGCCTGCCGAAGAAATGGTCTGGCTGATGCCGATCCGCGAGGGCGAGATCGAGCTCGGTCCGGAGCCCCCGTCGTCGCTCGAGCACGAGGGTGAGCGCTTCGAACGCCTTCGCCGCCTGCCGTTCGGCGCTCAGCGCATCGGCACCGGGGCGCCAGACGTGGGTGCAGAGGTGGTAGTTGCAGAATACAAATCTCTCCCTGGCGATCGAATCCTCGTCGTCGTTGGCTCGGGTATGGCGCGCGCCTGGCGGGGCATGCTCCTCGAGCCAGGGATGTTCGACGTCCTCGCCGTCGGAAAATCGACGCTCGAGTAGGTCGTCGTTTCAATCGTCATCGTCGGCAGCGGAGGGCTTGCTACGAAGCTTGCGCGAATGATCGATCTCCGAGACCGGGCACGTGAAGAGCTCGCCCTTTTCGAGAATTACCCTGACCTGCATCTGGAGCACGTCGACGTCCTTCACCCGTCCGAGCCCGCGCGACGTCCATACTTTTTCGCCGAAGCGCGGAACCAGCTTTCGCGCGGCGCGGTAGTAGGCCTCTTCGTAGACCAGGCAGCAGAGCAGGCGTCCGCACACACCCGACACCTTCTGCGGATTGAGGGCGAGCCCCTGATCCTTGGCCATCTTGATGCTCACCGGAGCGAAGTCCGAGAGGAAGGTGTTGCAACACAGCTGAAGTCCGCAAGGCCCAACGCCACCGACTATCTTGGCCGCGTCGCGCATTCCGATTTGCCGCAGCTCGATCCGCTCCCGCGTCGACTGGGAGAGGCTGCGAAGAAGCTCCCGGTAGGTGATCTTCTCCTCGCTCGCGAAGTACACGATGTAGCTCTCTCCGCCGCGAATTGCTTCGACGCGCACTACTTTGACCGGCAAGCGCAGGCGATTCGCCGCCTCCTTGGCCTGGCGGTAGATGATCTGTTCGCGCCCTCGGAGCTTCGCTTCGTTCACTGCGTCGTCGTCGTTCACGCGCCGAAGGATGCGCGGAAGCTTGATCTTGGAGAGCACGCGCCTCGTGGCGATGGCCACCGTCAGCAGCTGCGGCCCGGTGCCGCCCTCGCACATCACCCGATCTCCCCGGCGGTAAAGCTCGTCACCGGCATCGAAGCTCACCACCCGCGCCGGCTCCACGCGCACGCCCGCCGCGTTGTAGAGGACCGCTTCTCCATCACGCGCGAGCTCGTCCTCTGCCAGGAGATTTGCATCGAGCCCGAGCGGCGCGGGGCCGTCCTCTGCGAGCGGGAGAAAAAAAGTCACGCCGTCACGCTCCTCGCATGCGGATAATCATCGACTCCACCACCAGCTGTGCCGAGGCGTTGCCGTCGAGCTGACGCGCGGCTTGGAGAGCGAGCCTGTAGCGTGCGACTGCTGCGTCTGCCCGCGCGTCACCCGCTCCTGCGAGCTGCCGCGCTTGCTCGGCAAGGCGCGTTGCGAGCGCGAGGATCCGAAGGTCGAGTCCGGATTTTTCCTTCTTCGCTTCTTCAGCGAGCTCGAGTCCTTTTCCCAGATCCGGAGAGGTGAGGGCGGCGAGCGCGTGAGTCACGAAGGCCTCGCGTTTTTCGCTTTCCTCGGGGTCGGCGAGGTGGCTGCCCTCGGCCGCGCTGCCGCCCGAGAGCTCGGCGATCTTCTTCGCCTCACCTGCCTCCACGCCTTCGAGAACGAGGAGCTGGGCCACGACCTGATCGGGGAGCGGAGCAAAACGCACCCGCTGCGTTCGCGATCGAATCGTGCTCAAGAGGCTGTCCGCGCGCGACGTGAGAAGCACGAAATGGGTATTTTTCCCGGGCTCTTCGAGGGTCTTGAGGAGCGCATTCGCCGCAGCGGTGCTCAGCTCGTCGACCTGCCGCACGATGAACACTTTCGCCCGGCCTTCGTGGGGCGGAAACGCGGCGCGCGCGAGGACGAGGGTGCGCACCTGGTCGATCGAGATGTCCTGCGTCTCTGCAGTGCGTCTGCCGATCTGCGCCGGTTCGTAGAGCCCCCGCGCGAGCACGACGATGTCTGGATGTACTGGCCGCGTCGTCTCCTTGCGGGGCTTTGCACGCG
Source organism: Myxococcales bacterium (assembly GCA_043747615.1). GTDB lineage: Bacteria > Myxococcota_A > Polyangia > Polyangiales > Polyangiaceae > JAYTOU01. The sequence continues at coordinate 10,306 of JAYTOU010000102.1, read as the reverse complement.
TGCACGCCGAGCACTCTCCGCAGGCATCTTCCCCGAGCGGTCCGCGACGCTCGCAAACGAGTGCCTGGGCGAGCCCGAAGGCCGCAAGCTCCTTGCCGACGCCGTCCGGCCCGTCGAACAGATATGCATGGTGCACACGCCCAATCGACAGCGCGCGCCGCAGCGTCTGGACAGCGGTGTCTTGCGCGAGGACGGAGGAGAGAATCGAGCTCATCGAGGAGCGACGAGCGTAGCCGACCTTCGCGCAGCGCGCCTAGGATCGGCGAGATCCGAAGGATCCGACCTGATCCACGTGAGCGCGCAATCGCCTGATAAAAGCGGCAGTTCGTCGGGTTCGTGCGGCTTCTTGCGATCGCGCGGGGTGGAATGCGCATTGCAGCAGAGTCGAGCATGGCATCACGCGAAGGAGCGAAACGATCCGTGCCTCGACCCGCCGCGCGTCCCGCGGTCCCCCGGCCTGCGCCCCGAGCCGTGCCTCGGCCGGCCCCGTCTGCGCCTCCTCTTCCCGAAGCCATCGTGAGCGAGCCCGCCGCGCTGGGGCCCTTTCGCGTGGCGCTCCATACGGAGGATCTCGAGTTCGACACGGACGAGCCCGTCTCGCCGCCGCCCGTGCTCCACCTCGTTGGTTCTGCGCCGCCCGCCAATCTTGTCGCGTGTGCGTCGCCGCCGCCCCCTGCATCGCGCTTGTCCACGGCGGACATCATTGATCTGCTCTTCGACGCGATGCACGAGCTTCACTTCTTTGAGACGTCCGTCGAAGGCGCGAGCTACTGCCTCTCCGTCGTCCTCGGAGCGATTCCTTCGCGTGGCGGGATGGTCTCGCTCTACGACGTCGACTCGCGCGAGTTCGTCGTCGCCTACGCCCAAGGACCGCACGCCGAGAGGCTCCTTCTCACGCGCGCTCCGGAGAGCGATCCCCTCATCCGGCAAGCGACCCACACCTTGCGTCCTTCGGTGCACGCGTTCGGAGAAGACTCGGCGAGCGCGCCCGACCGCTTCGCGTATTTTGGAGAGATGCGGAGCGTGCTCGTCGCTCCCGCGCTCGACGGCGGACGATTCCTCGCGGTGATCGAGCTCGTCGATCCTCTCGATGGATCCTGCTTCAGCGAGCGCGAAGCGAACGCCATCGCCTACGTCACGGATCACCTGACCGAATACCTCGCAGCTCGCGGCAGTGCGGTCGGCAAGATCGTCGCGCCCCCTTCCGGCATCGTCGAGCGTCTCGGGTAGACCCCCGACGAGCGCCGTCGTTACTGCTGAGGGACGACTTCGGCTTGGATGACGGCGATGACGAGGCCGTCGGCGGTGAGGGACACGCTCGTCTTTCCAAGCTTTATTCCCTGGAAGGCATAGTGCTTGTCGTCCACCGTAGGATCGACCTGGATGATGCTTCCGTCATCCACGTCGACGCTTCCTTCCATCGGATTTCCGTCGGTGTTGAAGGGCGCGACGTGAGCCGTGACAACCGTGCCGAGGGGGATGGTGATCATGTGCGACGACACGGTGCCGCCCGTTTCGCCCGAGGCGACCTTGTCGATGTCGGTGTGCCCGTACGACGCGGTGCAGCCCGATGCGAAAGCGAGGAGAATGAGGTTCGCAAAAAAGAGAACGGTCGTTTTCACGGGGTCACCGTTATGGAGAGGAGTTTGGACTGCGTCCCGAGCGTCACGGTCAGCGTTGCCGTGCCCGCCTTGCTCGCGAGGACCTTCATGCGCGCCGTCGGATTTCCCATCTGCAAGGTGACGACGGTCGCATCCGAGGTATCCCATTTGTAACCGAGGGTTCCGTCGAGAGTCTCTCCGTGAAGGCCCAGCGCCTCCACCACGTATTCGGTGGTCACGCCTCTTGCGAGGGTCACCGTGGGCGGCGGCAGGCCTCCACCGGGATCGCTCAAGCGAAGCGAGCCGACCGGGTTGATCTTGATGAGCGTGTAGTCAATCACCTGGCCCGTCGTGGTGCTCTTCGCGACGACCGCGCCGAACCCGCTCTTCAGCGCAGTGAAGGTGTCGGATTCCTTGGTGAGGTAGACGTTCGACACGACGCGGAGCGTGGGATTTCCGGCGAGCGTTTCGTCTCCAGGTTTGATCACATACGCCATGCGAAACTGCGCGCCTTCGGCGATCGCTCCCGGAAACTCGGTGGGCCCAGCAAGCGGTCCCGTCGTGATCGTGGCCGTCTTGCAGGCGGCGTCGGATTGATCGACGCACTTGTAGTTGAAGGTGCCGTGCCCGAGATTTCCAGTGCGCGTGCTACCGGAGCTACTGCAGCCGGAAACGATGCTCACGAGCACCGCTACATGAAACCTACGCGTCCCCATTCGGTCGTTCTCCAGGGTCGAAGCCAGATTCTTCAAGCCTCGTTCGATGGGAGACTAGAGCAACGCCCGTGCCTTCGCGGAATTCTCGAGAATTTAGCGAGAAACGTGAACGATCGTCACCGGCGTGTATCGCGCGGTGCGACACGGGGATCACCCCTCAGGAGTCTTCGTCGGCTTCCATTGCGTCGAGCTCCGCGTCGTTGGGCTCTCTTCCGCCGGCCGCCGCGCGCTCGCGGGCGAACATGCGGTTGAGCGTGCGTCGGTCGATTCCAAGAACGTCGGCGGCGCGCGTTTTGTTCCCGCCCGTGCGCGACAGGACGCGATCGATGTAGCGGCGCTCGAGGACGGCGAGCGTGGGCCAATCCTCGGCGAGGCTGCCGGGATTCGAGTTGGTGTGCGCTTGCCAGGAGATCGCGATCTCGGGAGGGAGATCGGCGGCGGTGATGACGCCTTCGCGCGCGAGAAGGGTTGCCCGCTCGACAGCGTGGGCGAGCTCGCGCACGTTCCCTGGAAAGTCGTAGGCATTCAGTGCGTCGAGCACTTCCGGCGCCACGCGCGGGACGGGTTTGCCGAGGCGTGCTGCGTGCCTCGTGAGAAAGTGACGTACGAGAAGCGCAATGTCCCCACGGCGCTCGCTGAGCGGAGGCACGCGCACCGTCACCACCTGCAGGCGGAAGAAGAGATCCTCACGGAACCTTCCCGCCACGACCTCTGCCTTCAGATCGCGGTTCGTCGCCGCAACGACGCGCACGTCGACCTTGATGATTTCGGAGGCGCCGACGCGGCGAATCTCTCCTTCCTGCAGGACGCGAAGCAGCTGGACCTGCATCTTCGGGGAAATTTCTCCGATCTCATCGAGAAGGAGCGTTCCCCCGTTTGCCTCTTCGAAGAGGCCGCGCTTGGTCGCCGTGGCCCCCGTGAAAGACCCTCGCTCGTGTCCAAAGAGCTCGCTCTCGAGGATCGACTCCGGGAGCGCGGCGCAGTTCACCGCTACGAACGGCTTGGTCGCGCGCGGAGATTTCGCGTGGATCGAGCGAGCAACGAGCTCTTTGCCGGTACCGCTCTCCCCAATGATGAGCACGGTCGCCGTCGTCGGTGCGACCTGTGCGACGATTTTGTACACGTTGATCATCGAGGGAGCGGAGCCCACGATTTGTGCTTCGCTGGCCGCCGTTGCCCGCGCGTCGACGACGTCGGGGGTCGAGCCCGCCAGACGCTTTCGCGCCACGGCCTCCGAGACCATCCGCTTCAAGAGCAGCGGCTCGATCGGCTTCGGTAGGTACTCGTACGCGCCTTCGCTGACGGCGCTCATCGCGCCTTCGACGTCTGCATAGGCGGTCATCAAGATGACGGGGACCGTCTTCGCCCGCTCGCGCACGTGCTTCAAGACGTCGCGCCCGTTCGTGTCTTCTGCGAGATGAATGTCGGAGAGCACGAGGTCGTACTCGTTGAGCTTCGCGGCTCCTGGCAAATCCTTGGCGTTGTCGAGGAGGTCGACTTTGTAGCCCTCTGCGCGAAGGACGCGGGCCAGGAGATCGGCGAGGGTATCGTCGTCTTCGAGAACCAGGATGTGGCCGTAGGTCTTGGTGTCGCTATGGGTTTCCGCTTCGGTCACTGTGCCCCGCACGACCGAGACATCACGCCCCGGCTGGAAAGAAGGTGTCGCGGAATGTTTGACGATGCCGCGACAAATACCACTTCGACTGGTTTCTGCCATGGGACTGCCTCGCTCTTCAACAGGCCGGAGCAAGTGCCGGGCCAGCACGATTTCGCACAACCGTGCGAGGCCATCCGACGACAGGAGGGCAGGAGGCTCGCCTATGAACATCGGTGAAAAGTTGAAGGCCAGATTTGCAGATGACGCCCACTCCCTCGGAATCGATACCAAGTCGAAAGACCACTCCGTGAAAACGGAGAAGCCGGTAGCCAAAGAGCCCCCCCACGCCGCGTTCGCGCACGTCGACTACGCGAAGCTCGCCCTTCTCAAGCCAGCATTCACGGTGGCCTCCGAGACGGCGAAGACCATGCACGCCGCGTCGGCCACGATGAAGGATCCCTCGGTGAAGAAGGATCTCGCGGCCGCAAAGACCGTCGCTGCGCCAGCTCTCATGTCGGGTGGCGCAATGATCTTCACGGCGGCGCGCGCCTCCAAAGACGTGCTCACGATGGTCAAAGGGGCCGAGACGATGGTCGCTGCACTAGGCACCGCACAGGTGGAGCTCACGCCGGTTGGCGCCGCGTCCTTCCTGCTCGCCGAGGTCGACTTCGTCCGGCAAACGGCTGCACTCAGCAAAGAGGTGCCGAAAGCGATTCACGATGTACGCGTCGCCGCGCCGGTGGTCCGCGAAGCGGCGCATCACCTGATCGAAACCTTCAAGCAGAACTTGGGACGGTGATGTCATGAACCGCCCCCGCTACGTTCCGCTCTCGCCCGGCCATGACGCTCCCCTCGGCGCGCTCGATCTGTTCGAGATTTACACGGTGACCATCCTGACCGCTGCTTTCGGCTGGTTGACCACGCTCAGCAGCGCGCGTGCATCGCTGAGGAACGGCTGCCCGAAGCGCCACGCATCGCTTGAATTTCACGGCACGGCGGCCCTCGCCGTCGCGATCGCAGTCGAGGTGACCCCGATGTTCATCCACTTTCTCTAGGTCAACTCGCGGTGAACTTGGCGGGCCGCTTCTGGATGAAAGCGGCCATGCCTTCTTTTTGATCGAGCGAGCCGAAGAGCGAGGCAAAGGCCTGTGCTTCGAGCTCGTTCGCCGTCGTGAGCGGTACGTCTGCTCCGCGGAGGAGAACGCGCTTGCACTGCGCGATAGCCAGGGGCCCCTTGCTCGCGATTTTTTCAGCGACGGCGCGCACCTTGGTCATGAGATCGGCGTGGGGGACGACGACGTTCACGAGGCCCATGCGGAGTGCGTCGTCGGCGGCGATCAAGTCCCCCGTGAAGCAGAGCTCGCGAGCGCGCGCGATGCCGACCCTCCTGGCGAGGCGCTGCGTTCCGCCGAATCCGGGAATGACGCCGAGGCTAACCTCGGGCTGTCCGAACTTTGCCTTCTCGCTCGCGTATAAAAAATCGCAGGCGAGGGCGAGCTCGCATCCGCCGCCGAGCGCGAAGCCTTGGACCGCGCCGATCACCGGAAAGTGAGCCGTTTCAAGGCGCGCGAAGACCGCGTGCCCGAGGTCGGAGAACGCCTTGGCCTGCGCCGCCGTCATCTCCGCCATTGCCGCAATGTCGGCGCCGGCGACGAACGCTTTGTCTCCCGCGCCGGTGAGGATCGCCACGCGCACGTCGGGCTCGCGTTCGAGCTCCGCGAGCGCGTTACCGAGACGCGCGAGGACGTCCGCGTTGAGAGCGTTCAACTTCTCCGGACGAGAGATGGTCAGCGTGACGATCGAACCCTGCCGCTCGACGAGAAGAGATTCCATGCATGCTCCTAAGAACTAGAACTGCGTTTGGCCGGTCTTCTGGCCCTTGTCGTCATAGACGTAGAAGCCGTGTCCCGATTTTTTTCCGAGCCAGCCGGCGGCCACCAGATTGCGGAGGATGGTCGGCGGGCGGTACTTGTCGTCGCCGAAATCGCGCTGCAGCACCTGAGAAATGAAGAGCACCGTATCGAGCCCGATGAGATCGGCGAGCTCGAGCGGGCCCATCGGGTGGTTCAGTCCGAGCTTCGCTCCGGTGTCGATGTCGGCCGCGCTACCGAGGCCCTCCTGCAGTGCAAAACAAGCCTCGTTCAACATAGGAATGAGCATGCGGTTGACGAGAAAGCCGGGCGCGTCGCGGCTGGTGATGACCGTCTTTCCCATCTTCTCGGCGGTGGCAACGGTGACCGCGTAGGTGGCGTCCGAGGTCTGGACCGCGCGCACGACTTCAATGAGCTTCATCAGCGGCGGCGGATTCATGAAGTGCATTCCGATGACCCGCTCCGGATGGGCGGAGACGCTGGCGAGCTTGGTCACCGAGATCGACGATGTGTTCGTCGCCAGGTAGGCCTCCGGGCGGATGGCCTGATCGCACGCTCGAAAGAGGGTCAGCTTGAGCTCGAGGTTTTCGGTGGCCGCTTCGATCACCAGATCGCAGTCGCGAAACTCGGCCGTGCTGGCGATCGGAGTGATGCGGCCTACGATCTCGTTCTTGGCTTCTGCGGTCAGCTTTCCCTTTTCGACCTGCCGGCCGAGGATTGCGTCGATCTTCGCGCGCCCCTTCTGGGCAAGCTCGAGCGAGGCGTCTGCGAGGCGCACCTCGAAGCCCGCGGTCGCCGATACCTGTGCGATTCCTCCGCCCATCTGTCCGGCCCCGAGGACGCCGATCACTCGAATCTCTGACATCGCTAAGGCTCCTTGCTTGGTCGCGTGACGTGTATCGCGCGACACATTCTCCCGAAGGTCGGTTAGAAACGATGCGCGGTGCACTACCACGTCAGACTTCTCGTTGCGATGGCGCTCGGCTCTCTTGCCGTCGCGGGCTGCACGCCGCCCTCTGCCACTGCTCGGGCGTCGTCCCTCACCCGTGGTCATCGCGAAGAAGAAGCCATCAAGGTGCTGCGGGAAAATCTCGCGACGCATCCGGATGATCTCGCGGCGCGCCGCATGTTGATCCGGGTCCTCGCGGTGACGGGAGATCTCACCCAAGCGCGGGTGGAGGTCGGGGAGCTTCAGCGCCGCGTCCCCGAGGGCGATCCCTCTCCGTGGGTGGAGCTCGGCCACGCGTACGAGCTCACGCATCGCTTCGAAGAGGCGCTCGCGGCATACGACGAGGCGGCGAAAGTGGCCCCGAAGTCACCCATCGGACCGCGTGAAGGAGGCATGCGCTGCGCTCGGTGGGGGGAGGTCGATGAGGCCCGCCCGCGTCTCGAAGAGGCGGTGACGCGAGGGGCACGCGACCCCGAAACCTGGCATGCGCTCGGGCTCGTTCGGTTGCACCAGCACGATTTCGAAGGCGCGACGGAGGCCTACCGCGCGGGCGTCGCGGCCGATCCCAAGGGGACCGAGAACGTTCTCGGGCTGGCGACAGTGGCCGTGATGAAAGACGACGGTGCGGCGGCCCTCGTGGCCTACGATGCGCTCATCGCGCGTCTTCCGGACTTCGCTCCCGCGGAGCTCGGGCGGGCCTGGGCACTCGCCAAGCTCGGTCGCCGTGAGGAGGCGCGTCGCGCGCTCGATCGCGCCGAATCGCTCGGTGCCCCCCGAGCAAATGTCGCCAAACAACGCGCGGCTCTCGCGCCCTGAAGCCCCATCTGGCAGGATCGCGGGCGTCATGAACACCGAGGACACGTGAGCGGGCCCATTCCCACGCTGAAGACCGGGCGTGCGCATCCACATCCCGAACCGCTCAGCGGAGCGAGCTACTCCGCGGTCGAGCTCATGCCCGGTGATCGCGCCGTCGTCCTCCTCGATCAACGCAAGCTTCCGGGCGTCGAGCGCTATGAGTTCTTCAGTCGGGTGGAGCAGATCGCCGACGCCGTCTCGACGCTCATGGTTCGCGGCGCGCCCGCCATTGGAATTGCCGTCGCCTACGGCCTCGTGCTTGGTGCCGGCGCTGCGACCGGAGGGAAGGCCGAGTTTTTGGACGCCATGCAGCTATGCGACGGCATGCTCCGGCGAACGCGCCCGACGGCAGTGAACCTCGCGTGGGCGCTCGAACGAATGCGCACGCGGGTGGTCGAGGTGGCCGACCTTTCGCCCATAGATCGCGTCGCGCGTCTCGCCGCCGAAGCGCGCGCAATCCACGCCGACGACGTTGCCGCGTGTCGCCGCATGGGAGAGCTCGGCGCAGCGAACGTGAAAGATGGGATGACGATCCTCACGCATTGCAACGCGGGCGCGCTCGCGACCGGCGGCTACGGCTCCGCCCTCGGCGTCATTCGCGCCGCGCGCGACGCCGGAAAGCACGTGAAGGTCATCGCCTGCGAGACGAGGCCCCTCCTCCAGGGCGCGCGCCTCACGGCGTGGGAGCTATCGAAAGACGGCATCCCCGTGCAGTTAATTACGGACTCGATGGTCGCTCAGCTCTTTGCGCGCAAGGGCGTCGACATGGTGGTCGTCGGTGCCGATCGCATTGCTCGCTCCGGGGACGTCGCCAACAAAATCGGTACCTACGGAGTCGCTTGCCTTGCCCACATGCACGGCGTTCCGTTCGACGTGGCCGCGCCTTGGAGCACGGTGGATCTCTCGTGCCCGACGGGGGCGAGCATTCCGATCGAACAACGGAGCGAGCAAGAAGTCACGCATTTCCCCGTCGGCGACACCTTGGTCCCCACCGCTCCGGTGGGTGTCGGCGCCCAAAATCCGGCCTTCGACGTAACTCCGGCGAAGCTGGTGCGTGCAATCTACACGGAACGCGGAACGATCTCGCCGGTGTCCGAGGCGAGCCTGGTAGCCTTGTGCTAGTCTCAACTCAGACTCGTCTTGTGGAGGTCGACCGTGCGAAAGCTCTTCGTAACCCTTGGCTTCACGCTCGTCGCGTGTGGCGGCTCCAAGATATCCGGCTTCCCTGACGGCGCGGGCGACGGAGGCGACACGGTCGGGGACGGCGGCGGCGGAACGTTCGCCGACACAGGACGGGGCGGCGGAGGCGGAGGCAACACAGACTGCTCCGAAGCGGCGAAGCTCGTCTATGTCATCACCCAGACGAACGTTCTCTACAGCTTCTACCCGAAGGATCTCCTCTTCAAACAGATCGGCACGCTCAACTGCCCCGCGCCAGGGATGAACGCCCAGGGCATGACTGCGCAACCGAACTCGATGGCCGTCGATCGCAGCGGAACGGCGTGGGTCAACTTCGACAGCGGCAAGCTCTTCAAAGTGAGCACCAGCGACGCGAGCTGCACGGGCACGTCGTTTCAGCCGCTTCAGAGCAACTTCATGAAATTCGGAATGGGCTTCTCATCGAACTCCGCCGGCTCGAAGGACGAGACGCTCTTCGTCGTGGGAATTCAAGACTCGCTGCTCGGGGTCACCGGTCAAGGCCTCGCGAAGATCGATCTCGGCACGCTGAAGCTCTCGCCGATCGGCGACTTCACCGATGGTCTGGCGATGCAGGGCGCGGAGCTCACCGGCAGCGGTGCGGGGAACCTTTACGGATTTTTCACGTCGTCACCCGCCACGCTCTCCGCGATCGACAAGGGCAGTGCGGCGACGCCGATGGCAGACCAAAAGACGCTGAGCGGCGTCAACACCGGGACGGCATGGGCCTTCTCTTTCTGGGGCGGCGACTTCTGGTACTACACCGCGGCCTCGGGGCAGATGACGGACGTCACCCGTCAAAAAGCGTCGAGCGACAACTCCATCGGCGTCGTCAAATCGCAGATCGGCTTCCGCATCGTAGGCGCCGGCGTCTCCACCTGCGCTCCGCTCGCGCCACCCAAGTGATTTGACCCGCTGGCAGGTGGACACTACGTTCCAGCTGTTTTGGATTCGCCGCCCTCATCGCGCTTCGCTCCCAAGCCGTCGTGGCTGAAAGTACGCGCGCCGGGCGGTGAGTCGTACACGCGGTTAAAAGAGACGTTTCGAGCCCTCGATCTGCACACCGTCTGCGAGGAGGCTCGCTGCCCGAACATCGGCGAGTGCTGGTCGGAGGGCACGGCGACGGTGATGCTCCTCGGGGACGTGTGCACGCGCGGGTGCCGATTCTGCGCGGTAACCACCGGCGATCCACGCGGAGCCGTCGACGTGCGCGAGCCCGAGCATGTGGCGCGCGCGATCTCGAAGCTCGAGCTCCAGTACGTGGTCATGACCATGGTGGACCGCGATGATCTCCTCGACGGCGGCGCCTCTCACGTGGCCAAGACGGTGACCCGCCTGCGCGAGCTCCGTCCGGACATTCTCATCGAAACGTTGCTCGGCGATTTTGCCGGCCATTACGACTACGTCGACATCACCGTCGATGCCGCGCCGAACGTTTGGGCCCACAACATCGAGGTCGTTCGCCGGCTTCAGCGCACCATCCGGGACGTGCGGTGCAGTTACGAGCGGTCGCTTGGTGT
>JAYTOU010000101.1:0-21837 GCA_043747615.1 Myxococcales bacterium | reverse complement strand
CATACAATGGAGCGCCTGGCCCTCACCGTGCGCGGAGCCTCAAACGAAGACCTCAGCGCCACGTGCGGAAAAGTCGGCGGCTACGACCGCTACAGTGCTCACTTCGGACCGCTCTCCGGGCGCCTCCACGCCGTCGTGACTGAAGGTCGCGCGCGCAGCGAGTACCAATTTCCAGGGCTTGGGCGCATGGCGTTCGTGCGGGACGCCGACGCCACCAACCTCCTCGTGGGCATGGCCTCGCTGGTCGGAAAATGGGTGCGCGATCTCTTGATGGACCGCGTCGTTCGCTATCACCGTCTGGACAACGAACATCTTCCCGCGGCGAGCGGCTACCACGATCCGGTGACCACGCGCTTCATCGCAGCAAGCGCACTCTCGCGAAAAGCGAGCGCGCTCCCCGACAATTGCTTCGAGCGCCGAGCCCTTCCTCCGCGCGAGCCTAGCCGCGCGGCGATGAGCGCCCTGCCCGCGCGGCGATGAGCGCCCTGCCCGCGCGGCGATGAGCGCCGAGAGGCTACTTTTTGCCGGCGTCGAGGGCGGGCGTGGCGGTGGTGCCCATGGTGGCGAGCGAAGCGCGCAAGCGGCTTACTTTCTCCTCTTTCGAAAGACGAAAGGCTGGCACGAGATCTTCGTCGCCGATGCCGAGTACGTTCGCCCCCTTCCGAGCGATGACGTACTCGCTCTTCGGGCGATCGGGCGTGTCCTGGACGATGACCTGGACGGCCTCATCGCCGACGAGCGCAACGGGAAGCGCACCCGCACGCGAACGGATCGCCTTCATCGCGTCCTTCGCTTGATCGGCATCCGTGGGGACGATCGAGAGCATGCGAAATCGCTTCGCGCCGTCCTTGTAAAAGCCGACTGCGCCAGCTCCTGCGCCGGTGAATCCGAGAGGATCCTTGGGGTAGAACTGGACGCCGTTCGCGATGAGACTCGTGTCCGGGAGCGCCTTGGCAGACGCAGGTTTGTCGTTCGAACCGGGAAGCTTCTCGCCCATCGACTTGGCGAGGGCGGTCAAGATCGCTTCGCTCGACTTGATGAGCGCGTCGGGAGCTTCCTGCTCGTTGATGTAGGTGAGCTCGGCGAGGTAAGGGCCTTTCCAGACGTAACCGCGACCGCTGCCGATGGCGCCGGCGCCGCCTGCGGTGATGGGCCGAGGTGCGCGCGAATCCGCGGGATCGGCGTCGGCGATCACCCGCTTCGTGAACATGCCGTAGCCGCCGCCGACGTCGGCGAACGTCGACAGATTCACTTCTACGCTGCCGCCGCCACCACCGCCGTCTACGTAGCGGAGCGCGACGACGCGCTTGAGGCCCAAGCGTTTGTAGACCTCGCACTCCCCGTCGAACGCGGTCGTGCAGACCTCGTCCATCGTGAACTTTCCCTTTTCGCCGTACGTCTTCGTCTCGCCTTGAGGGTCGATGCAGTACGCCAAGACGGAGCGCGGAAAAAACTCGGTGCTCACCGGATCTCCAACGTGCCCGCCGCCCGAAGCGCACGCCCCTGCGTTTGCGGCGGCAACGGGGGGAGGAGGAGGTGCGCCTTTGTCGGTAGGCTTGTCGTCTTTGCAGCTTATCGAAGAGAGCGAAATGGCAACGGCGAGGGTGAGAGCGGCTCGTCCAGCGGTCATGCTAGGTGCTCTAACATAGGTCGCGCGCTCCGCAGCTTTTTCACATCTTCGCAATCGTTGCTACGCAAGCGAAAGGGAGACCCCTGGAATTCCACGGAATTCGGCGCTCCCTCGAACCTTTCGCGAGGTACAGCCCTTGCTCAGTCGGGTGCGATGCCTGCGCTCCGGAATTCAGCCGATCACCGTGACTACATTGGAGCACGCGGCTTCACGTTGATGGAGCTCATGGTCGTGGTCATCCTCGTAGGGATCCTCGCCGTGATGGCCATCCCCTCGATGGGCCAGGCGGCGGTCGATCGCCGGGTCTACCAAGACACCTCGCAGATCTCGGATCTCATTCGTGCGGCAAAGGCGAGGGCCGTCGGACGCGGCGCGGCAGTTCTAGTCGCCATGGACACATCAGGCCGTGGCAAATTCATGGTGCGTGAGTCCGTCCAGCCCAACCCCGACGGCAGTGGACTGAACCAGGTTCCCCGCTCGGCGTGCAAGTCCCCGACGAACTGGACGGCCGTTGCCTCTCCGACGCAGTACTTCGACGTTGCCCAGGTCGATCTCAACGGGGCGTTCGAGTCGACCAACAAAGTCTCCGCAATCATCTACACCGACGACGGGGCGACGATCGCCGCGGTGACCACCGCTTATCTATGCTTCACGCCCCTCGGCCGCACGTACTTCGTGTCCGGGACCACGGCTGCGCCAAGCTTCCTCGACGGCGCGACTCCGATGACGGGTGCGCTCACCATCGAGGTTGCGCAGCGTCCGAGCGTGGGAGCGACGGAGGGCTTGATCCGGCGCATCGTCATTCCTCCTTCCGGCGTTACCCGGCTCACTTCTGGCGGCGCGGCGATCGTGCCCGGTTGAGCACCATGCGCCGATTGTCCCCTGCTGGTCGCTCGCGCGGCTACACCGCGATCGAGGTGATGCTCTCCTTGGCGATCCTGGCGATCGGCGCAGCGGGCGTGATCAGCATGCAGCGCGGAGCGATCCAGGGAAACGTCGATGCGCGCCGGCTCGACATGGCCAACTCGATCGCCCGCGAGTGGGTCGAGCGGCTGCGGCGTGACTCGATGATGTGGACCCTGCCGAACCAGGCGAATCTGGCGAACAACAACATCGGGCAAGCGGCGCTCTTGGCGAACATCGATGGGGCCTGGCACCTGCCAAACCAGCGCATCGGCGAGACGGCGACCGCCGCGCCAAACGTCCCGCTCAACAGCCCCGGCTTCGACATACTCGGCTTCGATCAAGCTACTCTCGGCACGACGAACACCAACGTCATGTTCTGCGTGAACACGCGCATGACGGTTCTCGTGCCGGGCAGCCTCATTCGCGCAGAGGTCAAGGTCTTCTATCCGCGCGGTCTCGACGTCACCCCCGCGGCCGGCTTCTGCGCGGCGGAGCCCCCCCTGGCCGACGACACCAGTCTCTATCACTACGTCTACGCCGTCTCGGCCGTCCGCAAGAACATGGCACCATGATCGACGCGCTCCGGAATCAGGCACAAAGCCACGAAACTACGCGGCCAAACCACGAGCGCGGCTTCACGCTGATCGAGCTGCTCGTCTCGCTCTCTGCAGGGCTGATCGTGGCGATGGCGGTAGTGGCACTCTCCGGCAACGCAACGCAGACCTTCCACGAAGAAGCGCGGGCGTCGACGGCCGAGATGACGCTGCGCACTTCGGTCGAGCGTCTTCGCGCCGATCTTCAGCGAGCTGGCTTCATGGGCACGGGGAACGTTCAGAAGGACACGAGCACCCCGCTCGATTCGGCGGGCGCGCGCCCCGCGACTCCCACGGGGCTCTACAACCTCGCTGGCATTCACCTCGTGGCGGGTGGGTCGGCGGCGGCGACTCCCATGTCCAACGGCGCGAACGGGAACAACTTCACCCCCGATCAAATCGATCTGTCCGGAAATTTCACGTCGTCGGATCAGTACGTCGTGCGCACGGTCACCACGGGAGGCTGCGGTCAACGCTTGATCCTCACCCGGGACTCGGCGGCGATGTGGCGCCTGCAATCCGGGGGCACCGCGAACGCGACGGCTGCGTTGCTGGCCATGTTTCAGCCCGTTCCTGGACAAGAATTCCTGGTGCGGGTGACCGACGATCTGGGGCGCTACGAATTCTACAGGACGTGCAGCACCGGCGGCGCGGCCACCGGTTTCTCCGCCGGCGACGCGACCTGGTTCGTCGATCTCCAACCGGTGCCGCTGATCAACCTCGCCAACTACGGCTTCGTGACGGGGCGTCTCTCGGTCAGCCCCATTCAGACGGTGCGCTGGGAGATCACCGGCGCGCTCAACGCCGGGTACCGCGCGGTCAACACCGATCCGGACAAGTACAACCTCGTGCGATCGTGGATCAACGTTACGACTGGCGCGCCGTTCGCCTTTGCCGCAGGCCCCCCGGTGATCAATCCGACCGAGCTCATCGCCGAATACGCGGTCGATCTCAAGTTTGCGTTCACCGTCGACCCTGGCCTGTACAACCAGACTGCGCCCACGCTGAACGTTCTTAAAACCTACGGCTTCGACGACACCGAGAATGCAACGGTCGCGGCACCCGTCGGCCCCACCGCCGTGACGACGATGCCTCAACGCATTCGTTCCGTGCGGTTGCGCATCTCGACCCGGTCTGCGATTCCGGATCGCGAAGCGGACATGCGCCTCCCCCTAGTGATCGCTCCGCAGGACACGTACACGCTGCGCTACTGCGTTCTCGACGCGGGAGCAGCGTGCATCACGGGCAAACGCCAATGGGCCCGCGTACGCACAGTCATTTCAGAGGTCTCGCTCCCGAATCAAGCGAGGGCCTTCTACTGATGAGCGCGCATCTTGAGGTCGCCGCGTTCCGCGCGCAGGCGCGACAGCGATCGGCCCGGCGCAAAGAGAGCGGAGGCGCCGTGATCTTCATCGTGGCCATGACCCTCGCCGTGCTCGCGTCGCTCGGCATGTACGCGCTAGCTTCCGCGACGAACGAGGTGAAGACCGCGGGCTACGAGAGGCAGAGCGCTCAGTCTCACTACCTGTCGGAGTACGGCATCCTCGGCGCGGCGGAGAACGTCAGCCCGATCACGGCGCAGGTCTATCTCGGGATGATGCTCGCTCAGTCGGCGACGGCGACGCTCAATCGAAATGACAGCGGCTGCATCTCTCTGCCCATGACCGCCGGACAGTATTCGGCGGCAACGACGAGCTCGAAGGCGTGCCGCCGCATGGGAGCGACCGAGCTCGCGAACTCTTCGACCCCGATCTGGCCCGGAGGAGTCGGCGTCCCGTCGTCGAGCTACGGCTCGGCACCACTCGCCGGTGATTTTTTCATTGAGCTGACGGATCCGGTGCAGTCGCAGCCACCGCAGGGCTTCGATCTTCGCCTCGGACTTTGTTTCGCACAGTTCACGATCACCTCCGTCGGGCTCATTTCGCCGACGACCGTAAACTACGGCAACGAAGGGGTGGAGATGGCACGGGCGCGAATCATCGCCGGGCCGGTTCATTGTCAATGACGGCGCGTTCGGTCATTCAGAGGAGAGCATCATGAGTTCCAAGTCGATGCGTCGCATTCGAGCCGTCGGTGGCTTCCTGACCGCCGCAGGAGTCGCTTCGTTTGCGCGCACGGCGCCCGCGCAGCAGGTCGACGTCAATCCGCCGATGCCCGACGTCCTCCTCTTGCTCGATACGTCGGGCTCCATGGAGCGCATGACCGACGGAACGGAGCCGGACGCGAGCGCAGGCTCGAAGTGCAACGTGACCAACGCCGTTACCGGTGCGGTCAGCTCGCCGAATCGCTGGGGCATCGCCATCGAGGCGCTGACCGGACACATCGCAAATGCCAGCACGGGCGCCGGAGAATTTCGCTGCGCGTCGATGTCTCGGGCCACCGGCGCGACGCCATCGTTCACGACGGAGTACGGAATCAGCGGCAAAAATCCGTACGACACGGACTACTACTTGAACTACCACCGCCCCGCGTCTGGCTCGTGTGTGTATGCGCCAGGCACCCTTCCGGGGGTGAAATCCGGCCCCGCCGACAGCTTCATTTTCTCTGGAGCAGGCGCTTCGATCATCACACGCAATTACCAGTTGCCGCTGACGACGACGGGCAACTGCACGTTCAGCCAGCTGACCGACGGTGCCATCGACTCGGCCCGCGACACCGTCCGCTTCGGGTTGATGACCTTCGACAGCATGACCTCTTCGGCCCTCGGCGTGGGCGGCTTGTCGACGAACCTCCAAGTGATCGGTGCACCCGGCGATCCGTTCGCTGGCACGTGGAGCTACTTTCCTGGGTGGGATTCGGGCGGAACATGCGCCACCGGCAGTCCCCACGACTGTCTCCCCGTCACGCCCTTCGAAGTGGGCGCGCGCAACCCCGCGGCGCCCCCGTGGGAAGGACGCATGGTCCGCGTCCCCACCCAGAGTGCAACGCTCGCTCAAGTTCAACTCAACAACGACACCGTTCAACAGGTCATCAACGCCACGCGGCCCTTTGGCGCCACCCCGATCGCGGGCATGGTGGAGGATGCGCTCCAGTATTTCTGGACGGACACCGCCGGCCCGAAAGACGACATCTACGTCAAGGGCGGCTGCCGCGATCAGTACATCATCCTCGTGACCGACGGCGCACCGAACCTCGATCTCCGTCCGAGCTGCTCGATGACGGCGACCGACCCGACGAAGCCGGGAAAGTGCCCCTACGCGCTTGCTCAAAACACGGTCGGCGATCTCTACACGGGCTCGCACGTGAGGCCGGACTTGACCTCGTCTTTCGGAAAAAAAGTGAGCACGTTCGTCATCGGCTTCGCGGTGAGCGACTCCGCCGGCGCCCCGGTGGCGTGCACCGACGTCGTCACGGGCACCTCGTTCGATCCTACCGGAGCGTTCTGTGGCGCTTCCGCGACTGCTGCGAACCTGGCGAAATATGCACCGTGCTGTGCGCTCGAGCAGGTGGCGCTCAAGGGTAGCAACGGTACGCAAGGCGCTTTTTTCGCGGGCTCGGCGAGCGATCTCAACAGCGCCCTCAGCACCATCCTCGCGAAGATTGGGCGGGCCACGACGACCCGCACGGTGCCCGCGTACTCCCCGGTGACGGCCGACGTCAGCAACCTCGGGACGTCGCCGACGTCTTCGCTCTACTACTCGGCTTTCGTTCCGCAGCCCGGGCTTCCCTGGTCCGGAGACGTGCAACGTCAGCGTTACGTGTGCAAGACCGACTTCACGCTCGACACCACCATCGTTCCGACGGCGACCGCAGGCGACGACTTTGCCACCAATCTCAACACTCACTCCGGGACGAAATACACGTCGCGCCAGTTCTCGGTGATCTTGCCGGGAGCGGTGGGCGACGCGGTCGTGAATTCGACGGGAACGATACGACCCTTTGCGCCGGCCACTCCGAGAGACGGGTACGCGTCGTATGGCGCGGTGATTACCGCTCCGACCACCGCGGTCTCGGCCATCGCCGCGCTGTCTCCTGCGGCGCTCGGCATCACGAATCCGACTGCACAGGGCCTGTGCCCGAACACTTTGAACAACGACAACCTGAGCGCAGCACAGTGCAAAGAGCTCGCGCTGAACTTCGCGATGGCGCAGAAGACGACGACCCTCAAGAACTCCACCTTCGTCTTTAATGATCGCTACTACACGACGACTACCCCTACGAAGAGCGCCTTCGGCGACATTTTCCACTCCACGCCCACCGTCGTCGGCCCGCCCGGCGCGCTGATTCGCGACGAGTCGTACCAAGGGTTCAAGTCGCAAACGAGTCCGCAAGTCGTGGATCGGCCGACCGTGCTCTATACCGCGACGAACGACGGGCTCCTCCATGCCTTCGACACTTCGATCGCCAGCGCCGAGCTGAACGAAATCTGGGCACTCATTCCCCCCGCGGTTCTTCCGAACATCATCAACACGTACCCCGCAGCGCACGCGCTTTTACTGGACGGCGCGCCGATCATCAAAGACGTGGTGTGGGCGCGAACGGCATCCGACCTCGGCGACAAATCGAAGTGGCACACCATGCTGGTCGCAAGCTTCGGCAGCGCGAGCCGCGGCTACTACGCAGTGGACGTGACGTCGCCTGGCCTCGCCGGCGTCACCGGGCAAACCGCCGCCACCGGTCCGGTGTTTCGCTGGCAGCTGACGAACGCCGGGGCGACAGCCGCGAACCTGTCGACGGGCCAGCAGATCTTCGGTGTCCATTCGGCGACGCCGGCGATCACCACCGTTTACGTCGACCTCGGCAGCTCGGCCGGAGGACTGCAGGAGATTGGCGTCGCCGTTCTTCCCGGCGGCGCGGATCTTCCGGCCGCGCCGGGTGCATGCGCTCGGCACTACACGGCGGGAAGCACGGGCGCCACCGGCGACGACGCCACCCCGTTCACCTCGACCCCCAACTACGCTCCGCGCGCGACCGTGCCCTGCTACGGCAATGCGACTGGAACGACGCTGAGCACCACTCCAGTCGCTGGGCGCTCACTCACCATCGTGCGCCTCGATACCGGAGAAATTCTCCGCACGTTCTCGCCCGCGGAAGACAAGCCCTTCACCCCCAACTGGACTGCGGCGCCGTTTGATTCACCGATGACGGGAACGCCCGTCGTGTATCCCGCGACCGTCGGCGCCATCGCCCAGAAGGTCTACATCGGCGACTCGGACGGAACTGTGTGGCGCTTCGATCTCTCGTCGACCGATCCGACCAAGTGGAAGGGTGAGCTCTTCTTCGACACCTACAACCAGACGGCCTACACGGGGGCGAGCGCGTCGAAAGATGGGCAGCCCATCGCGGTGCAGCCTGTCGTGGCTCTTGATCGCGCGGGCAACCTGGCGATCGAAATCGCCACCGGCGATCAGGAGACGTTCACCCCGGCGGGCACGAACTTCGTGTGGTCGCTCACCGAGAGGTTCAACAGCGCGAAGAACAAGCTTCTTTCCTCGGTCAACTGGTACATCCCGTTTGGACCGACAGATGGCAGCGTCTGCACGTCTACCTCCGAATGCGGCAAGAAGGTCTCGGGACCCATGGCGGTGTTCGACGGCGTCTTCTACTTCGCAACGTTCAATCCTGCCGCCACGGCCTCGGTGTGTGCGGGAGGAACGCCGGAGGTGTACGGACGGGACTTCGTCGTTCCGAGAGACACGTCGTCCCTGAAAGCAGGCGGGGATCTCCGACTGATCGATCCGACGTCCGGGCCCCCTGCGACCACCCTCGCCGATCCTTCGTACAGCCCTGCGGCCGTCGCTGGCTCCGTCATCCCCGGGCTCTCGATCAACGTGCCGCCGACCTGCGCGAACACCAGTACGAGCAGCACCGACCCGTACACCAACACGTCGCACTACTCGACGACGAGCGTGAACCCGAATCCGCCGAGCCTCGTTGGCCAGGTTGGAAAGGCTGGAACGAGCGGAGCCGCCAAAGCGGTCTCTATTCAACTTACCCAGCCGAGGACTGCTACGGTGGTCGACTCATGGGCGGCCGTGGTCGAATAGGAACCCGAGCGGGGAACGACAAAAACGTGAAGGCGTTTTTCGTCTTAGTTGTCGCGGCGGGTCTCGCGGGCTGCGAAAAGAAGGACCCGCCTGCTGCAGACGTGGGGGCGAGCACAGCAATTTCTCCGGTAGATCACCTCGCCCCCGGCGAGGTCCCCGAGGGGAAAGACAAAGCGTTTGCGCTCGCGTTGCCGCGCGGTGTCTCCATCGAGCACGCCTTCGTCGACGTGGTCTTCGCGCGCGGGACCGTGCCGGCCGAGGTCCTCGCAAACTACGTCCGCACCCGCGTGAAGGACGGAAAAATTTCCGTCGGTGCGGGGCGTACGGTGTTCGATCAGGTGACGGTCGCCTCGGATCCGAAGCGCATCCTCCACATCCGAGTGGATCCAGGCGAGGACGGCATCGGCGCGCGCATCGAGGTTCGTGACGTGACCCCACCGCCCGCAGACGACCTTCCCGACGAAGCAGCGCGCTGGCGAGCCGCGGGTCTCAAGCCGAACGGCGAGCAGCTCGATACCAAACACGTACAGTAGCGCGCGATGAAACTTTTCGTGGTGGCTGCGCTCGTGGCGCTCCTCTTCGTGGGCTGCGGAACGAAGACCCAAACGGCGGACGGTGCGTGCGTGCGGGGCGATGCCATCGTCGTCGCGAGCGACTACGTCTCGAGCCGCGTCGGGAGCGTGTCTCTCGACGGTACGGCGAACCTCGCGTGGGCAGGCGTGGACCTGGGCGGAGATCCCATTCTCGCCACATCACGCGGAAGAGCCTTTTTCGTATCGCGCGACAAGGATCTCGTGTTCGAGCTCGACCCCTCCTGCGGCGAGCCTCGTTCGAAGATCGACGTGCACGATCCGAAGCGGCAAGGAACGACCAATCCCCAAGACGTGGCCATCGCTCCCGACGGAATGATGTGGGTCCCGCGCTACAACGAGCCCTCCATCGCGGTGATCGATGCCCACGGAGGCATCGCCAAGACGCTCGATCTGTCGATGTATGATCCCGACGGAAACCCGAACGCGAGCGCCATCGAGATTTTCGAAGTGGGCGGAGCGAGTAGGGCATTCGTCGCGCTCGAGCGGCTCGATGATCATGATCGGCTAAAATCCAAGCTGCCCTCGTGGATGCTGCGAATCGATCTGGCGAGCGGCGCGACCGACACCCTCGAGCTCGTGGGGCGTGACCCGTTCGGCACGATGGAAGTAGCGGACGGGCTCTTTTACCTGGCGATGCCCGGAAACTTCGACGCCGCGGACGAAGCCAATGCCGGCGTGGAGCGCTTCGACCCTGCGAGCTTCACCAGCAAGCTTCTCGCGTCGGAGCGTGACCTCGGCGGGAGCGTCACCCAGGTGGCGATCTCAAGAAAATGTGGAGCGGCGATCGTGGCCGATCCGACGCCGAACGTGAACCGAACATCGGTGGTGATTTTCGATGCGCTGTCAGGGCAGGTGATCGCAAAAAACGTCTTCGGGCCGACGGAGGGGTTCGATCTCTCGACCCTCGCGTGGCAGGGAAATCTGCTGCTCCTAGGCGATGTGCGAAGAGCGTCGAGAGGATTTCCCATTCACGTCTTCGATGCGACGGACGCCTGCGCTCTCACGCTTCACCCCGATGCGATCTTCGTTTCACAGAAACCGGTGGCCGTGCGCGTGACCCACTGAGTCGCGGTCGGCGCGCAGGCGTGTTAAAAGGCGTGCGACGATGGCTACTGCCGACAGAACGACCGCGCGCGCGGCAGGGCGGGGGGGAGTGGCGGTCCTCGGGGCGAAGGTGTTCTTCATCCTCGCGGGCTTCGTTCAGCAGACCCTCGTTCGAGGGGCGATCGGTTTGGCGGGCACGGGGGCTCTTTCGCGCGTGCTCGCGGTGGCGAGCGTGTTCAACAACGTCGTCGTATCAAGCTCGATTCAAGGGGTGAGCCGCGCCGTCGCTGGAGCGCGCGACTCGAAAGAAGAAGCCTTTCGCGCGACCCTGCGCGTGCACGCCCCGATCGCCCTCGGGCTCGGTGTGCTGTTCTTCGTGTCGGCTCCCTGGATCGCGGCGTTCGAAGGAGCGGAGCACATCACGACGCCCCTGCGGGTGATGGCCGGCGTCATCGTCATCTACGGCGTGTACGCGCCGCTCATCGGATCGCTCAACGGGCGCGCGATGTTCACGCGGCAAGCTGCGCTGGACGTCGTCGCGGCGACGCTGCGGACGTTCGGCTTGCTCGGTATGGGCTACCTCTTTTTTTCGCGGGGTAGCTCGGGCGTGCTCGGTTCGACCCTTGGCGTGCTCCTCGCGGCGTCGTGTGTGCTTCCGCTCGCCCTTCGGTGGACGGGGATCGGAAAGGCCGCGCCGCTCTCGTCGGCGGAAATTCCCTCGCCACGCCTTTACCTCGCGATGCTCGTTCCACTGGCTGTTGCGCAGCTCTTCACGAACGGCGTGATGCAGATCGACATCACGCTGCTCGGAAGATTTCTGTCGTTCGGCGCGCTTCACGCAGGCCTTGCTCCGTCCGAGGCGACGCGCTCAGCGGACGAGTGGGTGGCCGTCTATCGCTTCAGCCAATTTTTTGCGTTCCTTCCGTACCAGCTCGTTTTCAGCATCACCCAGATTCTCTTCCCGATGGTGGCGCGCGCTCACGCCGAGGGGGATCGCGTGGCCGTGCGTCAATACGTGGAACGCGGCGCGCGCTTGGGTGCCATTGCCTGCGGCCTCCTCGTGACGGTGGTGGTGACTGTGCCAGGATCGGTGCTGAACTTTGCGTATGGGCACGAGGTCGCGGAGCGCGGAGCTTCGACGTTGCGCGTGCTCGCCATCGGACAGGGGGCATTCACGCTCTTCGGCATCGCCAACACGGTGCTCGCCAGTTTGGGACGCGAGAGGATCGCCGCTGTTTTGAGCCTCGTCGCGCTCTTTGCGGTGGCTGGGTTTTGTACCGTTGCGGCGCGGGAAGCACCGTACGGCGAGGCGCAGCTTCAGGCGACGGCCTTGGCGACGAGCGTCGCGCTGGGCCTCGCGCTCGTGGCGGCGACGTTCGTGGTTCGCAAGGCTGCGGGCGGTTTCGTCCCGCTAA
The DNA here is from genome assembly GCA_043747615.1 of Myxococcales bacterium. Lineage (GTDB taxonomy): Bacteria > Myxococcota_A > Polyangia > Polyangiales > Polyangiaceae > JAYTOU01. The sequence goes on along the minus strand of JAYTOU010000101.1, from coordinate 9,669 downwards.
AGACGGCCGTCCGAGCTGGGATCGGTGTTTCCCTCGGCGCGGTCGTCGGCACTCATTTACCGATCTTCGGGAAGTTGATGACGCCGGTCGTCTGTTTGGCGATCGCCACTTCGTTCGTCGTCTACCTCGTGGTCGCGCGGGAGCTGACGCCGGCCGACGCGGCCATGGTGCGAGCGCTCGTGGGGCGCAACAAAACGTGACCGCGCTCTTCGCGCCCGTGTGCTCGATCACGCCGACGCGACGACGTCGTTACCTCTGGGCCGCGTGGTGGACGGGGCCGCCTTCGGTGGATCCGTTTCGCAAACCCGACGCTTCCCAGGGCGGAGCGCGAACGCGGGACGAAGCAAAGCGCGAAGCCGAGAAGGCCGCAGCGCGGAGCCTCACGGAGGTCGAGCCTCGCTGGGCGCAAGCGTGGACGCGGATCCTCATCGGGGAGATGCCTTGGCGGGCACGCAAGGGTCGAACAGAAGGCCGTCGAACAGACGACGAAGGACAGCACGCGAGCTTGCCACGGCGTGGGACCGAGGCGACGAAAGCATCGGTGTGGACCACCCTCGGCGTGACGGCGAAGGCCACCGACGCGGAGATCAAGCGCGCCTTTCGAAAGCGCGCAATCGAGACGCACCCTGATCACGGCGGCGACCCCGAGGCGTTCCGCGCTCTTCAACAGGCCTACGAAAAGGCCATGTTGAGGCGCAAGAAGACCGCGGCTCGCCCGAAGACGAAACGACGCTGAGTCACTCGCGGAGGGCGCGCGCATCGAGCGCGACGCGGGTGATGGCCTGTTGCTCGGTGCGGTAGCCGGGGAGAGCCTTGTAGAGGACGAGCTCTCCGCTCTCGACAATCCCCTTCACGAGGTGCCCGGTGTCGACGGTGAGCTTGCCGACCGGGTTGCCCGTGTCGCCGCGCGCGAGACTGAATCGCACGCGCTCAATTCTTCCGTCGTCGAGCTTGGTGGAGCCGAGGACGGTGACCGCGTCGTCCTCAATGAGGACCCGCGAAGCCACGTTCAGGCGAGAGTAGGAGTTGTCGGCGACGTGCAACTCGAAGCGCCCGCATCGCCGAATCGACGGTGAGTCTCCGTTCGGCGTGTGGCCAACGACGACGCGATCGATCGAGCCGCGCGCGAGCTTTTCGATCGCCGCTCGCGTTGGCAGCTCGGTGTTGTTAAAGACGTCGGCGTTGCGGCTATAGACCACGCTGCGGGGGTTTGCGCGCATCCCAGGAAACGGCGCCTGGTAGTCGATGAGGTCCTTGTATTCGCAGGCGCCACGCGGGTCGAGCGCGTGGGCTTGGTAAGCCGCCTGCTGCACCCGGTAGAAGGCGTTCAACCTCGCGATCCATTCGTCAACGTCGTCAACGGGCGCAGAAACTCGTGGAACGACGCTCAGGCTTGCCTCGGTGATGCCGCCGTGTACGAAGAGCGTCGGACCGGTGCGATACGCGAGCTGGCACGCGGCGAGGTAGCGGGCGAGCGCCCCGCCGGGGGAGAGATCAGCGATGAAGCTATCGACCACGTCCTCGTCCGAGACAGAGGCGCCGTCCTCGTGTTCGAGCTCCTCCTTTCGAAAACCGAAAGCGCCGCGTGCTCCCATCGTGCTCTCGAAGATCCAGCGAAGGAGGGCTGGCCGGTCGCGCTTGATCGAATCAGGGGTTGGCGCGGGTGGAGCTCCGGCGAGCTCACGCACGAGTCGCATCTTGTTGATGTCGCGGTTGCCGGCGATGAGCACGACGCGATCCGGATGGCGCTCTTTTGCTGCGAGTAACGTCGCCACGACGCGCCGACTGTCCGGCCCGCGATCGATGGCGTCGCCACCGAATACGAAGAGCGAGCCGGGAGCGACCGTGAGCTCTTCGCCGTCGAGCGTCACGTCGGGGTTGTCTTCAGCGAAGCTTACCAGCTTCGGCCACATCCCCTCGACGTCGGTCAGGTAGGAGACGCGGAGCCCCATGCCACGAGCTTAGTCAAATGCTCCCGTTGCGGAAAGCGCGCCGAGACCCCGGAGGTCTTGGGGATCGAGCCATGGTACCGAGTTGGGCGAGGGCTCTCTGATCCCGTTTCGATCCTCCGTGGTCTCCGCGCGCCTTCACTTGCACGAAGAAGCGAGGCTCGCGAGGACGTGCGGCGAGACCGGCTCGCAGCACGCCCTCCGAGCGGTGGCGCTCACGCGTCGGCTTGGGCGCGACGACCTGGCCTCACGGGACCACAAGCGATGATCGTCTGACGAAGCGTATTTTGCAGGTCGACGCTCGCTGCCAGGGTTTCTCGGGAACGCTCACGCCCGTTGCCGAGCGGCGAGCCGGCGAACGAAAGGTGATTGCCGCTCTTGTCGATGACTCCGCGGGCGAGGCCGAGATCCAGGAGCTCCGAGAGCGGATCGACCCCGGTCCCAAAGCGGATTTCGAACTCGGCTTCGGTGAACGGGGGCGCACACTTGTTCTTGGCGATTTTCACCCGCGTCCGGCCACCCACGGGCTCGTCCCCCACTTTGACCTGACCGATGCGGCGAACGTCGATTCGCATGGAGGCGTAGAACTTCAACGCGTTGCCGCCGGTCGTCGTCTCCGGAGAGCCGAAGGTCACGCCGATTTTCTGTCTGAGCTGGTTAATGAACATAAGTGTCGTGTCGGTGCGGTGGGCGATAGCGGTGAGCTTTCGCAGCGCCTGGCTCATGAGCCGCGCTTGCAGCCCCATGTGCGCGTCCCCCATTTCGCCTTCTATTTCGGCTTTCGGCGTGAGAGCCGCGACGGAGTCTATGACGATGAGATCGACGGCGGCCGAGCGGACCAACATTTCCGTGATGTCGAGTGCCTGCTCTCCGGTATCGGGCTGGGAGACGAGGAGCTTGTCCGTCTCGACACCGATCGACCGGGCGTAGATCACGTCCAGGGCGTGCTCGGCGTCGATGAACGCGCACACGCCGCCCGCGCGCTGCGCCTCCGCGATGGCGTGGAGAGCGAGGGTGGTCTTACCGCTCGACTCTGGACCGTAGATCTCGATGATCCGGCCGCGCGGATAACCGCCGACACCCGTCGCCAGATCGAGCGCGAGCGAGCCGGTGCGGATGATCGAGACGGGCTCGGCGTCCCCGTCGTCCCCGAGGGACATGATCGATCCCTTCCCGAACTGCTTCTCCACGGCCGAAACGACGCCCTTCAATACCTTCATCTTGTCTGCAATTTGATCGAGCATGACTCTCTCCGTTTGGGTGAAGGCCCCTTCTTCAGAAAATCACGCAGCCGCGGGGCGGTTCGACAGCGTGAGGAAAAGAGGGGAAGCGAGCGCGTTACGCCGCGGCTCCGGGTGCGATGGCGCGATCGAGGACCCGCGCGCCGATGGCTTCGGCGACGTGCGACGGAGCGATGCGTTCTGCCCCGTCCAGATCGGCGATGGTGCGGGCGACGCGCAGCACTTTGCCGTACGCGCGTGCGGAGAACCCGAGCTGAGAGACCGCGGCCGCAAGAAGCTTGGCTCCCACATCGCACAGGACGGCTACCCGCTCGGCGTCGCGCGTGTGGAGTGCGGCATTCAGGCTGGCGCGCGTTTCGCCCTTTCTTGCGCGATGGATTTGGCGGTCGCGGGCCACCTCGACACGGGCCCGGACGATGGCCGAGGATTCGCCCGCGGGGCCGCCGTGCAGCGACGCCACGTTGACGGGCGGAAGAGACACGTGGACGTCGATGCGGTCGAGCAGTGGGCCGCTGAGGCGCGCGCGGTAACCCCGGACCCGATCCGGTGAGCAGCTGCATCGCCCGGATCGATCGCCCAGGTAGCCACACGCGCAGGGGTTCATCGCGCACACCACGATGGGTCGCGCCGGATAGACCGCCTTCGAGCGGGCGCGCGAGATGCTGACGAAGGCGTCTTCAAGCGGTTGACGGAGGGCCTCGAGGGCGCTGCGCTTGAACTCGGCGAGCTCGTCGAGGAAGAGAACGCCGTGGTGAGCGAGACTCACCTCTCCGGGCCGCGAATCCCCGCCCCCTCCCACCAGCCCTACTTCACTGACGGTGTGGTGAGGCGCGCGGAATGGACGAGAGCGCGACACGCCGCGTGGCGTCGTCGAGAGGAGCCCGGCCACGCTGTGAATGGCGGTGACCTCCAGCGCTTCGCTCGACGACAGGAGCGGCAAAATCCCCGGGAGGCGGCGGGCAAGCATTGTTTTTCCTGCGCCCGGGGGACCGATCATCAATAGGTTGTGACCACCCGCTGCGGCGATCTCGAGTGCACGCCGCGCGGACGGCTGGCCGCGTACGTCCGTCAAATCGTCGACGTAGGTGTGCTCGTTGGAGAACGGAGTGGCGATCGCCAGCGGCAGCTCGATTTCGCCGCGAAGCGACCGGAGAAGCTCAGACAGAGATGCCGCGGTGCGCACCTCGATTCCCTCGACGACGCCCGCCTCACCTTCGTTCGAACGCGGCACCACGGCGCGCCCCACGCCCCGTGAGCGCGCCCCGAGGAGCTGAGGAAGGACACCGCGGAGGGCGTGAATTCTTCCCGTGAGCGAGAGCTCTCCGATGAAGAGGACGCCTTCGATCGCGGATGCAGGCACGGCATTCAGCGCGGCAAGTGACGCGGCGGCGATGGCGAGGTCGAAGCCGCTGCCCGTCTTCTTCAGATCGGCCGGTGCGAGGTTGACGACCACGCGGTACTCCGAAATATCGACGCCGAGTTGAGCGAGCGCGCTCTTTACTCGTACGCGGCTCTCGCGCACGGCGGCTTCGGCCAAGCCGACGAGCTCGAACGAAGGGACTCCCCGCGCGGCCTCGACTTCGACCCGGACGAGATGGGCATCCAAGCCCATGAGAGTGGCGCTGAGAGCAGTTGCGAGCATGACTGGCCCTAGAGCGAGAGGCATGCCGCCGGTTGCAACGTAGTTTTCTGCAGGGATCCGCAGCGGGCACGTGGCCCGGACAGTTAAGGCCTGTCCGCGGTCAGCGATGGTACCGTCCGCCTCATGGAAGCCCTGAAGACGATGACCTACGCAGTCACTGGAAGGATTGCCCGGATCACGCTCGACCGTCCGGAGCGCGGAAACGGCATCACCTTCGATATGCCCGTCGAGCTCGCCCGGTGCGTGGAGGCAGCGAACCTCGACCCGCGCGTTCACGTCATCGCGCTCTGCGGAAATGGAAAAGGATTTTGCGGGGGCTACGATCTCGTGGCCAGCGCAGAGCAGCAGATGGCCGGAGAAGACGGCGCTTTTCCCAAGGGCTCGCCGCTCGACGCTGACGTCCAGGGCAAGAACCACGATCCCAACGGCGTCTGGGATCCAATGATCGACTACGCGATGATGAGCCGCAACGTGCGAGGCTTCATGAGCCTATTCCACGGCGACAAGCCGGTCATATGTAAAGTACATCGATTTTGTGTTGCGGGCGGGACGGACATGGCGCTGTGCTCGGACCTCCTCATCATCGATGACGACGCGAAGATCGGATATCCGCCAGCGCGGGTGTGGGGCGTGCCGACGACGGCGGTGTGGGCCCATCGCATCGGAATCGAGAAGGCAAAGCGCCTGCTTTTTACTGGCGATTGTCTTTCTGGAAAGGAAGCTGTGGCCTGGGGCCTGGCGAGCGAATCGGCCAGTCTGGACAAACTCGATGAACGTTTCGAGGCGCTGCTCGAGCGGGTCGCGCGGATGCCGATCAACCAGCTGGTCATGATGAAGCTCCTCGTCAATCAAACCGTGATGAGCCAGGGACTCCACACCTCTCAGATGCTGGGGACACTCTTCGACGGCATCAGCCGGCACACCAAGGAGGGATACGCATTTCAGGCGCGCGCCGCAGAGTTGGGCTTCAAGCAGGCGGTGCGCGAACGCGACGAGCCCTACGGCGATTTCGGGGCCTCCACGTTCAAGGGGTGAGCGTCTCGGCACGTCGCTGCTATCTTCACGCCCACCATGCTCCGGCACCTCGTTTTGGTCGTGTTTGTGGCCGCTTCCATCGCCAGTTGCGCGAGCTTCAAGAGCGCCGGCGATGAAGGTGGCGATGGCGGCAGCGATGGCGAGGCGGAACGTGACGGAGCGCCCTCCTCCGGAAGCGACGGCGGAACGTCGACGCGGGACGCCGCGCGAATCGACGCGGGAACCACGCCTCTGCCCAATTCGGGGCCTGGACGCTGGGGCGCGCTGCCGTATGGCTACTGCTGCGCGACCAACAACGATTGCCGTTCGCGCGATTGCCTGATGGTCGGCTCAACCAAGATGTGCGGCGACATTTGCCAGACGAACGACGCGTGCACGGGCGGCCTCCCCGGCTTCACCTGCGTCGGCGCGACGGCGCCGGTGGACGGACACTGCGAGCCGATCCAGCCCGTCGCCTGCACGCCGGCAGACAATTTCGTGCACGGCACCAAGAAGCTCGGAGACTGCTGCACCCCCACGCACGACGGCGCCAACGCCCAGGAGTGCGAAGGCGGTCACTGCGATTCGTTCGGCAACGTCAACAATCCCTACGTCTGCACGAACGTCTGCACAAAGGCGTGGGACTGTCCGGGAAACTTCCTCTGCACGTCGGTGAGCGCGGGATATTCGATCTGCGCCGAGGTCGCCGACCCTTTCACGTGCACCCCCTAAGCCCCGCCTCCTCCGTGGCGCACTAACTCTCGAACACCATGCGTAGGAACGCGTGGGGCTTGGCCGTCGGGTCTTCGGGGACGAACGCGCCAACGGCTCCGAGACGTCCGGCTTCCGCGAATGCCTGAAGAACGATGGACGCGCGATCGCCCGCAAAAAAAGGCTTTCGGAAACCGACGTCCGTTAGGCGGGCGAGCACGGGTTTCGTGCGTCCTAGCGCGGCAAAGCGGCGGACGGCGGCCTCTTCGAAGAGGCGCGGATAGACCAGCGAGTTGACGTGCTGGTTGCTGTCGGTGTGGCAAAGGCCGAAGACGATCGCCAGCGGGTCGTGCGAGGGCGCCGGCTCGAGAAAGCGGGCCTCCGCCGGAAGGGTCATGATCTCGGCGGGCGGGAGCCACACACTGCGCGCTTCAGGAACGCCGGGGAGCCCGGGTCCGTCTACGCGAACGACTTTGCGATCGGCCGGAGGTCCGAAAGGCTTGGTCAGCACGTGCTCCGCGAAGACGCGCCCGGCTAGGGTGAGCGTGCCCGCCTCCTCCGGCGCTGGCCCGTACGTGCGGCCCGTGGGGCCAAAAAGCTCTACCCACATCCGAAGAAGGAGCCGGTCCACCTCGCCTGTCGTCGGCGATATGCTGTGCGTGAATTCGAAGGTGCCTGCCGAGCGAATCGTTGGGCTCATGGGGAACGGTCCGCTCGTCCCGTGCGCGAGGTAGCGGGTAAGGATCGGCACGATCCCCTGCGCGCGAAGGGCTGCGTTGCCCGGGTGGTCCTTGAGGAGCCCCTTCCACACCGTCTCGCCCAACGCGTTCGAGAGCGCTTCGAGGCGGAAGCGCCCGTCCTGGGTGATGTCCTCGTACCGAATCGGAACGTCGGCGGTGGCCCGCGGGCCGCTAGGAGTTTCGGGGAAGACGTTCATGCCGCCCGTAGCTATACCAAAGACAATGGGTTCCCAATCGCTCCTTGCGGTCCATCGCGACCTCGACGGATGCCGTGCGTGTCCAAACATGATCGGGCCGGTGGTGCACGGTCCGCCGGTGATGAGCCGCATTATTCTGATTGGGCAGGCTCCGGGGCCGCGAGAAGGGGCGATGGGTCGACCCTTTGCGTGGACGGCGGGAAAGACGCTTTTTCGATGGTTCGAAGAGGCGCTAGGCGTGAGCGAAGAGCGCTTTCGCGAAGCCGTCTACATCGCGGCGGTGGCTCGCTGCTTTCCCGGAAAGGCGAGCGGAGGCGGAGATCGCAAGCCCGATCCTCGGGAAATCGAGCGCTGTCAGAGCTTTCTCGGGCGAGAGATGACGGTGCTCCAGGCGCGCCTCGTCATTCCCGTCGGCGCGCTCGCCATCGAGCAAGTTCTCGGGGCCAAGGGCCCGATGAAAGAGATCATCGGCACCACCGCGCGCGTTCGTTATCACGGCGTCCTCACCGACGTGATCCCCCTTCCCCACCCGAGTGGCGTGTCTCCGTGGCACAAGCTCGAACCCGGAAAGAGCCTCCTCCGCGCGGCTCTCGGTCGCATCAAAGAGCATCCCGAAGTGACGCGTGCGTTTGAAGCAGGGCGAAAAAAAGACTAGCAAGCTCCATGGCCGTCGACGTTCTGCAAGACCTGCTCGCCTTCCTCCGCGAATCGCCCACGCCGTACCACGCGGTGGAGAGCACGGTGGCGCGGCTCGAAGCCGCTGGGTTTCAGAGGCTCGCGGAGGCGGACTCCTGGTCGAGCCTGTCGGGCGGGCGCTACTTCGTCGTGCACGGGGAGAGCGCGATCATCGCCTTCGTCATCCCGGCCTCGAAGCGCGCCTCGGCGTTTCGAATCATCGGGGCACACACCGATAGCCCCAACCTTCGCCTGAAGCCCAAGGCCGAATACGCGAAAGAAGGCTATGCGCAGCTCGGCGTCGAAGTGTACGGCGGCGCCCTCCTCAATTCCTGGCTCGATCGTGATCTGTCGCTCGCCGGACGCGTGCTGATCCGCGGTCAAAATGGGGCGATTTCGACACGCCTCGTTAAGGTCGACCGACCTATCCTCCGCATCCCCCAGCTCGCCATTCACCTCGACCGCGACGTCGACAAAGGGCTATCGCTCAACAAACAAGACCACATGGCGCCGGTGCTCGGACTCGCCAAGGAAGGTGGAGACATTGCCTCCCTTTGCGCGAGCGAGCTCGGAGTGGACGCCGCCGCCATCGTGAGCACCGACCTGATGCTCTTCGACACCGTCGCGCCGACCCTCGCCGGACTGCACGGTGAGCTTCTTTTTTCCGCACGACTCGACAACCTCGCGATGTGCCATGCAGCGGTCTCCGCGCTCGTTTCCGCGGCGACGCGGGCGGTGCCGGTCGAAGAAGTGATCCCGCTCATCGCCCTGTTCGATCACGAGGAGGTAGGAAGTCATAGCGCGATGGGCGCGTCGTCGGCGTTCTTGCCGCGGGTGCTCGAGCGGATCGTGCTCGGGCTCGGAAAGTCGCAGGACGACGCGTACCGCGCGCTCGCCTCGTCGATGTGCGTCTCCGCAGACATGGCCCATGCGGTCCATCCGAACTACGCCGAGAGGCACGAGCCTCGGCACAAGCCCGCGCTCAACGGAGGCCCGGTCATCAAGATCAACGCTCAGCAGAGGTACGCCACCTCCGCACGAACCGCCGCGCTCTTCGAGGCCTTGTGCAAAGAAGCGAACGTGCCCGTGCAACACTATGTACATCGCACCGATCTGCCGTGCGGCACGACGATCGGGCCGATCACTTCGACGCTTCTCGGAATTCCGACGGTCGACGTGGGAAATCCGATGCTCAGCATGCACTCGGTGCGTGAGATGGCGGGCGCTAAAGACCCGGAGATGATGACCCGCGTGCTTGCGCTATTTCTCAGTCGCTCCGAGCGCTGACCGTCGGATGGCGCGAAACTGTCGCGGACAGCCACGACGGCGATAAATGCCGCATTTTTCGGCGCATCGGCGGCGGCATCGGGTTTGCACTCCGTGAGCGAAGGACGAACCTTCGATGTCGCGACGTCGGGGGTGAGACCGCAGACGATGGGTTGTCACTGGTAAGAGTGGGAGACAACAGCCTTGGTCGAGAGCTCGAAGCTGATGCCTTAG
>JAYTOU010000100.1:0-49445 GCA_043747615.1 Myxococcales bacterium | reverse complement strand
CGCCGCGGCGACGAGCAGCCCCCCGTTCGAGCCGCCCATGATCCCGAGCTTGGCGGGGCTGGTGATTTTCTGCGCGATGAGCTCCTCGGCGCAGGCGATGTAGTCGTCGAAGACGTTCTGCTTCTTGGCGAGCATCCCTGCGCGGTGCCAATCCTCGCCGAACTCTCCTCCCCCGCGCAGAACGGCCGAGACCCATACGCCGCCGCGCGCGACGGTGAGAAGCGCGCGGGTGCTGAAGGCAGGGGTCATGTTCACGTTGAAGCCGCCGTAGCCCCACAGGACCGCGGGATTCTGGCCGTTTCGTTCCATGCCCTCTTTGGCGACGACGAACATCGGGATCTTCGTTCCGTCTTTCGAGGTCGCGTACATCACCGAAACTTTGACGTCGGCGACGTTGAACTTTGCCCCGACGCGATCCCAGATCTGTGCCTTGCTCGTCTTCAGATCGTAGCGCGTGACCTGGTACGGCGTGGCGAAGGACGCAAACTGCACGAACGCTTCGTCCCCGTCGTGTGGGCCAGATACCGCTGCCGTCCCGATCGCTGGCAGCGGCAAATTTCCCTTGGATTTGCCGTCCATCGTAAAACGCTCCACGCGGGTCGCCGCCTCGTGGAGGTAGGTCGCGAAGAGGTTGTCGCCGATCGGGGTGACGTCGGTGAGCACGTCCGGTCCCTCCTGGATGATCTCTTTCCAGTGGGTGCGATCCGGGATCTTGTAGTCGACGGAGAAGAGTCGACCCTTCGGCGCGCCGTCGTTCGTCATGATGAGGAGAGCGTCGTCCTTGGGAACGGGATCGAAGAGAGCGTCCGTTCCCACCGCCACTTCTACCCACGCATTTGCGGCTCTTACTTTGGCATGGAGATCGAGGAGGTAGACCTCGCTCTTGCCCCAGCCCTCGTGCACCCGCACCACGAGCCAGCGGCCGTTTGGTGAGATCATCACCTGCGGCACGTCTGTTTTGTCTCGCCCGCTCCCAAAGACGAGGGTGTCGTTCTTCGGATCGGTCCCGAGCACGTGGTGAAAAATCTTGTCGTAGTACTTATCGTCGCCCGCGGGGACCGTGCCCGCTTCGGGGTACCGCGAGTAGTAAACTTCTTTTCCGCCGGGCACCCAGGCCACCGACGCATGACGGGTTCGCGGAATGCGATCAGGGAGATCTTTTCCGCTGGCCACGTCGCGAATGAGGAGCGTGCTCTCTTCGCTTCCGCTCTCGCTCTTGCCCCAGGCGACGAGCGCGCCGTCCCACGACGGATACCACCAGTCGAGCGCGGTAGTGCCGTCGGCCGACAGAGCGGATGCGTCGATCAGCGGTTTGTCGGCGCCGTCGACGCCGTCCCGCACGTAGAGCGTGGGCTGATTTTCTGCGCCTTCGCGCTTGGTGTGGAAATACCGTTTGTGTCCAGGCTTCACGGTGCGGACCGTGGGCGGCGATACCAATCCGATGTGGATGAGATCCGCGATCTCGGAGGTGAGCTTTTCCCGACCTTGAATCTTGTCGAGGAACTGCCTGGTGCGGACGTTTTGCATATCGGTCCACGCCTTCACTTCGGGCGAGTCGCTATCCTCGAGCCAACGATACGGGTCGGCGACTTTGATGCCGTGGAGCGTCTCGATCAGATCGATTTTTCGGGTGCCCAAGGTGATCCTTTCGGATGCAGCGTCGGTCGGGTAGCGGCCAACGGGAGGACCGGGGCGCTCGAGCTGTAGCGGCTCCGCGCCACATCCGGCGGCGAGCGCCGCAAAAGCTAGCAGTCTAACGACGCGTTGCATTCCGGGGTGCATGGTCCCTCGCCTGACGGTCTGCTTGCAACCGCTTTGCACCCATGATTTTTCCACGTTCCCTCGGGCCCGTGTTCGGGCGATGATGCCGCCCCATGACTTCCCGCACCGTCCTCCTCCTGGGGCTCGTGGTCTCTCTCGACCCGTGCAGCAAGCTCGGCATCAATTTGAAAAGCGAGCCGCCCGCAGCGTCTGCACCTGCACCGCAGGCTGCGCCGATCTCGGTCGAGGACGCAGCCCTCGCCGACGCGAAGAAGCTGTGTGCGCAAGGTGACTTCCAATACGCGCACGAGCGCTTGGCGAGCACTCTTCCGGCCGGCTCCGCGCTTCGGCAGTCCGCAGATTTCAAAGACGTCGAGAATAAGTGGGCGGCCGCCACGACGACGGGCGCGGCCGACGATCCGGATCTCCTCGGCAGGCGGCGTGCCCTCGACGAGGTCGCGAAATCGAATTCCATCGACCCGTCGTTCCAGGCCAAGGCCAAGGCGCTCCTCTTGACGTTACCGAAGCAGCAGTCGGGCCTCCCTGAGCTCAAGCCGGACGGCGGTCTGGGGCCCGCGGCCGTGGGCGACGCGCACGCGCTCCTCGCCAAGTCCGATTTCGAGGGCGTTCGTCAGCTCCTCCTCCCGCGTGTCAAGACGCTCACGAAGGATGAAGCGGGCATGCTCGCGACGGCGTGCAAAAAGCTGAACGACAAAGCCTGCGCGGATGCTGCCAAGCTGAAGTTGAAATGACTGAGCAACCTTCGGGAGCGTCTGCCGCGTGATGCCTCTCGCGCCGCCTAACGAGCGACCCCTCGTCCTTCTGTCGAACGACGACGGGTTCGCCAGCGAGGGGATCCGACAGATGCGGGCCGCCCTCGCCGCGTTCGCCGACGTGATCGTCGTCGCCCCCGAGACGGAGCAGAGCGCATCGAGCCACTCCCTCAGCCTCCACCGCGCACTGCGCCTACGAACGGTCGAGCCCGGGGTCTTCGCCCTCGACGGGACGCCCGCAGATTGCGTGTATGTTGCACTTCATTCTTTGGGTCGCGTCCTGCCTCGCGTCCCCAATCTGGTCGTCTCGGGGCTGAATCACGGTCTCAATCTTGGGCAAGACGTCTTTTATTCGGGCACCGTCGCCGCAGCGCGCGAAGGGGCGCTTCGGGGAATTCCCGCGCTGGCAACGAGCGCGCATCCACGGGCCGATTTCGCCGCCGTATCCACAATGTGCGCGCGCGTAGCGGCCGCGCTCATCGAATCGCAAAAGGCTCGGCCATCGCTACGCGACGCCGCACACGCGCCAGCGCACGGTCGGGCGGGTCCGCTCCTCAGCATCAACGTGCCGAAGGACTGGACGGGCGCGATTCGTTCGGCGCGGCTCGGAACTCGCATCTACGACGAGGTCGTGGACTTTCGCACCGACCCTCGCGGCCGCGAGTACCTGTGGCTCGGCGGCCCGGGCGTGAGGCACGAGCACCTCAGCGGCAGCGATACCGAAGCCTACGATGAGCACGTTGCCTCCATCACCGCCCTCGTTTTGGATCTCACCGATCCGTCGTACACCGAGCTCCTCACGAGCCTCACGCTCCAAGCCGAAGGAACCTGACGATGGTCGCCAAGCGAGAAATCGATCCGAAAACCAAGCCAAAAAGCTCGCAGCCCGCGGCTAGGAAAAGCCATTCACCAAGCGCAAGCCGACCCAGCGACGGAGTGCAAGGGCGGAGTGCCGAGGCTCCTCCTTCGCCGCTTCGCGCCGATCTCGTGCCCCGCGATTCGCTCTCCTTCGCCGCATCGAAGATCCGAAACATCCCCGATTTTCCGAAGCCGGGAATTCTCTTCAAGGACATCACCCCGCTCCTGGCGAGCCCACGCGCATTTCACATCGTCCTCGACTCCCTCGCCGAACGGTTCATCGGAGAGCACATCGACGCGGTCGTCGGGATCGAAGCCCGCGGATTCATCTTCGGTGGCGCGCTCGCGGCGCGGCTGAACGCCAGCTTCGTGCCGGCACGAAAGCCAGGGAAGCTTCCCGGCGAGACGGACTCGGTCGCGTACGAGACCGAGTACAGCGTGGGCACGCTCGAGATGCACAAGCAATCGCTCGAAGAAGAATCGCGGGTCATCGTGGTCGACGATCTCCTGGCCACGGGCGGCACGGCAAGAGCCGCAGCAGAGCTCGTTCGCAAGCAAGGCGGCTACGTCGTGGCCTTCGCGTTCGTCGTCGAGCTCACCTTCCTCGGCGGCCGCGAACGCCTCCTGCCCGTGAAGGTCGAGAGCGCGATTCGGTACTAACGCGAATGAGACGGCGGGCGCTCTTCATGGCTCTTGCGCCTCGCTGCGGCCATCGAGATCAGCGGCGAAGCGCCCAACCTGATCAGCCATCTTGCGCACGTGAAGGGCGAGCTCGCGGAGATCTTCGAAGAGGACGTCCGCGTCAGCATCCCGGAGCTACCATCTCTGCCGCCCGGCCGCTCCCAGCTGGCCAAGGCGGCTACCGATGCGGTTTTCTATTTTCGGACGGCACGCGTGACCTTCGCGGTCGTGTACCTCAACCTCGACGACGCCAAGACGAAGGCGCTGGTGCTGACCACCGCGACCCTCCACGTGACCGACCGCGAGGGCGCGAGCCATCTCGAAAAGCGCGTGGTGCATTTTCAGTTCGCGAAGAAGGACAATGCGTGGCGCATCCGCACCTTGACCGTCTTGCCGAAAACCGACGGCGAGCCTTCGCCATGAGCGCTATCTCCAGCGCTTCGCGAGCCCACCCAAGAGCGTGAATACTGCACGCATCTTCGCGAAGATCCCGCTCGTTCCGCTGCGGAGGACGGTGAAGGCGAGGGCGACGTTTCGCAGACCGTCGGTGTAGGGGTACCACCACAATTCGCGCTTGGCACGGCTGCGATCGACGAGGACGAAACGCGGGCGCGTGAGCACGTCGAGGGCGAGCGGCGAGTTGGTGATGCCGTAGCCGGTGTCGCCGTGACCGCTCCACGGAGCGGCGGGTAGAGCACCGGTGAACGCGTGATTGTTGATCGTGACCACGCCGGCGCGCAGGCGGGATGCGAGCTCTTCGCCTTTGCGAATGTTCTTCGTCCAGAGGCTCGCGGTGAGCCCGTACCGGGAGGCGTTGGCGCGGCGGACGGCCTCCTCCGCATTCTCGACTACCGCGATGGGGATCACCGGACCGAACGTCTCGTCGCGCATCACGACGAGATCGTCGCTCTCGACGGACAGAACGGTGGGCTCAAAGGCCGAGCCCTCGCCTTTGCTTCCACCAGCGAGGACCTTCGCGCCAGCGGTCTTCGCGTCGTCGACATGGCGGACGACGATCGCTTGCTGGCGAAGCGTGGTGAGCGGTCCCACGTCGATCCCGGTGCGAAGAGCGCGCACGGCCTCGACCACCTTCGCGGTGAACACTTCGGCCACGCTTTTTTCGACGTAGACGCGCTCGACCGCCGCGCAATTTTGCCCGGCGTTCGTGAGCGCGCCCCACACGACCCCGTGGGCCGCGCGATCCAGGTTCGCGTCCGCCAAGACGATCGCCGCGTCTTTTCCTCCGAGCTCGATGGCGCACGGCGAGAGGCGCTCGGCGCAGGCGTGAGCGACTTTTCTCCCCGACTCGACGCTGCCGGTGAAGACCACCAGATCGACGTCGGCTTCGGCCAGGCGCGCGCCGAGATCCCCGCCGCCTTGCACGGTGGTGAGGACGTTCGGCGGAAGCAGCCCTTCGAAGAGCTCGCTGACGATCTGCCCGGAGCGCGGAGAGATCTCGCTCGGCTTGAAGATGACGGCGTTGCCCGCGAGCAGCGCAGGAAGGAGCGTTCGAAGGGGAAGCGCAACGGGGAAATTCCAGGGTGTGATGAGTGCGACCACTCCGCGCGGATCCTTGTGAATGACCCCACTCTTTCGCGGAAACGACAGGCGATCGAGCTCGACGAGGGTCGAATCAAGCAGCTCTTCGACCGCATCGCACCAGTACGTGACGACGTCCGCCGAGGAGAGCACCTCTCCGAGCAGCACCTCTACCTCGGGCTTGCCGACCTCTTTGTGGACCGTACTAGCGATGCTCGCTGCGCGATCGAGGATCCGATCCCGCAGGTTCTTCACCACTCCGATGCGCTCGAATACAGAACGTAGCGCCCATGCCCGCTGCGCCTCGCGCGCACGCTCGACGATTACCGTCAGGTCATCGAGGGGAGTTGCGGAGACGACAGCGAGCTCCGAGGCGTCGACCGGGCTCTGGGTGGCGAAGGCGCTGGACATGGCGGGCGAGAATAGAGGTCGCGTTCCGTGCGCGCTGAGATATTTACGTCTTCGCGTCGTCGCGTTTTTCCCACGCGCTCCTGGGAGGGAATTGAAGAAGAAGCTCACGCTGCTGCCGCTCGTCGCGGCAACGTACTTCATGGTCTCCGGCGGGCCTTACGGGCTCGAGGAGCTCGTCGCTGTCGCGGGTTACTCTCGCGCGATCCTCGTATTGCTCGTCACGCCACTCCTGTGGAGTCTCCCCACCGCGCTCATGGTGGGGGAGCTGGCGAGCGCTCTGCCTGACGAAGGCGGCTATTACGCCTGGGCGCGTCGAGCCCTCGGCCCCCCAGCGCGGTGACGCCGGTCGCGCCCGCGATCGCGCAAGGAGGCGGAATTTTTGCGGGGATCATGGTGGCCATGTGGAACTACATGGGCTGGGACAATGCCTCCACCATCGCGGGAGAGGTCGAGCGGCCGCAGCGCACCTACCCGCTGGCGATGATCTGCGCGGTCTTGCTGGTAACGCTCACGTACGTCGTTCCCGTGGCGGCGCTCGCGCGAACGGGAATCGATCCGAGCGGCTGGACGACCGGCGCGTGGGTGAACGTTGGCGAGACACTCGGCGGACCGTGGCTGGCGACGGCCATTACGATCGGAGGAGCAGTCTGCGGGATCGGCATGTTCAACGCGCTCGTCCTGTCGTACTCACGCTTGCCTGCCGCCCTCGCCGACGATGGCTTCTTGCCCGCGTTCATCGGACATCGTGACCCGAAGAGCGGCGCGCCCATCTACGCTGTGGTCGTGTGCTGCATCGCGTACACCGCGTGCCTCGGCCTCGGCTTTGCGCGCCTCGTCGAGATCGACGTCCTCCTCTACGGATTGAGCCTTCTTCTCGAGTTCGCGACGCTCGTCGCCCTGCGCGTGCGCGAGCCGGAGCTCGGTCGACCGTTCCGCGTCCCGGGCGGTCTGGTGGGCTCCGTGCTGCTCGGCATTCCTCCGATGGCGCTCTTGCTGGCGGCGCTCGTGCGGGGGAGCCGCGAAGAAGCGGGCGCGATCAATGCGCTCACGCTCGGCGCGATCATCGTCGCCGTCGGACCGATCGTCTACGTGCTGCGAAGGTCCGCCATGACGGGGAAGCAACCGCCTCCCCGTCCGGAAAAACCTTAGCTACTTGTTCGGCTGAGGGGTCATGCGGAGGTAGGGCTTGATCGCCTTGAAGCCCTTCGGGAACTTCTGTTTGAGGACCTCCGGATCCTGAATCGACGGAACGATGACCACGTCGCCTCCGTCTTTCCAGTTGGCCGGAGTGGCGACCGAGTGCGAATCGGTGAGCTGCAGAGAATCAATCACCCGCAAGATCTCGTCGAAGTGACGGCCGGTGCTCGCTGGGTAGGTGATGGTCGCGCGCACCTTCTTGTTCGGATCGATGATGAAGACGGAGCGCACGGTGAGCGTGTCGTTCGCCTCGGGATGAATCATGTCGTAGAGGTTTGCGACCTTCTTGTCGGCGTCGGCGAGGATCGGAAAATTCACCGTGGTGCCCTGCGTCTCGTTGATGTCGGAGACCCAGCCCGCGTGCGATTTGACGTCGTCCACGCTGACCGCGACGACCTTCACGTTGCGCTTGTCGAACTCCGGCTTGAGCTTGGCGACCATCCCCAGCTCCGTCGTGCAGACGGGGGTGAAGTCTTTCGGGTGCGAAAAGAGCACCGCCCATTTTCCGGCGATCCACTCGTGGAAATGTAGGGGACCTTCCGTCGACTCTTGTGTGAAATCGGGAGCGAGGCTCCCCAAGCGAATGGACATGATTTCAGCTCCTGGTGGATGTGACGGGAACGCCGGGTGAGATGTTCTGCTAAAACGGAAACCTTATCTCTAATAATGGAATGAGCTCTCCGCAAGGGCGCGCCAAGGTATAAATTCGGCCGCGATGCCAACGACGATGACAAGCGGAAGCGACCCGCCGAGGAGCGGCTGCCCTTCGAGGACGACGGGTTTCACTCCCCGCTTCGCGAGGTGCCAGGCGGCCACGAGACGACACGGCCCGCCGCCACGAATGACGTGCCTACGGCCCGACGAAGAAGGCATCGGGCTCGAAGCCGAAGGAGCTAATCTTCAGCTTCGCGAAGATGTCGTCGGCGCGCTTGCCGTACTTTTCTGCTTCCTGGGTGAGCGCGGGATCCGGCTGAAAATCCGCGTTCCCGCGGAGCATCTCGGCAAAAGCTCGGCAGCTTCGCGCAAGCTCTACGTCGTTGCCGATCTCTTCGAAGATGGCGATGGCCTTCAATAAATATCCTCGAGCGGAGCGAAGTCCTTCCCCTCCTGCGCTGCCTGCGGCGGTCACTTCACCGAGGGAGCGCAGCGCCACGCCGACCTGCACCTTGCTCTGGATCTCGGTGAAGATCTCCACGGCGCGCGCGGTGCAGACCCGGGCCTTCGTGTAGTCCTTCTGGGCGAGGTACGCCTTTCCGAGACCGCGCACCGCTTCGGCGAGGCCCATCTTGTCCCCGAGCTCGTCGGCGAGCTCCTCGGCTTGCTTCAAATAGAAGATCGCTTGCTCGACTTCGCCGAGGCGATTGAGCGTCTCGCCGAGGTTGGTGAGCACGAGCGCGATGCGGTTGCGATCGCCTGTTTCTTTGGCTACTTCGTGCGCCTCTTGAAAGAGAGCCAGCGCCCGCGTGTCGTCGCGTTGGTCCTGGGCGACGGTGCCGAGGTTGTTCAGGGAAATGGTTACGCCCACGAGATCCCCGATTTCACGGCGGATCTGCAGAGCTTGCTCGAACGCCTCGAGGGCCTGCCGGTACTGCCCCGAGTCTTGATAGACGAGGCCGAGGTTGTTGAGGCTGAGGGCGATCGAGCGCCGGTCGCCGATCTTGCGGCGCATGGCGAGCGCACGCTTGGTGGACTCGAGCGCGCTCGCGTAGTCGCCGCGCAGCCAGAAGAGCTTGCCGATGTCGTCGACGGTGCTCGCGATCCCGCGCTCGTCGCCCGACTCTTCGAAGAGCGCGAGCGCCGCCGTGAGATGACGCGAGGCCTCCTCGAGGCGACCGGTCTCGCGGTACAGACGACCGATGCGGCTGTGCGCCGCTCCTCCGCGCGCCCGTTGATCGAAGCGAAACGCGCGAAGGAGCATCTCGCGAAATGCCGTGAGCGCTTCTTCGGTGCGGCCAAGCGACTGAAGGACGTCGCCGTAGTGATGGAGCGCTTCCAGCCGTTGATCGGAATCGGACTCCGGAAGATCGAAGATCTTGTCTCCGTCGCCGACGACCGCCGCTCTCTCCGACAGAAGCGCGAGCCCCTTCGCGTAGTACTCGACGGCGCGCGCGTTTGCGTAACGCGAGCGAGCCACATCGGCGGCCTCGAGAAATGCGGTCGCCGCGGCGTGCTTGGCGCCCGCTTGCTCTCGATGGCGGGCGAGCATTCCCAGGTACTCCTCGTGAAGGCGGACGTGATCTTTGAAGGAGAGCCAGTCGGCGATCGCGGTGTGATGGCGCCGCGCCGTGATCGGCGGCTTCAGGCTCATGAGGGTTTCGCGCTCTAGGTTGTGCTTGAAGACGTACTCCTCGTCGCCGCCGAACGTGCTGTCCGGCAAGCGGAGAATGTAGTCGCGCTCGGTCAGCTCCTTCAAGATGGCACGGATGCGACTGACATCGTCATTTTCGCCCGCAGACCAAAGCGCCGGAGGCGGCTCGTGCAGGCGGTGTATCGCGAGCAGACCGCCGAGCCAGAACACGCCGCCCATCGTCGCCGCGCACTCCAGTAGATCGCGCTCGGGCGGCGAGAGTGCAGCAATGCGCGCCTGCACCGCGTCCTCGATGGTGAGCGGAAGACTGACTCCCTCCAGCTTGTCGATGTGAACGCGCCACCGCTCTTCTTCGGCGAGCTCGTCCTCGACCTCGAGCACGCCCATGTCGAGAAAGATGCGAACCATCTGCTCGAGAAGCGCCGGGTTTCCCCCCGCGAGCGTGCAGGCCGCCTCGACCAGCTCCTCGGCGTCCGGGTTCTCTCCGCACGGCGCCAGGAGATCCTGCATCGCGCGCGAGGCGTCGGTCTCCGACAACGGTGAGAGCTCGATGAGCTTGTGCTGAACGCCGCCGTGGCGGAGCCAGTGCTCGTGGCGCGCGAGCAGCTCCGGACGCGCCAGACAGATCGTGAGGATCGGCGCATCGAAATTTTCGAGGAGGTAAGCGAGCAAATCGAGCGAGTCCTCGTGCGCAAAATGCAGATCGTCGAACACCAGGACGATCGGCTCGCGAGCTCGCGACAAGGGGCCCGCCGCAGACGCGCCGGCATCGGCTTCGAAGAAGCGCTTGATGATCGCCCGACGCAGAAGGCGCACTTGCTTCGGATCCCCCTCCACCGCCTTGATGAGCGGTGAGTCCTGGAAGCTGAGCTCGAGGAGATGCCCGAGGTAGTAGACGACGTCGCCGACCTTCCGGTCCTCGAGGACGCTCGTGACCTGCGCGCGCACTTGCGCTTTTGCAGCCTCGGGATCCATCCCTTCGACGATCCCGAAACGCGCTCGAAGGATGCGCGCGAAAATTCCGTAGGCTGCGCCTTGGTCGACGGCCGAGCCACGAAACACACGGGGGGACCGGTCTGGACCGCTCGCTTGCGCGTTTCCTTGCGAGCGAAGGCGGAGCAAAAAATCGCGAGACAGACGGGTCTTTCCGATTCCCGGTGCGCCGAGGATGGTGACGATCCGCGATTTACCCTTGGTGCGAACGAACTGAAAAGCGTCGTCGAGCTCGCGCATCTCGGAGGTACGCCCGACGAGCATCGCGCGCCGTTCGCCCACCCCGAAGCCGGGAGCAAAACTGGTCTTGTCCGTCCTCTCGCTCATACCAAGAGGAGAGTACCCTAAAGATCACCGTCTGCGTCGTCGACGGGTGCGTTCATCATTGCCGGCGGCGGGGTGGCTGCGTCCTGGTTGTCGGACGGTGCCTCGGTGGGAGCCGACTCCTGAGGAGACGCGGGCGAAGGCGTGGGGGCAGCGCTCTCGTGTTTGGGGCCGGTGACAGGAGGAGCCTTGACGACCTTGGCCTCGGCGAGGCCCACGATTCCCCTGTTTCTGCCGTGCGAAACGCCCGTCTTGCCGAAAGCAATGCTGCGCTTGGCGGTCGGATTCTCGATGCACTCCGTCATGCCGGATGGGCACGAGACGCGAACGTGAAAGTGATCGTCGTGGGCAAGGGAGCCGCGCGGCTGCATGAGGAGCTCTGCGGCGTGCGATCGCAAGGCGAGAGGCGCTCCAATTTTTTCGGCATAGGCGAGGAGGCGCGCACGAAGAGGCGCCGCGACGAAGATGTGACTCACCCTCGCGATCGGATCGGTGACGAAGGCTGCGACGAGCGCCCAGTTGCGCGCGTCGTCGAACGAGGCGCCAGGCCACGAAGGCGCGAGCCCATCTCCACGAAAAGGAACGAAGTGATCTGCGAGGAGCGGTTTTCCGAGGTGATTTTTCAGGTAGAACCCGATGTCGGCGTCGCGTCCGCTCTCGTGCGACGCGTGACGATCGATCTCGCCTCCGCCCTGCCGCGAGAGATTTCCGACGGAGAGCTTCGCGTCGGGAAACTGGCGGTGCACCGCTCTCGCCGAGCGATCGATCAGAGAGACGAGAGGCCCGAGGCCCCATCGATCGTCGCTCTGCGCGTAAACCGGCGCGACCCGCAGGTAAGGCGATTCCTCGATCCGCGAGCCACCCACCAAGTGTCCGACTGTGGGCGAGCCCACGCTCCGTCCGATGCGCATCGCCCCTGCGTTCGCTACGACGCCGCCGTGCATGCTCTTCGGAGCGGCACCGGACTGGGCGCCGGCGGACGAGGTGAGCAGGGCAACGAGGGTAGATGTGAAGAGGATGGCGCGCACGATGAGCGAACCAAGCATGTCCGCACGAGATGGGGCAAAAAAGCCGCGAGCCGGGTTACCGCCCCCGTCGTGTCCTGCTAGCGTGCCCTCATGCAAAAGGTGATGAAGAGCGCGCGAGAAGCGTGCGCTGACATTCCGAACGGCGCGACCTTGCTCGCCGGGGGCTTCGGTCTCTGCGGCATCCCCGAGAAATGCATTCTCGCCCTCCGCGAGCTCGGAACGAAGGAGCTCACCGTCATCTCCAACAACTGCGGGGTGGACGACTTCGGGCTCGGGATCCTCCTAAAAAACAAGCAGATCGTAAAAATGATCTCGAGCTACGTCGGCGAGAACAAAGAGTTCGAGAGGCAGTACCTCACCGGTCTCCTCGAGGTCGAGCTCTGCCCGCAAGGAACGCTCGCCGAACGCATCCGCGCAGGCGGCGCCGGAATTCCTGCGTTCTTTACGCCAACGGGCGCAGGCACTGCGGTGAGCGACGGCGGCCTTCCGCTCAAGTACGGCGAAGGCGGCAAAGTGCTCAAGGCGTCTCCGAAGAAAGAAACGCGCGAGTTCGACGGGCGTCTGCACGTCCTCGAGCATGCCCTCAAGGCTGATTTTGCGATCGTGAAGGCCTGGAAGGGCGACCGCTTCGGCAACCTCGTCTACCGACACACGGCGATGAACTTTAATCCGATGATGGCCACCGCCGCCAAGATCACCATCGCCGAGGTGGAAGAGATCGTCGAAGTGGGGGAGCTCGCGCCTGCGCAGATCCACACTCCGGGGATCTTCGTTCACCGCATTTTCAAGGGCGAAGGCTATGAAAAACGCATCGAGCGTCGCACCGTAACGAAGGCCTCGGGGGCAACATGAGCGCAACCACCACTCCGTCGAACCAGGCCGGACTCACGCGGGAGCAGCTCGCCAAGCGCCTCGCCCAGGAGCTGAGGGACGGCTTCTACGTCAACCTCGGAATCGGCATGCCGACCCTCGTCGCCAACTACATTCCAGACGGAATGGACGTGGTGCTCCAGAGCGAGAACGGTCTCCTCGGCATAGGCCCTTACCCGCTCGAAGGGCGGGAAGATCCCGATCTCATCAACGCCGGAAAAGAGACGGTGACCATGCTCAAAGGCTCAGCGCTTTTCTCGAGCGCCGAGAGCTTCGCGATGATCCGCGGTGGGCACATCGATCTGGCGATCCTCGGGGCGATGCAGGTCTCCGAGCGCGGCGATCTCGCAAACTGGATGATCCCCGGGAAAATGGTGAAGGGGATGGGCGGCGCCATGGATCTGGTGGCGAGCGCCAAGCGCGTGGTGATCATGATGGAGCACGCGGCGAAGGGCGGAGCTCCGAAAATTCTGAAGGAGTGCAACCTCCCGCTCACTGGGCGCGGCGTCGTTCACCGCATCATCACCGAGCTTGCAACGATCGACGTCACACCGGACGGCCTCCTCTTGCGCGAGATCGCCCCCGGACTGTCGGCGCGCGACGTTCAGGAGAAGACGGAGCCGACGCTCAAGGTGTCGAGCGATCTTTCGCAGATGAAGATCTGACGCGCCACCGTCACTGAAAGAGTCGCCAGCGATTGACGACCATCCAGACGAGAACGGCGAGCTCGAGGATTCCCGGCACCGAATGGTCGGTGGGATCGATCTTGTGAGCCGCGACGATGGTCACCAGATAGAGGAGCACGTAGCCCACAAATCCCCATTTTTTCCAGGTCCAGAGCCCGTAGACGCAGACGAGATTTGCGACGGTCAGGATCAGAAAAAAAGTGGTCAGCTTGGGACTGGGCTGCGTCGACTCGAGGAGCTCGTCCACGTCGTGCGACACCGCGCCACGCGTCGACAAGGTTGCGGCGCCGCTGATCAGATCGAAAACGTTGGTCAGAAGTAAGCTGCCGAGAACACCGCCGTACCACCATCCGTGCTTGGGGGTGGAGACCTCTGCTGCGTACTTCATGAGGGCGAATATACCTGCGTTTTGGGCTATACTAATGGTCACTACCGATGGCCGCCACGAAGAAGGATCGACAAGCGCTCGTCATCCTGCTCGAGCTGACCCGGGAGCTCACGAACCCACGTCCGCAGCTCGAGGACTCGCTTCGCGCGGTGACCGAAGCGGCGCTCGAGCTCCTTCCCGGTAATCACGCATCGATCCGCCTCCTCGATGGCTCGCACGCCGAGCTCCTCTCCGGCGCGCGCTCAGGCTCCGGTCGCGACCAGGCGCCGATGACCTTCAAGCGCGGCGAGGGGATCATCGGCTGGGTGGTCGATCACTCCGAAGGCGTGCTCGTCGACGACGTGACGAAGGACGATCGCTTCATCGAAAAAGCCGGCGCGGGCTTTTCCATCCGCTCGCTCCTCGCCGAGCCACTGTGGTCTGCGGGGCAGGTCATCGGGGTTCTCTCCATCTCTTCGTCGGAGCTCTTGGCGTTCTCGACGGACCATCAGACGCTCGCGCGTCTCCTCGCGAACTGCTCGTCTCCGCCCATCGAGCGGGCCCGACTCGGACGCCTGGCGATGACCGACGATCTCACGCTGGCGTATAACCAGCGTTATCTGCAACCTCGTGTGTACGAAGAGATCGAGCGCGCCCGACGCAGCGGGATGCCGGTGAGCGTGCTCCTCATGGATCTCGACCACTTCAAGAAGGTGAACGACGACTACGGTCACGCGGTAGGGGACATCGCCTTGAGGCTCTTCGCCGATCGCGTGCGCGCCATGGTGCGGCGCATGGATGTCTTCGTGCGACGCGGCGGGGAGGAGTTCACGCTGGTCATGCCGTCTACTACCCTCGAGCACGCCGTCGCGACCGCCGAGCGCATTCGCAGTCACCTCGCAGACTCTCCACTCTCGGCAGGCGAGGGAATTTTTCTCCAGCAGACGGTATCGATCGGTCTCGCCACGTGGGATCGATCCGAGACGCCCGAGGAGCTTCAGCAGCGGGCGGACGTGGCCATGTACCGGGCGAAAGCGCTCGGACGAAACCGCGTTGCCGTGGCCGACGATAGCGACGGGCCGATGCCGATCTCTCTCCGCGCGAAGCCCGCGTAGGCTTCGGAGTCGAGCCGCAGCACCATGGCGAAGAAGGTCGACATCTGGAAGCCGTGCGACGCGCTGACGCCCGATGATTTCGAGCGCTCGGCGATCTGGGGATTCGATCTTCGTCGCTCCCGCGACGTCAGCGCGATCCTCCGGCGAAAGGAGGACTACCGCGCGCCCGACGAGACGTTCGTGCGTCCCATGGCGCCTCGCGATTCGAGCGAGATCAAGGACGCGATCTTTCTTCAGGCAACGCTTCGCACGCCAGCGCAGGCGGGCACCTTCCAGGGGGCAATCGCCCTCCGATTTTCGACCGATCCGATCACCATGAAGCGCGCCGAGCTCCCCACCGTGGAAGCGGTCGTTCTCCTCCGGCCCTACGCCAGCTTCGCTGTCTTCGAGGGGACCCTCGGTGCGGAAGAGGTGAATCACGATCTCGTCCTGCGCACGGCCTCCGGCGCTTTCACCCAGCGGGGCACGATGCTCCCCAGTCATCACGCGCATCTGATCGAGCAGCTCACGCTTCGTCAGCGCAGCCTTCCGCTTTCGTACGATGCGACGCTGCGGATCGGTGTGAATTTTTTTCGGCTGGAGGGGGCGCTCTGCTAGCCGCTCGCCGCGGTGGCTTAGTCCACAGCCCCTGACCCCCTCTCCAAGGAGAGGAGGGATCCGCGGGAGACGGATCGCAACGATTAGGTTAAGGCCCCAAGTTTAGAGAAGGGCCGCGCTTACCCTTCGAAGGGGGGTAGGCCCATCCCCTGCCCCTTGGGAAAAGACGCGCCCATTCGCGCTCGGTCATCGCTCGCCGGTACCCTTCCCTTTGGGGAAGAGGCCAGGGGATGAGGCTGGCCCTCTCTGGGGGGCGAGGGGGGTGAGCTTCTTTAAAGTTGGAGTTGTAACCTAATCGTTGCTGCCCCTTCCCCTCCGATCCTTCCTCTCCTTGGAGAGGGAGCTAGGGGGTGTGCAAAAAAAAGTGTAAGTCGAAGCCATGGATTGGCCGACGCGCAAACCATCAGAGCTCGATGCAAGTGAAAAGAAGAGCGTTGCCAAGGGGATCTTCCGCAAGTGCGACGGCTGCGGGCTGACCACGCCGGCGGAAGCGTTCCACGCCAACTTCGAGGTGTGTCCGGACTGCGGCCAGCACCACAAGCTTTCCGCGCCGCGGTGGCGAGACCTGCTCCTCGACGCAACGACGACGGGCACCCTCGAAGAATGGGACGAGCACCTCGCGCCCGCGGACCCACTCCACTTCGAGGACGGAAAATCCTACGTGGACCGCATCGCCAGCGCCCAGAAGAACTCGCGCGCGAAGGAAGCCATCGAGATCGGACGCGCCCAACTCGAAGGGCGGAGCATCGCCTGGGGGGCCTTTCTTTTCGCGTTCATGGGGGGCTCCATGGGCTCGGTCGTGGGCGAAAAGATCACCCGCCTCTTCGAGCGAGCGACCGCCCAGCGCTTGCCGGTGGTGCTCCTGCAGGCCTCCGGGGGCGCACGCATGCAGGAGGGGATCCTCAGCCTCATGCAGATGGCGAAGACCGTCGCCGCCCTCGAGCGTCACAAGGCCGCGCAGCTCCCTTTCTTCAGCGTCCTTCTGCACCCGACCACCGGCGGCGTGGCCGCGAGCTTCGCTCTCTTGGGAGACGTGAACATCGCAGAGCCGAAGGCGCTCATCGGGTTCGCGGGTGCCCGGGTCATCGAGACGACCATTCGGCAGAAGCTCCCGGAGGGCTTTCAGCGCAGCGAATTTTTGCTCGCGCACGGAATGATCGATCGCATCGTGAGCCGGCTGGACATGAAGCGCGAGCTGGCCATGATGATCGGCCACTTGATGCCTCGCGTGCGCGACAACAGCTGACGGTCTTCGTGCTCGTCGACCGCATATCCTAGCCATGCACCTGGATCGCGTTCTTTCCGACCTCTACGCCCGTGCGTCGCTCGGGATGCGACTCGGCCTCGAGCCAATGCGTGCAGCATGCAAGCACTTCGGTCATCCGGAGCGCGCTTTCGACGTCGCACACATCGCGGGCACCAATGGCAAGGGATCGGTCGCGGCCATGGTCGAATCGATCGTCCGGGAGACGGGGAAAAAAACGGGGCTCTACACTTCCCCTCACCTTTGCCGTTTTGCAGAACGCATCCGGATAGACGGCGTCACCATGGACGACGACGCGCTCGCCTCTATCCTGAACGACGTCCTCACGCGCGGCGGCGATCTGAGCTTCTTCGAAGCGGCGACGCTGACGGCGCTCGTTGCCTTTCGTGAAGCGCACGTCGTCGTCGGGGTCCTCGAAGTGGGCATCGGCGGGAGGCTCGACGCGACGAACGTCATCCCTCCTCCGCGCGCCGCCGCAGTAACGCGCATCGCGCTCGACCACACCGACCGCCTCGGCAGCACGATCGAGGCGATCGCCCGCGAAAAGGCGGGGATCTGCAAGCCCGGCGTGGATCTCGTGCTCGGCGAAATGAGCGAGGCTGCGCGCGTGGCGATCGACGAAGTCGCAATCCTCGCCGGAGGAACGACGTCTCGCGCCTCGGATCACGCGGCTGCGTGCGCCATCGCGGAGGGTGCGGTCATCGGGCTCGCCGGCGCTCACCAAGTGAACAATGCTGCCGTCGCCTGCGTGCTCGGTGGGCGACTCGGCGCCGACGAAGCCGAGCAAGCCCGGGGAATCTGTGCCGTGAGCTGGGCCGGTCGACTGGAAACAGTGCACGACGCGCGCGGCCCCGTTCTTCTCGACGCTGCCCACAACCCTGACGGAGCAGCCTCCCTCGCCCGCCATCTGTCGGCCGTCGGTGCCTCGCCGAACGGCACGGCGCTCGTCTTCGGAGCGCTCGCCGACAAGGAGTGGCGGCAGATGATCGAGATCCTCGCGCGCCACGCCGGTGCTCGTTTTTACGTCGCTCCGAAGGGCCGAGCTGCTACGCCGCCCGAGGCCATTGCCGCCCAGTTCCCTGGTCAGATCTGTGACTCGATCGAGTCCGCGCTCGAACGCGCGCGGGCCAGCGTGGGTAAAGGACTGGTGGTGGTGGCGGGCTCGATCTCCTTGGTCGGCGAAGCGCGAGCGCACTTGCTGGGCCTCGCGAAGGATCCGCCCGTCGCGCTTTGAGCGTTGAAGCGCGGCGCGTCCAGATTAGACTCCCCACATGCCGAGCTTTGACGTCGTCTCGAAGATCCCCGCGAACGAGCTGGATAACGCCCTGAACCAAGCGCAAAAAGAGCTCGCGCAGCGATTCGACTTCAAAGATACCGACACGGAGGTCGAGCGAACCGAGGACGGCATCACCGTTCGCTCCTCGAGCGAAGAGCGGGTGAAGGCGGCGGTCACCGTCTTCCACGAGAAGCTGATCAAGCGAAAAGTCAGCCTGAAGTATCTCGATCCCCAGAAGATGGAGAAGACCCAAAAGGGCGGCGCGAAGATCCTCCTCAAGATCAAAGAGGGCATCGAGAGCGAGCACGCAAAAGAGCTCGTCAAGCGCATCAAGGACAGCAAGATCAAGGTCCAGGCCTCGATCCAAGAGCAACAGGTGCGCGTGGCAGGAAAAAATAGGGACGATCTGCAGGCGGCAATGCAGCTCGTTCGGGAAACGGATCTGCCGATCGAGCTTCAATTCATCAACTTCCGGGATTGATCGCAAAATGAAAAAGAATCCGAAGGTCAACGGCGTGCAGGCGAACGGAGTGTCTGCGGATCCCGGCACGCGCCTCGTCACGGCACGAAATCTTTTCGGTACCGACGGAGTGCGCGGGGTTGCCAACGTGATGCCGATGACCCCGGAGCTCGCCTTGCAAATGGGGCGCGCCATCACCTTCGCCGTCGGACGCGGAAAGAGGCACGCGCCGCGCATCCTCATCGGCAAAGACACCCGGCTCTCGGGCTACATGATCGAGACTGCGCTCGCGTCGGGCATTTGCTCGATGGGCGGTCGCGTGATCCTGTGCGGCCCCGTGCCCACGCCCGCCATTGCCCACCTCACGACGAGCATGCGCGCCGATGCAGGCATCGTGATCAGCGCGAGCCACAACCCGTACGGCGACAACGGGATCAAAATTTTCGGACGAGACGGCTTCAAGCTCCCCGACGAGGAAGAAGCGGAGATCGAGCGCTTGATGGCGAACGACGCGCTCCTCGGGCCGCGCCCCACCGGTCCGAGCATCGGCCGCGCGGAGAAGCTCGAAGACTCGCGCGGACGCTACGTGGTCTTCGCGAAGAACACGTTTCCGGTGGACTTGTCGCTCGAAGGGATGCGCATCGTGATCGACGCAGCGCACGGAGCAGCGTACCGAACGGCGCCGCTGGTCTTCGGCGAGCTCGGAGCCACGATCACCTGCCTCGGCGTGAAGCCGAACGGCGTGAACATCAACAAGGACTGCGGCGCGCTCCATCCGGACAACGTCCGCGCCGAGGTCGTGAAGCGGCGCGCCCACATCGGGATCGCCCTCGACGGTGACGCGGACCGTCTGATCGTGGTCGACGAAAAAGGCCAGGTGGTCGACGGCGACACCGTGATGGCCATGTGCGCGACGCGCATGATCCAAGACGGCGAGCTCAAGAAAAACACGTTGGTCGCCACCGTGATGTCGAACCTCGGGCTCGAGCGCGCCATGCTCGGCATGGGCGGAAGGCTCGTGCGAACCGCGGTCGGCGATCGCTACGTGGTCGAAGCCATGCGCGGCGGTGGCTACAACCTCGGGGGCGAGCAGTCCGGGCACTTGATCTTCCTCGATCACGCCTCCACCGGTGATGGAACGATTGCCGCGCTTCAGGTCCTCGCCCTCATGATGCGCACGGGCAAGCCGCTTTCGGCGCTCGCGCTCGCGGCGATGGAGCGCGTCCCGCAGGTGCTCGAGAACGTCACCCTCGCGACGCGGCGACCCCTCGAAGACATGAAAACCATGAACGCTGCGAGCAATCACGTGAAGAAGGCGCTCGGCAACAACGGACGTGTCCTCATTCGCTGGAGCGGGACCGAGCCGAAGCTCCGGATCATGCTCGAAGGGCCGAACGAGGATCAGCTTCAGATTTGGGCAAAAGAGCTCGCCGGCGCGGCAAAGAAAGACACCCGACCGCTCGAGGCCTGATCTCACCGTTCACGCGCGACGAACGACCGCTCGGCCCGTCTCCGGTTGGAATACGCGGGGACGCCTCTACGTTCAGAGCCATGGTGGCTCTCGCTTCAGAACTTCCCAACGCGTTTCGCGCACCGCGTCTGCTTCGCAACCTCAACGTTGCCGCGGTCGGTTTCTCCCTCGCTGCGTGCGCAGGGGTCGTGTTCGCAGGGCTCTTGGGTTCGGCCCTTTCGGCCGGCCCGCCTTACAATCCGCCGTTTCCCAACGCGCCGGTGACGCCTGGTGTCGCGTCCGCCCTCTCGACCCTCGCTTTCGGGCTCGTGTGGGCGCGGGTGGTTCGTGTTCGCTTCGGAAAATTTCCTATCGGTTGGCTTGCGGCAGTTCCACTAGCCGCCCTCAACGCCGGCACCGCCCTCGGGCTCGTGATGGCGGGCGAAGGCAATCGCAGCGATTTGTTCGGGGGCCTCCTTCTCGGCGCGACCGTCGGTGCGATCTTCTGGATCCCGGCGCTCATGGTCACCCTCGTCTGTTTTGGTGTCCCTCTGCATCTCGCGATGAAGACGGCGGACCACGGGCTCGGTAGCGAGGATCGCGGGGAGCGCACCGTGGGCATCGCCGCCGCATGCTTCGCGTTTCTCGCACTCCTGGTGAGCACCGGAATCCAGCACCCACGCTACGAGCTCATCGTCCTCGTCTCCCTCGCGGTGATCGGCATCGCAACGGGCACGGCAAGCGCGATCTACGCTACCGCGCGCGAACGAGAGCGGCGTACCTTCCTCGGCGACGTCGAGCGCGGAGTCGCCGAGGGGTACCGCGTGACGCAGGCCAGCGGAGAGACGGTGCTCGTCCGTGTGACCCGCAGCCACGAAGTCTACCGCGGGGCCGATCTTGAGGAGCCGCTCGTCTTGCTCGACGAATCGGGAGACGCAAGGCGAACGTTGAATGGTCCGTCGATGTGAAAAGCCGCGCACCCCCGAAGAGATGCGCGACGTTCCGTTCACATGCGGTGTTAGTACCGGTAGCTCTCAGGCTTGAACGGGCCTTCGGTGGAGACGCCGAGGTAGCTCGCCTGCTCTGCGGTGAGCGTGGTGAGCTCGACGCCGAGCTTCCCGAGGTGGAGTCGGGCGACTTTCTCGTCGAGCTTCTTCGGAAGGACGTGAACGCCGAGCGGGTACTTCGCCGTCTCGGTCCAGAGCGCGATCTGCGCGAGCACCTGGTTCGAGAAAGACGTCGACATGACGAACGACGGGTGACCGTTGGCGCAGCCGAGGTTCACGAGGCGTCCGCGCGCGAGGAGCGTGAGGGTCTTGCCGTCCGGGAAGACGAACTGGTCGACCTGGGGCTTGATGTTGACCTCTTTGATCTCCGGGTTCTTCTCGAGCCACGCCACGTCGATCTCGCAATCGAAGTGACCGATGTTGCAGATGATGGCCTGGTTCTTCATCGCGCGGAGGTGCTCGGCGCGGATGACGTTCATGCAACCGGTGGCGGTGACGAAGATGTCGCCCTGAGGCGCGGCCTTCTCCATCGTGGTGACTTGGTAGCCTTCCATCGCCGCTTGAAGGGCGCTGATCGGAACGATCTCGGTGATGATCACGCGCGCGCCGAGGCCTCGGAGAGACTGCGCGCAGCCCTTGCCGACGTCCCCGTAGCCGGCGACGATCGCGACCTTGCCGGCGAACATCACGCCGGTGGCGCGCTTGAGGCCGTCACCGAGCGATTCGCGGCAACCATAGAGGTTGTCGAACTTCGACTTGGTGACCGAGTCGTTCACGTTGATCGCCGGGACCTTGAGCTCCCCCTTCTTGTGCATCTCGTAGAGGCGATGCACGCCCGTGGTGGTCTCCTCGGAGAGGCCACGAATCGGGTCGTTGCCGGTGAAGAGCTCGGGGTGCTTCTTGTGCGCGATGATCGTGAGATCGCCGCCGTCGTCGAGGATCATGTTCGGGCCCTTGCCGCCCTTGAACGCCTTGAGCTGCATCTCGATGCAGTCGTCGTACTCGGGCTCGGTCATGCCCTTCCACGCGAAGACGGGAACGCCGGTGGCGGCGATGGCCGCGGCCGCCTGATCCTGCGTCGAGTAGATGTTGCAGCTCGTCCAGGTGACCTCGGCGCCGAGCGCGGTGAGCGTCTCGATGAGTACTGCGGTCTGCGTCGTCATGTGGAGGCAGCCCGCGACGCGTGCGCCCGTGAGCGGCTTCGATTTTCCGAACTCCTCGCGCAGGGCCATGAGCCCCGGCATCTCTGATTCGGCGATCGTGATTTCCTTGCGACCCCAGTCGGCGAGCTTGATATCTGCAACTTTGAAATTGTCAGCCATGATGATCCGTTCCTTTTTTGTGACGCCGCGCAGTAGACGCGGAAGTTGAGTTTTTTCGAGCAATGAGAACGTGCCAGGGAAGGTGTGCGTCGGGCCCGCGCCCGATGAGCGCCGAGGGGAGAGGGGTGACCTCTGCTTCTTCGAGCCCTGCGCTGCGGGCGAATTTCTTCAGCTCGGTCGCCGCGAAACCGAGCCATAAATCCGCCTGATCGCGCATCGACTCGTCGTCGTGATGGGCGTAGTCGAGGATGACGAGCGCGCCGCCGGGTGCGGTGAGCTTCGCTAGCTCGACGACCACCGCGGCCGGCTTCGGCGCGTGATGAAGGAGCCGCGCAGCGAATACGACGTCTGCTCCGCGACCGACGGCACGCCCCACTTCGGGACCGGCGAGCTCACCCTCCACCAACGTGACGTTCGCGTACCCGCGGAGCGCCACGCGTTCTTTGGCGCGCTCGAGCTGGGCGAGGGAGCGATCGATCCCCACCACGCGCTTGAACGTCGGCGCGAGAACGTCGAGGAGGCCACCGTCCCCCGTGCCTGCGTCCACCGCCAGATCGCGCTGGGGAAGAAGACATGCTACAGCGGCGAGATACGCGCCGATTTCTGCAGGGGGGCGGGCGAGCTCATTTTTTTCCCCCTTTCGCGGCTGCGCGAAGTAGTCGCGGGCTACTGCATCTCGAGCGCGGAGCACGTCGCTGACGCGCGCGATGCTTCCATCGGCATCGCAGAGCGCACGACCGCTCGCCAGCGCATCGGCGATCACCGGATCGGTCGCCGCATCTTCGCGGAGCCGAAGAAGTGTGCGCGTCCCCTGCCGGCGCACCGACAAGAGGCCCGCCTGTTTTAGCGGAGCGGCATGGCGCGACACGTTGGGCTGACTCTCTCCGAGAAGCTCGGCCAGCTCGAGGACCGCGAGCTCCTCCTCCGCACACAGAGCGAGGAGACGCAACCGCGCCGGCTCGGAGAGCACGCGGTAGAGATCCCATCGGGTCGGAGAGACCGGAGCGTCGAGCACGGAGTACTTATTACATGAATACGCATAAACGCAACAAGCTTATATTACCGCTTGGCGTGGCGCTTTTCGGCCCTAGCATGCAGTCATGAGCACCTTCCGGACGCACACGGCGCCGCCCGGCGGACGGGCGTGGATCGCGCTCTACGACAGCCACTGCCGCATCTGCACCGCGGGGGCGGAGCGTCTCGCCCGATGGGGCGCACCGGGAAGCGTGGAGCTCCGATCGTTTCAAGAGCCAGGAGTGCTCGACGCATTTCCGGGCGTCACTTTCGAGGAGTGCATGAAGCGCATCGTGGTCGTCTCGCCGGACGGTCGCCTCTTTGCGGGTGCCGAAGGGATCGCCCGGGTGGCGATGACCATCCGCGTCTTCGGCGTGCTGGCCTACGCGTACTACCTTCCGGGCATCAAGCAGCTGGCGGAGCTCGTCTATCGTACGATCGCGAACAACCGCTATCGCCTCGGGGGAAGAACGTCATGCGATGGAGCATGCGCCCTCCACGCGCCCGCGAAGCGCTGAGTCCCGCGCTTCAACGACGGCGTCCACTGGAGGAGTCTGGACCTCGATGGTGGCGTGCTGGGCGCCAACAAAGACGGAGGAGCTCAGCTCGGGCTCGTGACGCACAAGTATGTGGAGGCGATCGCGGTCTCCAAAGGCTACGTCTATTTCACCGGCCCCAACGTCGTCGGCAGAGTCCTCACCGATGGGGGCGGTCTCGCCACCGTAGTGGCAAGCATCATCTCGCCTGATCTGGCGGTAGGCACGCACGTCTATCGCGTGAGCACGGGCGTCGGACTGAGCGTAATCGAAAAGTTCGATTTGAACTTGGGGAACCTCGTGCCCACCACGAACCTAGTCCCCGCGCCGCGCGGAATCGCGCTCGACGCCACGCACGTGTACGTGACGATGCCCACTGAAGTCCGGTCGTTCAGCGCGGTCACCCTCGCTGCCAATACCATTCTCGGCGGTCAGGGGAGCCCGGAGGGCATCGCGGTGGACAGCACCTATGTCTTCTGGACCAACAATAGCGATGGCACCGTGCAGCGTCTACTGGGTGACCGGTGGTGGATTGCTTGGGACCATCATGCGTGCCGACAAGAACGCCGCGCCCAGCGCTCCTCCGAAGGCTCGCTTCAGCGGCCCCCCCGGGCCCCGTGGCATCGCCGTCGACGACGAGGCGGTCTACTGGACGACCGACATGAACGGCAGCGTCATGAACGTCGCGAAGCCTATCGACTAGAGCGGGTCGAGCGGCGCCGTCGCACGAGGAGAGCCGCAAAGCCAGCCAGCGCGCCAATTCCAGTCAGCGTCGAGCCGCCGGCAATCCCGATCGAGCAGAAGCTCGTGCCGGGACCGAACGCGTATCCCGATGTAACGGCGGTGGGTGTGACGACCGTTGCGAGGGTTCCTCCGCCGGAAGAAATGACCGCCACACCGACGCCTGCGTCCGACCCGAGCGAGACGCCGTTCTGGCCCCACGACAGCATGGAACCACCTGCGATCCAGCGCGGACCGACCGTGCCGCCAAACGAGGGAGCGCCGCCCACTGCGGCTGGCGGCGTCGTTCCATCTACCGCCGCGATGAAGAGAGAAGCATTCTGCGACCCGCTAGCGTCGTTGCGGAGAAAAGCGACCCGCTTCTTATCGGGCGAGAGCGCGAATTCGTCGGCCGCCGAGCCCGAGGGACCGTCGAGAGTGGTGAGGTTCCGCACCAGCTCGCAGACCTGCGTGCCCGCGTTCGGTTTGAGAATGACGAGATCCGTCGGGCCCTTGGCGCCGTCACCCGGAGGCGCGAGCGCGCTCACGAGCACCGAGCCGTCGGGGAGAAAATCGAACTGACCCGGGACGCCGTACATCGACGTGGGGCAGGTCATGAAGTTCGCCGCGGTGCTGCCGTTCGCGTCGACCGCCGTGAAGAGTTGCCAGCCTCCGGAGGTCGGGACGATCCAGCCAAGATGCGTCGCGTCTTGCCAACGCGGGCGCACGACGTTTGCGAGGGCCGCCGCCGCATCGTTTGGGTAGAACTGCGCGATCTCGAAATGAGGGGTGCTTCCGTCGGGGGCGATCGTCGCCATCCTTCCCCCTTCGCCCGGTGCCATGCGCACGTATGCGATGCGCGATCCATCCGGCGAGAAGCGCGGCTGAAAACCGACGTAGCCAGTCGCCAGCGAGTCGAGCCGGAGCGGAGGAGCGGCGCAGCTCGACGCCGACGTTGCCGAAGCAAGGAAGGTCGTCGTCCCGCCGTCCGCCTCTCGCTCGCTGAGGAAGAAGGCCGCGCGCGAGTCGGTGCCGGCAGGCGCTTCCCACCAATCGCCGCCCCCTTTGCCCACTGCCAATGCGTTCAAATCGGTGTTGCTTCCGGCGTCGCGGAAGTTGCAGGTGATCGCCGCGGCGCCCGACCCGTCGGAGCCGACCACGTTGATGCTGGTGGTCTCGTCCGTCGCGATCGTCTTGTCCGTGGAGACGTAGAAAATCGGAGCGGCGCTCACCGTGATGGTGACCGCCTTGGCGTTCGACGCGCCGGCGGCGGTGGCTGTCACCCTCAGCGCGTATGCACCGGTCTTGTCCGGCGTGAAGGAGGGCTTTGCGCCGCTCGCTCCGATGAGCGAGGAGGTGGCGACGGCGCTCCCCGCGGGAGCCGACACGACCGTCCATGCGTAGGTGATCGGCGCCGGAGGAACCGCCGAGCTCGACGAAGAATCGAGCTGCGCAATTTGGCCAAGGTAGATCGACCCACTCGCGGCGTTTGCGGTGACCGTCTCGCTCGGGCCGGTGTCCATCGAATTGCCGCTGTCGACGACCGGCGTCGTCATGACGTCCATCTGAGATCCGGCGTCTAGGCGAGTATCACCGGTCGATGAGGAGCTGCTGCAGGCGGCCAAAAAAGCGCTGCCGAGGGCAAGGACGAGAATGGACAGCGGGGATGCGGACGGCGCGAGCTTCATGGAGCCTCCAAGTGGGTTGAAGAAACACTTCTCGAGTGTCGATAGGAATTCGATGAACGCGAGCATATCGGAGCGGACGTTCGTCAACTTGCAAAACGAATCCGCTGCGTGTCTATTTGCCGATTTCAATGTCGCGCCTCCAGGGTCGAGCGAGCGTAACGCACGAACGCTCGTCTTTTCCGCGGGCGCTGCCCCGCCGGAGAGCGGCGTACTACCGCCGTTTCGCAGCTCGCCTCCTCTTCGTCTTCCCCATGGTGGCCATCGTCTGGGGCGATCTCGGGCGTCGGCCCCAGATGCTCGCGCACCTCACGCACCGCGCTCAACTTTTTTATTTCCTGAGCGCCGTGCTTTGCGCCGCGCTCTGGGGCGCTCTCATCGTGGTCTCGACGCGGCGGCGGGGGGCGGTTCGTTGGCTCGCGCGCGGGGCTCTCGTGGCAGGTGCGGTCTTCGCGCTCGGCGCGCAGGTCTACACGTTCGAGCGCTACCAAGCGTATCTCAATCACCGCGCCGTGCTCGTGGGCACCTCGATGCTCCCCAGCGTCGGCCAGCAGCTATGGAGTGATCGCAGCACGTTCGCGGCCGCTGTTCTCCCGCCGCTCGTCGTCGCCTTGTTCTTACCGTTGTTCGGGCGCGCCCTGGCGGCGACACGCCCTCGACGATCGCGGATCGCCCTCGATTTAGCGGTAGCCGCGCTCCTCATGGCGCTCTTCGTATCGCCTGCGCGAGGCGAGCAAGATGCCACTCCGGATATGCTCTATCTTTCG
The DNA here is from genome assembly GCA_043747615.1 of Myxococcales bacterium. Lineage (GTDB taxonomy): Bacteria > Myxococcota_A > Polyangia > Polyangiales > Polyangiaceae > JAYTOU01. Next base: position 22,436 of record JAYTOU010000100.1, on the reverse strand, counting down.
GCGATGGGTCAGCTCGCGCGAGCCCACTGGGACCACAACGAGACGGTCGAACGCGTTCACCCAAGCGCCCGCACGCCCCTCGTAATCCCGCCTCTCGTGGCGCACGCCCCGGCGAAGCGCAATGTCCTCTTTATCCTCACCGAGTCCGTGCGCGCGATGAGCACGTGCGTCGGCTACGAGAAGGAGTGCATGTTCACGCCGTTCTCGAACGCGGCCGCGCCCCACCGGATCCCGCTCCGCCAGATGCGAAGCGTGGATTCGACGACGGCGATTTCACTCTCCGTCATGTGGAGTGGTCTCGCGCCGGGCGAGTCTCGCGCCGCGCTCCATTCGGCACCGCTCATATGGGAGTACGCACGCGCCGCGCATATCGACACGGCCTACTGGACGTCGCAAAATCTGCTCTTCGGAAATTCCGGGGCCTGGATGGATGGCCTACCGTTGACCCGCTTCGTCAGTGCGTCCCAAATCGAGCCGGACGCCGAGCTCGAAATCGGCGCCGATGACGGCAAGCTCGTGGACTACGCGGCGGGGGATCTCGGTGCGCTCACGGAGCCCTTCGTCGGGGTGCTGCACCTGTCGAACACTCATTTTCCCTACAAGGTCGATCACGCGTTCGCCCCGTTCTTGCCCGAAGAGGAAGCAACGGGGCCTGGCTACGAAACGGAAATCCGAAATCGTTACCAGGACGCGATCTACCTCCAAGACCGGGCCATCGGTCGCTTTCTCGAAGCACTGCGCGCGCGGCCAGAAGGCGCACGCACGGTGGTGGTGTTTCTCTCCGATCACGGCGAGCAGATGCGCGAGAAGGGCGCGGTCGGGCACACGGGCACGCTCTACGAAGAGGAGATCCGCATCCCTGCGTGGATCGACGCGCCTGCGCAGACTCTCACGACGAGTGAAGAGGCGAGCCTCCGCAGACTCGAGGACACTCCGCTCACGACGCTCGACGTGCTCCCGACCATCCTCGATCTTCTGGGGTTGTGGGACGCGGAGGGCCTTCGCGGGTTTCGCGCGAAGATGCCTGGAAGCAGCCTTTTACGCGGCGGCTCGAGCACCGATGGCGCTGTCCTCCTCACGAACTGCAGCGAGCTCTGGGCTTGCGCGTTCAAGAATTGGGGCGCGATCCGCGGAACGAAAAAGCTCATCGCCACCCAAGGCGACCACGCGTGGAACTGCTACGACCTCGCCGACGATCCCGCCGAGCTCCACGATCTCGGGCCCGCAGCTTGCGGCAACCTCGCCTCGACCGCCGAAGCCCACGCACGCGGCCGCCCCTTTTAGTCGAGCCGGCTAGTTACAAACGGCGGTACCGGGCGCACCGACGCAGTTTCCGGCGAGGCTTCCGACGTTGGAGCATTCGTCCACGCTGAAGGCTTTTCCCTTGTCGCAGATGATGATCAGCCTTGGCCCGCCGTCATAGGCGAGCTGCGCGCCGCAGTACTTTCCGGACTTCCCGGCGCAGTTGTCGCACTCGTCGCGGTAGCCTTGGGGAAAGTTCGCGCAGCCATTGGCGCACGCCGTCGCCGCGAGCACCGACCCGTCGGTCCGGCATTGGACGAGATCGTCGGGTGAGCCCCCGTAGTTGTTGAGCGCATGACACGCGCAGTAGAAGCCGACGCCGAGCCCAACGTTGATGGTGCACGGAGCGCGGGAGCCGTCGGGCTTATAGAGCCCGCACTGCTTGGGGCCTGCGTCGAGCGCTCCGTCAGCGGCGGACTCGGCATGCACATCCAGCGACGCGTCGCCCCCATCCAGGCACGCACCGCCCTCGCACTCAGCGGGCGCTTGGACGAAATCCACCAGGAACGTGCAGCCGTCCACGCTCAGCGCAACGAGGGCAAGGCCAGTGAAAATAAGACGCCGCACGGACCTCGACGAGCCCGAGCGCAAGGATCTGAAAACCACGAGCACATCTTACCCCACGGCCCGGGATTCGTGCGACCATGGGCGGCGGAGGCCTCATGGCGCAACCGCGCGCCGATCGTCCGCAACTTCCGAACATGCCGGACCCCGTCACTGTGCCCGGAAAAGCTCTCCTTCCGCCGGCCGGCGAGTCGGTGAACGACCTATCGTCCATCGACAAGCTTTTGGCGATGACGGACGAGCCTTGGGACATCGGCGAGCAAGTGAGATCGCTCCAGATCGCAGCCGACGAACAGCCGCGCACGCATGCCGACGGATCGCCAGCTTCCATGCCGCCGGCGAAGGCTCGCGTGCCCGCGCTGATGCTCCCTACCCCGTTCGAGCTCGCGCCCGCCCAGAATTTGAACCCCTCGGTCGCCGCGCGGCGCGCTCAAGAATTTCCGGTCGCGTCGCCTTCGCAGCAGCCACCTCCGCTCCCGCCAAAGCCGTCTCCTTCGTTGTCGAAGGGGCCGCCTCCGCTTCCGCGATCGGCTGATCAAACCGGCTCGCAGTCCAAGATGCCGCCCCTGCCGCCGCCGCGCAGTCCCGATCAGACGGGCGGGGCACGCCGGAGCTTTCCGAGCCTTCCTGATCAGACCGGATCGCCGGCCAGGCGCCCTTCGATCGCCGAGTCGGCCGCGAACCCCGGCGCGCTCGGAGAGCTTCTCCTCGCGCGCATTTCGACGCTCGAGCCCACGGACGACAAAGTCGGTCTCGCGCGCGCTCACATCGAGATGGCTGTGGCGAGCGAAACGGTGCTCGCCGACGACGCTCGGGCAATCGTTCACGCCGAAGCGGCGCTGCGGATCGATCCGCGTCTCGCCGCGGCGCACGCCATCCTGCGTCGGCGAAAGCACGGTCGGGCCGCGCTGGGAGCGATGCTCGCTCATCTCGATCACGAGCTCTCAGCATCGACTGCGGAAGCCGCGACGCTCGAGCTTCTCGTGGAGAAGGCACGCCTCCTCGACGCCATGGGAGAGCAGCCGGACAGCGTGCGCGCCGTCTGGGAGCAAGCCCTCACCCGGGCTCCTCGTCATGCAGCGTCACTGAAGGGGCTCGAGGGTGAGCTCACCAGTCGGGCCAACCAAGGCTCGCTCGAAGCGCACGAAGCGCTTGCCTACCACCTCGCGCAGATGGCCGACGCTTACCACTCCGAGCCCCGCCTCGCGGCGTGGCTTCATGTGGAGCGCGCCTTCATTCTCGAGTGGCGGCTCCGAAAACTCGATGCGGCACGGGGTGCCCTCGAGCGCGCGGTCGAGCTCGACGCAAGCGTAGGTCCGGTGCGGGATGCGCTTGTTCGGCATCTCGCAGCTCACAACGACGCCGTGGCCCTCGTCCTGCGCCTAAACGAAGAAGCAACGATCGAGATCGATCCGTTTCGGGCGGCTCGGCTCCTCCTCGACGCGGCGATCATCGCGAACGAACGGTTACGCGACACGCCACAGGCCATCGAGCTCCTCACCCGCGCCGCGCGCCATGCCCCCACGATGCCCACGGTCGATCGCCGCGTGCTCGACGAGCTCGTCAGGCTCCACGAAGCGATGGCCGAGTGGCCCGAGGCTGTACGTGCGCGCCGAGCGCGGCTCCACTTTTTCAACGACCCGGAGGTGCTCGGCTACGAGTTCCTCGCCCTTGCACGGATCAACGAGCGACTCGAAGAGATTGACGACGCCATCGCCGACGTGGAGCAAGCGCTGGCGATCGATCCCAACGATGCGTCTCTGCTCGACATGCTGGATCGACTCCTCGCGACGGCGGGAAAAGACGAGCAGCGCGTGAACATGTGGGTCTCCGAGGCCTCTCGCCTGGAGGAGGACGCGACCAAGCGCGCCCGTGCGCTCGGAAAGGCCGCGCACATCGCCGAGAACATCCTGGCGCGACCGAACGACGCCATCCGTCACCTGCGAGGTGCCTGGATTGCGGCCCCGGGTGACGCCGAGGTCCTCGACGCGCTCGCGCGCTTGCTCGCGCCCTCCCCTTCAGAACGCGCGGACGGAGAAGCGCGGGCACTGATCGATCTCTACGCCCAGGCGGTGGAGTGCTCGCGGGACAACGGTCGAAAGGTGGCGTACCTCGAGAAAATAGCGCTGATCTGGGAAGAGCTGATCGGCGACAGCCGGCGGGCTGCGCGCGCCTTCGAAGAAATTCTTCTCATCGAGCCGGATCGGCGTGGCGCTGTGCTCGGTCTCGCGCGCAATGCGGCCCGTACCGGGGACGAACGCGCTCTGTCTCGCGCGCTCCTCGACGAAGCCCGGCTCGCTGGCGACGGTGTCGGGGTTCTTACGTTGCGCACCCGAGCAGCGTCGGCGCTCGCGCGGATCGATCCGGCACGCGCGCTGTCCCTCGTCGACGACGTCCTCGAGCACGACGGCGCCCATCCCGTCGCGCGCGCGCTCGAGACCCGGCTGCACGAAGAGGCTGGCCGCTGGGATCGCGCCGCCGAGTCACTTACCGCGCGCATCGGGAACGCATCGCAGCCGCGTGAAAAACTCTCGCTCTATCTCAGCCTCTCGCAGATCCAGGACAAGAAGCTCCGCTCGCCGACCGATGCCCTCAGGTCTTTGCAGGCCGCGCACGCCCTCGATCCTACGCACCCCGTGCCGCCCGAAGAGATCGCGCGGATGCTCGAGGCTTCCGGCGATCACAAGACGCTGCGCACGGCCATCGAGACGCTCGCCAAGGATTCGACGAGCCCCGACGATCGCCTTCGATTTCTCGTACGCGCTGCCGAGATCGACGAGCTCCGCTTGGGAGACGACGTGCGCGCCGCGGAGATCTACACGCGCGCGCTGAGAGAGTCTCCGGACGATGAGCTCATCGCCGAGCGTCTGGCGCGGGTACTCGCAAGGCAGGCCGCCACCGCCGCGCGCGCGATGGATTCGCCGGAGTCGGCCCGAACCGCGCTGGCAGAGCTCGCATCTCTTCAGGCGCAACGGATCGGTCGATCGCCGGACGGCGCCCTCGCGCGCGCGCTCTCCTTCGATCTCGCGCTCATCTTGGTCGAGCTCGGGCGCGATCTCCCGCACGCAGTTTCGCTCCTCGAGTCCGTCCTCGCCGAAGACCCGGCCCACCATCCATCCTTGCGCGCGCTCGAGGCCGTGGCTCGAAAAACGGGTGAGTGGGCCTCCCTCGCGAACACGCTCTCTCGCCAGGCCGAGGCGTTCCAGGACGTGCGCGCGCGCTTGGGCTCGCTGTGGGGGCTCGCGGCACTCGAAGAATGGCGGCTCCCGGTGGGGGACACGGCGAGCACGTACTCCCGGATTTTGCAGCTCGATCCGACCGATCCGGCGGCGCTCGAAGCGACGGTCCGCAGGGACCTTCCGAACGCTCGCCGGGGTGAGCCTCGATCGCGCAAGGCGGTGATCGGAGCCCTCCGGGCGCTCTTCGTGTTGGCTTCGGACGACGGGACGCGCCTGGCGATTCAGCTTCGGTTGGCACTTATCCTCGAAGGAGCCGGCAACGACACGACTGGCGAAGCGACGAGCTCGGCCATCATTCGCGAGGCCAACGATCGCTACCGCGCGGCGCTCCACCTCGACGAGCTCTCGGTCACCGCTGCGACGGGTCTCGCGCGCACGGCCACCCGTCTGCACGACACCGAAGGCGCCGTGGCCGCGGCCGTGTCTCTCGCAGATCTGTCAGCGGCTCCGACGGCGCGCGCGCGTTATCTGATCGACGCGGCCGAGCTTCTCCTCGGTCCCGATCGCGACGAGCGCCTCGGAAAGGTGGCCACACGACGGACCCGCGCCGGCGAGCTCCTCGAAAAAGCACTCGACGCCGATGCCGATTCGCTTCCTGCGGCGGCGCGTCTGTCGTCCGTGCGCGTCGAAGATCACGAGGGGGAGCGTCTCCTCGACACCTTCCGAGGGGCCATCAAACGAGCGCGCACTCCCGACGCGATCGTGCTTCTCGGCACGGAGATCGCACGGGTCGCGCGCGACGAGCTTCGCGATCTCACGGTGGCCATCGATGCCATGCGGCGCGTTCGCGAGGCGGCGCCCCAGCACGTGCCTTCCCTGCTCACGCTCTCCGAGCTGTGCATCGCGCAGCGCTCGTGGCCCGAGGCGGTGAACGCGCTCGAAGCGGTGGTGGCCCTCGGGCGTGAAGCGGCGCCACGGCTCACCGCGCTCTTCGCGCTCGCCAGTATCTACGAGCGTGTCCTCGCGCGACCGGTCGACGCCGAGGGTGCACTGCGAGCGGCTCTCGCGATCGATCAGGCGAACCCCCGTGCTCTTCGCGCGCTCATTCGTCATCTCACGACGCACCATTCCGAGAACGGCGCGCTCAAGCCGGAGTGCCGCGAAGAGGTCGCCGAGCTCCTCGAGCGTCTCTCGGTCGTCGAGCGCGATCCGGATCAGAAATGCGAGCTCCTCCTCGAGCTCGCCGAGCTGCGCGGAAAACTGGGTGATCTAGCGGCGGTGGAGCGCACGCTCGTCGAAGCCGTCGCCCAGACGCCGGGCAGCGGCAAAGCCTTCAACCGCTTGTCCCAGTGCTTCGGAGCCAAAGGTGGAGGTCCAGCCGGCGCGGCGACTGAGCGCGGTGCAGCCGGGCGCGACGACGCTTCGTTCGCGCGGGCTCTCGGGTTGGTGATCGCCCGCGGCCAGCAGCTCGGGAAAGTGCACGCGGCCTGGCTCGCCTCGCTCGGCCAAATCGAGATCGAGTCGCTCGGGAAGCTCCGCGAAGGCATTGGTCACTACCAGCAGGCGGTGAAGCTTGATCCCGGCCTCTACGAAACACGGTACGAGCTCGCGCGAGCCTACGCGAAGGCCGGTGCTCACGAGGATTGTTCGAGGCAGCTCCTATCGATGCTTCTCCCCGTATGCACGCCCCTCCTGGAGGTGAAGGGGCCAGCCGCGGCGCTCACTCTCCTCGAGCAATCGCTCTCCTCCGAGCGGCGCGCGGAAGAAGCGCTCGTCGTGAGCGAGCTCCGAGCGATGGCCGGCGAGCTCGACAACGGCAGACTCGCCTGGCTACGCCAACGGCGGCTTGGTCAGCTCGAGCCCCACCACGCGCAGCTCGATCGGCCTTCAATCGTCACTCACGTCCTTCCACCCGAAGGCCGGCACGTCATGCTCGAAATTGCTGCTGCCGTCGCGGGCATGGAATCGAAAATTCTCCGCGCCGACCTCACGGAGATCGGCATTTCCCTGAGGGATCGCGTGAGCCCTCGCAGCGGGCATCCCACGCGCGCGCTCCTCGAACGACTGTGCCGCACCCTCGGCCTGGCCGACATCGAGCTGGTGATCGCACAATCCGTCACCCGCACCCGCGTCCTCGCGCTCGACGAGCTCTGGGTAGTCGTCCCCCAAGCGCTCACCCAGCTCCCCGAGCCGACGCAGCTCGCCTCGCTCGCTCGTGCACTCACCCGAATATCTCTCGGTGTCCCCTGGGTCGAGGAGCTGCCACCGCCGCACATCGAGGCCATGCTCATCGCGTGCGCGCGTCAGGTCGTTCATGGCTACGGCGCCGACGAGCTCGACGTGCTCTCCCAGAAGCTGGTCGCGCAATACGAGCCGAACGTGGCCCGAGCGCTCGGGCGCCGGCAACGAAAGCTTCTCGAGGAGCTCGCCCCGCACATCGGCGCGCCGCAAGGTCGTCCCATCCCGATCGACACTTTCATCGGAGCGCTCGCTCAAGCCGAGGTCCGCGCGGCGTCGCTGCTCACGGGAGATCTTCTGGCGACACTCGACGAGATGCGCGCGCTCGATGCACCGCTCTTCCACGCCACCGAAGTGCCCGGGCCGCTGACGCTGAAGGCGGTTCTCGAGCATCCCTTCGCGGGGGACGTGTGCCGGTTCGCACTTTCCGGAGAAGCGATGGCGCTGCGACGACGCATCGGGACCTCGTGGACCGGATGACAGCGAAGCAGCGGTCCTCGCGAAAAGGGCCGTATTTCGCGTTGTTCATCGTCGCGCTCCTCGTCGTCGCGGGGGTCCTGGCGATTGCCGCGCCCGCCTATGTAGCGCGTCGGGCCGTCGCGCTTGCCGCGGAGCAAGGGGTGACTCTGTCGGTCAGCGGCGCGCGGATCGGCTTCGGCGAGGTAACGCTGCTCGGCGTAGCGGCGGCGATTCCCGAGATCCCGGGAGCCCACGCCGCGGCCGAAGAGGTCACCGTGTCGCTCTCCGGTTTCGCCCCCGAGTCACTCGCGACGAGCGGGCTCGAAATCGCACTTCAAGGAGACGCCCGGGTCCTGAACGCGGCCTTCGCCCGCTACCGCGCCGCACATCCCGGATTGGGATCGCCGACCATCAAGCGCGTATCCATGCAATCTACACATTTTCTCTGGCTAAAGCCCGTTGGCGAAGCCTCGCGGGTAGAGGGCACCGACGTGTCCGGGGAGCTCACGTGCGAGGTCGGCGTCGCGGCGGCGCCGTGCGCTCCGAAAGGACATCTCACGATCGGAAAGCTCGTCAGCACCATCGGCGCGGGCAAGGAGCTCGGGCCGTGGCGGCTCGACGTCGATCGAACACCGTCCGAGCTGAAGGTCATCCTCGCGCTCGACCCAACGAACCCGACGCTCGCCACCATCACGAGTATTCGCGATCCCAAGGACACGAAGTCTTCGATCGACCTCACCATCGCAAAGACACCGCTGAAGGCGCTCGGCATCGGCCCTTTGCTCCTCTCCCTGCCTGGCGGGTCGCAGGAGGACATCCTCGTCGAAGCGGCTGTGCACGTCCGCTCCCCGAAAGCGGCGTCGGCGGACGGCGCGCTGACACTGACGGTAGAGCGCCTGCGCGTCCCGGGCATGCCGGGGCCGACCAACGCCAAGATCCACCTCGCCTGGGATGGGGATCCGCGTCAGCCGATGGCCCTCAAGGATGGCGCCTTTGCTCTAGGCCCCTTCGTCGGCACCGTGCGTGGCACGCTCCTCCCCTTCGACGGCGGTTTTCGCCTTGATTCGTCGCTCGAGAGTCAGGCCGTTCCGTGCTCTGCGCTGGCCGCCCAATCGGTCGAATCGTCGGTCGGTGGCGCGCTCGGAGCGTCACTGGGAGCCTTGGCGGTAGCCGGCGGGCTGACCAAATCAGTGACCGGAACCGCGGAGCTAAGCGGCGTCGTCCTCCTCGATACCCGCGATATCCCCGGCGCCCGGTTCACCGTGGTTCCGAAGAACTCGTGCGGTTTATCCATTTTCTCCGGGCCTGATCCCTTCGGACTTGGTAAGTAGGCGATCAATTTTCTTCAGGAGAGACGGATCATGCGTGGATTTCTCAGCCCCGCGGTGAAAGTTACCGCCAACGAATCGCAGAGCGCCTTCGCGGAAATGACACGCGGGAAACGCTCCAAGCTTGCAAAGACGGCGCAAACGACGCTCATCAAGGCCGATCAGTGGGCACGTGGCGAAGGCGTCACCGCCGATGTCGCCGAAGCGCTCGACGAGGCCATCAAGGCCGTTCGCGCCAAAGCCGCAAAAAAGAAGTAGTAGCCGCCGCGCGCGCGGGAGCGACCCGCATTCCCCTACTCTCTGACATGAAGCGGGGGCGCTGCGGTGCTCGAGGCCCTGGCGCTCACGAACCTCTGACGGCGAACTCGTTCATGAAGTCCGTGAGCGTGCGGACCCACTCGAGCGGAACAGCGTTGTAGAGCGACACCCGAATCCCGCCGACGCTGCGGTGGCCTTTGATCCCCACCATGTGGCGCTTTTTTGCTTCGCTAACGAATGTGTCCTCGAGCTCTTCGCTCTTCAAACGAAAGACGACGTTCATCGTCGAGCGGCTCCCGACCTCGATGGGGCAGGTGTAGACGCCGGGATGCGCGTCGATGGTCTGGTAGAGGAGCCCTGCTTTTTTCCGGTTCTCGGCTTCGATGACCTCGAGCCCGCCACGCTCTTTCGCCCACAGAAGGACGTTGCGCGCCAGGTAGATCGCGAAGGTCGGCGGCGTGTTGTAGAGCGAGTTATTCTCGGCCGCGGTCCTGTACTGAAAAATTTTCGGGATGTCTTTTCGCCCCTTGGCGATGAAGTCTTTGCGGATGATGGCGATGACGACCCCGCTCGGCCCTAAATTCTTTTGGGCGCCGGCGTAGATCATCGAGAACGGCGAGACGTCTATTTTCTTCCACATGAAGTCACTGGACATGTCGCACACCAAGGGGACCGATCCGCTGCGCGGTAACTCGGTGAACTGCACGCCGTGAATGGTCTCGTTGCTCGTCACGTGGAGGTAGGCCGCGTTCGCATCGAGCTTGAGCTCGTTCGCGCGCGGGACTCGCACGAATGCCTTGTTTTCGAGGGTATTCGCGGCCACGCAGACCTTCGCTCCAACCATCTTCGCAACGAGCTCCGCCTCGGCGACGGCCTTCTCACCCCAGGCGCCGTTCACGACGTAGTCGGCGCTCGACCCCTTCTCGAGAAAGTTCATCGGGATCTGCGCGAACTGCTGTGACGCCCCGCCCTGGAGAAAGAGCACCTCGTAGTCGGCGGAGATGCCGCAAAGATCGCGGAGGAGGGCGATGGCCTCGTCGTGGACCGCTTCGTATTCTTTCCCGCGGTGGCTGTGCTCCATCACGCTCATGCCGGTGCCGGAAAAATCGAGCAGCTCTTTTTGAGCGCGCTCGAGGGCGGCGAGTGGGAGGGTGGCCGGACCAGCGTTGAAGTTCAGTGCGCGTGTCATGCGAACATTCTTATCTGGCTGCTATTGTGGCGTCGATGACACTTGCGGACGAAGCGTTCTTCGCGCGAATTACCCGGGAATTTCCGGCCGATTTCCTTTCGCGCGACGAAGCTGATCTGCGCGAGTACGGGCGCGACTGGACGAAGGTGCATACGCCCCGACCTTCGGCCATCGCCTTTCCGCGCACGACGGATGAGGTATCGCGGGTGGTGAAGCTTTGCGCAGAGCACGGAGTCGCTATCGTTCCTTCCGGTGGTCGCACCGGGCTCGCCGGAGGAGCCGTCGCCGCGCACGGAGAGCTCGTCCTCTCACTCACCCGCATGCGCCGAATGGATCCCGTCGAAATGCTCGGCGCGACGGTTCGCGTCCAAGCCGGTGCGATCACCGAGGCCGTTCACCAGCACTGCGCGCCGCATGGTCTCACCTGGCCGGTCGATTTCGCCTCCAAGGGCTCGAGCCACGTCGGCGGAAATATCGCCACCAACGCCGGCGGCGTGAAGGTAATTCGCTACGGGCTCACGCGGCAGTGGGTGCTCGGTCTCGAGGTGGTGCTGCCGAGCGGCGAGGTGGTCGAGCTCAATGGCGCACTCGAAAAGAACAACACCGGGTTCGATCTCCGTCAGCTCTTCATCGGCAGCGAAGGAACCCTCGGCATCATCACCGAAGCGACGCTGAAGCTCACGCGCCTCCCCGGCAAGCTCGACGTGTTTCTCTTCGGGGTTACCGGAGTCGACGCCGTATTGAGCCTATTTCGCGAGACGCGGCGCGCGCCCTTCACGATCATGGCGTACGAATTTTTCACCCAAACCTGCCTGGAGCGCGTGCGAAAACACCGCGCGCTCCGTCCTCCGTTCGCGGAGGCGCATCCTTGTTACGTGCTCATCGAGGTGGAGAACGCAGCACCGGAGGCAATCGAAACCTGGGTCGCCTCTCTCTTCGAGCGCGGGCTCGTCACCGACGGAACGCTCGCTCAGCACTCGAGCGAAGCCGCGTCTCTCTGGGCGCTCCGCGAGGGGATCAGCGAAAGCCTCTCGGCGACCGGTCTTCCCCACAAGAACGACGTCGCGCTTCCCGTCGCCAACCTCGAAGCGTTCTCGTCCGAGCTCGATCGCGTTTTTCACGAGCGCTACTCCGACTGGGAAATTTGCGTGTTTGGGCACATTGGCGATGGCAACCTGCACATCAACGTCATGAAGCCCGACGCTCTGACCAAGGAAGAATTTTTCGCGCGAACAAAAGAGGCGGACCACGAAATGTTTCGCTTGGTCCGCGCGCACCAAGGAAGCATCTCTGCCGAGCACGGCATCGGACTTTTGAAGAAGGACTACCTTTGCTACTCGCGTTCCCCGGCGGAGATCGAGCTCCTGAAGTCCGTGAAGCGCGCACTCGATCCGCGTGAGATCTTGAATCCGGGAAAGATCTTCGATCTGTAGCTCTCGTGTTTGTCCCTAGTAATTGATGCGCGTCCGGATGTTGGTCTGGAGGGCGGCGATGTCCGAGCAGACGTCGTCGGAGACGTTTTGTTCGAGGTCCATGATCAAGTAGCCGATATTTGCGTCGGTAGAGAGGACTTGGCTGCGGATGTTCGCGTTCCGGTCGGAGACGATCTTGTTGATGTCGCGGAGCACGCCCGGCACGTTCTTGTGCACGTTGAGGATGCGGTGCATGCCCTTGAGCTTCGGGAGCTCGACTTGCGGGAAATTTACGGCTCCCGTCGTCGCGCCGCTGTTGATGAAACGCGTCAAGCTGAGGGCGACCTCGCGTCCGATCGCGGCCTGCGCTTCCTCCGTCGAGCCGCCGATATGCGGCGTGAGGAGCACGTTCGGAAGCCCGCGGAGCTCGCTCTCGAAGCCTTCGCCGTTGGCCTCGGGCTCGTCGGGGTAGACGTCGATCGCGGCGCCGTGGAGGTGGCCGGCCTTGATGCTCGCGGCGAGCGCGCTGATCTGCACCACGCCTCCGCGGCTGGCATTGAGCAAGTAGCTGCCCGGCTTCATCTGGGCAAGCTCGCTCGGGCCGATCATCCCTGCGGTCTGGGGCGTGGCTGGCACGTGGAGCGTCACGAAGTCCGCCTCGCGAAGGAGCTCACCGAGGGTATCGACGGAGCGGTTGTTTCCGATGGGCAGCTTGGTTCCGATGTCGAAGAAGATGACCCGCAGACCGAAAGACTCCGCGAGAACGCCGATCTGCGTTCCGATGTGCCCGTAGCCCACGATTCCCAGGGTTTTTCCGCGTACTTCGTAACAACCTGCAGCGACCTTCCGCCAGTTTCCGTCGTGCATCTCGCGCGACCGATCGCCGATCTGGCGTGCCAAGATCACGATCTCGGCGAGGATCATTTCGGCCACGCTGCGGGTGTTGCTGAACGGCGCGTTGAAGACGGGCACGCCGCGCAGGTTCGCCGCGTCGAGATCCACCTGGTTGGTTCCGATGCAGAAGCAGCCGAGCGCCAGGAGCTGACGGGCCTCCTTCAGCGCATCCGCCGGAATGTGGGTCTTGCTGCGAATTCCGAGAATATGCACATCGCGAATTATTTTTTTCAGCTCGTCGGGCTTGGGCGCAGACGCCGACGTTTCCACCTGAAAGCCCTCATGGGCGAAGACCTCCATCGCGCTCGGATGGATGTTCTCGAGGAGGAGAATCTTGACGCGGTTGTTCGGAATATTGGTAGTGAGCGCTTGCATGTTCCCTTTTGAGATTCCCCCTGGCACGACCGCCGAGTCTTTTTTTCTCTCGGTGGTTCCCGAAGCCCACCGCCGACGGGTGCCCGCTCGGGGCGGGTCGGGAGGTGGCGCAGCGAATGAGCGCGTCGAAGAGTACGTGCTCGTCGCCGAAATCCAAGGGGGCGACTCCTTCACGTACGCCGTCCGTGGCCACGAGGTCAACGTCACCCGCGGCAGCGAGCCCGCGCTCGTGTGGGTCTCCGTTGCGAAGCAAACCCTCGAGCGCTTTCTCCACGACTGGGCGACAGAGAAGCGTTTCGTACCTAAATTCCAGCCTCGCGGAGATGTCGCGCTCTTCACCGATCCGCGCGTTCTCAAGCGTCTGACCATGGTTACCGGCCGGGTCGAGCTTGCTCTTCCGGAGTTCGAAGGGGGTCGCGCGGCGATCCTGGTGGGCGCGGGGGGCGGAAAAAAAATCCGGGTCAGCCACGAAGCAGACGTGACCATCGAGGCAAGCGTCTCCACCTTCGAGCGCATGCTCGCGGGCACCCTGGCCCCCGATGAGGCCATCTCCGGAACTCACGTCGAGATCCTCGGAAAGAAGCTCATCGCGATGCAGTTCGCATTTGCACTCGCTCCCTTCTTCCCGCTCCCGTGAAGCTCTTCCTCGTTCGCGCGCTCTTCGTGTCGTGGACCGCAATGCTCGCTTGCGGGTGCCAACGCCAGGCGACGCGTGTAGAGTGCACGGAAATGCTCGATCGCTATCTGGACATGAAAATTGCCGGGGGTCCCGAGATCGCGAGCCTCCCTCCCTCTCAGGCGCACGCGGTGACCGAGATGCGGAGGGCCGAGAAAAAAGCCACTCCTGGCTACGCCGAGAAGCAGGCCCAGTGCGAAAAGGAGGTCTCTGCTCGCGAGCACGACTGCGCAATGGCGGCGAAGGACCCCAACCAGTGGGAAGCGTGCATCGAGTGACCGGGAAAACGATAGGTCTAGTCCCCGAAGAACGCTAGCATGCGCGCATGAAGCATCGGCTCCGATTCGCCGCGGCGGCGGTTCTCCTCGGCCTCGCGTGCGGAAGCTCGAAAGGCCCACCCCCGAAGGCAACGGAGGAATCGATCGACAAAGAGCTGCCCCCGCGGTCGCACGACCTGCCCCCGGTGATTCACGACGACGACGACAAGCTGGGCCCCGCTGGAGGAACCGCGAAAGAGACGCCGCCGCCCGCACCCGAGGAGGGCATGAAAACCGTCCCCGCGCCGACGACCATAGCCCCGCCGGTGACGCCTTCGAAGCCGACGGGAAAAGGTGCGCTCCTCACGAAGCCGGAGTGTGATCGCATCTTCGGCAAGCTCGTCGATCTCACGATGGCCGAGCAGGGTGTCGACCCCGCGCAGATGAAGGAAGCAAAGGCCATGATGGAATCGGCGGCAGGCGCAGATCCGGCGATGGCCGGTTTTCAAAAATCCTGCGCGACGACACTGAAGAAGAGCAACTACACGTGCGCGATGTCGGCAAAGTCGTCGGCCGCCTTACAGAACTGCATCAAGTGACTATTCCGGGAGGCTCGATGAAACGCGCAGCAGCTTTGATGATGCTTCTTCCGCTCGCGATGTTTGCCTGCGGCGGCCCGAAAAAAGACGCGAAGTCGGGCGACAACGTGGTGACCGACACCGCGCCGGCAGACGGTGAATCCGATGCGGGCGAGTCCAAAGGTGAAAACGGAGAGCCGGCTAAATCCAAGGCATCCACGTGCACGGGAGCGGACATCGATCTGATTTCGGCGCTCATCCAAAGCGCGTGCGAAGTCCCGAATCCGAAGCCCGACGAGAAGCCCCACGAGCTGAAGGCAGCGCTCGACGTGAAGGTGGCACCGAGCAAAGACAAGGTGGCGCCGGGCGGTCACGTGGATCTCATCGTGACCTTCACCAACAAATCGAAAGAGGCGCTGCCCCTGGATTTCGTGCTGGATCCCACGCCGCGATTTGCGGTCGAGGCCTACGATCTTAAGGGAAAGCGCGTCGACCTTCCTGTGGGTCCGCAGCCCGCGATGCCCGATCGCGCGCCGTCGAATCAGGGGACCGCGCGGGTCACCCTCATCCCCAATGGCTCGGCCCATGTGAAGCTCGCGTGGGACGCAACCAAGATGAAATGGGCACCCGAGAAGCTCAAAGGGACTCCTCCGGAGATGGGATTTCCGCGCTCGGCGAGTGGCCCGCTCGGCAAGGGCAAGTACTCCATCCGCGTCGTGACCCCGCTGACGAACGTCGCCGAAGGGGTGGAGCACGAGATGAGCGCTCCCCGCGCTCCCATTGAAGTCGGCAACTAGCGCCTTGGAGCCGCGCGGCAATGAGCGCCCTGAGCCCGCGCGGCAATGACTGACAAGTTCCGCGCGGTCTTTTTCGGCACCCCGACCTTCGCCGTTCGCTGCCTCGACGCGCTCGTCGAAATCGCCGACGTGGTCGCCGCGGTGTGCCAGCCCGACAAGCCGCAGGGGCGCGGGCTCACGCTCACGCCGCCGCCGGTAAAGGTCCGCGCGACCGAGCTCGGCATTCCGGTCACCCAGCCGACGAAGCTGCGAACCGGAGAATTTGCCGAGTGGCTCCGGTCCCAAAAGGCGGACGTCGCGCTCGTCGTCGCCTACGGGCGCATCCTCCCGGCCGACGTTCTCGCCGCGCCTCGTCTCGGATGCGTGAACGTGCACGCCTCGCTTCTCCCCAAGTACAGGGGCGCGGCTCCGATCACGTGGGCGGTCGTCCACGGCGAAAAAGAGACGGGCGTGACCCTCATGCACATGGACGTCGGCATGGACACCGGCGCGATGCTCGAGCAGTTCACGATGGACGTCGGGCCAAACGAGGCGGCCGGCGAGGTGGGCGAGCGGCTCTCGCTCGTGGGCGCTCGTGCTGTGCGCGAAGGGCTCCCGAGGTACGTGGCAGGCACGTACACGCCGCAGGTGCAGGACGAATCGAAGGCCACGCCACTCGCCCCGATGCTCAAGAAGGAAGATGGGCGCATCGTCTGGGAAAAGAGCGCCCAGCAAGTGCATGATCACGTACGCGGCATGAGCCCCTGGCCAGGCGCGTCCACCACCCTCAACGGAAAGGTGGTCAAGGTGCGGTCTACACGTATGTCCGACTTCACTCGGAAAGACACTGCGCCCGGCACAGTCCTTCTTGCCGACAAAACAAGGGTGATCGTGGCCACGGGCCAGGAGGGTGCGGTCGAGCTCGTGGCCATCCAGCTCGAGGGGAAGAAGCCCGTGGCTGCCGCCCAGTGGCACCTCGGACGAGGCGTGAACGAGGGCGATCGCCTTACGTGAAAAAGGGACCGCTCTCTCACTTTCACGAGCCGGTTCGGAGGTGGTTCGAAGACTCGCTCGGTCCGCCGACGCGGGTGCAAGCGCTCGGTTGGGTGCCGATCGCTGCGGGAGAGTCCACGCTCCTCTTGGCGCCAACGGGGTCCGGAAAAACGCTCGCTGCGTTCCTCGCTGCGATCGAAAAATTGATGTGGAGCGCTCCCAGCACGCCTGGCGTGCGCGTGCTCTACGTGTCTCCGATGAAGGCCCTCGCGGTCGACGTGGAAAAAAATCTACGCGCTCCGCTCGCCGGTGTTCTTCACGTGGCGCAATCCATGGGCGTCGCGGTGCACACGCCGACCGTTCAGGTGCGGACGGGAGACACCCCGCAGGCCGAGCGCGCTCGCATGCTCCGGCACCCGCCGGAGATTCTCATCACCACGCCGGAATCGCTGTACCTGATGCTCACCTCGAACGCGCGCGAGATCCTGGCTGCGGTCGAGACAGTCATCGTCGACGAGATTCATTCCCTGGTGGCGAGCAAGCGGGGCGCTCATCTCTTTCTCTCCCTCGAACGACTGGAAGCGCTCCGTCGTCGTTCTAAAGCTAAAATAAAGCCACTTCAGCGGATCGGCCTGTCGGCTACGCAGCGACCGCTCGACGAAGTGGCCCGCCTCCTCGGAGGCTTCGAGAACAAGAAACCGCGAAGGGTGCTCATCGTCGACGCGGGGGAAAAGAAATCCCTCGAGCTCCACGTGGAGACGCCGGACATCGACATGGCGAAGCTCGGCGAGCTCGAAGAGGTCGTCTCCGGTCCGGCTGCCGGCACTGGGGCGCGGCGTTCGATCTGGCCCGCGGTGCAAGAAAAATTGGTTGGCCTCATTCGAGCGCACCGCTCGACGATGGTCTTCGTCAACAGTCGCCGCCTGGCCGAGCGTCTGGCCAATGCACTGAACGAGCTCGCGGGGGAAGAGATCGCTCTGGCGCATCACGGGTCGGTGGCCCGGGAGAAGCGCGCCCAGATCGAAGATCGACTGAAGCAAGGAAACCTCCCGGCCATCGTCGCCACGTCATCGCTCGAGCTCGGGATCGACATGGGCGCGGTCGATCTGGTCGTGCAGATCGAGGCACCTCCGTCGATCGCTTCCGGTCTGCAGCGCGTTGGCCGCGGCGGTCACAACGTGGGGGACACCTCAAAAGGCATTCTCGTGCCCAAGCACCGGGGCGATCTCGTGGCGTGCGCGGCTGCTATTTCGTGCATGGAACGCGGCGACGTCGAGGAGACCTTCTACCCGCGCAGCCCACTCGACGTCCTCGCCCAGCAGATCGTGGCCATTGCCGGCAGCGCTCCCGCCCCCATGGACGTAGAGGCTCTCTTTACCCTGGTGCGCGGCGCCGCCCCCTTCGCCGAGCTCCCCCGCGGCGCGTTCGAGAGCGTGCTCGACATGCTCTCCGGGCGTTACCCCTCCGACGATTTCGCCGAGCTCCGCCCGCGGGTCACCTGGGATCGTGTTGGTGGAACACTAAGGGCGCGCGAAGGAGCGCTCCGCTTGGCCATTGCCAACGGCGGGACCATTCCCGATCGCGGACTGTACGGCGTCTTCCTGAGCGCCAGCGCAACCGATGACAACCGAACGAGCAAGCGCGTAGGCGAGCTCGACGAAGAGATGGTCTTCGAGCTCCGCGAGGGGGAAGTGTTTCTGCTCGGAGCTTCTTCGTGGCGTGCCGACACCATTTCTCTCGATCGCGTTCTGGTGTCTCCGGCGCCCGGTGAGCCTGGGAAAATGCCGTTTTGGCATGGTGACCGGCCCGGTCGATCGCGCGCGTTCGGCACGGCGATCGGCGAGCTGTCGCGAAAGATTACCCGCGGAACACGCGCCGCCGCAGAGAAGATCCTCACCCGCGATCACCACCTCGACGCTCCGGCCGCGCGCAACTGCGTCGCCTACCTCTTTGAACAGCTCGAGGCGACGGGAGAGCTTCCGAGCGACCGGGCGATCGTCGTCGAGCGGTTCCTCGACGAGATCGGCGACTGGCGGGTGTGCGTTCTTTCTCCCTTCGGCGCCCGCGTTCACGCTCCCTGGGCAACAGCGGTCCTTGGTCGTCTGCGCGCGGTGCACGGGGGCGAGGCCGACGCGGTCTGGTCCGACGATGGAATGGCCTTCCGTCTTGCGGGCACGGTCGAGCCTCCGGCGACGGAGCTTTTTCTCCCCGCGTCTGACGAGGTGGAGATGCTCGTGACCTCATCGCTCGCGCAGACGTCCCTGTTTGCAGCACGCTTTCGAGAGTGTGCGGCCCGCGCGCTCCTCCTGCCGCGCCGTCATCCGACGAAACGCACGCCGCTCTGGGCGCAGCGAAAACGGGCGAGCGATCTCCTCTCCGTGGCCTCGCAGTATCCTTCGTTTCCGATCGTCCTCGAGACCTACCGAGAGTGCCTGCGCGACGTCTTCGATCTCAGCGGCCTCGTCGACGTGCTCGCCCAGATCGAGTCGCGACGCATGCGGGTGGTCACCGTGGATTCGCAGAAACCGTCGCCATTCGCGGCGTCGCTCCTCTTCGCCTTCGCGGGAAACTTCATCTACGACAGCGACGCGCCTCTCGCTGAGAAGCGCGCCCAAGCGCTCACCATCGATCACGCCCAGCTGCGCGAGCTGCTCGGAGACGCGGAGATGCGCGAGCTCCTCGATCCGGAGCTCATCGCCGAGCACGAGCGCACCTTGCAACGAATCACCCACCCGGCGCGGCACGCGGACGGCGTTCACGATCTCTTGCTGTCGATCGGTGATCTCAGCCTCGAAGAGCTCCGGGAGCGCACGAGTGAGCCCGACGCTGCCCTCTCGTGGGTAACGGCGCTCGAAAGCGAGAGACGAATCTTCAAAGCGAAAATTGCCGGCGACGTGCGCTACGTAGCGAGCGAGGATGCCGCGCGTTTCCGGGATGCCCTCGGCGTCGTGCCTCCCCGTGGTCTCCCCGAAGTTTTTCTCGAGTCGAAGCCGCCCGCGCGGCACCTGAGCGCGTCGAAGAGTGAAGCCGGCGGCGTCTCCGATCCACTCGGCGAGCTCGTCGTCAGGTACGCGCGCACCCACGGTCCCTTCACGGCGAGCGACGTGGCGAGGCGCTTCGGTCTCGGCGTTGCAACGGCGTCGGACCTCCTCGATCGCTTCGTGCAGGCTGGGCGCTTGCTCGAAGGAGCATTTCTCGCGAGCGGACGATCGCGCGAATACTGCGAGAAAGACGTGCTCCGCGTCATCCGTCGGAAGTCTCTCGCGAAGCTGCGCAAAGCCGTCGAACCGGTGGACGGCGATGCGCTTGGGCGCTTCCTGCTCGAATGGCAGGGCATCACCCGAAAGCGACGCGGCCCGGACGCGCTCCTCGCCGTCATCGCTCAGCTCGAAGGCTGTCCCCTTCCGATGTCCGCCCTCGAGTCGGAGATCTTGCCCGCGCGGATCGAAGGGTACCGCTCGTGGGATCTCGACGCCCTTTGCGCCGCGGGAGAAGTGGTGTGGGCGGGGGTCGAAGCGATCGGGCCGAGCGACGGACGCGTCGCCCTCTACCTCGCCGATCACGAGGCTCTCTTGTCCCCGACGCAAACCGCGGCCGAGGGAGAAATCGCCGAAAAAATAAGGGCGTTGCTCGCTCAACGGGGTGCCGTATTTTTCGCCGAGATCTCCCGCGAAGTGGGCGGCTTCGGCGGCGAAGTGGTCGACGCGCTGTGGGATCTTGTCTGGTCCGGCGAGGTGACCAACGACACCTGCGAGCCGCTTCGGAGCTTCCTACGTGCGCGCGATCGGAGCACCGCCCGCCTGCGAGGACGACGCGGAGCACCTCCGGGCACCGAGGGCCGCTGGTCGCTTCGCGCGTCGCGTTGGTTCCAGAAGCCCACGGATACGGAGCGCCGAACCGCGCTGGCTCGCTCGCTCCTCGATCGCTACGGGCTCGTCACCCGCGAGGCCGCGCACGCCGAGGGAATCGTCGGCGGGTTCTCCGCGGTGTACGACGTGTTGAAGGCAATGGAGGAAGCCGGGCGGATCCGGCGCGGCTATTTTCTCGCGGGGCGCGGCGCCACCCAATTTGCGCTTCCGGGCGCGGACGATCGAATTCGCAGCATGCGGACCGGCGACGAGGAGCCGAAGACCGTGGTGCTCGCGGCGACCGATCCCGCAAACCCGTACGGCGCAGCGCTCCCCTGGCCCGAGGCCGCGCCGTTGCCGACCGAAGGGGCGACGCGTGGCCGTCCCCAGCGGGCGGCGGGATCACGCGTTGTCCTGCACGACGGAGCGGTGATCGGCTACCTCGGGCGCGGCACCGACTCGCTCCTCACGTTCTTGCCGAAGGAGGAGCCTGCCCGCGGGATCGCCGAGCAGGCCCTGGCCGAGGCGCTCGCGTCTCTCGTCGACTCGGGGCGCCGAAAGGCCCTCTTGGTCTCCGCGATCGACGGCGCGCCGGCGGGGCAAAGCACTCTCGCCAACGCCCTCACCCGCGCTGGCTTCCACCTCGCGACCCGCGGATTTTTTCGGCGACGAAAGGCTCCTCCGGGGGCAGAGAACGGCCCTGCCCATGCCTGAGGGCGACACTATCTTTCGTGCGGCTCGCACCCTGTCGGCTCGCCTTGCGAAAAAGACGGTCGTCGCGTTCTCCTCTCCGCTACCGAAGCTGCGGGACTCGGACGTCGCGGGACACACGATCGATCGCATCGAGGCTCGCGGGAAAAATTTGCTCATTTTCTTCGATGACGGCCGCGTGCTTCACACGCACATGCGGATGACCGGCTCGTGGCACGTGTACTTGCCGAACGAGCGATGGCAAAGGCCGGCGTCGCAGGCGCGCGTGGTCCTCGAAGTGGAGGGATGCGTGGCCGTCTGCTTCAACGCCCCGGTGGTCGAGCTCCTCACGGAGACGGGCCTCCGGCGTCACGGGCAGCTCCGCGCGCTCGGACCCGATATTTTGGCGACCGACTTCGATCTCGGCGAGGCGCTTCGCCGCCTTCGTGCACGGGCGAACGTGGAGATCGGCGACGCGATGCTGCACCAGGCTTTGATTGCCGGCATTGGCAACGTGTACAAATCCGAGGCGCTCTTCGCCTGCCGGATCGACCCTTTCCGACGAGTCGGGCACTTGGACGACGCCGCGCTGAGGCACCTCATCGACGAGACGCAGCGTTTCATGAAAGCGAACCTCACGAGCAACGCGCGACGGTTCGGCCGCCGCAACGCGTGGGTCTATGGGCGAAAGGGGCGGGCCTGCTTCGTTTGCGTGAGCCGCATCGCAGCGCGAGCGCAGGGGGTAGCCATGCGCATGACGTACTACTGCCCGTCGTGTCAGAAGCCGTGACGTTCACGAAGACGTTCGCGGACCGATTCTCGCTTGCGTCGGTCGATGGCGAAGATGGCGTGCTCCTCGACCTGGTGACGGGCGAGTTCTACCGCGTCGACCGCGTAGGTGTGGTAATATGCAAGGCACTCGCTGAGGGGGTGGGCGCGTCCGGCGCCGCTGCCGCGACCGTCCGAAACTTTACGGTCTCTCGCACGCAGGCCCAGGCGGACGTCCGCGCTCTCGTTGCGTCGCTCGCCCGGCCCGCGCGACGCCGGCGGCAGAAGCTACCGGTTACCTTTCGCGAGGCGGGAGACGGCTTCGATATGTTCGTCGGACGCCGGCACGCGCTCCATGTCGAACGGACCGCGGGCTCGGTAGAGACGCGTCGACGCGATCCGGCGCTGCTTCGTCTGGTCGCTCCTCACGTCCTCGCGCTCCAGGGGCGCGCCGTGCTCCATGCCTCCGCCGCGCTCGTTGGTCGGAAGATCGTAGCCTTCATGGGGCCAAGCGGCGTTGGCAAGACGACCATCGCCGAGATCCTGCGAAGCGCGGGCGCGCCGACGATTTCGCGCGATCTCCTGGTGATGGCCGATGCGCGGCGCGCCTTCCTGGGAGGGGAAGCAGCGATCGCAACGTGGTCGCGGCGGC
>JAYTOU010000099.1:0-27270 GCA_043747615.1 Myxococcales bacterium | reverse complement strand
GACGCTCGCCGCCATCGGGAAATACCTCGTACCCGCCACGTCCACGGGCGTGTTCCACAACGGCGCGCTCGCCTCGGCAGCACTGCCACGCGCTCCGGGTGCGCCCATCTACGTGCCGAGCGGTGCTCCGTTGACCGTGGGACTCTTCGCAACCGGAAATGAGACGTACGCCCTTCTCGTGAATCGAAATTATGGCGCAGCGACAGAGACCGACGTCTACGCGGCGAGCAGCGACGGGACACCGGAGCTCTTGGACGTCGCCACGGGTCAGTTCGCGAAGGCCACCGTCCTCGGCACCGATCCCGTGAAGGGTGCGAAGCTGCACGTCACGCTCGCCGCGGGGGACGGCGCTCTCTTGCACCTGCGCGGCCCGCTTCCGAAGGGCGCGCCCGGCGCGGAGGCGTTCGTGGGAACGGTGCGTGCCGATGTAGGATCGCTCCACGTGCTCGACGCGGCCTTCGGCGCCCAGGGGCTACGCGCCGCGGGCTGGGACGATTGTCCCGCCGGCTACACGCTCGCAGGCCATGATTTTCAGAGCAACGGCTTCTGGATCTGCGCGCGACAAGATCTCGCCGCGCGGACGTTCTACGTCGGCAACGTGGTGGGCGATGCCGGCACGCAATACCGCGTGCAGAACGGCGCTGCGACGTCCCTCGGCCCGGCTGGTTGGGATACCTGCGCGGCGGGCAAACCCCTCGGTCGTGTCTTCGAGAGCAACGGCTTCTGGGTTTGCCTCGACTGAACGATCCCGCACTCCCGACGGTTTCATTGCCGCTTTCAACCTGACCGACCGCCGTCCAAGGACGTAACCCCGTCAGTTGATGCACGCTGGACACGAAGCGGGCTCTGCGTACCTGTTAGCATCCGCCGGGCGCGCCCATCGCGGCGCCCGTCTCGGGAATGAAGTTGCCACTCCAGACATTCCCCGCTCCACTCTTGTTGAAGCCGTAGATGAACAGGGTCCCGCTGTATCCGTTGTTATTAGAGAAGGCGTTGTTCGTGTACGAGATCTGGGTAGCGCCGCAGGCTCCGACCGCGTCGGCGCCGGCGGTCCCTTCGAGGTAGTTGCGGTCGATGGTGACGTTGCTCCCCGGTCCCCAGCTTCCACCATTCATTAGCGCGCCGGTCACACAACCATCGGCACCGCTGGCCTTCAAGAAGGAGTGCACGACGGACACGTTCGTGGCCGAGTCCGCGTTCACGGTTTCGGCGTGGATGCAGCTCGGGTTGGGGCTGGCCAAGTCGTGTGAATAGCTGTCGACGATCGCCGCATTGTTCAAGAGCCAGAAATTCTTGTGGAAGCCGTGCACGTTGCAGCGGGTGCACCTGTAGTCAGACGCGCCGATTCCGGCGGAGTCGAAGCTCGGATTCATGCCGTCGACTTCGGTGTCCTGGATGACGAGCCCGGTGATGCCTTGACCGTTCGCTGCGCTGTTTCCCGAGTTGACGGCGCTCGCGGAGGCTTGCCCGTTCCCACCCTGGCAGCCGCCCTGCGAACGAATGAGCGAGCGCTTGATCGTGACGTTGTTGGCGCGCACGGCGATGCACCCGTCGAGCCACACGCCGTCGATGACGGTCCCGTCCTGCGTAATGGTGAGGTCGCCCGTTTTGTGCGTCAGGTTCGACATGCCCGCGAGGATCTGGGCCTCCGTGTAGCCCGGAACTCCGGTATGCGCGGCCCAGCAGCTCTCGGCGCCGGCATTCAGCGCGCATGGAACGCCACTACCAGCGTCGACCGTGACCCCCGCCTCGCTCGTGCTGCCCGAGTCCATCGTTCCTTTGCCCGCGTCCGTACCGCCAGCGTCCATCGGGGCGTCCGCGCGGAAGACGACATCGACGTAGTAGTTGGTGGCGGCATAAGTGCTTGTGGGAAATCCGCTCGCTCCGTACCGGTAGACATCGTTGGGCCCGTCCGTGCCATCGGCTAATGCCGTGAGCGGAGCGGCGGTGTGCGCCGTCGTCATCCCATTGTCATCGCCCGCATAATGGCCCTGCGGTGCGTAGTAGCTGACGACGTAAGTGGTATTAGCCGAAATTGCGATAGGCGACGGGAAGTGCATCGTCTGCCAACCCGAGGAGGTCTCTGCGCTGAAGGTGACGCTCGCCAGTCGCGATCCGTCCGCCTTCCACAGGTGACCGAGGTGCACGCCGCCGTTGCCGGATCCCTTGTAGAAGCGCACGCCGGTCACGGATCCGGTCGCCGACGATCGGAACTTCAGACCAAGCTCGACGGCCGAACCGTCAGCATCCGAAGGATGGGTCGGCGCGGGACCATTGCCGAAGATGGTTTGCTCGCCCGCACCGAGAGCGACGGCCGCAAGGTCACTCTCGGCGGAGCCTTCCGACGACGCAACGCTGCACCCGACGGACGCTGCAAGGACGCCAACAACGCCTGCTCGTAAGACCCGGAATCCGCGCGACGTAGCTTTCTGATTCATGAGATGCCTCCTAGGCGTGCCGTCCAATGAAAGGGCAAATCTCACTACAGCAAGATGCGTGCTGCTCTTCGACCCTTGAAAATAGGGCGATTTTACCTCCTTGGTCCGCGCCAAGGGATGATCTGCGAGATCAAGGGCCTGATCTCCCAGATCAAGGGCCGCGCGGCGTGACGGTCGCCGAAACTTAGGTTCCGCTACCGACGCGGTAGTGGGTGAGGATGCGATCCTTACCGAGGGCAATCGGATAGACGGCGACCTCGTCGAGCGCGCCCACGAAGGCTTGTCCGCTGCACGCGCAGTTCTGCATGCCGATCATCCAGCCCGTCGCCATGCTCATGAGCGAGGTCGTCGAGGTGCTGCCGGTCGTCACGAGCGCGCCGTCGAGGTACACCCGCAGAATCGCGCCATCGAAGGTGCCGACGAGATGGTGGAAGGTCCCTAGCGCGAGCGGACTCGGCGCGATCGCCGTCGAACCCCCCGTCGCACCGTTACTCCAGCGCTCAATGCCGTAACCGTCGAACCCCGCTCGAACGGTCCATCCGCTTCGCGACGCGTAGGTCCCATGATCGACGGTGTTGCCGTAGTTGAGATAAGCAGTCTGCTTTGCCCAAAGCTCGATACTGAACTTCGCTTGGCCTTCGAAATCCAGCCCCGGTGGCATCGCCACTCCCGACGTCCCGTCGAACGCAATCGCGGTGTCTGCATCTCCTGCGATGGCTCCGGGGACGCCATAGGTCACTCCAGCCCCCGGATACGCTCCGGCAAACGCGTGCACTTCGTCGGCGGCCATCGTCCCGCCCTTTTCGCCGAAGCGCAGATAGACCGAAGGCGCGTCAGCAAGGACTTCGTCGCGGTAGGTTCGCGTGGGCCCGTCGGAATCGGGTGAAGGAGCGCCGTCGAGTACGCTCGGCCCTCCGTTGTCGCCGGCCCGTTCGTGCACCGGGAATGCGAGCGAACAACCGACCAATCCACCGGCGAGAAGCGTGGTCAACCGTTTTCCTGCCTCGACGCACTGCACGGGAAGAAGCTCTCACGCCCGCTCTGCGCTTGTCCATCCCGGGCGAAATTTGCAAAGGTCGATTACACTTTCGCGAATGGAGAAGCGCGACGGAGACCACCTCGGCGCAGGTGAGCTATCGACCATCGTGCGGTCGCCCGTGGACAACTCTGCGATCCGTGCGGCGACCTATCGACTCGTGGTCGTCGAAGGCATCGACAACGGGCAGGGTTTCGATCTCGGTGGCGCTGCCGAGGCTACGCGGGCGTTCGTTGGGAAGAGCGCGGCCTGCCACGTTTGTCTCACGGATCGACAGGTCTCGCGCCGACACGCGGCATTCGACACGAGCAACGGCGCGCTGCGTCTCGCCGACCTCGACTCGGCCAACGGAACGTTCGTCAACGGTGTCCGCGTCGTAGAGGTCTACCTCGTTGGCGGCGAGGTGATTCGCATGGGCGAGACGGCGCTCCGGCTCGACGTCGTCGATCGTGACGCACAGGTGCGAGTTCCCAAGGCGTCGAATTTTGGGCGCGTCGTCGGCTCGAGCACTGCAATGCGTGTCCTCTACCCACGTTGTGAGAGGCTCGCCGCCTCGAACGTTCCCGTCCTTCTCGAAGGAGAGACAGGCACCGGGAAAGAAGTGCTCGCCGAAGCGCTCCACGAGGCAAGCCCACGCGCGGCTGGCCCGTTCGTGGTGTTCGACTGCACCGCGGTCCCTCCGAGCCTTCTCGAGTCCGAGCTCTTTGGGCACGAGCGGGGAGCCTTCACCGGCGCGGTCGCCACGCGCAAAGGCGTCTTCGAGCAGGCTCACGGCGGAACCCTGCTCATCGACGAGATCGGCGATCTCGAGCTGTCCTTGCAGCCCAAGCTCCTTCGCGCTCTCGAGCGTTCCGAGGTCCGTCGGGTGGGCGGTGACCGATGGATCAAAGTGGACGCCCGGGTCATTGCGGCAACACGGCGCGATCTGGATCGCGAGGTTCAGGACGGGCGCTTTCGCGACGATCTCTTCTTTCGCGTCGCCGTGGCGCGTCTCGAGCTGCCGCCTCTGCGGCAACGTCATGGCGATGTCGTGCTTCTCGCCCGTCACTTCGCACAGCTCTTGGGGGTCGATCCGGACTCCATACCGTACGAAGTCCTCGAACGATTCGAGCGCTACGCGTGGCCGGGGAATCTTCGCGAGCTTGCCAACGCCGTCACTCGGTATTTTGCGCTCGGGGACGAAGTGCTTCCCGGCTCATCCAACGCGGAGACGCCGTCGGCCCGCGACCCGATTGCCGAAGTGCTCGAGCTTGGTCTCCCCCTCACGCTCGCGCGGCAAAGACTCGTACAGGAATTCGACCGGCGCTACGTGGAAGGGGTGCTCCTCAAGCACGGTGGCAACGTCGCGCGCGCCGCGGCAGCATCGGGAATTGCGCGACGGTACTTCAACGTGCTCCTCGTTCGTCAGCGCGGTTAGAATCGGGCGGTTACGAGCGCGCGTGCCCCATGATCTCCGGCCCCCGCAGAGAGCGTGACGCCCCTCGCGCCCCGTCGGTCGGCCACGTAAATCCACGTAGCCACGCCGAGGGCGGTAAGAGCGACGATCCCGGAGAGATCGGTTGCGAGGAGCTCGCGCGATACCCGCGTTGCCTCGGAAGGACTGCATCCGCTGCTGCATCCGAACGACGAGCGATCGTTCAAACCGCTGATCGCGAAGTAGGTCGAGACTCCGGCTGCCGCGATCGCCACGCCTCCGAGTGCGTAGACAATCGACGGGATGGGTCGCGTCGCAGTGCGAGCTTCGGGTGGGTCGGAGGAAATAACGACGCGCACCGGACGCGCTTTTTCGTGCTCGCGAACGATCACCCGCTGCTCCACGGGCGCTTTCCCCGCCTGGACGATGCGCACCACATGAGGCCCTGGATCC
This sequence comes from Myxococcales bacterium, assembly GCA_043747615.1. Lineage (GTDB taxonomy): Bacteria > Myxococcota_A > Polyangia > Polyangiales > Polyangiaceae > JAYTOU01. The sequence goes on along the minus strand of JAYTOU010000099.1, from coordinate 21,929 downwards.
ACCGGGACCGCCATACCATCGCGCGCCGAGTCGACGCGCGCACCGTCCACGAAAACGGCGATCTCGATGAGGTCCCGCCCCTGAGAGTCTTGAGCCCCGATGACGATCGTCGGCATGGCCTCCGCAACCTCGGCGAGCCACGTTACGCAGCGTTGGAGTACTTTGGCGTCGCAGCTTGGATTTGCGCACGTCGCGAACTCGGCCTTGGCTCTCGAGAGGTGTCCCTCGTTGCGCTCTCGCTGGCCTTCGACCGCCGACAAAAAGCACGCGTCGTCGCCCGGCGCTCCACGTGCGGCGCGTCCGCTGAGGAGAGCGGCGAGGAGCGTCAAGATGGCGGGAAGGAAGCGCATTCGGAGAGGAGGCATTTAGTTGGGGCAGTTGGGAGGCCGACAAAAATGAGTAACACCGTCCGCGCCGACATACTCCATGACCTTCGTGTCCCCAGTGGGGGACGGGGGTCGCGCGCTCTTGGCTGCGTGGAATTTAACGCTCGGGCGAGAAGGCTGCTCCTTGATGACGACCACGCTCGCATCCACCGTCGGCGATGTCGAGGCAACCGCGATCGGCGCGGACGGGCTCGGCTTTGCAACGCTTGGTTGGTCTCGAGGGGCCGGAGCCATCGCGAGCTCTGTGGTCGGGGCCTCGACCGCGACCTTCCGCACGAACGAAGCTCCGACCACGAAAAGAAGGAGCGCGGCCCCGGCAAAGACCGCATAGCGACGACGTCTGGAGGGTGGTGGCATTGGTTCGCAAAGTTCCGCTGCAGGCATTTCGACTTCGCCCGCTCCACTTTCGATCTCTGCGACCTCACTCGCGCGCTTCTTGAGAGCATCCCCCGCGAGCTCCAGGAGCCAAGCCTCCACTTGCGCAGGGCTCGCTAAGCTCACCGCTGCTTCGAGCGCGAGCGCCATCTGTCGTGCGTTCGAAAAACGCCTCGTCGGATCGCGTTCCAAGGCCCGCATGACCACGGCATCTACTGCCTCGTCGACAGCGGCGCCAACCGCGCTCGGACGTTGGATCTTCAGGTTCCAGACGTTGCCCACGGTCACCGCCTCCGTCTCGCCAGTGAAGAGCTTTCGACCAGTGAGCGCTTCCCACAGCACGATGCCAGCGGCGAAGACGTCGGTGCGACGATCGACGCGTTCTCCGCAGAGCTGCTCCGGCGCCATGTAGGAAAGCTTCCCTTTGAGGCGACCGCCTTGGGTCGACTGAAGCCGTCCGACGGCCTTGGCGACTCCGAAGTCGAGCACGCGGGCGATGCCGTCGGTGCCGACCAGAATGTTCTGCGGAGATACGTCGCGGTGCACGAGGTGGAGAGGCTCGCCAGCCTCCGTCGTCGCTTCGTGCGCAGCGTGGAGCCCGTGCAACGTGCCGCACACGACCGACGAAACGATCGACGGAGAGACGGTGAGTCCTTCGCGGATCGAGCTCTTCAGAAGCCGCGCGAGCGACTCGCCGGGCACGTACTCCATGACCAAGAAGAGCTCGCTGTCGGCGAATACGACGTCATACGTCGCGACGACGTTGGTGTGACGGATGCGCGCGGCGAGGTGCGCTTCGTCGAGGAAGCCTTGGTTGAACTCGGGATCAAGGGCGATATGAGGATGCAGGCGCTTGATCGCGACCGTCCGTTTGAACCCTCCCCCCCCGAGCATCCGCCCGAGATGAACGGTCGCCATCCCCCCCGAAGCGATGGCGCCGTAGAGGGCATAGCGCCCGAGACGAAGAATCGGAAGCACCGCACCGTAGGATACCAGAGTGCATTTGGCGGCGCCTCTCGATCTCGTTTGCCGTGATCAGTCAAGTTGATGTCGGCTACGAGAATTTTTTGCCGCTGAAGGGCCGATTTTAGGGCCCGCCGGGGCTCGTCCCCGCCAACATCCCAAGATGCCAATTGGTGTTGCCCGCGCTGCCCACGGTCCACAGCTCGCTGGTGTTCGCCTGGAACGCCACTTGGAATCCGCCGCTCGGCAGCGCGGCGATGCTCGGGCTCGTCCCCCCTCTCATCCCGAGATGCCAGTCCGTGTTTCCCGCGTTTCCCACGGTCCACAGGTCACCGGTGTTCGCTTGGAACGCCGCCTCGAACCCGCCCGTCGGCAGAGCGGCGATGCTCGGGCTGGTTCCGCCCAACATCCCGAGACGCCAGTCGGAGGTGCCCGCGTTTCCTACGGTCCACAAGTTCCCGGTGTTCGCTTGGAACGCGACTTCGAAGCCGCCGCCCGCGAGCGCGGTGATGCTCGGGCTCGTCCCCGTCATCATCCCAAGATGCCAATCGGTGTTGCCGGCGTTTCCTACGGTCCACAGGCTCCCGGTGTTCGCTTGGAACGCCACTTCGAAGCCGCCGCCCGCGAGCGCGGTGATGCTCGGGCTCGTCCCCGCCATCATCCCGAGATGCCAATCGGTGTTGCCCGCGCTCCCCACCGTCCACAAGTCACTCGTGTTCGCCTGGAACGCCACTTCGAATCCCCCGCTCGGCAGGGATGCGAGGCTCGGGCTCGTGCCGGCCTTCATTCCGAGGTGCCAATCGGTGTTGCCCGCGCTCCCCACCGTCCACAGGTCACCCGTGTTTGCTTGGAACGCGGTCTCCACGGCGATCGGCGCGCTCGCGGGACCCGGGTTTCCTTGGCAGAACGCCTGCACGGAACCTCCGCCCCACCACTCCCAGTGCCACGTTTCGCTGGGCACCGTCCGATTGAAGCCATGCTCCGCACCGTGTGCGTTCAACCAAGCAAGTGCGCCTCCGCCGGTGTTGAAGTCAATGGCATGGCCACTCTGATGATTGGAATAGCCAGGACCCGCTGCACGGTTTCCGTTATTGCATGTTCCGCTCACGTAGCAGTTGTAGAGATATTGCTGCTCCGCCATCGTGCGAAATCCACTGTTGATCCGGAGCAAGATCCCGTCGGCCTCCGCCGCCTTCGCCATCGTCAAGAAGGCATCGGCGGTGGCGATCTCCACGGGATGTCCGTTCACGGTGACGACCGTGACCGGGAATGGAGTACCACTTCGATATCCCGTGTCGGCGCGCGTGGTGCAGTCATACGCAACGAGGGCAGACGTCGCTCCTCCGGTGGACGCCTCTTCGAAGTCTTCCGTCGAGCTCGGGTCCGGCGCGCACGCCGAGAGCAGGAGGAGCAGCGTCCCGGCGGCACCGCCCAGACGTCGACGTGCGTGCTCCGGACGAGCGCCGTTCGCCGCGGCGAAGGGACTGTCATGCCTCGTTCGCCATGTTTTTTTTCCGTCTTGGAGTTTTGTCATGTGGCCCTCGTCCGAACGGTAGCGGACGACCGGCGCAGTCTTGCGCCAGTTCACCGAACACTGGCGCCACGCTCGCCCTCCAAAAGCGGCCCTCAGTAAATCACTTTGAACGGATGGATGCTTGCGGCCACGAGCGAGAGGGATGCACAGTCTGAGTCGGCGGTGCGTTGCGTGGCCGAAGTCGGACCTCCGTCGTGCTTCGTCGCCCGCGCCGTGATCCTGCGACTCACAGCTGAAGGACCCCCGCGTCTTGATTGGCGGGCCTCGGCAGGTCGCGGAGAAGAAACGGGCGCGCGTTCATCGTGGAGCAGGCGAAGACCTCGTTGCGATGCAGCTCCCAGTGGAAGTACGTGTTTCCGTCCGGCGAAAGGATCGCATCCGGCGGTGCGCCGAAGGGCTGCGCGCGCCCAAACGTGTCGAGGGCCGCCGCATCGAAGGCCGTGAGGCCGCTCGACTTCACGATGCCCATCGACACGATCATTCCGTCGCGCCCGATCACGATTTCCAAGCGCGTGATGAGCTTGGGATCGTTGAGGGGGTGCGTCGCCGGGAGCCTGTCGAGCGCGCTCAAAAAAGAGTCCGCGAAGATGGGATGAACGCGGTTGTGGATCGCGATCAGGTATTTTGCGAACGGTAAGGCCGCCGTGTTGAGCGCCACCTGATTGCCGACGCGCACCTTCGCGATATATCCGGCGAGGCTCGCGATCGCCGGGGGCGGCGCAGACGAACCGGAGTGAGACGGCGATTGCGACAAGGGTGCGGTCGCGGGTACGTCCGAGAGCGCGACGGCATCGGCGCGCGGGGGCCCGCAGGAGATGAAAACCAACGCCACCACGCCGAGCCGACCGACCATGGGGCCGTTTAGCACACGCTCGTCGCGGCGAGGCGCGTCGATCAGCGCTGCGGAGGGCGCTGCCCGTTGTACGGAGGCACGGGCTGCTGCGGTAAATGGAGAAATATTCCAGTGACTGGAATGTAGCGCGTCATCGTGCGCGCGGGATCGGCGCCGAGCTGCCAGCGGGCGCGGTCGACGGCGTTGGCGCTACGCTCGGTGCGATCGGCGGATGGACCGGCGGTCCGTTCACGTGGACCGGTTCGAACGGCGGCCCGTTCGTATGAACCGGCTCCTTCTTGCCGCAAGCAGCGCCGGACACGGTCAGGAACCCGAGTCCGACGGACGAAGGCGAGATCACGACCATCGTGCGCGCGATCGATCTGCTCTCCAAGGGCGCGGTCATCGAGTGGGAGGCGAGCACGCTCATCGAGGAGTGCGCGGCGAAGGTCACCAAAGAAGGCGTGGAGGCGCGCGCGCAGGCGGTCGGCGGCGCGCTGAAGGAGCTCGGACAGGCGGAGGCGGGAATTCTCTTTGCCGCGTTCATCGCCCGGGCGACCAACGGCGTGGACAAGAAAGAAGCGGAGACGCTGAAGAAGATCGGCAAAGCCGCTGGCCTCGGAGCGAAGCAAGTGGGTGAGCTGGTGAAGAAGGCGGGGCTGCTCGACGAGTAGGGCTCAACACGGGGTGACGCTGCGTTTTTCCAGCGTGCGGTCACCTCGACGTTACGCCGTTGGCGAACGTGCTGAGCGCCCGTCCTGCAGACGTGAGGCGATCCGGCTTGGCTCGAGACACTTTGGACCAGTGCCTCGACACAGGGTAGCGATCGATTGCGGTCGGAGCTCGGCGTCGCGAAGCCTGGCAGACGCGCGCGTTTTGACTACGAGTACGTGCGCAACGGCACGGCACAACGCGAATGAATCGTCACCGCCCGCCCGCACTCCGGCGTAGCCAACCGCGCCGCTTAGCCCCCGGCCTTTTGATTTCGAAAAGACAGAGGAAGGCTCCGACAGGGTCTGCTACGAAGGAAGCGTGGCTTTGAGTAAGGCTCTTGGCCTCTGGGTCGCGGCATCGATCGCGCTCGTGGTCGCCGCGCCGCTCCTCCTTCATCTTGCCGCGTATTGGCAGCACCTGGCCGCGTACCACGGCGTCTGCGGTCCGCACGCGCCGGACATCGCAGCGCACCCGTGTGACTACCCCACGTACCGCGCGGAGTTCGCGGCGGGGTTCGCGGGGGTCGGGTTGCTCATCGTGGAAGCCATGCTGGCCGTCGTCGTCGCGATGCTCGTCGGCGGCGGGTGGGTCGTTTGGGTCGTCGCGCGGCACCGGCGTCGGGTGCGTGTTCCGTGACCCGACCCTGGCGGCCCAGAGCGACGCGGTCGAGATCGTGTCTCCGAATGTCTTGTCGCTGAGATGTGCGTGCCGAGCGTGTGCACGTGCGGGAAGACGGCAAGTATGTTCTTCAGGTCGACGGCGCCGCGCAGCCGGTGCCGAGAAGATTCACCGAGGCGCTGTCGATGCTGACTGGTCCCGCGCCCATGTTGATGACGTGAAGCTGGAAGACGACGGGTTCGCCGGTAACGGATCGCTGTCCGTGAAGACCGCGTAGTGATGCGCGCCGCTCTTCAGAAGATGCATTCTCTTTGGCGGCGCTCAATCCGCACACGGGCGAAGTGTTCGCTCGATCCTCCCGTCGTCGCAAAGGCCACCGACCTGCTTCTTGCCGAAGTTTCGGAGGCGAGCGTCAAAAGTGTTCCAGCTCGTGCTCGCAGCGTCCTTCGGCAAGCGCTAGGGCTCTCGTTGCTCGAGCAGCGATTTGCGGCGGCAAGCTTCAGGAACGCGCCCTTGATTTGGAAGACGGAATCCCGCTTACGCAAAAGCGATCGTTGAAATGCTCAGTTCACCGAGCCAGCGAAGGAGTCCCAAAGGTGGAGACGACCTTGAGCGTTCGCTCCTTCAATACGCGCTTCGGCTACATCGGCGCGGAAACGGGGACGCAGTTCGACCCCGACTACCGACCACGCGACGGTAGCCGCCTTTCGCAGGTTCACGTGGTAGGGTCGCCAAGGGACGCGCCTTTGTCGCTCGACGACATTGGCGTTGATTTCAAGCGAAAAAAACAACGCGAATCAGCGGCAGACAGATGGCCCGCGGATTGCAAATGAGGTTCCGATGCAGCGAAAGGGACGCCTCATGAGAGCTCCGACGGAAAGACTGTTCGCGGTTGTCGGCATCGGAGCGCTTGCTTCGGCGGTTGTCGCTTGCTCCGCATCGACGGACAAAACCGAAGACCAGAATCCGGCGGACGAGAGCGCGCTCGGGTCGGCGGCGACGGTGTCGTTCCAGAACGGCGTCTCGCCGACCGCGAGCTATGCCGGGACGACCGATTGCGAACATCGAAGAGGCGACGCCGACGACCGCCGATGGGGCGGACGTCTCGCTCCACGCGGATTTCGATTTTCCCACCGGCACCCACAAGAGCGTCGAAGGGTTGCTGCGCTTTGATCTGAGCGCAATCCCCGCCGGCAGCACGATCACCTCGGCGACCTTGACCGCCAACGTCACGAACCGCACGTCGGGCGCGGGATACCTTCTCTATCCGCTGGCGCGGGCCTGGTCGGCGACGCAGGCGACCTGGAATTCGTCGACCACGGGCAGCGCGTGGGCGTCGGCCGGCGCGCGCGGCACGACCGATCGCGGGGCGAGCCCGATCGGCACCCTCGCCCCCGCGGCGACCGGGAGCACGGCGGTGACCTTGAACGCCGCAGGGCTCGCCGCGATCGCGAGCTGGGTCGCAAATCCGGCCAAGAATTTCGGCATGGTCATCGATACGGCGAGCGACCCTGACGGCCTGGTCGTCGACTCTTCGAACGCGACGACGCCTGCGAATCGACCGAAGCTCTCGATCGCGTACACGGCTCCGACCGCGCCTGCGCCCAGAAACGGAACTGGCCTCCGAGGGGACTACCACTCGGGTACGGCTCTCGCGACGCTCGTCACTTCGCGCACCGACGCGACCGTGAATTTTTCCTGGAGCGGAAGCCCAGCGACAGGGGTTCCGGCCGATCTCTTCAGCGTTCGCTGGAGCGGCCAAGTGCTGCCCCTCTACTCACAGACGTACACGTTCTACACGTCGAGCGATGACGGCGTTCGGGTCTGGGTCAACGGCGTGGAGGTCATCAACGACTGGACGAACCATGCGTCCACCGAAGACAGCGGAACGATCGCGCTGACCGCCGGAAAGAAATACGACATCAAGGTCGAGTACTACGACAGCACCGGCGGCGCGGTGGCAAAGCTATCGTGGGCGTCGACCAGCCAGGCGAAGGAGGTCATTCCGGCGCACCAGCTCTTCCCGGAAACGGTGATCCCCGTGCCGACCAGCTTCGTGCACCCCGGGATCATGGAGAGCAAGTCGCAGCTCGACTTCGTGAAGGCGAAGATCGCCGCAAACGAGGCCCCCTGGACGACGTTGCTCGCGAAGGCGAAGAGCAGTCGCGTCGGACAGCTCACGTACAAAGCCGTCCCCGTCGTGAACATGCAGTGCGGCAGCAGCGGCAGCACGCTCGACATCGGCTGCAGCCAGGCCGGCTACGATGCCGTCGCCGCCTACACCCAGGCGCTCATCTGGTACTACACCGGCGATCAACGCTACGCCGACTACGCCATCGCCATCTTGAACGCGTGGTCGGAGCTGAAGACCATCGCCTTCGACAGAACGGACAACACCACCTTCCAGGGGCCGCTCGAGGCCGCGTGGCTCTCCGAGTCCTTCCCGCGATCGGCTGAAATCTTGCGCCATTCCGGCAGCGGCTGGTCGAGCGCGGACGCCGCGAAATTCGGAGCAATGCTGAACGGCGCGATCTTGCCGCGGATCATCGAAGGGTGGAACGGTAACGCCAACTGGAATCTGTCGATGGCCAATGGGACGATCAGCATCGGCGTCTACAACGACGACAAGACGACCTACGAGAACGGCATCGCGCAGTGGCGTTCGCACGTGAAGCAGGACTTCTACAACCTGAGCGACGGCGCGTTTCCGCTGCCGCTCTCGAACGAAGCCAACGCGAGTGGCGGCTGGAACTCGACGGCGGCCATGGTGAGCCAGTGGTACGGGCAAACGGAGTTCGACACCGCGCGCACGAACGGCATTACCCAGGAGACCTGCCGCGATTCGGGCATACCCAGTTCAGCCTCGCATCGACCGTCTACGCCGCTGAAACCGTGCACATCCAGGGAACCGACGACCTCTACGGCGAAGAGCAGGCCCGGATCCTTGCCTCGCATGAATACATCGCACGCCTGGAGAATCTCTATCCGCACGCCGGCGCGGGTCAGACCGTGGCGGTCGAACCCTGGCTGTGCGGCGGGTCACTCAAGGTGAGTGTCTTGCCGACGTGGGAGGTAGCTTACAACCACTACAACGGCCGGAAGCACATCGCGATGCCGCAGACGGCCGAGACGATCACCTTCATGCGAGCAAACGTGGGCGGCTACACGAACCTTCAGCTCGCCTGGGAAACGCTCACCCACGCCTTTCAGTGAGGACGCTTCACGCCGCGACGAGTCGGACGTTGTCCATCCTAACGCGCGTGCCTCCGTCGGTGGCGTGGTCGCCGATGTAGAAGATGCCGCTCCGAAGATCGACCCGGGTCGCTCGTCCGACGACATGGTCGGCGTCCTGGATCGGTAGTGCGCTGACCTTCACGACTCCGTCCACCGTCCAGGAGATCGTGCGGGTAGTTCCGCTCGTGGCGAGCGTGTAGCTGACGTGATGCCACATTCGCTGCTCGAAGGCGGCCGAGGCGACGTCGGTGTAGGTCACGCCCGAGAGACTGGTCGCGTTCACCGCGGTGCCGAGATAGATGGACGACCGCTCGACGAAGATGCGAACGCGAATGGAGTCTCCAGCGTCGACGACGTAGGCCAGCTCCTGGAACGCCGCCTGACCGTTGGCGGCCGCTCGTTCGACGTAGCCCCAGAACTCACCCGTGATCGAAGGGTAGTCGCCCACGAGGCTGTTCTGGCGATAGGCGGAGGGGTTTGCCTCTCCCGCCGGCGCGTCGACGAAGAGCACGTTCGGTGGCGACGGTGCCGCTTCGCCGTCTGGAACGCCGGTGCCGTACGAGCACGTGAGGCAGGTCTGGGTGCTGTTCCAGACCGCGCCATCGGTATCGAAATCGTCGCAGAAGAGAGAGGCAGCGCCGACGCTCGCGCAGAAGGGGGGAGGAGCCGATGTGTCCGGGCCGCTGCCGCCATCGGCGACTCCCGCGTCTGCGACATGCGCGCTCCAGTCGTCGAGCTCCCAGAATGCGCAGGCGGGGAGAGCGACGGCCACCACCACGGACGACCACGCCAGGCAGAGTTTTCGCGGTCTTTGACTCCGACGCATCCCGATAACGTACACTCTGCCCCTCGAGATGAGCGAAAGCGAAGCGACGACGACCTCGTTGAGCGGCCCCAGGAGCGCCCGCGAGCTCGTGGCATGCTGGGAGGAAAGCGTTCTGCGTTTCGAGCTCTCGAGCCCGTCCCTCGTCATCGGGCGAAGCGAAGCATGTAATATACATATTCATCACGCGTCGGTGTCGCGGGCGCACGTCCGGCTCACCGTCGGTGAACGCGGAATGGACGTCGAGGATCTCGGCAGCGCGAACGGAAGCTTCGTCGACGGACAACGGGTCAAAGGTCGAATGCCGCTCGCGGTCGGCTCGATGCTCAAAGTCGGCTCGGTGCGCCTCGTTGTTCGCGTGAAGGAAAACACCATCCCCTCACCGATGGTCGAGGTCCGACGCTTGGTAGAGAAGGTCGCCGCGAGCCCGGTCAGCTTGATCTTGCTGGGCGAGACCGGCGTCGGCAAAGAGGTGCTCACCGAGGAGATTCACGCGCGCTCCGGAAGGCCCGGCCCACTCGTCCGGATCAACTGCGCTGGCCTCGTTCCGACCCTTCTCGAAAGCGAGCTCTTCGGTCACGAAAAAGGGGCGTTCACCGGCGCAGTCCAAGCCAAGGCCGGACTGATCGAGTCGGCGCAGGGCGGCACGTTTCTCCTCGACGAGCTCGGCGAGATGGCCGAGAGCACGCAGCCGAAGCTTCTTCGCGTCCTCGAGAGTCGCGAAGTGAGGCGGCTCGGCGCGCTGCGAGCCAGGCCGATCGACGTCCGCTTCATCTCGGCGACGCACCGCGATCTGCGCACCATGGCGGCGCTCGGAAAATTTCGGGAGGATCTCCTCTTTCGTCTGAACGGTTACACCTTGGTCATCCCGCCGCTCCGCGAGCGCCGCGGAGAGATCAAAGCGCTCGTGTCGAATTTTCTTGCTCAGGCGTGCGCGCGCGGCGGTCGGCGGGTCCCCGCGGTGAGCGAGGGAGCGAGCGTGCTCCTCGAGAGCTACCGCTGGCCCGGCAACGTGCGCGAGCTTCGCAACGCAATCGATCGGGTGGCGCTTCTGTGCGACGGGGACCGGGTGAAGGCCGAGCACGTCGATTTCGATCCCGCGCTGAGCGAGGCCGCACGCCCGAAGCGGCCGTCGCTTCCCGACGAGACCGAGGCTGGCGGCGAGCACGGCGAAAAAGGGCGGATCGTGAGCGAGCTCGGAAAAGCGGGGGGAAACCAGGCGGCGGCGGCGAAGGCCCTCGGCATCACCCCGCGCATGCTGGCCTACCGGATGGACAAGCTCGGCCTCCCACGCCCACGCCGCAAATAGATCTTCAGTACGACCATCGGAGGGTGCCGAATGCGCCGTCTCTCGTCGGAGCGAAGGCGACCGACGCCGGACTCACGCTCTGCCTCGACGACGAAACCCCTTTGAAAAGCGGGGCGAAGACGAATGCAGTGAAGAGCCCTGCGCCGATGACGGACGCGGCGAGCGAGACATCGGCGACGATCCACTTCGTGCGCGCGGCGCTTACCTCCCCGGACGGGCAGGTCTCGCTCGGGGCGCAGGTGCTCGCGAGCTTGTCATGCTCGCTCTTTCCCCACAGTCCGAAAATCGTGAAGCCGGCGAGGCCGACGACGGCGATGCCGCCGGTGATCAGGAGCGGGGTGAGGTCCCGCCTGGGAGCGCGCGGGTCGCCGGAGACCGCGGCGGGCAACCCGCGCGCGTGGGTCAACGTGGTGATCACCGGTCGGGCTTTTTCTCCCTCCCGCACGATCAGCGATTGCCGGAGTGGGGTGAATCCGCTCGCCTCGAAGAGCAGCTCGTGGGGCCCTGGGTCGACCGCGATCGATCGACCGTCGAGCGTGCGAAGAACGACCACCCCGTCGATCGACAGGCAAACGTCCGCGAGATCGTTGCCGGTGTCGTCCTTGGCGCCGGGCGTGATCGACGGCAAGCGGGTCTCGACCTCGGCGGACCACCTCTGGCAGCTCTCGCGGACGACGACAGGACAAGCCTCGGCGCTGCAGCGAACGAACGAATCGCGCGCGGAGCTCAACTTCCCGGTGTCGCGTAGACGCTGTCCGACGTTGGCGCCTTCGACGCAGTCGTGCGTCGCGTCCGCTCGGGCAGACGACGAGGCGAGCACGACGACCATGAGCGAACCCACGATCGAAGGCGCGCAAAATCTCAACGCAAACACGCTTCGTTGAACTGCGTTCGTCCGTCCTTGTCAATGACGTATGGCTTGCACGGGGCGCCGCTCCGCTTCTGCGGCGGATGCGCGGCGCTCGCATGCGCCTTGGCGGAGGCTGCCGCGGCCAGCCCGGCGTCGCCGGCAAGATCGGCGGCACTGATCACGGATCCGGCTGAATTCACGGCAGAGGGTGCCCCTTCGCCCTGCGCCGCCTGGGTGACGGCGAGCGCCGGTGGAGGCGAAGTCATGGCGGCCCCCGGTGCGTGACGAACGACGACGAGCAAGGCGCCGGCGCCGAGCAGCACCAAGACCGCGAGCAGCCCAAGGAGACCACGACGCGATTTTTTTTCGGGCGTCTCCGGTCGCGCAAAGCTCTGGGCGAGCGTCGATTCGGCCGTTGGCGAGGTCGTGCTCGAAGGCGGATTGGGAAGCATGCTGTTCGACGACTCTGCGAGCTCGACGAGCCTCCGGCGTTCCCCGAGCTCGTCTCGAGCGATGCGCTCGACCCACGCGCTCACCTCGCGCGGACTGGCCACTCCGACGGCTTCGAGCGCGATGGCCATCTCGTTGGCGCTCGAGAACCTGGACTGGGTCGAATGGGCGAGCCCGCGGGTCGTGATGGAGTCCACCGCGGCGAGAAGCGTCGTTTCCGCTTCCGAAGCGGACCCTTTCGCGAAGGCGGACGGGATGGGGGCGGCGTTGCCTGCGAGCCGCTCGGTGATCGAGCTGTCGTCCGGGAAGAGACGCCTTGCCGCGACGATTTCCCAGAGGACCACCGCCGCCGAGTACACGTCACTCGCTTGCGAGGTGGCGTTCACCAGGTGCTCCGGTGCCATGTAGCCCCGCTTCCCCTTCACGACACCCTCGTCGGTGATCTGCGAGCGTCCGGTGGCCTTCGCAATTCCGAAATCGAGCAGCCGCGCCGAGCCGTCGCGCCCGACGAGCACGTTCTGAGGAGAGACGTCGCGATGAACGAGCCCCAGCGCTTCGCCGTCGTCCCCCTTGGCTTCGTGCGCGGCCTGAAGGCCATGCAGAACGTTGACCATGATGCTTGCGGCGACCCGCAGCGGGACGGATTCCCCCTGCTCATCCGCGCGCCAAAGAAGCACCGACAGCGAGACCCCGAGCACATGCTCGAAGACGAGCGAGACCTCACCATTCTCGGCAACGACGTCGAGCGGCGCGACCACGTTCGGATGATGAATGCGCGATGCGAGCCGCGCCTCCTCGAGAAACGCTGTCACGAAGCCGACGTTTTCGGCGAACTGCGGATGGAGCTGCTTGATGGCGACGATGCGGCGAAAGCCGCCGGGCGCGAAGAAGCGCGCGAGGTAGACCGTCCCCATGCCGCCCGACCCGATTTTGCCGTAGAGGCAGTATTTACCGACGATCCGCGCTTCTGCGTCTGCCAATTATTTCTTTGCCTTTTTCTTGGCGCGCGCGGTGAGCGACTCCTTCAGCGCGCTCGGGATGAGGGCCGGATGCTGATCGTAAATGGAAACCATGATTTCCTCGAGCATCGCTCCGAGGAGCATGGTGACGGCCTCGCGGTAGTGTCCGGTCTCCTCGGCGTTGCCACTGGCTTCGCCGACCTCTACCGACTCGGCCAGCGCACCACTGAACGAAGTCATAAGCTCGTGCCCTCGCTCCGCGGCCTTGCGTTTCAAGCACTACCTCCGCTGTCGATCATAACTATTTCCCGAGCACGCATCCATGCTGTCGATCGTGAGCGGTGCAGAAGCGCGCGTCGTCGAAACGCCGCCGGGAGCGAGCGAGACCTTGCAGCCGGCACCCCCTTTGACGATGAGATTCCATATTTGCCGTCAGGAGCGAGCCCGTGTGACTACCCCACGTACCGCGCGGAGTTCGCGGGGGTTGGGTTGCTCATCGTGAAAGCCATGCTGGCCGTCGTCGTCGCGATGCTCGTCGGCGGTGGGTGGGTCGGATGTGCGGGCGGTTCGTACTCCTTGCTCGTTGTCCATTTTCGTCTGCGTGTCGTCGGGCCTACTTGTGCTTCCGCTTCCTCGACGCCATTCCCCGTAGTGCCACTATTGACACCGTCTGATCATGCCGCCTCGGTTCAGTCGAACCCAACGCGAAGCATGACGCCCAGCTCCGTCGCTCCGCCAAGCCCTATCGCTCGTTGTGTGGCGTCGAGCAAAGGCCGGGATTCGGCCGAAAATAGTCCGCGGTGATGCTTCGGCGCGCGAGGTCGTGATTGAAGAAGCGCTCAGGCGCCACGAAAGACGAGTACGAGCACCCAAAGCTCGTAACCGACGGCGAACGCGCCGAGGGACCGGCGGAAAGGATTTGCGCCGCGCAGGAGCTCGTCCACGCCCCACGCGACGAGCGCTCCGCTGGCGAGCCATCGCAGTACATCGGCGTGGGGGAGCGTTCCCAGGATTGAATGCAGCACGGTGGCCACCAGCCAAACGGAGACTGCAGCATTTGGGAATTGGGCGATGACGACTCGGCCCGAGGCGCGATCGCGAAACCACCAGTCGAACAAAGACGCGGAGCTCACGCCTTCCACTCTAGCTCGCTCAGCCGCCTTCGCCGGCGCTAGGCGCGGTGTGGACGGCTGGGTATTGGCACTGGTCTACATTCCGGCGCTGCGCTTCTACGTATCCTCCACGGCCGAGGCCAGGAGCTTACGCACCCCGTGTGCCCCGAAGTCGATTTCGAGCTTGTCGGGCGCAATGGCTTGAACCACAACGCCCTCGCCGAGCTTCCGCAGGCCGCGATGGAAAAGCCAGCGATCAGCGAGGCCACATTGGCGGCGTGCGAGAGACGAACCGCCTCGAAGTGAATCATGCTTCCTCCACGTCTTTTGGGAACGAGTCTCAGCTCCTAACGCAACGTGAGTGCCAATCGGTCGGGCGTGAGGAATGCGGGCGCACGCTCGCGCGCTTGGGCTCGCTTACGCGGACGAGCGCGACATTCGATTCACGACGCGCGGCTCACGCTGGCTCGTTCGTGCCCTCGCTCGCCTTCCTGCGCCCTTGCCGAGAGGAGGGCCCGGCGGAAATAGATCCGGCACGCGACTACGACGCAGGCTCTTGATAGGTGCGCGCGATCTTCGCGAGGATCACCCGCGGCGCGAGGCCCGTGGTGCTGGCCATCAGGCGGTTCATGAACCCCGGGATGCAGATGACGTCGCCGCTCATCATTGCCTCCACGCCGGCGCGCGCGACGGCCATCGACTCCATGTGTCGAAGGCGGTCTTGGTTGCGCCCGGGCAGAGGCAGGTCACGCTCACGCCGGTCCCCTCGAGCTCGTTCGCCATGGCCACCGAGAGTGACAGCACGTAGGCCTTGCTCGCGTAGTAGACGGCCATGAGCGGGCCGGGAACGAACCCCGCCGTGGAGCCGACATTCATGATCATCCCTTTTTTGTCGGCGATCATCTTCGGCAAGATGGAGATGCCGGCGGCGTCGACGGCCTCGAAGATCGCCTCGGGGGCATTGGGATCGGTGAGGTCGGCGGTGATGACCGTGGTCTTGATGCCGTGCGCTTTTTCGAGCGAGGCGGCGAGCTCGTCGAGCTTGGCGCGAGAGCGGGTCACGAGAACGAGGTCGTGCTTCTGCTCGGCGAGGAGCGTCGCGATGTCGGCGCCGATTCCCCCAGAGGCACCGGTCACCAGAGCAGTCGAGCGTGCGGTCGAGGTGGTGGTAATGAGGGGATGCTATCGTAGGAAACCCCGTACCAGGTGACGCATGCTCGCTTCTCTCCGAAAGCCGATCTTCGCCTCGTTTCTCGGTCTCGCGGTGGTCGCGTGCAGCGGTTTTCGCCAGGTCGCGCTCGACATGGACGGCGGCGACGACGGCGGCAGCACGACTCCCGATGATGCGGACGGTGGAGGCAAGAGCGACGCGACCACCGCCGCGGATTCGCAGAGCCACGCGGATGCAATGCCCTCGGACGGCGCGGCGTGCGTTCCCGCGTGTGCCCCGGGACGATGCGGCGACAACGGCTGCGGCGGAACCTGCCCGACCTGCCTCGGCAGCACGAAGACGATCTGCACTGATGCCGGACAGTGCTGCACGCCCTTCTGCGGGACGCAGGACTGCGGCGACGATGGCTGCGGCGGCTCCTGCGGAACGTGTCCGTCGCTCTATACGTGCGTCGTCCACGGCACCTGCCAGAAGAATCCCGGAAGCCTGTGCGGCACGGTCACCTGCGGGTCGGCGGCGTCGTGCTGCCACTGCAACGGGAGTCCGATCTGCTTCGCGCTGTCGAGCGGACAGACCTGCGAAGCCCTCGGCGCCGGGTGCAATTGAGCGAGCTCGAGCACCACGTCGCGGCGATGGAGCGGGACGGCTTCACCGTGATCGAGAACGCCATCGAGCCCGCGCTTCTCGATGCGCTTGCGTCCGATCTCCTCCGTCTCGAAACCTCGCTCGGCGTCCTTCCGGGCACGAACGTCTTCGAAGGGGTAAACACGGTTCGCATCTACAATCTCCTCGCTCACGGAAGAACCTTCGAGCAGATCCCGGTCCACGAGCGCGTTCTTCCCGTCGTCGAGCGCGTCCTCGATCGCGGCTGCCTCGTCTCGTCGCTCTCGTCGATCAGCATCGGCCCCGGAGAGACCGCGCAACCGATCCACGCCGACGACATGCTCATTCCGCTGCCGAAGCCGCACGTCTCGATCATCTGCAACACGATGTGGGCGCTCACCGATTTCACCGGCGCGAACGGCGCGACCCGCCTCATCCCGGGCTCACACCGCAGCGCCACCTCGCCGGAGCTCGGCACCACCTACGACACGATCCCCGCAGAAATGAAGCGCGGAAGCGTCCTCGTCTTCGACGGTAGTCTCTGGCACGGAGGCGGCGCGAACCTCACCCGCGAGCGCCGGGTCGGCATCGCCATGAACTACTGCGCGGGCTTCCTTCGCCAGCAAGAAAATCAGCAGGTGGGGATTCCGCTCGAAATCGCGCGCGGATTCTCGCCGCGTCTCCGCAAGCTCGTTGGCTACGGGCTCTACCGCGGCCTCCTCGGTCACATCGACAAATGCAGCCCAGTCGATCTCCTCGACGGGAACGGGCCGCGGAAGATCGTCGGTCAGTAGCGGCGCGAGGTACGCATCAGGGCAGCGCGTCGGCGCAGCAGCGAAAGCCGATCCCAATGTATTTCGCGGTCGCGACGTCGATGCCGCTGTGGAGCGAGCAGTCGGCCTTCGCGCTCATCCAGCTCAACGCCGCGCTGTCCGAAGTAGGTGACCGCGCCTGCGTCGTTGAGCTCGACGGCGCCGTAGAGCTCGTCGACACCGCCGACCATGATTGCCTACCCGTACGTGGGCTCCCCGCTTGTCGTCGCGATCGATATGACTTTCACGATTGCGCTATCGCGATTCTATCCGCGCCCGTATCGCTCTACCGTGGCCGCCGTTCGACCTTCGCGCGCGCCGCGGAAAGTTCATCGAAAATGAAGACGATCAATAAGAGATCTGGAGTCTACGCAGGTCTTACCGGCATCTCGGTGCTGGCGCTTCTCGCCGCATGCTCGGGAACGGCCGGAACGCCCGGGACGTCGGGCGCGAGCGCCGTGACCCGCACCAGCAAAGAGGCCGCGGGCGCGAACTGCGCGAACGGCGGCAGCAAGGTCGATTTCGGGCAGGACAAGAACGCGGACGGAAAGCTCGATGACGCGGAGGTCTCCGGCAGCGTCTTCATCTGCGACGGCGCGAGCGGCCCCGTCGGCGGCAACGGTGCGAACGGCGAAGCCGGCGTCTCTGCGCCCGCGGCCCTCGTCGAAGGAAGCAGCCTCCCGGTCGGAGACGCGAACTGCCCTGCCGGCGGCCTGGAGGTAAAAACCGGCATCGACGCGAATCGCAACGGCGTTCTCGACGCCGGCGAGTTCGTCGCGACGTTCAGCTGCAACGGCGCGGCGACCCGCGGTGACGCAGGGCCCACCGGAGCAACGGGCGCGCAGGGCGACGCGGGCGCAACGGGAGCAACGGGAGCCAGCGGGCTCAATTCCCTCATCAAGCTGACCACCGAACCTGCCGGAGGGAACTGCGGCGGGGGCGGCGTGAAGATCGAGTCCGGCCTCGATAGCAACAGCAACAACGTGCTCGACGCAGGTGAGGTCACTTCGACGGCCTACGTTTGCAACGCTTCGCTCGGGTATTTCGCGCTGACCGGCGCACCAACCCACGCGACCGTCTTCAACGCCACTGCGGAGACGTACCGATTCGGCAACAACCTCACGAACAGTATCTGGAACAGGCAGTCCAACGTCATCGTCACTGGCGAATACAGCACCCAGGGGTACTGGGCCTTCGCGGAGTCGACGAACAACTACACAGCCGGTCCGAACGTCGGAACGAATTTCCACGAGCGCATGGTGCAAATTCCAGCCACGAACACGGTGGTCTTCAGCAATGCCGCGACCAGCGCCGGCACCGGCGTCGGAGCGGGGACCGCGAGCTTGGTCATGGTGGCCACGATCAGCACCAGCACCGGGCTTCTCACGGCGGGTGTCAGCGCGGTCTTCAGCGACGCCTTCGCGGGAAGCTGCACCTTGCACTCCTCTTCCGGAAATCGTTTCTTGTGTTACGACGGCGGCTCGCTCATCAAGCGCTACGGTACCACTGCGGGATCCCCCAACCTGACCTGGCTAGGCGACGTTACGCTTTCCGGAACGGCGCTCCCCGCGGCGGCCAAATGCACGGCTGGAAGCGCGTGTTTCGGGAGCACATTTGCCTGGGACGGTGCGTACTACTACTTCGCCAACGATGAAGGCTCCAGCACCAACCTCGCCTACACCGTTTACGATGCCTCGGGCGTCTTCGTGGCGACCGACACGGCGACGGGCAGCGGGGCGATCGACGGCGTCTACTTCGATTGGTCGGTAGGCCGATACAGTACCCACGACGGATTCGGGGGCAGGACCGGCGGCGCGGTCTTCGCCGCAGTCGGGGGAACGTCGGACACGCACAATTTCGGCGCGGTCTCTACGACCCACACGCTGCAGTAGCACGCGTGATTTCGTGAGGTAAACCGCGAGGGCGGTCGCCAGCTGCGGCCGCCCTTGTCTATTTTGCTCGTCCGCTCGCGGACGTGCGTCAGCTAACGTGACGGAAATGGAACGAGCCTCGCGCGCGCCGACGATCTGTCTCACGATGATCGTCAAGAACGAGGCTCACGTGATCGAGCGCTGCCTCGCTTCGGTCAAATCGATCGTCTCGTCGTGGGTGATCGTCGACACCGGCTCCACCGACGGAACGCAGGAGATCGTGCGTTCCGTCATGGCGGGGATTCCGGGCGAGCTCCAACTAGTTAGTTAACAATCGTTGGCCTCCCCGACGTGATTACGACAGTCGGCGATGCAGAAGCTTCGCTTGGCCTGCTGACCGCTGCTCGACGAGCTCGCGAGACTCGAATTCGTCGGCAAGGAAAGCGGCGCGCGCGCGAAAGTAGCGCGACATGCGCCTCTCACCAAGGCGCGCAACGACGGTGAACGCGCCGGGATTCTTGGCCGCGCTCGCGACCGCGGCAACCGCGTGCGTGTCACCCGACCGTCCGGGCTCTCCTACGTATCCTCGACCGCCGAGGCCAGGAGCTTACGCACCCCGTGTGCCCCGAAGTCGATTTCGAGCTTGTCGGGCGCAATGGCTTGAACCACAACGCCCTCGCCGAATTTCGGGTGCTTGACGCGCCGCTCTTTTGCCGCTGAGGACGCGACGACACAAGGCTGGAACGCGGCGAGCAACGCCGGGTCGATCCGCGCGGTGAAATCTACCGTCGGGTATTTCCAGCGGCAGTAGGAGACCACTGGCGGCTCGCCTGGCACGAGGAACGTCGGGGCCCATGCCTCGCCCTTTCGTAGGAACCAGAACGAGATCGTCGCCTCGTCATCTCCAAGCGTCGCGCAGAGCGGGCCCTCGTCGGCGTTGTACGTGTCATCGAAGGCGACATGGGCGAACTTCATTCGCTTCCGCCACCCTTTCTCTCCCATGCCTTCGTAGAATGAGGAGACGGATTGCGTCATCGTGGCGAGCGAGCCGAGCGACTGCCCAGTCGCGATCAGCAACGCGAGCAAGTCGTCGGGGATGGTCCCTCGGAGGTGCTGCTCGACGGCGACGAGCCCTTCGAGCGCGACTTCGGGCGGAGCAGAAAAGCCGAGCTGCGAGCGGATCGCAACAAGCGTTGTTGCGAGCACGGGTGATAGCTCGATGGGTCCCGAGGTGCGGCGGCTTTGCGTCACGCGGATACGTTACCAAGGCCGGGCGCACGCGACTACGCGCCTACCCGTGTTTCGGGACCGAAGCCCTCGGCCCCGGGCCTGTCGACGGTGTATGCGATTTTCTCGTGAACGGGATCCCCGCGCAGGCGTCTTGCGCGACACGCGATGTGTACGGGCCGCAGGGCTTCTTGCCGCCGCGCCCGATGATGCGGAGGCCAAGGGGCGCCGGCAAATGCGAGAGGAGCGATTCGTGCGTGATTCACGGGCGATTGCACCCCGATCGCCGGCCGCGGAGGATTTCATGACAAAAGCCTCCTGCTTTGGGCAATCCTCGGTGTTGCAATGCAAAGCAGGTGGAGGTCGATGATGGCTCGTCACTCAGGGTTGCCTTTTCTCGCGCTCGTTGCGTTCACGTTCCTCGCCTGCGGCTCGACGATCAACGTCGGAAAAGCCGGGGAAGGCGCAGATGGTGGCGCGGCAGGAACGCCGGGCGCGGCGCCGCCAGGAACGCTCGCGTGTAAGGACAATGGTGCTGGAGGCGGGCGCAACTGCACCTGCGCGGTTGCGGCGACGAAGATCGGCGCGTGCTCACCGCAGTCGCTAGGGAGACCAGGTCACTGCTGCGCGACGATCGACGGCACCGGCGCAACGACGCAGTGCGAGTGCGCGAGCGATCCCACCACGTGTATGAGCTACACGGCGTCGTCGTCGGGCTCTTTTTGCGAATGTACGACGGTGGAAGAGGGCTTTAACGGCACCCGGATTGCGGAGTGCGCGAAGCCCGCAGGCGGACACTGCTGTCGCTCGCAGGGCAATGCCAGCTGCGGCTGCTCAATGCAGGCCTGCACGGGGGCGGGCGAAGAGGTGGACTCGTGCTCCCCCACCAACGCCATTCTCAGGTGCCTCTCACCGGCCATCGCCGTGACGTCGTGTCAGTAGCGAACTCTACGCCGGTGACGTCGCGGACTTCGACGCTCACATCGAGAGGCCCCCTCTCAGCGGCATTGCCGCAGACAAGGACGAACATGGCTAAGGCATCGGCGCCGCTACCAATACTGAGCATCAGCCGCCCTCGAGTCGATCGCGTGCGTTTCACACTGGGCGCCGTGCAAACGTGGGCAACGGAGTCCCTCGTCGTGCGGACGCGTCCAAAAAATAGATACGTCGTTCTCACTGGGTGCTTTCACGCGTACGCCACTGGGAATGAGTCGCTGAGCGAACGACACCTTGGCCCGTTCGCAAGCCCGTCGGACGCAGCCAACGCCTGCGCCGCAATCGATGAAGCGCTCGGACTGCCCCGCACTCCTACGCGCGTTACGGAGCATGACCTACGCGCCGATCCCGCTCGGTTCCACAATGCTCATGTCGAAGTCGTCGGCCAGTGGTCATTCGGATTCGAACGGTCGTCGTTCGCGGGCGCGTGGCTCGAGGCACCGATCGGTTTTGCCTCAGGGGCGCCGCACGTCACGAAGCGTGTGAGGGCGTGCGGCTTCTGGCACGCGGGCAAGGAGGGCTATGGACACATGGGTGCATCCTCGGCCGAGCTCTTGGCGTACGAGGTTGTCGACATCCTTCCGCCTCCCGAGGTTCCGAAGAAGGTCTGGCTTCGCGACGTCCTGATCACGTTCGAGCAAAATGGGGAGTTCGACGAATGGCGCATCCTGGCCAATGGGGCAACCCTTCCCATGATTGTCGACGAAGAGCCCGCAACCTGGCTCCCACTCGGACCCTGTCTCCGTTCGCGCGAGCCCTTCCAAAGTGCGGGGAGCTGGGCGTGGTGCACGTGGAGCACGAGCTCGGCCGCGATTCAAGGCACGGTGGTGTACCTGTCGGACGAGATCAAGCTCGCGTTCAATGCCGACAAGAGTGCGATCATCGTGAAGTTCGAGCAGCACGCTGACACGTCGGCCTAAACGTGTTGTCCGGTCGGAGATGCGCGTCACTATTTGCTGGGTCAGAATCTGCAAAAAAGAAAAGAAGCGCTGATGCTCGACATGTCTGGTGTGTACGCGCTTTTGATTGGCATCTTCATCATGGCCATCGTGGGCGTGGCGTGGTTTCAATTCGTCCGGTGGGAACATGC
>JAYTOU010000098.1:0-28246 GCA_043747615.1 Myxococcales bacterium | reverse complement strand
GACGGGTGCTGCAGTTGCGGCGCCGCGTACAGGTGACCCGGCGGCGGGTTGCTCTGGCGCTGCTGATTTGGCATCGGCATCGGCGCGGTGTGGATTTGCGGCTGGATGGTCGGAGGCGGCGCAGCGCCGGCATTCCCCTGGGGCATATGTTGGGAATGGTTCGACTGCGGGGCCGTCAGCTGCGGAGGTGGCGTGAACGAGGGCGCCGTCCGCGCGAAGCTGAGCGACGGGGGCGGGGGAGGCCCGGAGGTCCGCCCCTTTGGGGGCCCGGAGAGACCTGGTGGAGGCGGAGGCGGCGGCGGTGCCGAGAGCGCCTTCATGTTGGCGGAGGGGCGTTGGGAGACGGGGGGCAACGCATTCGCGTCGTCGGCCTTGTCCTTGTCGAAGACGTGGGTGGCTTCGTTCTCGTCGTCCCAGTCCATCTCGATGCCGCCGGGCCTGGTATTCGGCGCATACGGAGCGGGTCGCGTCGAGGCAGGCGCAGGTGCGCTCGCTGCACTCGGGCCCGCATTCCGCGGGGGTGCGGAGACGGCGGGCAACGACCCACGCCCGGCGGGCTGTGCATTCGAGGCCTGCGCCGCGCGGTGAGAGGGCTGCGATGACGGTGCGGCGACCGGGGTTTTTCCGGAGGGGGGGGCGCTGTTGGACGCGGAGGGCGCCGGAATACCCATGAGCGTCTTTTTGCTCAGCATCATGGGCTTCTTCACCGGGACGCCTACGGGTTCCGGAGCCGCGGCGCTGGACGGTGCGGCGGCGGGCGTACGCATGGACGATGGCGGCGCGGGCGGCGGCGCAGAGGACTGCGGGGGTTTGTTCTTCTTGCCGAGGCCCTCGAAGATATCCAGATCCGAGCCCTTGTTCTCTGCTGCCATCTTCCCCATCTCCTGTCGCGCCGAGGGTCGTTCTGACCCCTTTGCGATTTCGGTGCTGCGGCTGCTGCTTTTCGACGAAACGGCGTCCGTCTCCGACGGCCCATTCGCCAACTCCGGAAACGTTCGGCGCATGGTTTGCGCCATCTCTTCGCGCGTGGCCACCGCCTGGATACTTTGAGAGAAAGTGTTCAGGTCTCTGTAGAGTTCCTTTGCGGCACGGTAGCGCTCGTTCACATCCTTGGCGAGCGCCTTCAAGACGATTCTATCGAGCTCTGGCGCGACGTCCGGGTTGTGACGCGAGGGGGGCTCGATGTCCATATTCCGAATTTTTTGGAGGACGATTAGCTCGTTCTCCCCATGAAAGAGCCGCTTCAACGTGAGCAGCTCCCACATGCAGATCCCCATCGAGAAGACGTCGGTGCGAGCGTCGATTCCGATGCCGCTGACCTGCTCCGGGCTCATGTACCCGTATTTCCCCTTAATCGTGCCTACTTGAGTGCGTGAAAGCTGCCCCGCCGCTTTGGCGATGCCGAAGTCGATGAGCTTTACGTCTCCGTCCGTCGAGAGCACGATGTTTTGAGGGCTCACGTCGCGATGGACGATGGAAACCGGCTCTCCGTTCTGGTCTTTCCGGGCGTGCGCGTACGACAGCCCTTCACCTATTCGGGTGAAAATATAGAGCAGGAAATCCATGGGCAGGAAGCGCTGCGCGCGCACCGCTCGATCGAAAATCGTGCGCAGGTCCTTGCCGTGCACGTACTCGAACGCGATGAAGTACGCGTGGTTGACGTGGCCGAAATCGAGGGTCCGCGCGATGTGCGGGTGCTCGAGCCGTGAGGTGACCCGGGCCTCGTCCTCGAAGAGCTCGATGAACTCGTCGTCGGCTGCGATTTGCGGCAAAATCCGCTTGAGCGCGACGATCGTGCCCTTCTTGGTGTCGCGCGCACGAAAAACTTCCGCCATCCCACCCGCGCTGATGCGGTCGAGCAGCTCGTAGCGCCCGAAGGTTTTGGTGGTCGCCAAACACCTATTTTTACCTGTCCACGCCGCGCGAAACAAGGACAGGCTGGTTTTCTTAGGGGGGCGTTGGGCTTGGGGCCGGTGTCGGCGCTTCGGGCGCCTCCGGGGAAGGCGTGCTCGGGGGCGACGGTGCCGGGGCGCCGGCGTCTTTGGGAGCGGCGCGACGGAAATAGCGAATCCGCTGGTTTTGAAGAGGTTGCCACACGCCGGGCCCAACGATCGGCGTGCTCGCGAAGTAGGGGTGGGCCCCCGGCGGGTTGCCCCGAACGAGCCGGGCCACGGGGCCGGAGGGCGCGACCGTTGCCTCGCCTGCGAGGTCGAGGTTCCCACCGATGAAAGCGCGCGCCTCCGGAGCGAGCGCCACGCGAGCCCCGCATCCGAGCGTGGCGAGCAGCGAATCCATAGCGGCAATTGCGCCCGCATCGGATGGCGAGTCCGGCGCGAGCTCAATCCAATCGAGCATCCCGTCCTCGTCTTGCACGCCCGCCATTCCGCGCGCACCGACAGCGTGCGGCGAACGGGGCGAGGTCCCCGCAGCGAGCGCAAATGCGTCCGTCGACGGAGCGGCGCCGCCCACGAGAAAAACACCGCTCGCGAACCACAGGCCAAGCCCGGAAGAGTCGGGTCCGTGGCCGGCGTCGACCTTCGTGCGCAGCGGTCCGGCGAAGGAGGCAATGGTCGGTGTCTCGGAGGTCGTGCCGGAGCTCGCTGCTGGGGTGACGGCGCGAGGATCGATGCGTAATACACGAACTTTGAGATCGGGTCTCTTCGGATCGGGGCGGAGCCACGTCGTCGTCAGCGCGTACGGAAATCCGTGCTGCGGAAGACCCTTCAACCGCCACGCACCCTCGCCGGGCTGCTTCGGAGTGATCCGCGCGGGGAGCTCCGCACCCGGCAGAACAGGCCGTTGCGTGAGGTAGAAGAAGTCCCGCCCGTCGCGATGGATGTACTGGGGGAAGTTCATGTGCATCATCCCCTTGATCATCCGCCGCGCGCGCACGTGAAAGTCGGGGAGCTCGCGGAACGTGCCTTCCCACTCCCAGTCTTGCTGAATGGGGCGTCCCAGATCGGCCCAGGTACTTGTAGGTTGCACATTGTAGAATTCGAAGCCGGCGAGCCCCGGGTTCATGTCCAGGTGAACGCCGAACGAGCAGCGCGCGAGGAGCATCCCCTCGGCGAGAACATCGGCCGAGAGATCGTGTCCCCAGAAGTAGCCGACGTAATTTTCTTTGGTGAGACAGATCGCGCTTCGCGTGGTGTGGATGTTGTCGGACCATCCCTTTGGAGTGCCGCCCCACCAGGTGCGCCCCCACGGATTGAACTTGTCGTTTTGGACGAGCGCCGTGAGGTTCTGGCGGTAGCTGAGGACTTCGTCCGGCACTTCTTGGCTATTTGGCCACGCGCCGAACACCGTCGAGCCGTCGCGCAGCTCGGCCACGGTCGCCGCGTACGGCTTTGGCGGCAGGTAGAGGACGCCGTCGGCCTGCATCCCGAACTCGCCGTGAATGGCTTGAAATCCGCCGTTGAAGCCGCCCACCACGCGACGCAAAATTTCGGGCGCGCGTGGAATCACGCCCGGTCCGGCTTCTCCCGACGCGCTCACCGGCTCGACCGTCCCCGCCGCCATGTGAAGCGCGATCTGCCGCGGGTCCCAGAGCGTGACGTAGATGCGCGTTTGCGGGCGCTGCTTGTCCGAGCGGATGAACGAAGTGACGAACGCCGCAGGAGCGCCGGCCGCTTGGGTAATGAACGGATCGTGATCGAGCGCGATCCACTGGCCTTCACCGGGGAGGGGAGGCGACAGAAGCGGTTTCATGGGCGCGGGGGGCCAACCGATCTCCGGATCGGTGAAGCTCACGCGGTTCGTGGAAC
Source organism: Myxococcales bacterium (assembly GCA_043747615.1). Classification (GTDB taxonomy): domain Bacteria; phylum Myxococcota_A; class Polyangia; order Polyangiales; family Polyangiaceae; genus JAYTOU01. Next base: position 24,482 of record JAYTOU010000098.1, on the reverse strand, counting down.
CGCTGTTCACGCCGCCGAGATCGTCGCTGACTTCTTTCGCGCTCGAGTCGCCGAATACTTCGGCTTGGAAGCGCAGCACCCAGTCGAGCCCGGTGAACGCCACGGCCTTCACGACTTGCATCTTCTCTTCGCCGAACCATGGAAGAGCGCGAACGCGATCGACGGCCCAGGTGACGACGCTCCCTGGTCGGGCTTTGACCTCCGGCGCGGCGCGGACCCAGCCCGCTCCGTCGACGGCGACGCCCTTCACCGGATCGAGGACAATCGCTCGACCGTCCGCTTTAGCGCCCACCATCCCGTCGTCACGCCACACGAGATCGACCTGATTTGCCGGAGGATCGAGGGCGAACGCGTTGTGCATGACGCCGCCGGTTTGCCCTGTCTGCTGCAGGCTGGTGAGCATCATCTGCCACCGCTGGGTGCGATTGAACTCCGTGTAGACTGCAGGTGATCGTCCGCTCACATCGAGAGCGTGAATCCCCGTCGCGATGCCGTCGACGCTCGTGGTGTACGCGACCCACACGCCGGCTCCGCTGCCTGCTCGAACGAGCGGGCGCGATTCGTCGACGCCCGTCGTACGCGTGACGTTCCATGTGCCGTCGACCTCGAGCAGCGCACCTTCCGGTGAGAGCGTCGCCTCGACGAGGTAGAGATCGCTCGGCTCTCCTTTGACGCTCGCCCGCACGAGGGCCTTCGCGCCTCCGGTCATCGCGCCGCGCACGCCGCTCGGACCCGCGACCCAGGTGACGTCGCCCTCGTCGCAGCTGAAGCCGCGTGAGGTGAGAACGCCGGCGACGGCCGCCGATCGATTGGGCGCGCGATCGTCGACGTCGTTGCCGTGCCGCAACGCGAAGAGGAGCGCGATACCTAGCGCGAAGGGGACCGGTCTCCACGGCAAGCGCTTCACGCGCGTGTCACCGCCGAGGACGATGGGTGGGGGCGGGGTCTGCATATTATCTCGTGAGGTACGCTCCACGCAGTTAACAGCTTCTCGGAAGCGGATCCAGATAAGCGAGGCCATTGGGCGTCGGGACCCCGAATGGCCCACTCTACAGTTGACCCCAGTGCCAACCAAGTTGGCTTCACACGGGCTGAAACCCGTGTAAAAGCGCGCGCAACCGGTGGCGCGAGATGTGCTACAAAGTTGCTGATGCTCCGGCGCGCCCACTTTCTCTTTGGAGCTGCGTGCTTCGTCGTGTCGGCGGCGTGCAACAGCCCGACGTTGCCGCTCCCTCCGCCGTCGCTGCCGACAGTCACGGACGTCGCGAACGGCACGGTGCATCTCAGCTCGACGAAAGGCGTCGAGGCGAACGCCATTGTCGTTCTCTACAACCGGAACCCGACCGTGCCGTTGAACAAGCGTGTCTTTGGCTCGCAGGCCGACAGCGAGGGCACGTGGGAGCAAACGATCTTCGCGTCGCCGGGGGACGTCATCGACGTCACGCAAGAGTTTGGTTCAACCCGGAGCTCCGAGACGAGCGTGACGATCTCGAAATAGGGAGACACGTCGTTCGATCTGCGCAACGGATCCACGTTTGCCCACGTGGAAATTGGTATGTCAGCTAGTTCGCCTAACGCCACTCGACCGTCGAGGCGCGTCCCATGACCTTGAGCGAAACGCGCTTCTTTTTCGGCGCGTCGGGATCGGCCTCGTCCGTCACCTCGCCTACCAGATCGTAGTCGCTGGCCTGGGAGATCCGCACACGACGGATCTGACCGGGATGAACCTCGCCGCCGGAGAGAAATACCTGCCCGTCGACATCCGGGGCTTGCCCTGCGTGCCGCCCCTTCATCACGAACTCGTGCTCGTGGCTCGCCCCTTCGACGAGGACGTCGAGCTCGGTGCCGACCAGTTTCTGGTTCGCCTCGCGCGCGATCTTTCGTTGCAGGCTCATGAGCTTTCGGTAACGGCTCGCCGCCACCGCCGGCTTCACTTTGCCCTCGAAATCGTGGCTCTTGCACGATTCTTCGTCCGAGTAGCGGAAGACGCCGACGTGCTCGAAGCGCGCCCAGGCTACGAAGTCCATCAGCTCCTGGAACTCGGCGTCCGTCTCGCCCGGATGCCCGACGATGAACGCCGTTCGGAAGGTGAGGTTCGGAATGGCCTTGCGCATTCGATCGACCACGCGCTTCTGGCGATCGAGCCCATGTCCGCGTTTCATGCGGCGGAGCATCGCGTCGGAGGCGTGCTGGAGTGGCATGTCGACGTAGGGAACCACGCGCGGATGGTTCGCCAAGAGCTCGATGAGCTCGTCGTCGATTGTCTCCGGGTAAAGATAGAAGAGGCGGACCCAGCGAATCTTCTCTACGTCGGCGATGCGCCGAACGAGACCTGCGAGCCTTGTTTTCTCGGCCTTCGGGAGATCACGACCGTAGGCGATGGTGTCCTGCGAAATCAAGTTGAGCTCGAGCACGCCCTGAGATGCCAGGTTCTGCGCCTCGCGCACGACGTCGTCTGCGGTGCGTGAGCGCTGCTTTCCACGAAACTCCGGAATGGTGCAGAAGGAGCACGCGCGGTTGCACCCCTCGGCGATCTTCACGTACGCGCTCACTGCCGAGTCGGTCACCACGCGCGGATCGCTCGCCTTCACGATCCAGTCGGCTGGGTTGCCGACGAGCATGCGATCGGCCTTGCCGCCGAGCACTTCGGCAAGCTTCAGCATGTCGCTCGAGCCGAGGAAGTGGTCGACCTCCGTCATCTGCGCTGCGAGCTCCTGGGGGTAACGCTGGGAGAGGCATCCGGCGACGACGAGCCGTTTGCAGGCGCCGTGCTTCTTCATCTCGGCGAGCTCGAAGATCGTCTCGATGGACTCTTTTTTGGCTTCGCCGATGAACCCGCAGGTGTTCACGACGATCACTTCGGCGCCCTCGGCGCTGTCGGAGATCACGAAGCCGCTGGCCCTTGCGACGCCGAGCATGACCTCGCTGTCGACCTTGTTTTTTGGGCAGCCGAGGCTGACGAAGTGGATGGTCTTCTTCTTACTCATGGCGGGGATCCGACGCCTACTAGCACGCCGCGCTGCCCTAGTAACAAGCGACGTCGATGTTGTCGGCGTTCGGGGTGCCCTGGAGGACGCCCGAGTAGACGGAGAACGCATAGCTCCATCGCGCCCACGAAGCGCGATCGCTCCACGCGCAATCGGCGGGGAAGCTCAGGGCTCGGCCAGGCGTGAAGTTGGAGAAGCTCGGGTACGTGAGGGTGTCGATCATCGTCGTCCCGGCAGTCAGGGTGACGGTGTCGCCCGTGTTTCTCAGGACGTCTGCCGCGCTCCACGTGAAGAGCACCGGCGGCAAGGCCCCGTTCAACGAAGCGATCGAGGATCCGGCCACCAGGAAGGTTCCGTTCGGCGGAATGAACGTGTCCGTGGTGACGGTGACGGAGTCCACTGCCGCAGTGCCGCGCGGGGACGCGATGGTGAGGCCGTTCACGTTGAGCGTGCAGCTGCGGGTGCTTTGAATCTCGACCCATTCGCCCCTGTCGCCGGCAGTGGCTTGCGTGGCGATCATCAGCTCCACGATCTTCACGTCGCCAAGGAGAAGCGGTCCGACGCAGTCACCGCTTGGGCCTGCGTCGAGGCCCACTTGCGAATTGCCGGCATCGATCGAAATACGCCCGCCTTCGGGTGACGTTGCTCCAGAGTCGTTTTGACGCTCGGCCGGAGCTCCAAAGGACCCAGAGTCGTCGTTCAAGTAGTCGGGGGGCCTCGGAGGATTGAGGAGCGGATCGCCAGGGTCGGATTCGAAGACCTCTCCCGCGTCTTTGTGGGCTCTCGCAGCGTTGGTCCCGCACGCCGTGGCGAGACCGGAGGCCATCACGAGGGCGCTGAGGAGAATGCCGCGTCGTCCGAAGCCCATGTCGTTCGAGCATACGCCGGCCGAGGCCGTGTTGCACGTGACAAACGGCTACATGTAGGGGCTAGCGCGCTGAACAAGGCGATCCTTCGCGCCCGATCAATTTTTGCGCATCATCTCGGTGAATCTATCGAACAAATAGAGCGAGTCGTGTGGGCCTGCTGCGGCTTCCGGGTGGTACTGAACGCTGAACGCGCGCAGGTCGGGGGCGGCGAGGCCCTCGCTCGTCCCGTCGTTGAGATGCACGTGGGTCGGCACGACGCTCGAGGGAAGCGAGGCGAGGTCGACGCAGAAGCCGTGGTTCTGGGTGGTGATTTCGATGCGGCCGGTCGTGCGATCTTTTACCGGTTGGTTGGCGCCGCGGTGACCGAACTTGAGCTTGAAAGTCTTGCCGCCGAGAGCGTGGGCGAGAAGCTGGTGGCCGAGGCAGATGCCGAAGAGCGGCTTTTTCCCGAGTAGATCACGGATCGTTTGGATCCCGTACTCGACGGCGGCGGGATCGCCGGGGCCGTTGGAGAGAAAAATTCCATCCGGTTTCATCGCCAAGATTTCCGCCGCCGAGGTGCGCGCGGGGACGGCCGTCACGCTGCATCCAGCGTCTACGAGGCAGCGCAAGATGTTGCGCTTGATTCCGAAGTCCACGACCACCACGCGGTGCTCGCGTTCGTTTGAGCCTTGTTTTTTCGAGACATCCGGAGCCCACACCCCACGGCCTTCGGTCCACGTGTACGGCTCCTTCGGAGTCACGTGCTCGACGAGATCGAGTCCGCTCATCGGACGCGCTTCCCGCGCCCGCCGCGCGAGAACCTCTGCCGACTCCGAGCCCATCGCGGCGTTCTGGGCTCCGTGATCGCGAAGGTGACGCGCGAGCTTTCGCGTATCGACCCCTTCGATCGCGACGATCCCGTGACGCTGCAGGAAGGCTTCGAGCGGCTCTTCGGAGCGCCAGCTCGAGGCGATGGGGCTCGCGTCGCGGACCACGAATCCGGACACGCGGGGCTTGCCGTCGACGGACTCCGCGTCGTCCGCGTTCGTTCCGACGTTGCCGATCTCGGACGCCGTCATCACCACGATTTGCCCAACATACGAGGGATCGGTGAGCACCTCTTGGTAGCCGGTCATGGTCGTGGTGAAGACCGCTTCACCCGTCGTCAGACCGCGCGCGCCATAGGGCCGCCCCTCGAACACAGTGCCGTCCGCGAGGACGAGGCGCGCTCCATCGCCGCTCACTGCCATGCGGGATGTCATTTCTTGTCTGCCTCGAACACGATCTTTCCAGCGACAACCGTCATCCGCACGCGACCTCTGACCTCACGCCCCAAGAAGGGCGTGTTGTGACTCTTCGAACGTAGACGCTCGGGAGCAATCGTCCAGCGCTCGTCGGGATCGATGAGCACGAGATCCGCGCGCGCTCCGTCTTTGATGCGCGGAATCGGAAGGGACACGATGCGCGCAGGAGCGCTGGTGAGCGCCTCCACGAGCCGTGCGAGCGGCAGCACCTTTTTCTCCACGAGCCCCAGCAAGAGCGGGAGACAGAGCTCGAGTCCGACCATTCCCGGCGCGGCCTCGGCGAACTCACAGTCTTTTTCGAGCGGGCTATGGGGAGCGTGATCGGTGGCGACGCAGTCGATCGTGCCGTCGGCAAGCGCGCCTCTCAGCGCTTCTACGTCCTCTTCTTCGCGGAGCGGCGGGTTGACCTTGCACGCTGTGTCGTAGCCGAGCACCGCCTCGTGAGTCAGAAGGAGGTGATGCGGCGTCACCTCGGCGGTCACGGCGATCCCTCGGGATTTAGCCTCGCGTAGGATGCGCACGGTGCCCAAGGTGGAGGCGTGCGCGAGGTGGTAGCGGGCACGCGTGTATTCTGCAAGTAGTACGTCCCGCGCTACGATCACGTCTTCCGCGACGCGTGGCCAGCCCCGGAGGCCGAGCTTGGTCGAGACCGCCCCCTCGTGCATCTGGGCCCCCTCGGTGAGCGCATGATCTTCGGCGTGCTGAATCACCGGCAGGTCGAAGGTGCTCGCGTACTCGAGGGCGCGCCGCATAACCGCGCTCGAGGTGACGCATCGTCCGTCGTCGGATACGCCGACGGCGCCGCCCTCTCGGAGATCGGCCATCTCGGTGAGGGACTCGCCACGCTGGCCGAGGGTGATGGCGCCGATGGGGTGCAGACGGGAGCCGCCGAGGGCGCGCGCTTTGGCGACGAGGAGCTCGGTGATGGCGCGGTTGTCGTTCACTGGCGTGGTGTTCGGCATCGCGCAGATGTCCGTGAAGCCGCCCGCCGCCGCTGCTGCGAGCCCGCTCGCGATGTCCTCTTTGTACTCCTGTCCCGGCTCGCGCACGTGGGCGTGGAGATCGATGAAACCTGGGAAAAGAAAGGCTCCCGGGCGATCGATGACGCGCGCGTTTTCGGACGCGGCGACGGCTGCACCTGCGCCCGGGCCGACCCGCGTGATGACCCCCCGTTCGACAACTACGTCTACGATCGCGTCGAGCCCACTGCCGGGATCGACCGCCCGTACGCTGCGAAAGACGAGGATCACGATCGCGTCAGAAGCGACCGATGGCGCCGACGCTTCCGGGGCCAACGAATGGCATGATGAATTTGCCGGTCTTCGATTCGGTGGATTTCGGAGCGGTGAGAAGGAGCACGGCTCCTGCCGCGAGGCCCACGCCGCCGACGATGAAGCCCACCGTGGAGATGGTTCCGACCGAGCGGTAGCTGTCGATGTCCGACTGCTTGCAGCCCGTCGCGCTCTTGCAGCTCGTCTCGAGCGTGGAGTGCTTACCGAGGGCGAGGATGCCGCCGACGCTCCCGACGACCAGGCCGACGCCGCCCAGTCCGAGGGCCGCGTAGCCGAGCGTTTTGTTGAGCGAGCCGCCAGAGGCGCGTTCCGACGCAGAAGATGAATTTCCCGGGTTGCTGGGGGTCTTGGGCTGCTCCGCGGCCGCGACGGGAACGGCGTTCGGATCTTTCTCGAGCGTGAGGAGCACGTCGCGCGCGGCCCCTCCCTCGGGGACCACAGCTTTGGCTTCGACGGGCTTGAACCCGGCGGCCGAGGCTCTGACCGTGTGGCTTCCCGGATCGATCGACCGCTTCACGCCGAGCGCCGCGAGCGGGAAGGTGACGTCGTCGACGGTCACCGTAGGGTTGTCGCTGCCCGCCACCGTGATCACGATGGAGCCGACCTTCGCCGCAACGCTGTTGAATTCGGCCTGGGCATCGGCCACGGCCTTCGCGAAGGCGGGCGGCGATCCGGGAGGCGCGCCGTACTGGATGACCTTGTTGTAGCTCTCCTGGGCCGCGACGAATTTTCCGAGCCCCGCCTCGGAGCGCGCCAGCCCGAGGGCGATCGTGGGGGCGTGAAAAAGTGCGTCGGCGCGGCGGAAGCGATCCTCCGCGGTCTTGAAGTCCTTTTTCTCGAACGCGGCCTGACCCTCGGTAGCAAGATCGCGCGCGGTCGATTTGTCGGCGTCCCCCTCGGCGAGAGCAAGCGGCGAAACGAGAGAAATGGCGAGGACGAGCGCCGTGGCGCGCTTCAGGAAACGCATGAGAACCCCTCTCTAAACGCCAGAATTCTGGCGGCTCGACCGTATCACGGGAGTCTATCTGAGGGCGCCTCCTTCTAAAGTCCCCCAATCGCTGGAGGTCAGCTATGCTCCTCTTAGCCCGCGGCGTGTCCCGCGAGCACGCTCGATCCACCGCGATCACTGCCTGGGTATCCGCAACGGTTTTGAGCGATCTTACGAATCTCGGGCAAGGGTATTTCGGTCATGAAGAAAATTTACGTTGGCAATCTCCCGTTTAGCACCACCGAGGCCGACCTCCGCGAAATGTTCGCGGCGCACGGCGCGGTTGATTCCGCGTCGATCGTCACAGATCGCGAGAGCGGACAACCGCGCGGATTTGCATTCGTCGAGATGGGCAACGACGGCGAAGCAAACACCGCGATCGGTGCACTCAACGGGCACACGGTTGGCGGACGCGCACTCGTCGTGAACGAAGCGCGACCCCGTGAAGGCGGCGGAGGCCGTGGCGGAGGGGGCGGCGGCGGAGGCCGTGGCGGAGGAGGCGGCGGCGGCGGTCGTGGCGGCGGTGGTGGTGGCGGCGGCGGCGGAGGCCGCTGGTAGTCTCGAGGCCTCAACCAGTCGTCCGTCTAACAAAGAGCGCGCCCACCTTCACTGGTCGGCGCGCTTTTTCATATGAGTGCGAAGGAGGGGACTTGAACCCCTACGAGTTACCCCACCGGCACCTGAAGCCGGCGCGTCTGCCAATTCCGCCACCTTCGCGCGGTGAACGACGCCATGGGTAACGGTCTGCTCCGTGAGCGTCAAGGCGAGAAGACGTCAATATTCTCTTGGGGTAAGATCACACAGCACGTGAGATGCGACTTCTGGCAGAACGAAAATGAGGACGAAAATGAAAATTCGAAGCTGGCTTGCACTTGGTGGGTTCGCGGCAATTTCAATGGCAGCATGTTCGAGCGCTCCTGACGCGGTGAAATATCCGTCGGTAGACTCCTTCTGCAGCGAGAAGGCTAATCAGGAATGTCAGGTTGCCGCCAAGTGCGCCGCGACCATGGACTCCTGCCTTTCGGCCCGGAAGGCGCAATGTGCGAGCGACGCGACGTCGAGCTCGTCGTCGACCCGGCAGTACCGCGCGGCCAACGCGCAAGCCTGCATCGACAAGGCCCACGACACGTACTCGAAGGACGGCACGATCACTCCGGGCGATCTAAAAGCGCTGCGAGACACGTGCGGTCGCGTGTTCCAGGGGTCGCAAAAGGCGCTTCAAGCGTGCGCCAGCAACTACGACTGCGACGGGGCGATGATCTGCGACAAGATGCTCTGCGCGATGCCGAGCTCGAAGAGCAAGAGCGCGGGATGCGCGAGCGCAGGCGATCAGTGCGAGGCGGGATCGTACTGCAATGAGGCCGGGGCGGCGTCGGTGTGCCTCGCGAAAAAGGCGAGCGGCGAGCAATGCAACGCGACTGCGCCATGCCTCGAGGACCTCCGCTGCAACAACACCTGCCTGCCCCGCTTCACGACCGGAGTTGCTTGCGCGACGGACGACGATTGCGCTTCAACGGCGCCGTACTGCGATCCGGCGCTCAACAAGTGCGACGCCGGCCTCATCTTTGCGCCCGGAGCCGCCGCTTGCAAAGCGAGCACGTTGTCTGGCGATCGCGGCTACGGCGGCTGATCACTTCCAGAAATGAACGGCCATCCAGATCCCAAAAGTTAGAAGCACGCCGAATCCGATGGCGAGGGCGCAGCCGACTCCGGTCACCCCGAGAAGTGAGGTGCCGGACTCGGCGGAGTTGCCCGTCGCGGCATCGGCGCGCAGCATTTGCTCGCCCTGAATGAGGGGCACGAGCGCGTTGAACGGGAGATCTTGCCGAGTGCCGTCAATGCGTACGCCGACCTGAACGCGGAGGCCTTCGCGCTCGACCCAGGCGATGGCGTTGCAGCGTCGGCAATGCATCGATGGATCGTTGGCAGCGGTCGGCGCTCCGCAGGCCGCGCATCCCGCGGTCACGCCCGTGTGGTCATCGACGATCGCCAGTCGGTACTCGAGGGCGAGACCTCCACCTTCGACGCGCGCCCACGGCTCGGGCCATTGATCGACGAGCACCGTCGCGGCCGGCCCTTCGACAGGGTGCGTGCAGTGCGGGCAAGGGAGCGTGATCGGCTCGCGCGACGAAATGGTGAGCGGCGAATCGCAGTGGGCACAAACGCCGATGGCAACGCCGGGCGCACCCCGGGTCATCGCAACGCGGGCGGCCATGAACCAGCGCAGGAGGCGATTCGCGGCGAAGGAGGCGTCGAAATCCGCAGGCTGTCCATCGGCTCCAAGAGCGACGGAGCGCGGCGTGCGGCAGCTCGGACAACGCATAGCGACGGCCACGTGCGGCGGATCGCCGAGCGGCTCTTTGCATGCGCTGCAGCGGGCGCGATTGAGCGGCATATCGGAGAGTCTAGATACAAAATCAAAGCGGCTGCGTCGTAAAAAAAACGCAGCCGCTCCGAGTGTGGGGTGACGCTGGTCGAAGAAATTACTTCTTCGGTGCCGCGACGACCTTCTGGCCCTTGGGCGCGCCAGCGTCGACTGCAGCTGATGCCGGAGCGGCGGGCGTGGTCGGGGCCGTGGAGCTCGCCGTGACGGCGGCGTCCTGGTGCTTGCCGTCGAGCTCGTCCACGTGGAATTCCGTGCGGCGGTTCTTCGCCTTGTTTTCCTTCGTGTCGTTTGCGACTTCCGGCTTGCTGTCGCCGAAGCCGATCGTCGTGAGGCGCGTTTTCTCGCAGCCGTGGTCGGCCAGGTACTTCGCGACGCTGTCCGCGCGCTCCTGCGAGAGCTTCTTGTTGTGGTCGGACGTTCCGGTGTTGTCGGTGTGACCTTCGATGCGGAGCTTGGTGACGCTCTTGTTCTCCTTCATGAACTCGACGAGCGTGGTCAAGATTTCCTTCGTCTGGGGCGTGTCCTTGAGGGTCGCCTTGTCGATGTCGAAATCGAGCTCGCCCGGGATCTTGACGCGCGTGCCTTCAATCTGCGCGTTCTTGACGGCGACTACCTTCGGCTTCGGCGCGGGCTCGGGGGTTTTGGGAGCCTCGGGCACAGGCGGGGGCGGGGGCTCGGGTGCCTTCGGGGGCTCAGGGGCCTTGGCCTGCTGATCGCCCATCTCCGCATGGCAGCTGCAAGCGTTGAACGAGAACGCGAGGCCCAACGAGGCCACGGCAACTAAGGGATAGAATACTTTACTAAACATGAACTTGCCTCCTAGAGGATCTGATCGATGTATGCCCAGAGGGGTCCCCCCTACGGGATGAGATTTCGAATCCACCCAATCCACGGACCAGGCGGCAAACCGCGACGCGCGGGCAGATTAGAGGAAGTCCGCGGTTATTTGAAGAGTTGTGTTCGGCGCTCCCGCCGATGGTACGGTTTCTCGGTCTCTCGATGCCCACCGAACCCCACGAGCTGACCGGCGGTGTGCCCCCGCTCGGCAGCGAGCTCCGAGACGCCCTCGCGTGCCATCGCGCAGAAGCGCGCACCATGCTCGAGCATCCTGGTGCAGACGGCGTCGCGCTTGGGCGGAGGAACGCGGAGATCCTCGACGGTCTCATGACCACGATGTTTGCTGCAGCGCACGGCAGCCTTGGCCAGCCTCGACAGGCGATTGCGCTCGCCGCCGTCGGGAGCTACGGGCGTGGAGCCGTCGCGCTGAAGAGCGACGCCGACGTTCGCCTCATCGTACCGAACGCGCGCGGAAGAAACCGCGAGGAGGCGAGCGCATTCGTCGAGGCCCTGCTCTACCCGCTCTGGGACGTAGGCCTCTCGATCGGACATCAGGTCATGGAGCCCGACGAAGCGCTCGCGCTCGCCCACGAGGATCTCGCCACCGCCACCACCCTCCTCGATCTGCGCTATTTGGCAGGGGGCAAGACGCTCGTCAGCGAGCTCCTGGATCGCGCGTGGAACGGAATGTTTCTGGAGAGCGCCATCGGTGAGTTCATCGATCGCCTGGATGCAGAGGCCTCTGGACGACAGGCGCGCCTGGGGGGCTCGCTCTACCTCCTCGAGCCGGACGTGAAGGGCGGAAGCGGTGGGCTCCGCGATCTCGACGGCGTGCGCTGGGTGGCGCGGGCTCGTTACCGGGTCGGTGATCCTGGAGACCCACAGAGCATCTGGCGTGAGCTCGTGCGGCTCGGCGTCTTCGTCGGACGTGAATCGCAGGAGATCACCGAAGCGGAGACGTTCCTCTGGCGGGTGCGCAACCGGCTTCACGCCCACGCCGATCGCAAGAGCGATCGCCTCACGTTCGACGAGCAAGAGACCATCGCGCTCGAGATGGGATACGTCGAAGCGAACTCGGGAAACGACGACGCCCGCGCCGCAGGGGCCGAGCGGCTGATGCAGGATTACTACCTCCACGCGCGGATCGTGACCCGGGCGAAGGAGCGAATGTTCGAGCGCGCGCGGCCACCGCGAAAGCGCTCGCGGATGGCGGACGCCGATCTTGGTCACGGGGTGCGCCTCTTCGATGGTCACGTGACCCTCGCCGGGAGCGCGGAGCTCTTGAGCGATCCACCCCTTGCGCTGCGCGTCTACGCGGCCTGCGCGCGGCACGACGCACCGGTGCTTCCGTTTGCGCGCGAGGTGATCGCCCGCGCCACGTCGGACCCCGCGTTTGCCGCGGCGTTGCGCGCGAGCCGTGAAGCGAACGACCTCTTCGCCGATCTGATTTGCACGGTGGCGGAGTCGCGCATGCCGCGTGGCTCGATCGCCGGTGAGCTCCATGACGTGGGCCTTCTCCTGGCGATGATCCCGGAGTTTTTGCCGGTGACCGGGCGGGTCCATCACGACACGTACCACGTGTACACCGTCGACGTTCACAGCGTGGCTGCGCTCGACTGTCTGCGTTCTCTCGCCCGCGGTGAGCTCGCGCCGGTGCACCCGCTCGCCAGCCGGCTCGCCGCGGAGATCGCTCGGCCGCGCCCGCTTTTTCTGGCCACGCTGCTTCACGACGTCGGCAAGGGTTACCCCGATGCGAACGGCTCTCGAAAGAACCACTCGCAGAGCGGAGCCGAGCTGTGCGACCGCATTCTTCCGCGTCTCGGCCTGTCCGAGGAGGATGTTGCCGAGGCACGTGCCCTCGTCGCGCAGCACCTGTCGATGTACCACGTGGCGACGCGCCGCGACCTCGACGATCCCACGACCATCCAGGACTTTTGCGTGGGGGTGCGCGGTCGCGAGGGCCTTCGCGATCTTTATCTCCTCACGGTGGCAGACATCACGACCACATCGCCGACCGCGATGACGTCCTGGAAATCACGCATGCTCGAGGAGCTCTATCTCGCGAGCGACGGTTTCCTTCTCGGCGGAAGGCCCAGCCAGATCGACGAGGAGCGCCTCGGCAGAGTTCGCGACGCCGCAGCCAGGCTCTGGAGCGGGGAGCGCAGCGCACTCGACGCGTTCGTCGGCAGCATGCCCGAGCGCTACCTGCTCGCGAACACCCCCGACGCCATCGTCGCCCATGCGCAGGTCGCCCTCGATCGCAAAAGCTCTCCGGTCCACGCCGCGCTCGTGCCGTCGAAGCATCCCGAATTTTCCGAGCTCTGCGTCATCGCCGAGGACCGTCCCGGTCTTCTCGCGCGCATCGCCGCGGCGATCACCGCGGGGCGTCTCGAGGTGCTGGCGGCGCAGGTTTATTCGCGGGTGCTACCTGGGGGTCGCACGGAGGCCGTCGACCTCTTCTGGGTGCGCAACCGCGCCGAAGCCACGCCAGAGGCTCGTCGATTCGCACGCTTTCTCAAGGACCTCGATGACGTCTGCTCGGGCGCCGTCGATCCCGCCGACCTCCTCCGCGCGCGCACCGGCTCGGCGTCTCCGTGGCGCGAACGACCGAGCCCGGCCATCACTACCGAGGTGGTGGTCGACGACCGCGCATCGCCCCGTCACACGGTGATCGAAGTCTTCGCGAAAGACCGGCCCGGTCTGCTCTACACTCTGGCGCGCGCGCTCCACGAGCTCGGGCTCACCATCGCGCTCTCGAAGATCAACACCGAAGGCACCAAGGTGGCCGACGTCTTCTACGTGAGCGAGCTCGACGGCACCAAGGTCGTTCCGGGCGAGCGGTTCAAAGTGATTCGTGATGCGCTGACCGGCGCGATTGGATGCAACGGGGACCCATGAAAAACGGACAAAAGATGAATCAGGCGAAAATTCTAGGGATTTTGTCGTTCGTACTCGTGGCATGCGGGGGGTCGAATTCGCCGCCGCCCGCGGCACAGAGCACCACGCCTCCGTCGCTGCCGCCTTCGATGGCCGGAGGCACTGCTCCGTCCGCCGCGAGCGCGAACGCTCCTCCGGAGAACGCGGCGCCGACGAGCGAGGAGCTCGCCAAGGGTATCAAAGCGTTCAACGCCGGCGACATGGCAGGAGCGAAGACGAGCTTCGAAGCGGCGATCAAGAAGAACCCCAAAGATGCAGACGCCACCTATTATCTGGGCCTCGTGGCCGACAAGGGCGGCGACAAAGCGGGGGCAGAAAAGTCGTACAAAGAGGCCCTGAGCCTCAAGCCGGACCACGAAGACGCGGCGCAGAACCTCGGCGCGCTCTACATCGACGGCGGGCGTTTCGACGAGGCGCTCCTCGCCACGCGACCGGCCCTCGCCAAGCACCCCAAGAACGCCGGCCTCCATACCAACATTGCCGTCGCGCTCGCCAGCAAAGGAGACGTGGGCGCGGTGCGCGAATTCGAAGAGGCCGCGAAGATCGCTCCGAGCGACGCGATGCTCGCGTTCACGTACGGGCACTGGCTCGGGATCATGAAGCGTCCCGACGAAGCGGCGGCGAAGTTGCGCGCTGCTCGCCCGCTAGCCGGTGACGACGTCGCGCTCGTTGCCGCGATCGGTCACGAGATGCTTCTGATTCGCGATGTCTCGGACTGCGTACCGACCTTCGACAAAGCCATCACGCTCAAGGACACGGCCGAGTTCAGGACGGAGCGTGCACTATGCAAGCTTGGTGGGAAGGACGAAGACGGCGCGCTCGTCGATCTTCAGGCAGCCGTGAAGAAGGACCCCAACTTCGCTCTCGCGCACTACTGGCTCGCTACGCGCCTCGCAGCGAAGAATGAGTGGAAGAAGGTGGTGACGGAGTTCGATACCTACTTGAAGCTTGCACCCTCCGGCCCGCTCGCCCCTCAAGCAAAGGAGCGCCTTAAGGTTGCCCGCGACAAGGCGGCGGGTAAAAAGTAGTCAGCGAAAACCGCGGAGCACCTGGCCGCGGCCGCTTGCTTCGATCGCGCCGATGGCGACGAGCGTCCCCGTTTCGTCGAACCATGCGCATGGACCGACGGAGGTCGGGTTCGACAGATCCGCGAGGGCGATCGGCCGACCCTCGAAGGCGTCGACGCGCCCTTTCGCCGTGAGCTGAGCCACCGGAAGAGCGCGCGCCGCCGCGCTCTCCAGCGACAGAAGATGCTCCGTGATTCTTTCGTCCGTCAGGGGACACGCGTCGGCCAGGGAAAAACAGCCTGAGCGCGTGCGCCGCAGCGCGGTGAGGTGTCCGACCGTGCCTAGCGACGTCGCTAGATCGCGGGCCAATGATCGCACGTAGTAACCCTTCGACACGTCGAGCAGGACATGGAGCGTGGGTGGGTCGACGGTGCGTGACCGAACTTCCATGGATGTGACACGCACGACGCGCGCCGCATGCTCCACAGCTTCACCGCGACGAGCAAGGACGTGAGAGCGAACGCCGTCTACACGGATCGCCGAGAACGAGGGAGGCACCTGGCTCGTGCGCGCGCGCTCGACGTCGATGCCCGCCTGCAGGCGATCCTGCCAGTCGGCCGGCACCTCCTTCGTCTCGGTGACTTCGCCTTCGGCGTCGAGGGTCGCGGTACCGGTTCCAAGTGCGATGGTCGCGTCGTATCCTTTCTCTGCGGCCGTGAGGTACGGCACGAGCTTCGTGCCCTCGCCGATGCACACCACGAGGACGCCCGTGGCCATCGGATCGAGAGTGCCCGAGTGCCCGATCTCCCGTGTTCTCAGCTTCTTTCGCAGCTGCTGGACGACATCGTGGCTGGTCATCCCGCCGGGCTTGTCGACGACGAGGACCCCCCTCGGTGCCGCGCCGATCAACCCGACCAAACCGAGCGACGCTCAGCGATTCCGCGATCGAGCATGGCTTGAATCGTTGCTCGGACGCGCTCCGCAAGACGCGCGACGAGGATCTCGTCTTCAGCGGCTTCGGGGCCATAGCCGTCAAAACGGATCACGTCGCCGAAGGAGATTTTCCACTTGGTCGGAGCCGGGGCGAGGCCGAGCGGCCCGAGGAGCGGAAAGGTCGGCGTGACTGGAATGTACGGAAAACCGAGGGCCTTCGAGAGTGCCTCGATGCGAAAGAGCATGGGGTTCGTCTCTTCGGCTCCGATGACCGCCACGGGGAGAATGGGCGAACCGGTGCGGAGGCAGAGCTTGATGAACCCGCCGCGGCCAAAACGCTGCAGGCGGTAGCGCTCTTTGTACAGCTTGCCAATCCCCTTCGTTCCTTCAGGAAAAACAGCCACCAGCGCGTCTTTACGAAGGAGGCGCTCGGCGTTCTCCTGGCACGCGCGCACCGCTCCAATGCGGTTGGTGAAGGAGCCGAGAAATGGAAAGTGGAAGATGAAATCCTCGGCAAGCCAGCGTACGTCGCGCTGCTTCGGGTGCACGCGCTTCACCGCCGTTTTGATCATTGCGCCGTCGTAAGGGAGCGTACCGGAGTGGTTCGCGACGAGGAGGCAGCGCCCCGTATCCGGAATTTTGTTGATCCCGACGACCTCCACCCGAAAATATTTTTCGTAAAGAAAGTTGAAGAAGGGGAGGACCTTCTTTTCGTACACCGGATCGAAGCCGAACTCGTCGACCTCCTCCGAGCGGTTGCGCATGCCGAGGCGCCCCCACTTCCGCAAGTAGTAGTCGGTCGACAAAAGCTCGCGTGCCGTATCGAACGCCGTCATCTCCCCTTCGTCCGGAAGCGAGCGCGTCGAGAGCGGAGGGGCCGAGCCGCGGGCTCCGGGGATGGGGAACGCCTCGTCGATCTCGTCGTCGTCTTCGTCATCGGGGAGCGAGTGTTGGGACGCCTCGTCGATCATCCGATCGAGCCTGGCTTCGAGCGCGCGGATCTGCGCGGCGACTTCTTCGGCGTCAGCAGGCTCGGGCGCGGGCTCGTCGCGGGTGGCCGCTTCGAGCACATCGAGAGGGTCGAGCGGCTTCGTCCCGGGGCGCCGCAGAGTGACCGGCTCCTCCTCCTCGTCGTTTGCCATCTCGGAGATCACGGGGGCGAGCACCGCTGGCGGCGGTATGGTGATCGTCCTCGGCGGCGGCGGGATCGATCGCGGCTTCTTCGCCGGAGCTGCAGTCGCGGTCGGTTTACGGGCCGGCTTTTTTTTCTTCTTCGATGTCAACGGCGGCCTCCGCTTACGCTGGTGTCTCTTGCAGCAGTTTCACGTCGCGCAAGCGCTGTGCGCTGACGAAATCGGTGAGCGCCTCTCGGGTCGTATAGGCGGGACGAAACCCCATTTTTTCTCGCGCCTTTTCACCATCGGCGACGCACAAGAAGCGGAGGTACTTGAGGAAGCTCGGGGGTGCTTCGGAGATCTGCGCGAGCCAACCGAGGGCTCCCAGCGAGTGCGCGATGGGATGCGGAATCGGGAGCGAAATGCGCCCCGCGAGCTTGATCACGGTCGAGAGGGGCAGGACGCCGTCGCCGACGATGTTGAAGGTTCCGGGCACGTCGCGATCGATCGCCAGCTTGAAGGCCGCGATGGCGTCGACCTCGTGGATGAATTGAACGAGCGGATCGAAGCCCATCATCGTCGGCACGAGGCGTCGCGACAGGTAGCGCGTGACGTAGTTGCGCACCGTGGGACCGAGGATGGGCGCCGTGCGAAGAACGGTGACCACCGAGCCCTGGGACCGCTGCGCGAACTTGTTCGCTTCGCCTTCGGCTTCGATCTTGTCCGCGAAAAAAGACTCGTGAACGTCGGCGCGGAGCGGGTGGTGCTCGGAGAGAAAATTCGGGTTCGATGGGTTCGCGCCATAGAGAACCGTCTGCGACCAGAGGACGATCTTCTGCACGCCGGCATGACGTGCCGCGACGAGGACGTGCATCGTGCCCACGCTCTCGAGCTCGTGAGACCAGGCGCTCGCGTGGGTAGGTGAAGCCAAAAAAGCGAGATGGACCAGGGCGTCGGCACGCTCCGCGGCGAGGATCTCCGCCAGCCTGGATTCGGCCGTTGGCTGGGTGAAGTCGACCTCGTAGCTTCGCGTTTTTTTCCCGGCGGTGGTTGGGGGCTTGATGTCGATCGCTACGATCCGCTTGATCCGCTCGTCCTCCTCGAGGAGCCCAATGAGGTTCGTCCCGAGAAAGGACGACGCGCCCGTGATCGCCACGACCGGGGCTCTCACCGCCGCTGCATCGGCCCCGCGGGTGGAGCGGGACAAATGTCGCGGTGAGGGTTCGTGCCGAGGCTCGGACGAAGGTTGGTGCGCGGACTTCTTCCGCTTGGGGACGGTGGACATCGACCGGGCGACGCTATCAGGTTTGCAAATGAGGGGAAATTGGGGCCAAAGCGCATTGAATCTCGCTTGTCGCGCGCGTTGCGTTAGGATCACGCCACCGTGACATCGAGCCCTCCGGTGCCGCCGCGGCTCGGCCCTTACGAGCTAATAGAGCGCCTGGCCACCGGCGGGATGGCGGAGGTGTATCTCGCCAAGCGTGCCGGACCCCACGGCTTCCAGAAAATCTTCGCGCTCAAGCGCATCCTGCCGCAGCTC
Organism: Myxococcales bacterium; assembly: GCA_043747615.1. Taxonomy (GTDB): domain Bacteria; phylum Myxococcota_A; class Polyangia; order Polyangiales; family Polyangiaceae; genus JAYTOU01. Next base: position 6,305 of record JAYTOU010000098.1, on the reverse strand, counting down.
GCGCAGGACGCCGACTTCGTCGCGATGTTCGTCGACGAAGCGCGAATGTGCGCGCGGTTGTGCCACCCGAACATCGTACAGGTCTTCGATTTCGGTGAGCACGACGGCGAGCTCTACATGGCCATGGAGTACGTGGACGGTACCACGGGGGCGCGTCTCATTCGCGCGGCCGCCTCCCGCGGTGACGAGCTCCCACTCGAAGTTTCCCTGCATCTCACCCTGAGTGTTCTTCGCGGCCTCGAGTATGCCCACGCCGTCCGAGACGATCGCGGCAAACCGCTCCGGCTCGTTCATCGCGACGTGTCGCCGGGAAACGTGCTCATCGATCGATCGGGGGCGGTGAAGCTCACCGATTTCGGCATCGCCCGCGCAACGGAGTTCGAGCGGCGCACCGATGCCGGTCAGTTGAAAGGCAAGCTCGGGTACATGTCCCCCGAGCAGGTCGTGGGAAAAGAGCTCGACGCGCGCAGCGATCTCTTCACCCTCGGCATAGTGCTGGCCGAGATGGTGACGCTTCGCCCGCTCTTTTCCGGCGGCCGGGAGCTCGACGTGCTTCTGCGCATTCGCGACGCCGATGTGTCTCCCCTCGATCGCGGAGGCGTGCACCTTCCCGACGACCTGCGCGCCGTTCTCTACCGCGCCCTCGCGAAAGATCCGGCCCTCCGTTATCCGTCGGCGACCGCCTTCGCCGAGGCCATCGAAGAGCTCATTCGCCGACGCCGCCTCCAGGTGGGTCCCGCGAGACTCGGGGCCTGGGTGGATCGTCTCGGGCTGGCCCAAGGCCCCGAGGTCGAAGACGAGAAGACGGGAGACTCGAACCGGCGCACGACTGCGATCCTCGACCTCGACGTGGATACCCGGCAGGCGGTCGGTCGGGTGAGCTCGCCAGAGAGCCACGAGGTCGCGCCGCAAATTTACTGCCTCAAGAATGCGGACGGGACGTCGGCGGGGCCGTTCTCGTATCCGCGTCTCATCGAGCTCTTCGCGACGGGAGAGCTGAGCTCGAAATCGTTTCTCTCGCGCGAGAGCCGGTCCTTCAAGCAGGCCGTGGATTTTCCGGAGTTTGCCCGCTTCGTGACGAGCCCAGCGCTTCGCTGGGACGACGACATCACCGGAAGCGCCGAGCACTCCACCATCGATCGGGCGACGCTCCCCGGGTATCTGTTCCAGCTCGCCCTCGAGCGAGAGACGGGCGTCCTTCTCTTTCGTGATGGCCGGCGGAAGAAGAAAATTTACCTCGTGGAGGGTACGCCCGAGTTCGTGGCCTCGACGGAAAAACGCGAGCTCCTCGGCGAGCACCTCGTGGCCCGCGGGCAGGTGCTGCGAATGGAAGTAGACATGGCGCTCGCCATGCTGCCGAAGTTCGGCGGTCGCCTGGGAGACGCGCTGGTCGGCCTCGGGGTGCTCCGTCCGATCGAGCTTTTTCGAGCGATCCACGATCAAACCCAGGAGCGATTCGTCGAGGCCATGAGCTGGAAGACGGGCGAGGTCTCCTACGTCCGCGGAGCGCGCTCGCACGAGGAGACATTTCCGCTCGGTGTCGACACCTTCGAGCTCATCGTCCGCGGGATCCGCGAAGGCTATGATCACGACGAGCTCGCCACCGTTCTCGCCCCGCTAGCAGACGAGACGCTCGAGCAAGTGGCTCATCCTCCGGTGCGCTTGGAGAGCTTCCGCATGCCCGAAAAGGAGACGTACGCGATTCGCCGGTTCGACGGCAACGCCACACTGAGCGGTGTGATCGCCACGCTCTCGCAGGCAAAAATCGCGGAGGCGCACGACGTGATGCGCGCCGTCCTCATCGGCCTGTCGTGCGAGGTCCTGCGCAGCATCCGGTGGTCGTCACTCCACCCCGAGAGCGGCGTGCGGCGTGCGGGCGCGTCTCGCACCCGTTCCTAGCTTCAGCGCAAGAGCGTGAAGGTGTCGATCACGTCGTCGCCCATGACGCTGCCGCCTGCGGATTTCAGGCCGTACGCGGTGAAGGTGAGCTTCGGTCCCTCCACGGAGAAGAGCGAGTACACGCCCACGTACGGCGTGCCCATTCCGAAGGCGACGTTCTTTTCGCGGTAGGCGACGGTGCCGCCCCCAGGCGCGTACGCGCTGGCGCCGGCACCCGCGCAGACGACGTAGGTCGTTCCGGCCGTGGACGACGCGGCCACGACGGGAGCTTTCGCCGGTCCGGTCACGGGCTTGGAGCGCTCGTAGTTGTGATCGTGTCCGTTCAAAACTAAGTCGACGTGGTGCTTGTCCCAGACGGGCATGAGCGCCTCGCGCGTCTTACCCACGTCGGCATCGGGCGCATGGGTGGACGTCGAGAGCTCGCCGCGATGGTGAACGACCACGATGAACGGCTGGTCCTTCCGATTTTGTTCGGCGCGAGCGAGGTCTTCCTCAAGCCAGGCGAGCTGGGCCATGGCTGCTTCCCCAGTGGGGCTCACGGCGATTGCTTGATCGTCGAGGAGAACCAGGTGCGCGCTGCCGAGGTTCACCGAGGAGAACGACTCGGCGAACGGACCATCGCCAGGGAGCGCGAAGTTTCCGTAAAATTGCGCCGAGCTGTTCTCGTGATTTCCCGGCACCGGGAGAATGAGCTGCTGGCCCAAGGTCAGGAACTTGGTGGAGTCCATCGGATCTTTCCAAGCCTTGTCGAGCCACTGCGCATAGACGTCTTCTTGAGCGCCGAAGAGGACGAGATCACCGCTGAAGACCTGCGCAGAGGCGCCCGCGTCGCGCATGCGCCCTTGCACGAGCTGAAAAATATCCGCCGAGTCGCGCGAATCGCCGGAGAGACCGATGGTGACTTTGCCAGAGCTCGGCACCGTCGTGAACGATTGGGTCGCGCTCCACTTCTCTGCGCCGGCCGGCCCTCCGCCGACTTGGTAGTAGTACGTCTTGCCCGCCGTGAGATTGCACGCGTGAGCTTCGTGCATGTTCGCTGCGCTGCCGATGCCGGCGGGCGTCGTCCACGAGTAGCCCGCGTGCACGTCCGTGAGTGCGTCGGGCGAGGAGCCGAGCCTCACCCTAGCGGCGTGCGTGGCACCCTTCGTTTCCCAGGTAAAAGCGGCAGTGGTGGAGGCGTTGGCGTAGCCCTCCATGCCGGAGGCCGTCGTTCCGCCGAGGCCGAGGCGCACCCGCAAGGGCGCGGGATCCCCCGGGTCACCCGCGGCTGCGATGGTGTCGTCGAGAGCAAACTCGGTGAAGCCGCGCGCATCGGGCGGCGTCACGGTGTAGGCGCAGCCTTGAGGCGCGTAGGTCGCGACGGCCGCGTCGGCGAGGGGCGCGTCGCCCATGCCCTTCGAACAAGCCGCGATGAGTCCAAGCGAGCAAAGAAGGAGCGTCCTCATGAAAAGAGAATGTCACATCTTCTACGGCTTCGCTCGATCGCCGTCAGAGGACGAGGCGATAGACGGGATACGGCGCCTCACCGGCCACGGCATCGAAGCCGCAGTCGACGAAAACTTTTTCCGGTCCCATCCATGCTTCCTCATCGTGAAGCGGCTCGCGCGCCCGACGCGGGTAGGCTTCAATCGCCGTCCCTCCCCAAGTGCGCACGTGGATCGCCGCAGCGGTCACCAAGGCCCGAGCGATGCCTTCATGGCGATGCTCCGGATGAACGAGGATGCACCCGATGCTGTACACGCCCTCGTCGCCGCCGAGCTCGAGCGACCGATAAACGGGCAGGGCACGGAGCTTCGGAAGGGTGAGCCGCGGCGCCAGCTTCATCCAGCCGAGCACGCGCTCATTGTCGATCGCGACGAGACCGCGGCCCGAGATCTCAGACACGACCGCCGCGTGCTCCTCGAAGTTCTTCTCAGGAGTGAAAGCGCACCGCGCGAGCCAATCGTTCTTCGTGCCGACGAAGTGCCAATAGCGGCAAAAACAAGCCGATCCCGAGGCGGTGAAGAGCTCGCCCCACGATTCGAGATGGGCGGCGTCGAGCAGCGCAACGTGCATTACACGCTCGAGGCGATCGGCGGCAGCGACCCGCGCGACGGTGAACGCGCCTCCCACGCCGCCGCGAGCGCGAAGAGCGTGGTCTCCTTGAGCGCGGGGGCCATGATCTGAAAACCGATCGGCAGCCCGCTCTTCGTCGGCCCCGCCGGCACGCTCGCCGCAGGGATGCCCGCGAGACTCGCCGGAAGCGTGTAGACATCACTCAAGTACATCGCCAAGGGGTCGCTCGTTTTCTCGCCGAGCTTGAAGGCCGCGGTCGGCGTGGTGGGCGAGCAGATCGCGTCCACCTCTCTGAACGCCGATTCGAAGTCGCGACGTACGAGGGTGCGGACCTTCTGCGCCTTCAGGTAGTAAGCGTCGTAGTAGCCCGCGGAGAGGACGAAGGTGCCGAGGATGATCCGGCGCTTCACCTCAGGACCGAAGCCTCGCTCGCGCGTGGCCCCGTACATGGCCCGCAAGTCACCTTGGGGTGGGAGGACCCGAAGACCGTAGCGAACACCGTCGAAGCGCGCGAGGTTGCTCGACGCTTCCGCCGTCGCGATCACGTAGTAGGTGGCGACGGCGAAGCGCGTGTGGGGGAGCTTGACGGGCTTGATGATGCAGCCCTCGGCCTCCAGCTCCTGGATGGCGGCGCGCACGCTCGCTTCGACCTCCGGGTCGAGACCGGCGACGAAATATTCTTCCGGGACCCCAATTTTCAAGCCTTTGATGCTGGTAGCGCATGCGCCTTCGAAGTCGTCGACGGGAGCGTCGACAGAGGTTGCGTCCTTCGGATCCTTGCCGCTGATCACTGCGAGCACGCGCGCCGCGCTGCGCACGTCGCCGGCGAACGGACCGATCTGGTCGAGGCTCGAGGCGAACGCAATGAGGCCATAGCGAGAGACGCGGCCGTAGGTGGGCTTTACGCCGACCGTGCCGGTGAGAGCGGCGGGCTGACGGATCGAGCCCCCGGTATCACTGCCGAGAGCGACCGGAGCCATCCGCGACGCGACGGCCGCGGCGCTCCCCCCCGACGAGCCCCCGGGCGTGCGCGTGAGGTCCCAGGGATTTCTCACCGCACCATAGGCGCTGTTCTCGTTCGACGAGCCCATGGCGAACTCGTCCATGTTCAGCTTGCCGAGCATTACCGCGCCATCGCGCCAAAGGTTGCTGGTAACGGTGGATTCATATTGTGGTTTGAAGCCATCCAGGATGTGGCTGCACGCCTGGGTGTGAATGCCACGGGTTGCAAAGAGATCCTTGATGCCAAGCGGGATGCCTTCCAAGGCGCCACCTTCACCCTTGGCCAATTTCGCGTCAGACGCTTTGGCCATGTCGCGGGCTTTATCAGGCGTTTCAATGATGTAGGCGTTAAGAATGCGGGCGCGTTCCATATTGGCGAGATAGGCATTGGTGAGTTCAAGGGCGGAGAACTCGCGTGTGCGCAAGCCTTCGCGGGCGGTGGCGATGGTGAGTGACGTGAGATCGGTCATTCAATCACCTTTGGCACGAGGAAATAGTCATCTTCAGTTGCAGGCGCATTGGCCACGGCGGCTTTTGGATTGTTGCCGTCAGTCACCACGTCGTGGCGCATTTTCATTTTGACGGTGACAACGGAAGTGAGCGGCTCCACGCCTGCCACGTCAACTTCATTCAGTTGCTCAATCCAATGGAGAATGGAATTCAGCTCGCCAGCGAGGCGTTCAACATTTTCTTCCTTAACCTTGATGCGGGCGAGCTTGGCAACCCGGCGCACGGTGGCTTGATCAACTGACATGCAAAACCTGACCTGTTAAAATTCTGGCCGCTGATTAGCAGTCTAAGTGCCAACTCGCAACTTGGCTTTCTGAATGCCCTTTTCATCAAAGTTGTCGTCCTTCAGCCACGCTTCAAAGGCCGACCGGGCTTTCGGCCATTCGGTGTCGAGCATGGAAAACCATGCGGTGTCACGATTGCGGCCCTTGATGATCAAGTGCTGGCGGAAAATGCCTTCAAAGGTGAAGCCGAAACGATCAGCTGCCTTGCGTGAAGCCGCGTTGAGGTGGTCGCATTTCCATTCCAGGCGGCGCACCCCCAAATCATCAAAACAGTAGCGCATCATGAGGTAGATGGCTTCGGTGGCTTCACGGGTTTGCTGAAGTTCCGGCGACATCCAGATATGGCCAATCTCGATAACGCCGTTGGCAGCATCGTTGCGCATGAAAGCGCCCATGCCAACGGCGTTGCCCGTATCGCGGCGGACAAATGCGTAGAACCATGGGTCGCGGGCAGCCTCGCGCTGTTTTACCCATTCGGTGAATTCTTCGGCCGAGGCAAACGGACCATAACCCATATAGGTCCATACGTGGCCTTCGGGGTCCTTGCCGTCAAGC
>JAYTOU010000097.1:0-56145 GCA_043747615.1 Myxococcales bacterium | reverse complement strand
ACACTGTACGGACACCCTCGCGTTGCACCTCGACGCGCCCTCCGTCGAGCTTTGGACGCAACGCGACGGCAAGCTCGAGCTCCTCGCGTCGACCGGGTGGGCAAGTGAGAAGGGCATTCTTGAGCCTCCTTCCGCCGGCTCGAGGCACCCCGAGCACGTGATCCGCGAGGTCGCCGCTGGGCAAAAAGCGGTGGTCACCGACGACGCCGCTGAGATCGTCCGGCTTGGGGCGTGCGCACCCGGCGTGCGTGGCTTCGCGGTGCTACCGCTCGTGGTGCGCGACGAGACCCACGGCGTCATCGCGTTCTGCAGTCGCGCGCCGATCGGTGACGCGCTGCACGCCCTGACGACGATCGCGAACCTCGTGGCGCTCGGCATTGCGCGGGCATGCGTCGAGGCAGAGCGCGCGCAGATCCTCGAGCGCGAGCGCAGCGCACGCGCCGAGGCAGAGGCCGCGAATCGTAGCAAGGACGACTTCCTTGCGATGGTCTCGCACGAGTTGCGCACGCCGCTCAACGCCATTACCGGTTGGACCAGCATCTTGCTCAGGGGGGGCCTCGACGAGGCCCGCGTAAGACGCGCCCTCGAGACGATCGAGCGCAATGCGCGCTCCCAGGCGCAGCTCATCGAGGACCTCCTCGACGTCAGTCGCATCGTCTCTGGCACCCTCCGCGTCGAGGTCGGTAATGTCGATGTCCCGTCGACCACGGAAATGGCGCTCGAAGCGGTGCGCCTTGCCGCTGATGCGAAGGGCATTGCCCTCGATGTCCGCATCGACCCGGCGGCGGGCCAGATCACAGGCGATGTCGCCCGCATCCAGCAGATCATTTGGAATCTGCTGACCAACGCGATCAAATTCACGCCCAAGGGCGGGCGTGTCCTCGTCAGCGTGCGGCGCACCGAGCATGGCATCGAGATCGTCGTCGAGGACAGCGGGCAGGGAATCGAGCGCGACTTCCTCCCCCACGTCTTCGAGCGCTTCAAGCAAGCCGATGGGACGACGACGCGGTCGAAGGGCGGCCTCGGGCTCGGGCTCGCGATCGTGAAGCACCTCGTCGAGATCCATGGCGGCACTATCGAGGCGAGGAGCGGCGGGCTCGGTCTGGGCTCGTCGTTCGTGGTGACGCTGCCCGCGCCGGACGATGCGCCAGACATGGTCCGTGTCTCGAGCACGTTCAGCGCTACGTCATCGACGTTCGAACGTCCGCATGAGATCGAGGGCTTGCGCGTCCTCGTCGTCGATGACGAGCCCGATGCGCGCGAGCTGATCCGGACGCTCCTCGAGTCATGCAAGATCACCGTCACGACGGTCGCGAGCGCGGCGGAGGCGTTCGAGGTCGTGAAGAGCCTGACGGTCAATTTGATGATCTCGGACATCGCGATGCCGGACGAAGACGGCCTCTCGCTCATCGGTCGCATTCGTGCGCTTTCGCGTGCAGACGGAGGCCGGACTCCTGCTGTCGCTCTGACCGCGTACGGGCGTCTCGAGGATCGGACGCGCGCGCTCCGTGCGGGCTTCAACAACCACGTCGCGAAGCCTGTGGAGCCGTCTGAGCTGCTCGCCGTGATCGCGAGCCTCACCAGCCGCTGAGAAAGACTGCCGTGGAGGTGGCGTCCTTCTGGAATGGCCAGTCGACTTGCACTGCAAGGGTGAGATAGGCGTGTTTGTATTTTACGCTATGTGGTCCGATGCTTCGCGGGTGCGGTACGAAGTAGCGGGGTGACGATGCGAAAAGATTCGCTCAGGGCTCTTGCCGCCGCGGTCAAGCGCCCTCCGGGTAAGATGCGCGCAGCGGCGGCGCGGGCCCATCGAGCTCTGGTCCGCGAAGCTCGGAGTCACGGAGGTCTTGCAGAACCAGCAGGGAAACGACTGAGTGCGTGAGGAGATGGGCCGTGACTCCCCCGAAGACCAGCGCGCTGTTGCAAGTGGAGCCGTGCGCGGAGAGCACGATGAGATCCGTCTTCTCCTTCTGAGAGAGCTCGAGAAGGGACTGCCGTTCATCCACGTTTCGAAGGACGACGGACCGAGCGGACACCCCCTCGCGCATGACTTGCTCACAGAGGCCTTCCAGGTAGCGCTTGCCACTGACCTCAAGACGCTTGGCAAGCTCCCGCGCAACCTCGAGATCCTCCGGGGTTTGCACCGCGGTCGGGCCGGGCTCTCGAACTACGAAGACGAGCAGCAGCTCGGCGTTGTGCGCGCTGGCAATTCGCACCGCGGTGGGCAAGACACTTTCGGCGCGGACAGAGCCGTCGAGCGGCACGAGAATACGCTTCGGGGCGAAATCGCCGTCGACCGCGGAGCTCGAGCGCGCGATGAGCACAGAGCCGCGCGTCACCGCCAGAACCTGCAGAACGGTGCTGCCAAGATTCCGTCCCGCCGCGCCCTCTTCGCCCTGACTTCCGAGCACAGTGAGACCGGCGTCGAGCTCACGCGCCACTGCCGTGATGCGCTCAACGGGCTGACCTTGTTCGAGCCGCGTTTCGACTTGCCGTCCCAACGCCTTCGTTCCCTCCGTCGCGAGGCGTTCGAGGTAGGCGCTCGCTGCCTGACGGGAGATCTCCCAATCGAGCACGTTCGTCGTCTGCGGTTCGGATCGGTGGTCGGCAGGCTGCATCACGTGGAGCAGCGTAATCGCGCCACCTAGGCTCTTGGAGATCGCGACTGCATAGCGCAGTCCTACCTCCGAAAACGGTGAGTGGTCGACGCAAACAAGAATGCGACGGAGCGAGTGAGCGTCGCGCGCCTGGGCTACTGATTGGTAATGTGGAGCTTTGAGGCGACTGGCATTCGAGCTGCTGAGAAGGTTCGCCATTTGTCTCGATCTTCACGCAAGAAGTCCGCCAACGCTGACCCGATTTAGCAAGACGGCATCAGCTCGACGCTGGCCGCGGGAGCATCAGGGCGCCAAGGAGAAGCGTTGCGCCGCCGGCGAGGCCGAGCCACGGTGCGCCCTCCTGCGCGAGCGCAATGTGTCTCATTTCCCACGACCGCAAGGCCAGATCACTTGTTCGAAGGACCGCTGCAACGCTTGCGCGGCGGCGCAAGCTGAGCGCGTTCAACCAAGATCGGTAGTTGCACAAGGACCTGCGATCATGACGATGTTCTTCACGCAACTCCTCATCCCCACGGATTTTCTTGAGTCGGCCACCTGCGCGCTCGATTTCGCGCTTGCGCTCGTCACAAAATTCGAGTCGAGACTCAGTGTGCCCCATGCGGGCTGGCTCCCGCATTCCGCTTGCGCCGCCTACGCCGGGGGTCTCTACTGGCCCGCGGATGACTTGATAACGGTGGATCCAGCCACGGTCCGCGCGAAGCGACGTTTGCAAGGCCGGCCGCGCACGATGACCATCGACTCCGCCACCTCGGAGTGAGCGCGATGCTCGAGGCGCTCCACGAGGAAGCTCTTGCTGTAGTGCGAGCGCTTTATCTCTTTCTCCCACTGCTCTTTTCGGCGGCGCTCTCTGGGCTCGTACTTCGCTTTGATTGGCTACGCGTTCTGCGACGTCCGATCGACCACGGCGCGACTTTTAAAGGTCACCGCCTGTTCGGTGACAGCAAGACGTGGCGTGGCGTGGCCGTAGCCGTCGCCGGATCGATCGGAGCTGTCCTCGTTCAGCAGGCACTCCGAGCCCATGTCCCGTCGTTTCTCCAGGTCGCTGACTACGGGCAGATGAATCCCTTCTGGTTTGGCGCCGCGATGGGCACTGGCGCAATGGTGGGCGAGCTCCCGAACTCGTTCACGAAGCGACAGCTTGGCATTCCGCCGGGCGAGACCAGCGGAGGCCGGCGCGCAGTCGTCTTCTACGTGTGGGATCAGGTCGATCTGCTCACGGGAGTGTGGCCGCTGCTTTTCTGGTGGGTCCGGCCGAGCTTCTCGCTCATCGCGACGAGCTTCGTCGTCGCTCTGGTGTTGCATCCCCTAGTCGCTCTCGTGGGCTATGCCATCGGAGCTCGCAAAAGCGCCCGTTGAGGACCGATCTCACCGCGACAGTTCTGGTACCTCCACCTCATTAGGCGACGCCTCCTGACCGTGCAACGCTCCCTCGACCGCCCGCATCGCACTCACCATGACTGAAAGCGCGACGTGCACACACGAAGGCTGCAACTGCTTGGTCCCCAAAGAGCGGGCGGCAAAAGGCGATAAGTTTTGCTGTGATTCCTGCGCCAAACACGGCGGCGCTGCGGGCCACGTCGCGCATGCTTGCGGCTGTGGGCATGCGGGCTGTGCGAAATGAAATTGCCATAGGGTCTCTGGTTTCGCTTTCGCGGCTAGCCGACGCTGCCACCCATGAGCTCGGCCCGTTGCGCACTCTTTCTGGCGGACGACGGCCCGCAGAAGGATCGAAGCGGGCCCACAATCACCGGCATGGCCAGAGCGAGGCACGCTCCGGCAACGAGGTCGATGACGTAGTGAAAAGACAGAAAAACGGTCGCAAACAGGATAGCGGCAACTAAAGCGCATGACGCCGCGCGCCATCGCGGAAAGCTTCGCCACGCGAACGACAGCGTGGTGAGCGACACCAACGTATGAGCGCTCGGAAATGCGTCGATGACATTGAGCTCCCCGGCGCGAAAGAAGGCACGACAGGCCGTGCTGATCGCAGTGCCACCGAGCAACACGGCTTCGCGATCGATGGGCACGCGCGGCCCGGTCGCCGGCATCAGCAAGTATCCGAGATACGGGACGAAGAAGCTTGCGAGGACTATGAACGCAAAGCGTTCGAACTCGCGCCGCCGGCCCGTAAGGTAGAGCGCCGCGCCGATCGCGACCGGAAAGGCAAAGAACGAGAGGTACGCTAAAGAGGCCGCGTCCGTGAGCCACGCCGGGCGACCGAGCGCTGCGCGCCACGCATCGGGAAGACCGCCGAAGAGGCGAACATCGACGGTGCTAAGTGCGTGATCCCACCGCGCAGAGGCCGGGACGTACATCACGCTCCCGCCGAGCTCGAACGCGCCGAGCACGCAAAGAGCTGGGGAACCAACGTCGTGCACGATGGCCCCCACGTGCGATCGCGCGCCCCACGCTGCGACGGCAAGAACTACGGCCGCCATCGCGGCAATAAGCGCAAGAACGCGTATCGGCTCGGCTGCCCGCAGTGGCGCAACCACGGCGAACAGCGCGAGCACCCAGAGAGTCAAGCGGTCGGGGCGGTTCGCTATGCCTCGCAAAAGCGCGATCTCGAACCGTCAACCTGCTCCGTTCGTGCACATGATCTCGCGAGAAACGCGCGAACGACGCGCGCGACCTCGTCTGGCGCGGAGTAGTTCGCCGCGTGGGCAGCGCCGGCAAGGGTGGCCAGCTCGCCGTTCGACAGGAGATTCGTCACGCGCTCTGCCCACGCAGGAGAGACGAACGCATCGCGCCCGCCGCGCACGACGAGCGTTGGCGCGCGCACAGAGGGGAGAGCGTCTTCCATTCGATTGGCGAGGGCGAAACGAGCGGTTCCGAGGAAGCGACGTGTGCCGCAGCGAAGGTAGTCGAGCGCGAGGATCGGAAAAATCGACCAGGGTTCGCGCATGCCCTCGACGATCCACCGCGGGATTTGCCGCAGGAAAGTCCGCCATCGCGGGTCGACCGTTGGCCCCAAGAGGACCAGGGCGGCGACGCGCTCGGGCGCTACGACCGACAGCGCAACGATCACCTGGCACCCGAACGAGTTGCCGAGGAGCACGGGTCGCGCGAGTCCCATCGCATCCATCCATGCGAGCAACTCTTCGGCAAGCTGCGCGACATTGAGCGCTCGAGAAGGCCCTTTGCTGCGACCGAAGCCCGGCAAGTCGGGCGCGTAGACGGGGTGGTCTGAAGCTAGCGCGAGTGCGGTCGGCACGAGGTACGCGCTCGAGACCCCGATGCCGTGCACGAGCACGATCGGCGTGCCAGCCGCCTCATCCGCGACGCGCGCGTGGGCCTTTCGGCCATGCACTTTGATCCAAACAGATTTCACGAACCGACAGCCGACTGCAAGAGCGGCGCCGGCGCGCAAAATACCTGCGGACAGTTGGGGCATGCTCGGATCGTGATCGCCTCCGGGCCTCCGACGTGCATCTCTTGCGCGAGGGCGCGAGGGCTGCGCGAGAGGCAACGTGCAGCTTCTGCTCCGTCAGGTCGGAAGCCGAGTGGCCGTGAACTTGCTTGAGTTCCGAATCGACCATGAACCAGCTCAAAACGATCGCTTATCGACTCATGATCCAGCGCGGTCTCTTGCCAGAATTCTCGCCTGCCGTGACGACAGAATTGCGCGCCCTCGCGGAGGCGCCGATGGAAAAAGGGCCCACCATCCGCGATCTCCGTCGCCTTCTGTGGGCCTCGATCGACAACGATACGTCCCGCGATCTGGATCAGCTGTCGGTCTCCGAGTCGATGGCCGGGGGTGCCGTGAGGATCTTCGTCGCGGTTGCTGACGTAGACGCGCTCGTGAAACGACACACGGCGATCGACAAGCACGCTGAGACGAACACGACATCCGTCTACACGGCGGCCGCGCTCTTCCCGATGCTACCGGAGAGGCTCTCCACGGATCTGACGTCGCTCGGGGAGGGCCAAGACCGGCCAGCAATCGTGATCGAGATGGTCGTCAACGCCGACGGCACGGTGACGGACTCGGACGTCTATCGCGCGACGGTACACAATCACGCGAAGCTTGCCTACAACGCGGTCGCTGCATGGCTCGAGGGAACTGCTCCCGCGCCGGCGCGGATCAGCGAGGTGTCCGGGCTCGATGCGCAGCTCCGAATGCAAGACCGCGCGGCCCAGGCCATGCGCCGACTTCGCTATCAGCACGGCGCGCTCACGTTGCAAACGCCCGAGGCCGAGGCGGTGTTCAACGGAGACGAGCTCACGGATCTAAGGCCAGACGAGCCGAATCGCGCGAAGGAGCTGATCGAAGATTTCATGGTTGCGGCGAACGGCGTGACCGCGAAGTTTCTCGCGGGCAAGGGATCTCCGTCGCTCCGACGCGTGCTCCGTTCACCCGAGCGCTGGAGTCGGATCGTCGCCATAGCCGAGAATCTTGGCGACCATTTGCCGCCCGACCCGAGCGGCGAAGCCCTCGCGCAGTTTCTCACGAAGCGGCGTTTGGCCGAGCCCACGCTCTTTCCGGATCTGTCTCTTTCGGTGGTCAAGCTCCTCGGCCGCGGCGAGTATGTGCTCGAGCTCCCGAGCCAACGGACGGAGGGGCACTTCGGGCTGGCGGTGACCGACTACACGCACTCAACGGCGCCGAATCGCCGCTTCCCCGATCTCGTCACGCAGCGTCTTTTGAAGGCGGCCATCTCGGGGGATGCGTTGCCTTACACGATCGACGAGCTCGGTGCGCTCGCCCGCCACTGCACGGATCAAGAGACCAACGCGGCCAAGGTGGAACGCCAAGTAGGTAAATCCGCGGCAGCCCTTCTTCTCGGATCGCGGATCGGTGAACGCTTCGACGGCCTGGTGACCGGAGCCTCCGAGAAAGGCACGTGGGTCCGCATTCTTCACCCCGCGACCGAAGGCAGAGTCGTGCGCGGATACGAGGGGCTCGACGTCGGCGATCGCGTCCGCGTCGAGCTCGTCCACACCAATGTGGAACGCGGCTTCATCGACTTCGCTCGGTCCTCCGCACCGTGACGCCGGCCGCGGCAAGAAGCCGTCCGCTCGCATACGAGAACGAAGTCTTTCTCGACAGTGACGACGCGCGCCCGCTCCGCATGCTCGCCGAGTACCTCGAGCCACTGTCGATTTTTCGACGCGAGAAGATCCAAGACACGATCGTTTTCTTTGGCTCCGCGCGGCTGTCTCCAGATGGCCCCCTCGGCCGTTACTACGCGGACGCCCGCGAGCTCGCGCGGCTCGTCACCGCGTGGGCGAAGACCATCTCTGCGGACGCCCATCGGTACGTCATCTGCTCCGGCGGCGGAGGAGGCATCATGGAAGCGGCGAACCGAGGGGCATCCGAGGCAGGCGGACGAACGATCGGCCTCAATATCGGTCTTCCGCGCGAGCAAGTCCTCAACCCGTACGTCACCCCGGAGCTGTCGTTCCAGTTCCGCTACTTCTTCATGCGCAAGCTTTGGTTCGCCCACTTGGCGCGCGCGCTCGTGGTCTTCCCCGGCGGCTTTGGCACGCTGGACGAGCTGCTCGAGTGTCTGACGTTGATGCAGACGCGTAAGCTCGATCGACCAGTCCCAATTCTCCTTTACGGCTCCACCTACTGGAAGGAGATCATCAGCTTCGAGGCACTCGTACGGCACGGCATGATCAGCCGCGAGGATGCCGAGCTCTTCCAGTACGTGGACGATCCCGTCGTTGCGCTTCGCCTTCTGCAAACGAGTTTGGGAGATGCGTCGGAAGCGGTGACCCCCGCGTTCGCCGGCTCGCGCTGCGACGAGGGCTGACGAGGCGGGCTCTCGCACGCTCGTCGTCACGGGTCCCGCGTGTTCAGACCTAGGAAAAAGTCATTGCGACGCACATGTCAGGCAAACGCAGGAACGTCTCAAGCCGCCGCTTCTCGGAGACGAAATTCGAATGGCAGCGGCCGGGCCTCCTCGAAATCGATGAGCAAGAGAAGGAGATCGGTCGACGTGACGAGGCCGACGAGTCGTTCGTCGCCGGTGATGACGGGAATCGCGTCGATCTTGCGCTCCGTCATCAAGCGCACGAGTTGGGCCACGGGGGTGGATGGCACGCACGTCACCGGCGACGCTGTCATCGCGACAGCGACGAGTCCCTTCGGGACGACCACGTTTCCGTTTGGGCCAAGAGACGAACGCAGGAGCACGTCGCGATCGGATAGGATTCCGAGAAGCACACCGCCGCGCGCGACGGGAAGATGACGGATGCGTTCACGATTCATGATGAGCCAGGCGACGTCGAGGGAGAGTTCGGGCGGCACGATGATGACCTCGCGGGTCATGGGGGTAGCTGCGATCATGTCCGCAACACGAGCAACACCCGTGCCGCGAGAACGCTGCACTAAGTGCGGGTCCGGTGCACGCCTTGCGCGCGACGCGTTGAAGGAGTCGCTCCTACGAACGCCGATGGCGAAGCAACGACGGAGCGGGTCTTGCTTCTTGAGGCATCGAGGAGACTTAATATGGCCGCCCTTTTAGGAACCGCTCATGCCGTAGCTCGAGAGCGATCCGCCGAGCGCGCTCGCGCCCAGGAGGCGAGGCCTGCGCGCAGTTTTTCTGCATCCGCCCTTGCCGTCGCGCTCGGCACGGCGGTCCTCACCTCGATCGGCGGCTGCGCGCCGGTGGCAGCCATTCGTCCTACGACGATCACGGACGCGTACCCATTGGCGGCGACTACGGCGGCTGCGCAGGCAACCCCGGCGGCCCTCACCGACGCGGTTCTCGAAGTGCGCCCGCAGCTTCGGGTGAGTGTTCACGCGCCTTCGGTAGCGCGTTACCAACCGACCTCTCTCGGCATCGGCAGTGAGTACGTCGCCATTCGGCTGACGAACACGAGTGGACAACCTGTTGCCGTCGATCATCTTCATGCGACCTTCTCGGCGACGCGCGAAGGGGTGGAGTTTCCCTGCGAAGAGCGCGTCGGCGGAGGCGTTAGAGATCGCGACCTCGCGCTACTCGAGCCTCAGCAGTCGGCCACGTTTGAGCGGATGCTCGATTGCACGATGCCGCTGCCCGGCCTCTATCACGTTCGCACCTACGTGCACTTCGGCGAGAGCGAACGAGCATCACGGGCGGCGCGAAACCTTGCCGGCAGCTTCGATCTTCAGGTCGTGGGCGAGGGCAAGCGCGCCCAACCCTACCCGTCCCGTGATGGTCTCTACGCGATCATGACGGGGACGCCACTCACCGGCCCTGCCACTGCCGACGATCTCGCCAAGGGCGGTTACAAGGTCGTAATCGCCCTCATCAACGCCGGCCTGCGGCCTTCACGCGTCGGAGCGTTTCACTTCTCTTACCTCGTATACAAGGAGAGCGATCCGCTTCCATGCTCCGGTGAGTCGGCGACCTTCGCGGGTCCCTCGTACCTTGCATCGGGCCGCATCCACGTCGTCGAGAGCCGCATCGCCTGCGTCCTGGCGGTCGAAGGTCACTACTTCGTCGTCGGCAAGCTGGTGATCGAGCGCGAAGGCGAGGGCATCGAGATCGGACGCCTCTACTTCGACGTGACCCGCGATCCAGCGCGCCGTGACCCGTTGCTCTTCGTTCCGTACCCGTAGAGCGCGAAGGCTTCCGTTTCAACACGTGCTTCAACGCGTTTCAGGGGCCGCCAGGTCGCCGGTATCCGCTCAAGATTTGCTCGGATTTCGAGCCACCCAGATATCTGGCACGCGCCTCGCACACAACGTCTGCAAGGGGAACACCGATGCTCTTCCGACAGCTCTTCGATCACGATTGTCGACCTACAGCTACTTGCTCGCCGATGGCGGCACGCGCGAAGCGCTCCTCATCGATCCACATTCCCGGCGCGGAGCTCGTCCCCACCAGGGGCACGTGAGCGCTGGGGTCCCGATCAAGAGATGATGATCCTCATCCTTGCCCTGTCGGTGCTCATCGGCTTGTCGCTCGGTCTGCTCGGCGGCGGAGGCTCCATCCTCACGGTCCCGATCCTCGTCTACGCGGCGGGGCTCGATCCGAAGGATGGCATCGCGACCTCGCTCCTCGTGGTCGGAGCGACCAGCCTCTGCGCGATGCTCTTTCACGCGCGCAGAGGTCGTGTTGCCTGGCGTGTCGGGTTCCTCTTTGGCGTCGCGTCGATGGTCGGGGCCTACGGCGGGGGACGGCTTGCGCACGTTCTTCCAGCCAAGCTGCTGCTCGCGGGCTTCACCCTGATGATGTTCGTCACCGCGCTCGCTATGATGCGACGGCGCGGCGGCGGGGCAGCCCGCGAAGCCACGGCCCTCCGTGGCGCTGCCTTCGCGCGCGCCGCGGCGATCGGCGTCGTGATCGGCCTGCTCACCGGGATCATCGGCGCGGGAGGTGGTTTCGTGATCGTCCCCGCGCTGGTGCTCCTCAGCGGCCTCCCGATGCGCACGGCCGTCGGCACTTCGCTGCTGGTGATCGCGATGAACTCGTTCGCCGGGTTCGCTGGCACGCTCAGCCACGCAACCATCCACTGGTCCCTCGCCCTCGCGGTGACTGCTGCGTCGGTGGTGGGGAGTCTGCTCGGCGCGGCGCTCGCCGGTCGCGTGAAGCCCGAGTCGCTGCGCTCGGGTTTCGCGTGGTTCGTGCTCGCGATGGCCATGTTCATGGCCTTCAAGCAGCTGCCCGGGTCGGTGACGTCGATCATGGCCGGCCACGTCTCGATCGTTGTCGTCGCTGCCGTCGGTGGATCGCTCGTGATCTTCGCGCTTGCGCTGGTCGTTCGGGCGCGCGGCGCTCGTTCGGCCGAGCATGCCTCTTCCTTGTCCCCATCGTCCCCCGCAGATCACTCATGACCCGGCCAGACGCCCGGGCGCGGTCTTCGTCGCCGATGGCGGCGACACCTTCCAGGGCTTCGGTCCGACCGCATGGAGCCAGGGTGAGGTGGTCTATCGATGCTTTGTGTTCGTCGACCCCAAGGGAGTGCGCTCCTCGTCACAAGGAGGAACGCGATTACGCAACGGGTCCGAGGTCGAACCCGCAGGAGCACACGATTCAGGACCATTCGACACCGCATCATCTTGGCTTCGCGGGCGGGTCTGTCGGTTGAGCGACGGCGCATTCGAAAGTCCCGCGGTTACGTTCGAGCCGCAACCGAACGCGGCAATTGCCGTCAGAAGGAGTGCCGTTTTGATCATGACTTCACAGTGTCGCTTTCTGCCTCGCGCAGCAATTTACCCAGCGTCTTTATGTCCACCCCAAGTTTCTCCGCGGTGGCAACCTTTCGCGCGTTGAGCTCTTCATAGACCCACGTGGCATACCGGTGCTGCAGCTCGCGCATCGGCAAGATGGCGCCCTTGAACGTCATCGCGGCGTCCGCACGTCGAGCCCCGACGGACGCAGGAAGGTCGCTCGCCAGGACCTCAACTCTTTTGCCGAGCAGGACCGCGCGCTCCACCACGTGCTCGAGCTCTCGGACGTTGCCAGGCCAGACGTGCTCCAAGAGGCGAGCAAATGCGTCTTGGGAGAAGCGTTCGACAGCCGAGCGGGGACTTCGCTCCTTCGCGCGCGCGAGAAAGTACTCGACGAGATCGGGAATGTCCTCGCGGCGGTGACGCAGGGGCGGGAGCTCGATCGTAACGACGTCGAGCCGGTACATGAGGTCCTCACGGAAGGCGCCGGCGGCGACACGTTCGTGGAGGTCGCGATGCGTCGCGGCAAGAATGCGCGTGTCGATGGTCCGCTCGTTGTTGGATCCGACGGCCCGCACCGTGCCGCTTTCGAGGACATGGAGGAGCTTTGCCTGTAGGGCGGGGCTCATTTCCCCGATCTCGTCGAGGAAGAGTGTCCCGCCGCTCGCCTCTTCGAGGAGACCACTTCGATTGCTCGTAGCCCCCGTAAAGGCGCCTTTGACGTGTCCGAAGATCTCACTCTCTAGAAGGTTCTCGGGAATGGACGCGCAGTTCACCGATACGAACAGCGCGCTCGATCGCACGCTCTGCGCGTGGATCGCCCGCGCTACGAGCCCCTTACCCGTTCCCGTTTCTCCGAGGATCAGTACGGGTGCGCTGGCATCGGCTACGCGACTGATGAGGTCGCAGACCTCTTCCATCGAGCCGTGACGACCGATGATGTTCGACAAAGCGAAGCGCTCCTTGAGCGTCCGCTTCAGCGTAGCCGTTTCGCGGCGGAGGGACGCCTCACCAAGTGCCCGCTCTAAGAAAAGCGCGAGCTCGTCCACCTTGAAGGGCTTGGTCATGTAGTGATACGCGCCCTGCCGAATGGACTCGATTGCCGTCTCGACCGCGCTGTACGCCGTCATGACGATCACGGGACGCTCGGGATTCACCTTCCGCGAAAGGGCGAGGAGCTCGAGTCCATCAACCCCCGGCATGCGGAGGTCGGTGATGAGCGCGTCGAAGGTGTCCTCGGAGATGCGCTTCGCGGCTTCGCTGCTCGAGGCGATGGGGAGTGCGTCGTAGCCGCGCTCGACGAGGCCGTCGGCGACCATCTCCGCCATCGAGAGGTGATCGTCGACGACGAGCACGCGGCGTTTTTTCTGGGATGACGCAACCTGATTACGCATGGGCCCCTCCGTGGATCGCGGGAATTTCTGCGCACGCCCGCGTTCCGACGGTCCCGCGCGAAGCGATCGTCAACGTGCCGTTGTGATGTTTTACAATCTCGTTTGCGATGGCCAGACCGAGGCCAGTCCCCTCGCCCTCGGGCTTCGTCGTAAAGAATGGCTCGATGGCTCGGGCGGCCGCTTCTGCGGAAATTCCAGTTCCGTTGTCGGTGACTACGAACGCTACTCGCTCGCTGTCTGCGCGCACCGAGAGATCGACCGAACCGCCGCGTTTGCAAGCATCGCAAGCGTTGAGAAGGAGATTGACGAGCACCTGCTCGAACAGGCGCGCCTCGCACGATACGCGCGGCAACGCGGGCGCGACGTCGCTGGCCAAGGCGACGCCGGCTTTCGCGAAACGATGCTCCACGAGGCCAAGCGCGGCACGCACGAGGGCCTCAGGCTCGACGTTTCTCAGCGTAGGCGAACCCCCACGTGCGAGGGTCAGGAACCCACGAATGATCTCGCTGATCCTCTCGGACTGTTCGGTGATGGCCTCTACCGCGCGTCGTGCGCGCTCGTCTTCGAGCTTCGGGAGGAGCTGTTCTGCCCGCCCCATGATGACACCGAGCGGAGTCGAGACCTCGTGCGCAATTCCAGTGGCCAGCGCGCCCAGGGTTGCGAGCTTGTCTGCCCTAACGAGGCGCTCGTCGCGTTCTCTCTGAACTTCGGCGATCGCGAGGGCGCTCTCGAGCTCGATCTCCTTTCGCTGTTTTCGGAGAGCAAGGCCGCCGAACGCGAGTACGAGTCCGCAAGCCACGAGGACGCCAAGGACAAGTCGACCCTGTGCGCGGCGCTCGCGATCGCGTTCGCGGACGGCGCTCGCCACGATGGCAACACCCCACTTTCCCAGCGGCCCCGCATCCACGGTGCTCAGACCGGCCATCGCCGTTCGAGCTGGAAGCCCTAGCGCGGCGGCCTCCTCACGTGAGAGCCGTACCCCAGACGCGGCTTGGGCCATCGCGCTTTCGATCACCTGGGACCGCACGATGTCGCCGGCCGTGCCCACCAGTCCAAGGTGAGCCGGTCGTTGAATCAGAACGCGGATGGAGCCGGGCTCTTCGAGCGCCTTCGCGCCCGACAAGAGGCGTACGGTCTTCACGAGGACGTCGACGCGGGCAACCTGATCGATGGGAACGACCAGGCTGAACGTGGCGCCGTCCTCGGGCCCCACCGTGCGAGGTTGTTGCACGGTACGAGCGATCATCTCGAAGTCGGTGTCCGCTTTCGCGTTGCCTCGACTAACTGAGAGGGCGTCACCCTTGATCACGTCAAGACGCTCCGCGAGCGCCCCTGCGACACTCTTGGCGAGCTTCGCTTGCTCGAGCGCAAAGTCGTCGAGGGCCGCGCGCGATTCTCGCTCTTCGTCCCAAAAGGCAAGTCCGACGACGACGACGATCGCAAGCACCATCCACGACATCAGGGAAAGCGTTGACCCGTGAGCGCGCGCTAACGGACGCGGCCGACCCTGGCGAGGCGAGTCGTCGAGGGAAAGCGCGGCATTCATTCGCGCTGGTTATAGCAACGTTCGGACCGCGCGGTTTCACGTGAACTTCTCCGGAAGCGTCGCTCCCTCAAGACCACGCACAGGGAAATTTTCCCAGTCGAGTGGGAAATTTTCCCACTAGTTCGTGCCATCGCGTGCGTTCCGCGGCCAATTCCCCCTATTGCTGTATGGCCCGCGGCTTGCGTTCGGCTCGGGCCGTGCGCTCCACGACTCGATACCTTTTCACCGTCGCCTTCGGCGCCGTGCTCCTCTCGGAAAGCGGGCGGTCGTCTGCTGACGCGCCGACGGTAACGGACAGTGGACCCCTGCGGTCGATGACGCTCCCGGAAGCCATCGCGTACGCGCGAGCGAATCAGCCTGCCATGCGTGTGGCGCTCGCTAGAGTGGCCGCGCAGAAGGCAGAAGCTGACATTCCGCGGAGTCAGTGGCTCCCCGTGATCGGCGCTACAGCGCAAATATTTGGCGCCACCGCGAACAACACGACGGGTACGTACGTCACGAATAGCTTCATGGACGTTCCGCGTATTGGCGGGACGAGGGTTTTGTCGTCCGGCTCCTTCCGCCCGTATGCCTCGACGCTCGTGGGGATCGGTGGCGCGCAGGAAGTCTTCGATTTTGGGCGCATCGCCGCACAGTCGGCCGCCGCGGACGCGCTCGTCGATGTCGAAAAGAATCGAGCGAACGCGGACCGCCTCGGAATCAGCTTCGACGTGGAGGAATCCTATTTTTCGGTGCTCGCCGCAAAGGCGATCGTCAAAGCCTCCGACGACGCGTACGAGCGCGCGCGAGTGCACCGCGATCTTGCGAAAGCGGGCGTCGATGCGGGACTTCGCTCGCCGATCGAATTCACGCGGGCCGAGGCCGACCTTTCGCGCTTCGACATCGGACGCTTGCGAGCACGCGGCGGTCTCACCGTCTCGCAAAATGTCCTCGCGGCGAGCGTTGGGGCGACCGACGCCGCGCTGGACGTTGCGGCTGCGCCTTCGATCCCAGCAGACATGCCGGCCCTCGCGATCGCCATTCAGCAAGCGGCTGCACGCGATCCTCGGATCCTCGAAGCGATGTCGCGACTCAAGGCAGAAGAAGAGCGAACGCGCGCCATCGGAGCGGAGCTGCGGCCGGACGTTTCTCTCACCGCAACGATCAGTGGACGCGCTGGCGGTGCCCCACCCTCGGGCAATGGCGAGTCGGCCAACACGGGCGGCTGGCTGCCGAACGTCCCCAACTGGGACGTTGGCCTCGTGCTCACTTGGCCTCTTTTCGAAGGGATCATCAATGCGCGGAAAGAGGCTTCACGAGCCATGCAGGAGGTTCGCCACGAGGAGATCTCGCTCGCGCGTCACCAGCAGGTGTCCGCAATCCAGCAGGCCTACGGTGCGGTCGTCGTCGCCCGAACGGTGCTGCCAGGCTTACAGCACGCGGTCGAAGCCGCTCACGCCAACTACGCGCAGGCAGATGCTCGCTTTCGGGCCGGGCTAGGAACGAGCGTCGAGCTCGCCGACGCGGAAGCGCTTCGTACGGACGCGGAGATTCGATTGGCTCTTGGTCAGTTCGATATCGCACGAGCCCGCGCCGCTTTCGGACGCACCATCGCCGAGAATTTGTGAATGAGCAGCAACGAGCAAGACCAACGCCACGGAGGCCCAGTGCAGAACATCGAGCAGTCCTCTTCCAGTGAAGTGAAGTCGGGCCGCGCATTGGTTCCCATCGTCATCGGAGCGGCTCTACTCGTCTTGCTTATCTTGGGCGGGCTCCTGATCGTCCGTTCGGAATCTCACGTGAACAAGGTCGCGCTCGTCTCGTCCGCGAAGCCCGTCACCGTGGTCGAGGCGAACGCATCCACGTTCCGATCCTCCCGGACGTACGTAGGTACGATTGAGCCATGGGTCGAGGCCAAGGTGGGCCCGCAGCTCGTGTCCGCGTACGTCGATACGGTGCTCGTGCGACCCGGGGCGGTCGTCAAGAAAGGCGACGTGCTTGCCACCCTGGACTGCCGGAACGCGAGCGCGGCGAGTCAGGCCGTAGCCATGAACGCACGAGCCCTCGACGCACGTCAGCAGGCCATCGCTCACGAGTCCACGCGCATCCAAGGCTTGCTCGACGGCGGGTTCGTTTCGCCGAACGAGGCGGAGCAGAAATCCGCGCAGAGCGCGGCAGAGCAAGCCCAGGTGCTCGCAGAGAAAGCCAAGCTGATCGGGTCGTCGCTCGAGGTCAGCGACTGCGTCCTTCGCTCGCCATTCGATGGAGAAGTTGCGACGCGCACGATCGACCCGGGCGCTTTCGTCCGCCCCGGAATTTCGCTTGTCTCCGTGGTCGACCGGAAGCTCGTACGGATCACCGCGGACGCGCCCGAGATCGACTTCAGCATCGTCGCCCCGAGCACGAAAGTGACGATCCGCGTGGCCGCCACGAACACCAATCTGACCGGGACGATTTCCCGCCGCGCCCCCAGCGCCGACCCCGGTACGCGGACAGTCCACTTCGAGCTCGACATGCCCAACGCTGACCAGTCCATTCCCGTTGGCACCACCGGCGAGCTACGCATCGAAGTGGGTGAGCCGATGCCCGCAAGTGAGCTTCCTCTTGCCGCGGCTTCCATCCGAGGTTCGAAGGCCAGCATTTTCGTGGTGGAAGGGAACGTCGCTCACGCGCGCGTCTTTGCGGTCAAAGGAGAACTCGGTGGCCGTCTCTATCTGGATACGACGCTCGTGCCTGGCTCGAAGGTGGTGACCGAAGGTCGGGCGCTTCTCAATGATGGCGACGCAGTCCTCGCATCGACAGCCCCGCCATCTCCTGCCGCCGAAGCCGCGGCCAAGGTGAAGCCGTGACCGGTCTCTCGCTCCGAAATCCCATCGCGATCTTGATGCTGTCCATCGCGCTCGTCGTCTTCTCGATGGTGGTGACCCCGCGCATGAGCGTCGACACCTTCCCCGAGCTGACGCCACCGGTGCTCGTCGTGGGGACGCTCGCACCTGGCCTCGGTCCGAAGGACGTAGAGAAGACGCTCACCTGGCGCATCGAAAAATACGTGAGCGCTACGCCTGGCGTCGATCACGTGGAGAGCGTCTCTCGCAACAACCTCAGCATCGTGTACGTGTGGCTCAAATGGGGGACGGATCTCAACTCGGCACAGACGCTCGTCCAGCAGCAGACGGCATTCGCCATGTCGGCCGTTCCGAAATCACTCGGTGTATTGCCTCCTTTCGTTCTTCAGTATGACCCGTCCAACGCACCCGTCGTACAGGTCGCCATCTCCGGCGGAAGCCTCTCCGGCCCTCAGCTCTACGACTACGGGCTCAACTACATCGAGCCGATCCTCGAGGGCATTCCGGGCGTGGCGAGCGCGTCGCTGAATGGCGGTCGTCAACGGCAGATCAACATCGTCGTAGATCCGATCGCCGCGCAGGCTCGCGGGGTGACCTCGAGCGATGTTGCCGCCGCCGTAGGCCAATCGAACGCGCTGCTTCCGTCGGGTGCCTTCATCTCGCCGAAGTTCGACGCGAACGTCTACACCAACGCAGTGCCCGAAAAAGTCGCGACGATCGGAGACGCGATCGTCAAGCTGCGCAACGGCAAGCCCGTTCTTATTCGCGACGTCGCCCGTGTCGACGATGGCGGGAGCCCCGAGACCCAGGCTGTGTCCGTGAATGGCTTGAGCGCCGTTTACCTCAACGTGCTCCGCGTGCCGGGTGGAAACACGATCGAGATCGTCGACTCCGTGAAGAAGGCAGTCGCCGGCTTGAAGGATCTTCCCCCCGGCGTCGAGGTCAAGGCGGTCTTCGATCAGTCGACGTTCGTGCGCACGACGTACGACGGGCTGAAGAAGGAAGTCGTCCAGGCGCTCGTCCTCATCGCGCTCGTGATTCTGCTTTTCTTGCAGAGCTTCCGAGGGACGATTATCGTCTCGGTCGCGATCCCCCTCTCGTTCGCGGTCACCCTCATCGTCCTTTACTCGACCGGGCAGACCCTCAACGCATTCACGCTCGGAGGGCTCACTCTGGCGATGGGGCGCCTCGTCGACGACGCGGTCGTAGTGCTCGAGTCGATTCACCGCCACCAGCGTCTTGGCCTCAACCCTTACCAAGCAGCGCTCAAGGGAACGAACGCGGTTGCGCTTCCGGTGCTGGCTTCGACGCTCACCACCATGGCCGTGCTCCTCCCGGTCCTCTTGCTCGCGGGCCTTGCAAAGAAGCTGTTTGCGCCTCTCGCGCTCACGGTCGCTGTCGCCATGACTGCATCTTATTTCGTGAGTGTGTGCGTGACCCCTGTCGCCTGTCGCTATTTTCTGCAGCACACGGAGCACGGGAGGATCGGCAAGCTCATCGAGTCGTTCATCGACCGGATCGCCGAGCGGTACTCGGAAGTCCTGCGCATCGCACTTCCCTACCGCTTCACGATCGTCGGGGCGTGCGTCGTTCTCACCCTCGGCGCGGGATGGGCCGCCGGCCGCCTCCCGAGCACGTTCTTCCCAGAGATCGATGAATCGATGGAGCGCGTCTACGTCAGGGTCGCTCCCGGGACTTCGCTCCATGAGTCGTCACGGATGCTCGCGGAGATGGGCAAGGTGCTCACCGAAGAACTGCCGAAGGGCAACGTCGAGCTGGTCCTTACGAACACCGGATCGCCGAACAACGCCCGGAGCGCGATGACGAGCCCAAACAACGGGCCTCACATGGGGTTCATTCGTCTGGCACTCGTGGACGCCGAGAAGCGGATCCTCTCGCAGCGCGAAATCGCCGACAAAATGCGGGAAATTCTCAACCGAAGATTTCCAGGCGTGGAGTTCCTCCAGTGGCCGGGGGGGCTTGTGGCGAGCGTGTTCGCCAACGGCTACATCGCTCCGCTCGTCGTCGAAGTGCGCGGCGACAACCTTGCCGAACTGAACGAGCAAGCCCGCGCAGTCGCAGAAGTGGCCCGGAGCGTCGCCGGCGTGCGCGACATTCGCGTGTCGCTCGAAACCGACTATCCCGAAGTGCGCGTGGAGACCGTTCGTGAGCAGGCTGGTCTCGTGGGAGTCACCTCGAGGGCAGCCGCGCAAGCCACCCTCGAAGCGACGCTTGGAAACATCAATACGCCGAGCGTGTGGATCGATCCGGGCAACGGCCAGTCTTATTACGTCGTCACGTACTACGACGGTAAGGCCGTGACCGACCCCAACGCACTCGCGCAGATTCCCGTTCGCATGAGCGAAGACGGAAAATCCGTTCCGCTCGGCGCCTACGGAAAAGTGCGCCGCTCCGTAGGTCCCATCGCCATCGAGCGAAACCAGCTCGCGCGCGCCGCTCACATCCTCATGCAAACCGAGGGGCGCGACATCGGTACCGCAGCAGCGGAGCTCGAGCGAAAATTGGCGGATGATGCGCGCACCCGCGGCGTGAAGTTCAACTACGTCGGTCAGGTCGAGCTGATGAGAAACACCTTCTCGGGCTTGGGTCTCGCGATCGGGCTCGCCGTGATGGTGGTCTTCATGATCATGGCCGCGCAGTTCAAGTCCGTTCGACTCCCGTTCGTCATGCTTTTCACCATCCCGGTGTCGCTCGTGGGTATCGTGATGGCCCTCATGTCCGCTGGGCAAGGCTTCTCGATCACCGCGCTCATGGGGATCTTGATGGTCGTCGGCATCGCCGTCTCCAACGGGATCCTCTTGGTCGACGACGCGACTCGCCGGTTCAACGAGGGCGTCGAGAAGGTCGATTCGATCGTCCAGGCCGCGCGATCACGGTTCGTCCCAATCGCAATGACGAGTCTAGCCACGGTGATTGGCCTCATCCCCACCGCGATGGCCCTCGAAAAAGGGACGGAGGCCAACCAGCCGCTCGCCCTCGCTGTGGTCGGCGGGCTCACGTCGTCCACGGTCTTGTCCCTCTTCCTCGTGCCGGTCATGTTCTTGTTCTTCGCCAAGCGCGTGACCGAGACCGAGGAGGACGACGCGCATCATCCTGCGCCAGGCCCTACGTGAGCTGCACGCTCTCGTCCGCGCCGCGCCCGGCCTGGAGCCACGGCGACTACGGGCTCGATCGCGTGCTCGGAACCACGGCAGCCAAGGTCGTCAACCTCGCACATCGAGCCGCGCGACTGCGGAGCCGGAATGGATCGCATGTGCCTTCACGGTCCTCTGCGGAATCACGGATTGGGCACGCGCTCGGTCAGTTGCAGCCGCAGCCGCTCTCGCCATGAGAGCCGCCGGCGGCGCCCTCGTGCACCGCGTGCACGTGAGACTCGGCTGCGCCGGCGACGTCGGACGGCGACATCGACGGCTCCGCGAGCTTTCCGCGGTCGTAGGGCACGACGTGCGCGCACCCCGCGAGGCTCAACAAGAAGACTGCGGCTAGGGCGGTAACGTGCTTCATCAACGCTGACGTTTGCCTCACGCTCCGCGCCTGGTCAAGTCCAGCGCTTGTCCGTTCTGAGCGGCAAAATTCCCTCTCACGCGAATCGTCACGAGCCTGACTGATCTCGACGCACCGAGGGTACAACTACCCGCATGAACCGCATCTTCCTTTCCGTGGCTCTGATCTTCGCTCCCCTCATTGCGTGCGGCTCCGAAGCCGATCACCCGCTGGGTGGTCCGCATGGTTCGCTGTCGCAGGGAACGGATCCCACGCAGGGAACGAAGGACGGCACGCCGTCGAGCACCGGCGACACGACCGATGGCGGCACCCCCGAGGCGCCAGGCACACCCGGCACTCCCCCGGGCACTCCGCCAGGCACTCCGCCAGGTACTCCCCCCGGCACTCCCCCGACGACTGCCGCTGCGCCGACGTGGTCGTATCTCGTCAGCACCTACTTCGCGAATGGAACCATCGGTCACTGCAGCACGGGATGCCATACCCATGGCTCCACCTTCGCTACGCCCGGAGCGGCCTATACTTTCCTGAAAAACCAGGGGTACATCACCGGCTCGACGTCGCCGATCATCGACATTTCTCAGTCGTGCCTGTCGTGGTTCGGAGGTGGCAACATGCCTCCGAGCGGTACGACGTCGGCGGCGGCCGCCACCAAAGACTTCAAGGCCTGGGTTGCTGCCGGCGCGCTGAACAACTGAGGAGTGCGGATGGCAATTCGTGTCCGCGCCATCGCCCGGACTTGCATCGTCGCAGTCGTCATCGCTCTTGCTCCAGCCGGCACGTCACGAGCCGACGTAAGCCCCAAGCGGACCGTCGGTGCAAGTAACCCCGCCGAGAAGGCCATTCCCGAAAGAGAAAAGTCGGAGCGCGTCCCTGCGCCCGTCGAGGGCGAATACATCCGCGCCGCATCGCTCGAAACGGCGACGTATACGGACAGTGACCACGTCACCGTCTTCACCCCTGCGCTCTCGCTCGGAATCCACGATCCGATCGGAGGAACCACCCTCGGCGCACACTATCTCGTCGACGTGGTGTCCGCCGCGTCGGTGGACATCGTCTCCACCGCGTCGCGTCGCTACCGCGAAGTGCGTCAGGCGGGCGGCGTCGAGATTGGCTACAAGCCCCATGATTTCGGGATGGCGGTCAGCGGATCGATCTCCCGCGAACCGGACTACTTGGCGATCACCGCGGGCGGTGACCTCACCTACGACTTCGCCGAAAAGAATTTTTCCTTTGTACTCGGTTACAACTACGGGCACGACACGATTGGGCGCTCCGATACGCCATTCAACGTCTTCTCGCGGATCCTCGACAAGCACTACGTGAAGGCAGCGTTGAACATCGTCATCAACCGCGCGACCGTGCTCGGGTTGTCCGCGGACGTGATGTTCGAGAACGGCGATCAGTCGAAGCCGTATCGCTACGTCCCGCTCTTCTCGCCGGATGCAGCTCTCAAGGCGAATGCAGGTGCCGACGTCAACTACGTGAACGCGCATCGCTTGCCGGAACGCTCCCTCGAGCAGCTCCCGCTCGCCCGCCGCCGTTTCGCCATCACCGAGCGTCTCGCCCACCGCTTCGACGACTCGACTCTCCGCCTCGAAGAGCGCGTCTACCAGGACACATGGGTTCTCCGCGCTTCGACCACCGACGTGCGCTGGATCTACGATGCCTCCAAGCGCGTGTCGCTCGGCCCGCACGCGCGCTACCACATTCAATCGGGCACGAGCTTCTGGCAGCGGGCGTACGTCTCCTCTCCGACCGGATGGAGCCTGCCCGAATTCCGCACCGGCGATCGCGAGCTCGGCCCGCTCTGGACGGTCACCGGCGGTGGAGCCGCGCTCTTCTATCTTGGTGCCGCAGGGGCACCGCGCAGCTTCTCGATCGGCCTCAGCGTCGACGGGATGTACACCTCGTACCTCGACGATCTTTACATCACGAGTCGGACGGCGGTGCTCGGCGCTCTTACGTTGGCGGTGGAGCTATGAAGACCACCCTCATCCCCACGATCACCCTTCTTTTCATGGGAATCGCGTCATGCGGAGATCCCGTCCACTCAGACGCCGTCGACGCACTCGGCGCCGACAACAGCGCCCCCGGACCGCTGCATCGCGCCGGCCAGCCTTGCCTGGTTTGCCACGGCGGTCTCGGCCCTGCGTCGAAGGAGTTCAGCTTCGCGGGCACCCTGTACAAAGCACAGACGACCAAGGATGCGCTCGAAGGAGCCTCGGTCGAAGTGACGGATGCCATGAATCACAAGGCCAGCGCCAAGAGCAACAAGGCGGGAAACTTCTACCTTGAGCCCGCCGCTCTCACGCCCGTGTTTCCGGCGCGGGTGCAGCTGTCGTTTCCGGACGGCGCAAATCCGCCCATGTCCACGCACATCGGGCACGACGGATCATGCGCGTCGTGCCACGCGGATCCCGTGACTCCGAGCTCCCCTGGTCACGTCTATTTGGTCAACGACCCCGACTCTTTCCCTGGACAGGCCTCGCCATGAGATCGCGCTTACCTCGCCTGGTCTTCGCCGCTCTCGCTGCGCTTTGCCTGTCCTGCACGAGCGCACCGAACGATGCTCGCATCGGCGTACGGACTCCCGATCCCAATCAATTTCCGGTGGTCGCTGACTTGCTCGTTCGCCGCTGCGGCTCGCTCGATTGCCACGGTGCGCTACCCCGGAATTTGCGCATGTACGGCAAAGACGGCCTTCGCCTCGACCCGAAGGACATTCCAGGAGCGGCCCGCACGACCCCTGCGGAGTACAACGCCACGTTTCGCTCGGTGGTCGGGCTCGAACCCGCCCTGATCACCGCGGTGGTCGAGAGGCAGGCCGAGGCCTCGCTGCTGACCATCGTGCGAAAATCGCGCGGCACCGAGGATCACAAAGGCGGCGCAGTCTTCAGTCTGGGCGACGCCGCGGACCGTTGTGTTGCCAGCTGGTTCGGCACGACAGAGAGCGGCGCGGGCAGCGGCATGATCAACGTCGAGCTGTGCAAGAAGGCGAACGACGACGCAACGACTCGGTAGGCGAGCGCGTCTCACAAGCAGACGTGCGTCACCGGATCGCACATTGCGGGCGCCGTGCAGTCGCTGGAAGTCACGCAGACGACGCAGCCGCCGAGTGGCCGATCGCATCGAGGCCTCGCCACCGGACAGTTGCTGTCGCTGAAGCACTCCAAGCAGCGGCCCGATATTTTTTCGCAGAAGGGCTCGTCGTCGGCGCAATCGTGATCCTGTCTGCATCGGACGCAGACCCCACGGACTTCGTTGCACGACGGCGCGTCGATAGGGCACGTGTCGTGCTCCGCGCACTTGAAAAGACAGACGCCGGTCGTGACCTCGCAGAGCTGATCGGGCCCGCACTCTGCGTTCATCGTGCATCCGGCGCACGCGTGCACAGCGGTGTCACAGCGCTTGAGGCCGGAGGCGGTGCACTGGGAGTCGGCTACGCACTCGACGCACGCGCCGCTGGTGGGGTCGCAGTGAAGCGTCGCGAGGCGGCAGTCTCCATCGGCGGCGCACGGTGGGGGCGCGGCATCGGGTGGTGCCCTGTTGGGATCGAAGCGAAACTGGTTGTTGCACGAGGCGAAAGATATGACGATCGCGGCGACAGCGACGCCGTGTCCGCGGTTCATGGCTGGGACTCGAGAATTGAGTGGGCCTCCGCACGCGCAAAGCCCTTCGGATAGGCGCCAAGATAGGCCTGCGCGGCTTCGCGTGCTCTCGTTCGATCCAGCGGGGCGAGCAGGTGCATGCGCTGCACCGTCGCGCTCTCGGCGAGTGGGGCTCCAGGATATTTCGCGAGGAACGTAGCGAAGAGCGCGATCGCCGTCGGCTCATCTCCGGCGTTCTTTGCGGCCACCGCCGCGGCGAAGGAATCGTTTTGTTCCGCCAGCGTCGAGGCTGCTGCTGCCTCCACGCTCGCCGGCGAGCTCGCGGACGCCGCGGGGGTCGGAAGATCTCTCGGCGTCGGCGTCGCGCAGTCTCGCGGCCACGTATCTCCCGCGTGTAACGTCGCTTCTTTTCCTGCCTGTCGCACGACGACTGTCCCCTCCTCGACGGCGACGCGCGTGGGAGAGCCCGCACCGCACGCAGGGTCGCTCGGTGCAGAGCGCACGCGAAACACCGTTCCCCGCACTTCGATTTCTGCGTCCATCGTGCGCACCAAGAAGCGCTGAGAAGCACCGAGCTTTGCCACCTGCGCGCGCAGCCTACCGCCGCCGAACGCGACGATCTGCGTGAGACCTCCTTCGATCAACGTGAGGTCGCCGGTATCGTCGAGCGTGAGCCGCGTGCCGGTCGAAAATGTGAGCGTGGCATGCCCGCCAGCGCCGGTGACCAGGCGCGATCCGCGCTCCATGGCCTGTCCGTTGGCCGACGCACGGTCTCCCGCGTTCTCGATGCTCGCTCGTTCGCCCGCGGCGTGAGCGACGACATCGCTGACGACGACGTTGCCTTGTGGAGCTGCAAGCGCCTGTGGCGCAATCACGGATGGAAGCGGCGCGACGGAAACGGGCCCGCTCGCAGCCCTCGGAAGAGAGAGCATCACTAGTGCCGCCGCCGCGATGCTCGCCGCTGCAGCTAGACCGGCCATCCGACGCGCGCGTGTCCGGCGCTGCCCTTTCGTCTTGATCGCTTCTTCGATCACCGCGATGGAGCGGGCGCGGCCCTCTCGCAAAGGGGGTGACGCGGCAAGCGGCGGATGGGCCTTCGCCAGCGCCGTGGTGGCGAGCTGCGTGTAGCGCGGAACGCTCACGACGGTTCCTCCTGGGCTTCGAGCATCGGTGCGAGCTCCGGATCAGCGGAAATCCGTTCGTGCAGCTCTCGACGGCCGCGCGTGAGACGCGTTTGTGCAGCTGCCATGGTCACCCCCGTGATTTTTGCGACTTCCCGAAGATCGTAACCGAAAACGTCGTGCAGCAAGTACGTCCACGCTTTGTTTCCATCGATGGTCCCGAGGTGCGCGTGTACGCGTCTCATGATGCTTCGTATCGCGAGGTCACGCCCATCGGACCGCGACGAGGGTGCCTCGTCCAGCCCGTCACCCATCTCGAAAATGCGACGCTCGACCTGACGGCGACGGATGTGCTTGTAGACCACGTGCGCGGAGATCGCCGAGCACCAAGAGTCGAGCGAGCACTCCCCGCGAAAGAGATCGATGCCGTACACGATCTCGATGAGAGCCACCTGGCTCAGATCTTCGTGATCGACGTCCCTGCGACCGAGCAAACGCGCGACGGTGCGATCTACCACGGGCTGCACGCGATCGTGGAGCGCCGCCGCTGCCGTTGCATCTCCCGCGCGCAGGGCGTCGAGGAGCTGGGTGTCGTCGAGGGACGGAACGTGCGCCGTCGACTTCCGAATAGGTGCGCCGTTGGATACGGCGAGGCGCAGCTTCGTTCGCCCTTTTTCAGGTGCATTTGCCACAGCGTCAAGAGTCTCTCAGGGGGAGTGCCTTCTGCGAGGTCAAATCAGGCATTTTAGAAGCGGGTCCTCAGCCCTATTTCGGCGAGGAGGTGTAGGGGTACGAGCGACGTCACCAGCCGGTCACGCACGAAGATATCGGATCTGCCGAAAAAGCCCTCCCCACCAACGGAAAGCACGCCCGCCGCACCTTCCGCGAAGAGCCAGCTCCCTTCGAGCATCAGGTCCGCTCCAGGAACCCAGGTGCCTTCGCTCACCGTTTGGGGGTCATCGGGTGAGAGGTGATTTACCGACTCGTGGGCCACCAGGAAGTCCGTGCGGACGCCCATCGAGAAGGGCGTGGCGCGGGTTGCGTTGCCGCTTCGCCACGCGATCCCCGTGCTCATCACGAAGGTGTGGAGCGTCGCCTGCGCACGTCTCACTTCGCCCACGCGCGCACCGCCCCCCGCGCGGAATGCGAAATGTGGTGAGAGGTATAGGTGGACCGCCGCCGCCCCGCCTGCGCCACCCCCGTAACCGCCGAGCGCGTGCGCGGCGACCCCATTGATCTCGAGCGCGCCCACATAGCCTGGTTCGCGCGGGGTTGGTCGTTCGTGCGCGACCGGAGATACCAGCGCGACCGGCGGCAATGAGCTCGGCGGGGGCGGGCTCGCGGGATGTGCGGTCCCCTCCGGGATCATCGAGGCGATCGCAAAGCCAAGCGTTCGGCCCTCCTCGGCGTCGGCATCGGACGGTGCAAACCCAATCTCGCGATCGAGCCACGGTGCCGATCCCAAGCGAAGGCGGATCGTCGCCGTGCGCATTGCTGGATCCCGCCAGGCAATCTCGACGACCGCACCCGCGCCGGCAGCGCGCCCGAGGTTCTCGGCGGCGGCGTCATCCGGGAGCTCATCCACGTCGCGCACATCGACCGTCGTCTCTGGACCAAGCGTGTCGCGAGCGGCCTTCCTGAGCGCGTCGTCGACTGACCGGCCGTCTCCGTTGGCCGGCTGAGCGACGAGCACCACCACCGTGAGCATTCGTCTCTGTAGCGCGACCGTGGCTCACAAGAAAGTACGAGGCAGATCATCAGCAAAAACGATTTTTGCCTGATTACCTACCCGCGGGAGCACTAGCCCTATGGTCTAGTCGTATCGTGCGCACCCTCATCTCTTTCTTGTTCGCGCTCGCAGCATCGAACGGTCTGTTCGGGTGCAGCAGCGTCGCGGCGTACGATCGATCGAAGCTCGCACACCCCACGATGACAACCGCGGATCTCGCAGGCCCCGGCGAAGAGCACATGCGCTCGGTCCAAGAGGGCGCCGTCGGCGGCGGATTCGAGGCCGGAGGCGGCTGCGGATGCAATTGACGGCGCGCCGGCTGCTCGTCGCAGTGCTGGGCATCCTCGCGTCCGTCGGTGTCGCGCACGCAGAGGACGAAGCTCCACCGCAGGTCCGCAACGTCGATGTTCGCGCATCGAGCGAAGTCGCGACCTACGCGGATACCGATCACGTCTTCGTCGTCTCGCCGACCGTCGCTGGAAACGTCTCCAACCCGACTGCGGGCTGGAGTGTCGGTGGCCGCTACCTCGTCGACGTCGTCTCCGCGGCGTCGGTCGACATCGTGTCCACTGCGTCCCGCCGCTGGGAGGAAGTACGCCACGTCGGAGCCGTCGACGGGGCCTACAAACCAGGTAATCTCGGAGTGGCTGCGACCGCCAACATCTCGAGCGAGCCGGACTACCTGTCGCTCACGGCCGGCGGGTCCGTCACTCAGGATCTCCTTTCGAAGAACCTGACGCTCCTTCTTGGATACAGCCATGGCCACGACGTCGCAGGCCGCACCGTCACGCCGTTTTCGATCTTTTCGCGGACGCTCGATCGCGACGGGATCAAGGGCGGCGTCACGCTCGTCCTCGATCGCGCGACGATCCTATCCGTCGTCGGCGACGTCGGCATCGAGCATGGCGACCCGTCGAAGCCCTATCGCTACGTCCCGATGTTCGCGCCCGGCACGAACCTTCCGCGCGGCGCATCCATCGACGTCGTCACTCAGCAGCGACTCTCAGCGCGGCCTCTCGAGCAGCTCCCGCTGACCCGCGATCGCTACGCGCTCGCCGGGCGTGTTGCGCATCGCTTCGGTCTGTCGACGTTACGCGTCGACCAGCGCGCGTACGTCGACACGTGGGGCCTCAAGGCATCGACGACGGACACCCGCTGGATCTTCGACTTCGGACGCCGCGTGGAGGCCGGCCCACACGTGCGCCTCCACGTGCAAACGGCAGTCGACTTCTGGCAGCGCACCTACGTCATGAAGCCGGGTTTCGATTTTCCTGCTCTGCGCACCGGCGATCGGGAACTCGGGCCCCTCGTCGGGCTCACCGGCGGTGGGAGTCTTCGGATCGGTCTCGGCTCGATGGCGAATCCGCGATCGAGCGTCCTCGGTTTCGATCTCGGTCTCACCACGACGCAATATCTCGACGATCTTTACTTGACGCAGCGGGCCTCGGCGCTCGGAGTCATTTCGCTGGAGGTACAGCTATGAGGCTAGCGCTCGCTCTTGTGGTCGGGCTCGCGGGGGTCGTGAACGCGTGTGACCCAGTCCACGGCAACGCTGTCGACGCGCTCGGTCCTGAGGTCAACGGCGTCAATCCGGGGCCGCTCCATCGGTCCGGTCAGCCGTGCCTCGAGTGCCACGATGGAACGTTCGGAAACCCGCCGCGGTTCACAGTTGCCGGGACGATCTTCGAGAACGCAGATTCGCTGACGCCCGCCGCCGGCGCCGCCGTCACGCTGCGCAGCTCTGACGGGAGCCCGGCCTTCACGAAGGTCACGAATAGCGCCGGCAACTTCTACCTGTCGGCGGGCGAATACCAGCCCGTGTATCCGATGTTGGTGACCGTCACCTATCAGGGAACGGAGGCGAAGATGGATTCGCCGATCGGGCGCGCAGGCTCGTGCGCGACTTGCCACACCGATCCCGCGGGAACCACGTCCGCCGGCCACGTCTACATACCGGATGGAGGAGTTACGCCATGATCACGCGGCCTGCTTTCCTACTGCTGACCGCGCTCCTCACAGCTCTCTTCGCGTGCTCGACACCCGAGTCCGACCAGCGGAGCGTAGCGGTCACTCCCGACCGCGCTTCGTTCCCGCCAGTTGCCGATCTCCTCGTTCATCGCTGCGGCACGCTCGACTGCCACGGGACGCGCTTCCGCAATCTGAGGCTCTACGGTCACGAGGGTCTCCGCATCGACGGTCGTCCAAGCTCTCGGCCGAACACGACGGACACTGAGTATGACCAAGATTTTCAGTCCATCGTCGGTCTCGAGCCCGAGCTCATGAGCACCGTCGTCACCGAGCACGGCGCGCATCCGGAGCGGCTCACGTTAATTCGAAAGGCACGCGGGACAGAGCACCACAAAGGCGGGACGCTCATCAAGGAAGGCGACATGGAGGACCTCTGCATCACCTCCTGGCTGGCCGGTCGCACCGATCGCGCCGCATGCATGGACGCAAGAGACGCGGCGTTCTAGGTAGACGTCGATAGACCTGAGGGCCGTTGCAAAAACGCCGTACCGCGATCGACCGCCTCCGCGCTGAATTTCGTCAGCCGGCGGCTCTTTCTCGAAGAGCATCCGCGATGGCGCGCGGCAGAAGTTGCTTCGTGGCCGTCAGGTCTGCCCACGGGTCGATCGAGCGCCTTGCCAGCATGGCGGGCACATTGCGGACGTCGAACGCGCGGGGATCGACGCTCCTCAGATCATCCCACGCGACCGGCATGGCGACCGGTGCGCCCGTACGCGCGCGCGGCGAGTACGGAAGAATCGCGGTGGCACCACGGCCGTTGCGGAAGTGATCAACGAAGATCTTTCCCTTGCGCGCTGCCTTCGTCATCGTTGCGACGTACTTGTCTGGCGAGCGCTGCGCCATGGCTTGCGCGAGTGCGGCCGCGAACGCGCTGACCACCGGCCACTGTTCCTTTGGGGTCAACGGCACCACCACGTGCAGCCCCTTGCCGCCAGTGGTCTTCACGAAGCTCACCAGCTTCATCTTCGCCAGCTCCTCGCGCAGCTCGAGGGCTGCTGCGACGACGCGGGTGAACGGCAGCTCTGGATCGGGATCGAGGTCGAGCACGATCCAATCCGGGTTCTCGATTTTTGGCACGCGTGACCCCCAGCCATGCAGCTCGAACGCGTTGAGCTGCACCAGCCCGTAGAGCTCCTCGCGCTTCGTGACGTAGATGACTTCTTCGGTCCCCACGTCTTTCTTGCCGATGTTGGTGAGGCCCAGGCCCGCGTGCTTTTGTACGAAGCAGGGGCTGTCTTTGACGGGCTTTCTTCCCTGCGATCCAAACGACTCGGACGACGCTGGCCACGCGGTCTTGCATCGCACGAGCATCAGCGGGCGCTTCGCGGCGAATGCGAGGAAGTGCGGCGCGATTGCTTGGACGTAGCGCGCCATGTCGCTCTTCGTGATGCCCGTCTCGACGTCGACGATGCGCTCCGGATGCGTGAGCTTGGTTGCGCCCAACGTAGAGAGAAGCGGAGGCGCTTCGTTTACGGCCTCGACCGGCGTCTCTTTCTCGCGGATCACCGCGCTCGCTTTTTTGTCATCGCGCATGCCCTGGAACGAGGGGTGTCGGAGCGCGCCGCCCTCCGTCCACTCGGTGAATTGCACCTCGCACACGAGCTCGGGCTTTGCCCATTGGGCATCGCGCATGCGAGGCGCGCCCTCGGCGGTGGGCTCGCGGACGCGCAGCGGCTCGAGACGCTTGGCGAGATCGAGGAGCGAGGCCTGCGAGAATCCCGTGCCGACCTTTCCGACGTAGCGGAAGCTCATGCCCTCACGCACCGCGAGTAGTAGCGCTCCTACGCCGGCGCGTCGGCCCTTCGGCAACGTGGACCCGACGATCACGAGCTCTTGCCGCCTCTGGCACTTCACCTTCACCCAGTCCGGTCCTCGACCGCCGCGGTAGGGGCGATCCGCGCGCTTCGCGATGATGCCCTCGAGTCCGAGCTCGCACGCCTTGTCGAAGAGCGCCTGGCCATCGCCCCGTAGGTGGGCACCGAGCATCAGCGGCGATTTCACTCCGGCGAGGATGGTGCGCAGCTTGTCCTTTCGCGCCTCGAGCGGTTCACCGGTCAGGTCGACGCCGTCGTAATGCAGAAGGTCGAAGAGGAAGTACACGAGGCGCCCAACCTCCGCCCCGCCTTTCAATGCATTCTGCAATTTCTGAAAGTCGGTGCGACCGTCGTCGAGCACATAGGCGATCTCACCGTCCATCACGGCGTTCTTGACGCGGACGTGGGCGAGCGCCCCGGCGACGGTGGGAAAGTAGTCGGTCCAGTCTTTCCCGCCGCGGGTAGTGAGCGTGACGCGGCCGTCGTCCAACGTTGCGACGGCCCTGTAACCGTCGTACTTCACTTCGTAGACCCACGCGCCGCCCGTGGGGACGGCGTCGACGAGCGTTGCGAGCTGAACTTTGGTCGCGCCCGGCCGTGGAAGCTTTGCAGCGATCGCTTTTCTGTTCGCGGGCGTGCCCTTCGCCTTGCGTAGGGGCGTCTTCGTCACGGCAAGAACACCCTTCTTGAGATCTTCGATCGTTCGCCCCGTGAGCACGCTCGCCGGCTGACGTTTCACGATCTCCCCCTCCTCCCCGTGGCGCACGTGATCGTCGGTGCTCTTCATGAGCAGCCAATTTTTCTTGCCGCGATCATTGTCCTTCGCTGCGAGGCGAATGAAGCGAAACTTCCCGTGCAGCTTCTCGCCATGGACGACGAACTCTAGTTTGCCTTTTTTTAATCCTTCGTGTGGATCGCCGATTGGCTCCCATGTCCCGCGATCCCAAACAATCACCGCTCCGCCGCCGTACTCGCCCTTCGGAATGGTGCCTTCGAAGTCTCGGTAGTCGACGGGATGGTCTTCGGTCTGCACGGCAAGCCGCCGCTCCTTCGTCGACAGGCTTGGTCCTTTCGGCACCGCCCACGACAGGAGCACGCCGTCGAGCTCGAGGCGAAAGTCGAAGTGGAGCGCTGTGGCCGCGTGCTTCTGGATCACGTACGAGTTGCCACCCGTCGTGGGATGCAGCTTCCCGGACGGCTCTTCGGTGTTCCCGAAGTCTCGCATCTCGTTGTATCGCCCGAGGAACTTCTCGTGGTCGCTTGTTCGCTTCATGCCATCCTCCGTGGCCGAGTCTCGCGGCCAAGCTCAGCGCGTCGAAGGGCGCGCACACGTACACGAGGCTCGATGTGACGGCGGCGATGAGCAGATATTTGCCGGCGGCCAACAGATGGCGCTGACCGGCACGCTCCCGCCGATGGAGATCACCGAAGCCTGATCTTCATCACCTATCCTCGACGTTCACCGGTGACACCCGCATCCACTGGGCTGACGAGACTCGCGATCGTGAGGACTAATTCTGCGGGGTCGACCGGTTTCGCGAGATGAGACTGGAAGCCGGCGCGAAGTGCGCGTTCGCGATCCTCACTCGATGCGAATGCGGTCACGGCCACGGCGATCGGCCGTATTTTGCCTTGTAATGCAGCATGGGCGCTCATCTTCTTGACGAGAGAGTAGCCATCTTCTCCCGGCATCCCGATGTCGCTCACAAGCACGTTCGGCATCCGCAGCGCGAGACACTCGAGTGCTTCGCGCGCCGACGCCGCGACGGTCACGGTTGCACGGGACCTGGCGAGCACGGTTCTGAGTAGCTCGCGCGCATCGAGCTCGTCGTCGACCACCAGCACCTCGACCCCGACGAGTGAAGGCGGAATCACGAGGGCGGCAGCGCCGGTCGCGCGCAGTCGCTCCGAGCTCCGACGGACGGGCAACCGAACCGTGAAAACCGTTCCTTTGCCCACTCCATCGCTCTCGGCGCGAACCGTCCCTCCGTGAAGAGTGACGAGGTGGTGCACGATCGCCAGGCCGAGACCGAGGCCCCCCTGCGTTCGCGTGGTCGTGCTGTCGCCCTGCCGGAATCGCTCGAAGACGTGCGGTAGAAAGTCGCCTTGCACTCCTGCTCCGTCGTCGCGCACACGGATCTCGACCCCTGACTCGACTTGTAGGAGCGCGACCTTTACGTGCCCTTCGGTTGGCGTGAATTTGACGGCATTCGACAGAAGGTTGGACACCACCTGCTGCAACCGCAACGCATCTCCGTCGACCGGCGCAACATCTGCGAGCTCGACAGACAGGCTGATACCCTTTGCTTCCGCCGCGGGCCGGATCGACTCGACGGCGCCAGTGATGAGCGTGCGCAGGTCGACCATCGTCACCACGAGGCGCGTTTTTCCGGTGACTATGCGCTGCACGTCGAGGAGATCCTCGATCACCCGGCCTTGCGCCTGAGCGTTACGTTCGATGATCTCGAGCGCCTTTGCAGAAGCTGTTTCGTCGAGGTCGCCGGAGCGGAGGAGCTGAGCCCAGCCGAGGATGGCATTCAATGGCGTCCGGATCTCGTGGGAGAGCGTGGCCAAGAATTCGTCTTTGGTGCGATTCGCAGCGTCCGACTTCTCGCGAGCGTTCTTCTCGAGCTCCAGAAGGCGGGTGCGAGCCTCGGCGGCAGCTTTCTTGTCGTCGATGTCGATCGCCGTCACGATCCAGCCTTCGATCTGGCCGTGGTCGTCGCGCTCGGCCACGCCGCGACCGAGGTGCCAGCGGTAGGCCCCATCCAGATTTCGGCGGAGCCGGTACTCCATTTCGAACGCGCTGCCTTCGCGCCTCGACTCGGCCCATGCCTCCCTGACTTGGTCAATGTCATCTTCGTGAACGAGCTCGTGGTTGGTCAATGTGGCGACCTCATCCACTTTCTGACCGGAGTAATCGCACCACGCGCGATTGGAGTAATAGACCGTTCCATCCGGCGCCGCGGCCCACATTGCGACGGGTAAGCACTCGGTGAGGCGGCGGTAGCGCTGCGCGTTGTTCTGTTCGAGGAGCGCGAGCTCCTGTTCGCGGAGGAGGTTCGCCTGCGCTCGGATCTTTTCGGTCTTCAGGTAGAGGTCGATGAATACCGAGACCTTCGAGCGCAGAATGTGAGGGTCGAACGGCTTGAGTAGGTAGTCGACCGCTCCGCGATCATACCCCTGAAAGATCTGAGTGGCGTCGCGGCTCATGGCCGTGATGAAGATGATGGGAATGCTCGCTAGCCTGGGGTGCGACTTGATGAGCGCCGCGGTGTCGAAGCCACTCATGCAGGGCATGTGCACATCCAGCAAGATGAGCGCGAAGTCGGCGGCAAAGAGGTGCTTCAGGGCTTCTTCGCCGGACGATGCACGCACCATCCCATGACCGAGCGTGGCAAGAACGCCCTCGAGCGCGAGGAGGTTCGGCGCATGGTCGTCCACGAGGAGAATCCTTGCCTCGGGATCTTCAGGCGGGAGAAGCCCCGGGCCCTCGAACTCGTCGCTCTGCACCTTCCCATGTGAAGCAAGAAGGTCGCCATCGTGGACGTTGCGAACTACGGGAGAAAAAGGCCGTCTTTTGCAGCGTAACCCTGTGGCAAAACGCTTCTGCCACGCAAGACCGCCACGTCAGCCGTCGATGGCGGTCAGGCGGTTCGTGCCGGTCAGACTGACGCTTCCCGCCTTCAAGTTGATGCGTACCGGTAGAACAATCATGGGCACGCCCGCCTGCTGCAGCCTGCGCTGAATCATGAAGGCGGTCTCGTTGTGGAGAGCTCGGTTGATCGTAGAGTCTTCCTCGAAGATGAGCTGTCCCGCAACGAAGAGGCCCCGCGGAAAGCGTTGGATGAGCTGGGTGCCGATCTTCTCGGCCTCCACAGCGACCTCGATCCCCGTCGCGAACACGGCTTCGGCAGGTAGGCCGAGCGTCGCCGCGTAGCGAACGTACTTGTCGAGCTGCGCCGTGGTGCGCGCTTCGAGCTGCTCGACCTCTGCGGCGCCCTTGAAGTTTCCCGAGTCGACGATGGCGATCGAGCAGAACACGACGCCCTTGTAGTGCTCGGGAAACATCCGAAGAAGCGTGAGGAGCGCGTGCCGACCGAGACCACCGTAGCCGCCCACGAAGAGGAGCGCGACAGCTTTCTCCGGGTCGATCTTCGGGTGAGCAGGGTCGAGATCGACGTCGCTCCCGAGGGCGCGGACAGCGCTGGTCAACATGCGCGGCAATGCCACTTCGGTATCGGTGAGTGGATCCGGAAGCTCGATGTCGAGTCGGCGAATCGCCGCGACGACTTTTGCGTAGTGGCTCTTGATGTAGAGGCATACGGCAACGAGCAATCCAGTGATCACCAACGTCAGCCAGCCGCCGTCACCGAATTTCTCGATGCACGTGACGACCAGGATCGTCAGACACAGCGCCAGACCGACGAGATGGATGGGGAGGTGTCTGAGCCAGTTCTTGTCCTGCTTGCGCTCGGTGATCCAGTGTCGGCTCATGGCCAGGTTGCTGAGCGAGAACGTCAGGAACACGTTGATCGAGTACATGACGACGAGCTGGGCGACATTGCCGTGCGTGTAGAAGAGCGCGGCGATGGAGGTGGCGCTCATCAGAAGGACACCGTTCTGCATGCTCAGTCGTTCGGAGAGCGCGGCGAATCGGTGAGGGAGCCACGAGTCGACGGCCATGTTGGCCATGACCCGCGGACCGTCGAGAAATCCGGCTTGGGCAGCGATGAAGAGGAGGCCAGCCTCGGACACGAGCGCGACGAGCACGAACCACTTTCCGACGGGCAAGGTTCCGACGTGCCACGCGCCGGCCACCTTCTCCAGGAGAACGGCGTTCATCGTCTGCCCTTCCACGGGCATCACGTGCATCAGCAAATAAGCCAGAATGATTCCGCCAGCCGTGATCGACAGCGAGGACGCCATGAGCACCATCGTCCGCTTCGCGGTGCGCACCTTGGGCTCGCGCATGATCTGGATCCCGTTCGAGACGGCCTCGATCCCCGTGTACGTGCCGCCGCCGAGCGAATAGGCCCGCACGAAAAGAGCGAGCGCCCCGAAGGTGCCGAGGGAAGCGAGCGTGCTTCGATAATTTAGGGCCGTTTCGTGAGTCACTGCCGCGAACTGGCCGACGCTTCCGCCAATCGCCACGACCAAGAGCACGGCATGGGTGAGAACGAAGGCGAGAAAGAGGGGGACGATCGCAGTCACCGATTCCTTCACCCCGCGAATGTTGAGGATGGTGAGGAGGACGATGGCACCGAGCTCGATCGCCACCTTGGTGCGTTGCACGGGGTCGACCCATGTTCCGAGATCGACGGATTGCAACGTCGAGCCATTGGCGAGGAAAATGCTCTGGAGCGTGCCGTCGGGAGCGAACACTTCTTTTTGGTCGAACCAGCTTCGCGGAATCAGGCTGAAGAGGGCGTCGCCTCCGGCCGCGATGGAGATGGTGATCGTGAGGACGTAGTCGACGAGGAGGGCCGAGCCACTGACCAAGCCGAATCGCGGCCCAAGGAGCTTCGTGGCTACGACGTACCCGCCACCGCCCGAAGGAAACGCTTCGATGATCCGCGAGTACGCGTAGCTGATGATGAAGACGGTGAGGGCGGTTCCGAACGCCAGACCAACTGCCAACGAGGCGTGCGCCGCGCCGCCCTTTACAAGGGCCCGAAAGGCCTCATCTGGACCGTAGGCCGACGAGGAGAGCCCGTCCGCGCCTAGACCCACCCAAGCGAGCATCGCGACGAGCGACAGCTTGTGAAAGACCTCGGTGTCGTGAACGTCCTTTGGTGCGCCGAAGATCAAGCGCCGGAGTCGACTAGCCATAGAGCGCCGTGAATGTAGGAGAGTCCAGTTCCAGATCCTACGAAAATCCTGCGCGAGCGCTGACGCATCGCTGGCAGTGGTCAGTCTTTGAGTCGATAGCCAACGCCGGGATCCGTGAGCAGGTACTTCGGACGAGCGGCGTCGCGCTCCAGCTTTTGCCTCAAGTTACTCATGTAGACGCGGAGGTATTGCGTCTCCCGCGCGTGCAAGGGGCCCCACACGTCCGCGAGCAGCTGCTTGTGCGTGATTACCTTTCCCGCATTCTTCATCAGCGTGGCGAGAAGCTTGTACTCGATCGGCGTGAGGTGAACGTTGCGGCCGTCCACCGAGACCTCGCGTCTGACGGTGTCGAGCCGCAGCTCGCCGACGGTCATTACGCCGTTGCTCTGTTCGCCCGGTATTCGCGCAGCGCGGCGGAGAGCGGCGCGCATCCGAGCCATGAGCTCGCCCTTCCCGAATGGCTTCGTCAGGTAGTCG
Organism: Myxococcales bacterium; assembly: GCA_043747615.1. Lineage (GTDB taxonomy): Bacteria > Myxococcota_A > Polyangia > Polyangiales > Polyangiaceae > JAYTOU01. The sequence goes on along the minus strand of JAYTOU010000097.1, from coordinate 18,522 downwards.
TCGGCGCCCGCGTCCAGCGCCGTCACCTTGTCGAGCTCGTTGCCACGCGCGGAGATGATGATGATGGGTGTCTGGGTCCACTCGCGAAGTCGAAACGTGACCTCGACGCCGTCCATGTCCGGAAGCCCCAGATCGAGCAGGATGATGTCCGGGTTGTGGGCCTTGGCCTGGAGCAGCCCCTCTTCGGCCGTCGCCGCTTCCACTACCCGAAACCCCTCTGGCGCGAGCGCGAGGCGCAAGAATCGTCGAACGGATTCTTCGTCCTCGATCAGCAGAAGAAGCGGGGAAACGGTCATGAAGAGGAACCCTCGTCGGGACCTTCTACGCGCGGCGGCTCGCCGACAATGGGCAACGTGAAGCGGAACGCGGCTCCGCCACCGATCCGATTTTCAACGTATAAACGCCCTCCGTGAGCGGCGACGATGCCGCGACAAATCGTGAGCCCTAAGCCCACGCCGCCTTTGCCTGCGGCTGCGCGATGGAATTTTTCAAAAATGCGCTCCTCTTCGCCGGCGGGAATTCCCGGGCCACGATCAGCCACCTCCACCTCCACGCCTCCTTCCACCCTTCGCGCCGTAATCTCGATGGGGCTGCCGCTCGGCGTGTACCTGAGCGCGTTCTCCAAGAGATTCGTCAGCACCTGGTCGACCGTTACCTCGTCCAAGGGCACGAGTGCTGGGTCGAGGCTCACGGACACTGGCCTGCCCTGGAGCTGATCGTCGAGTCGGTTCAATACCGCGCCCACTATTTCTTCGAGCGGCTGCCATTCCTTCTTTACTCGCAGCGCGCCCGCCTCGAGTCGCGTCATGTCGAGCAAGTTGCGGACGAGGCGATTGAGTCGTCCCGCTTCGGATGAGATCGTGTCGAGGAGCTCTCGCGCCGAAGTGGCGGACATTCCGTCATCGCTCAGTGCGCTTGCGGCTCCGGTGATCACCGCGAGCGGCGTTCGAAGATCGTGCGACACCGAGCTGAGAAGCGCGTTTCGAAGCTGCTCTGTCTCGACCTGGAGCTCGGCTCGCTGCGCCGCCATCGCGAGCTCGGTCCGCTCGAGCGCCGTGCCCAATTGCCCCGCGAACGTCTCCAATAGCTGGCGCTTGTCGGGGTCGGCGAAGGTGTGCGCGTCCGCCGGAAGCACGCCAAGAACACCGATGCAGCCGCCTGAGGCAACGAGGGGGAGGTAGAGCGCGAGCGCTGACGGCAGCGTGTCGGTTCCGAGGCCCGCCGAACGGCGGTGACGCCAGGCCCATTCGGCTACGCCAAGCTCTTTTTCCTGAGGCGTGAACGACAAGTCACCGCCTGCTTCGGCGGTGGTGAGCGCGCCGCTTTCGTCCGGTCGGAGAAGCGCGATCTTGCATTCGAAGACGTCGTGCAAGTGCCTGGCGGTCACCCGCGCAAGGAGATCGCTCGATCGGGTATCTGCGAGCTCACGACTCATGGCGTAGAGCGCCGCCGTCCGGAGCTCGCGGCCGCGTGCCGATTCTGCCTGCTCGCGAATTCTCTTCGTCAGCCCGCTGATGACGAAGGCGACGACGAACATGACGGCGAACGTCGTGGTGTGCCGGAGGTCGCTCACCGCAAAGCTGAAATAAGGAGGGATGAAGAAGAAGTCGTACGCGATGACGCTGAGGACGGCGGCGAGGATCGATGGCACATATCCAAAGCGCGCCGCCACGAGCACGATCCCGAGCAAGTAGATCATGACGACGTCGGGAAGCTGGGTCTGTCCGAAGACGAACCAGGAGAAGAGCGTGGCAAGCGCAACGGCCGTAAACCCTGCGAAGAGGTGCGGCCCGGTCGTGGTCGACGACGAGCCCGTCTTACGCTCGGGTCCAGCGGGTTCGGGAGGCGCGGTTTCTTCGCCCGAGATGACGTGAATATCTATCTGCCCACTCGCGCGCACCATCTCTTCGAGGAATGATGGTCGAAACAGATCGCGCCAGCGCGGATGCGTCGGCTTGCCCAGAACGATTCGGGTGACGTTGCGCGAACGGGCGTATTGGAGGATCGTTTCGGAGGGGCGTTCTCCACTCAGTGTCACCACCTCCGCACCGAGTCGCTCAGCCAGGCGGAGGTGTTCGGTGACGCGCTCGCGGGCAACCGCCGAGAGGCGAAGAGATTCCGGCGTCTCCATGTACGCCGCTATCCAACCCGCGCTCGCGAGCGACGCCATTCTTCGCGTAGCGCGCACGAGACGCGCCGACGCCGGGCTTGGACTGACGCAGACGAGGATGCGCTCGCCCACGGCCCACGTTCGTTCGATGCCGTGAAGACGACGGTAGGAGTCCATGTCCGCGTCGACACGCGCCGCCGTTTGGCGCAGCGCGAGCTCGCGAAGTGCAATGAGGTTTCCCTTACGAAAGAAATTGTCCGTGGCGCGCGCGGCTTGCTCGCGAAGGTAAACTTTGCCCTCCCGCAGACGCTCGAGGAGGTCCTGGGGCGGCAGATCGATCAGCCGCACTTCGTTGGCTTGGGCGAGAACTGCGTCGGGCACCGTCTCACGCACGACGACGCCGGTGATCTGCGCCACGACGTCATTCAGGCTCTCGATGTGCTGCACGTTGAGGGTGGCAAAGACGTCGATGCCGGCGTCGAGGATCTCTTCAACGTCTTGCCAACGTTTGATGTGGCGCGAGCCCGGTGCATTGGTATGAGCGAGCTCGTCGACCAAGAGGACGCCGGGCCTCCGAGCGAGCGCAGCATCGATGTCGAATTCCTGGAGAACCACTTTTCGATGGAGGACCTTTCGCCGCGGCAAGAGCTCCAATCCAATGAGAAGAGCGGACGTGTCGTACCGACCGTGGGTTTCTACGACGCCCGCAACGACATCGCGTTCCAGGATCTTTTCCGCGCGCGCGGCCTCGAGCATCGCGTACGTCTTGCCTACTCCCGGCGCCGCTCCGAAAAAAATCGTGAGCTTGCCGCGCTTCGCGCTCGCGTGCTCCGCGTTGACGCGCTTGAGGAGATCGTCGGGATCGGGCCGGCCGTCGCTGGACATCGAATCACCGTGCGTCGAGCGCGAGATTCAATTCCAGAACGTTCACGCGTGGCTCACCGAGGACTCCGAGCTCTCGGCCTTTCGTATGCTCGAGAACCAGACGGCGGACATCGGCCTCGCTCACTTGGCGCGCTCTGGCGACGCGTCCCACCTGGTACTCGGCCGCAGCCGGACTGACGTCAGGATCGAGCCCGCTCCCGGACGAGGTGACGAGGTCGACCGGAATGGGCGCCGCGTTGCTCGGATCTGCAGTGCGCAGAGCTTCGACCCGGCCCTTCACCTCGTCCACGAGCGCCTTGCTCGTCGGTCCGAGATTCGATCCCGAGGACGCACCGGCGTTGTATGCGGCAGGCCCAGTGGCAGAAATCCGGCCCCAAAAATACTTTGGATCGTCGAACGGTTGACCGATGAGTGACGAGCCAACGACCTTGTCGCCCCGGACGATCAAGCTTCCGCTTGCTTGCTTCGGAAACGCGATGCGCGCCGCTCCGGTGACGGCAAGTGGGTACGCGACGCCCGTGAGGAGCGTGAGAAAGAGAAAGGAGAAGAGTGCAGCACGTAGTTGGGACATGGTCGTTCCCCTTTAGGTGAGATGGAGCGCGACCAAGATCACGTCGATGATCTTGATGCCGATGAAAGGAATGATGAGCCCACCCACTCCGTACTTGAGCAGGTTGCTCTGCAGGAGCTGGGCTGCGCCGATCGCCTGGTATTTCACGCCGCGCAGCGCGAGAGGAATGAGAAAAATGATGATGATGGCGTTGAAGATCACGGCGCTCATGATGGCGCTCTCGGGAGTGGCGAGGTGCATGATGTTGAGCTTGTTGAGAACCGGATAGGTGGTCGCGAAGGCCGCCGGAATGATCGCAAAGTACTTGGCAACGTCGTTCGAGATGCTGAATGTGGTGAGTGCGCCGCGCGTGATCAGAAGCTGCTTTCCTATCTCGACGATCTCGATGAGCTTGGTGGGGTTCGAGTCGAGATCAACCATGTTCCCCGCCTCTTTGGCGGCCTGGGTCCCGGTGTTCATCGCCACGGCTACGTCTGCCTGAGCGAGCGCAGGCGCGTCGTTCGTCCCGTCGCCGGTCATCGCCACGAGGCGTCCACCCGCCTGATGCTCGCGAATCAGGGCGAGCTTGTTCTCGGGCGTCGCCTGCGCGAGAAAATCGTCGACCCCCGCTTCTGCAGCAATCGCTGCAGCGGTCAGCGGATTGTCGCCGGTGATCATGATGGTCTTGATGCCCATCCGCCGGAGCTCCGCAAAGCGCTCCTTGATTCCCCCTTTGACGATGTCCTTGAGCTGGATGACGCCGAGAACTTTCGAGCCCTCTGCGACGACGAGAGGCGTGCTTCCTAGGGTGGCGACCGCGTCCACGATCTTCCGGACCTCCTGAGGGAACGAGCCGCCTTTGCCCTTTACGTAAGCCTCGATGGCGTCGCTTGCCCCCTTGCGGATCTCCCTACCTTTGACGTCGACGCCGCTCATCCGGGTCTGCGCGGAGAACGCTACGAACGAAGCGCCGAGAGCGGCCATGTCGCGTTCGCGGAGCCCGAAGTTTTCCTTTGCGAAGATCACGATGCTCCTACCTTCGGGGGTCTCGTCGGGGAGAGACGAAAGCTGCGCCGCGTCCGCAAGGGTATCGGGCGCGATGCCCGGTGCAGGGAGAAACGCGGACGCCTGGCGGTTGCCGAGAGTGATCGTGCCCGTCTTATCGAGCAAGAGAACGTCGACGTCGCCGGCAGCTTCGACTGCCCGCCCCGACATCGCGATGACGTTCGCTTGAATCATCCTATCCATACCGGCGATCCCGATGGCCGACAGGAGCCCGCCAATCGTGGTGGGAATGAGGCAGACGAGGAGAGCGACGAGCACCGTGAGCGTGATCGGCGTCCCTTGGCCGGCGGATTCTACGCTGTAAATCGAGTACGGAAGGAGCGTCACGCAGGCGAGGAGAAAGATGATGGTGAGTGCTGCGAGGAGGGCGTCGAGGGCAAGCTCGTTCGGTGTCTTCTGCCGCTTTGCGCCTTCGACCATCGAGATCATTCTGTCGAGGAAGGTCTCGCCGGGATTTGCCGTGATCCGCACCACGAGCCAGTCGGACAGAACGCGTGTTCCCCCAGTCACCGCGCTGCGGTCGCCGCCGCTCTCGCGAATGACCGGCGCGCTCTCCCCGGTGATGGCGCTCTCGTCCACCGATGCGACGCCCTCGACGACCTCACCGTCCACGGGAATGAACGCGCTAGCTTCGCAGAGGACGAAGTCGCCCTTTCGGAGAACGGCGGCCGACACGACGGTCTGCTTGGCATCGCGTTTCGGGCCGTCGAGCTTCTTCGCTTCGATGTCGCGACGTGACCTTCGAAGGGTATCCGCCTGGGCTTTTCCGCGGCCCTCGGCCATGGCTTCCGCGAAATTCGCAAAGAGAACCGTGAACCAGAGCCAGAGCGAGACGGCGAGAATGAAACCCGGGCGTGCCTCGCCCTTCCCTCCGAGCGCGTGAATGAAAAGCCCGGTCGTGAAGGCGCTCCCGACTTCGACCACGAACATGACGGGGTTTCGCGCCTGGTGTCGGGGGTCGAGTTTTTTGAACGAGTCGGCGATGGCGCGCTTGACGATCGCGGGGTCGAAGAGCGGGCGCGACTTGGCGTTGGGGCGCGAAGCAGAAGGCGTGAGAGTGGCGGTCATGTTCTAGCCTCAGGATCCGTGGAGCATGAGGTGCTCGACCACGGGGCCCAGCGCGAGCGCCGGGATGAACGTGAGGGCACCGACGATGACGACGACCGCCACCAACATTGCGATGAATAAAGGAGTGTGCGTGGGAAGCGTGCCTGGGCTCACGGGAACGAGCTTCTTCGCCGCCAGCGATCCGGCAATCGCCAAAATCGGAATCTTTACAAAGTAGCGCCCCGCGAACATCGCGATCCCGAGCGCGGTATTGTAAAAAGGCACGTTCGCCGAGAGGCCACCGAAGGCGCTTCCGTTGTTGTTCGATGCCGAGGAGAAAGCATAGAGAATCTCGCTGAATCCGTGCGGACCAGAGTTGAGAGCGCCGGCTTTTCCTGCCTTGTTGAGAACGGCGATCGCCGTGCCCAAAAGCACCGTCGTCGCCGGAAAGAGAATGACCAGGGACGCCATTTTCATCTCGTAGATCTCGATCTTCTTCCCGAGATACTCGGGAGTGCGACCGACCATGAGGCCGGACACGAAGACGGCAACGATGGCGAAAGCCAGCATTCCGTAAAGCCCCGAGCCCACGCCGCCGAAGACGACCTCACCGAGCTGCATCAGCCACAATGGAACCAAGCCGGCGAGCGGGGTGAACGAGTCGTGTGTCGCATTCACGGAACCGTTCGACGCAGCGGTGGTGGCCGTCGCCCAGAGCGCCGAGTTCGTAATCCCGAAGCGGACTTCCTTGCCCTCCATGTTGCCGCCGGAGTGGAAGGCGTTCGCCACTTGGTCTACGCCGAGCGAGCTGAGCGCGGGATTCCCTTGCTGCTCGAAGTGCGTACAGACGAAGATCAGTGGGACGAAGATGACGAACATCGCCGCCAAGAGCGCCCAGCCTTGACGCGTGTCTTTGACCATTTTTCCGAACGTGTAACAAAGCGCTGCGGGGATGAGCAGGATCGAGATGACCTGGAGGAAGTTCGATATAGCCGTTGGATTCTCGAAGGGATGCGCCGAATTCGCGTTGAAGAACCCGCCCCCGTTCGTTCCTAGCTGTTTGATCGCGATCTGAGAGGCGGCCGGGCCAAGAGCGATGACCTGGTCGGTAATCGCACTCCCCTGCGCATCCTTCGTCGCTTGAAGGAGCGTCGCGCTCGGATACCCCCCGAAGGTTTGCACGACGCCTTGACTCACGAGCAGGATCGCGAGCACGAGGCAAAGCGGGACGAGGATGTAGAGCGTCGAGCGAATCAAATCGACCCAGAAATTACCGATTTCGTGGGTCGTCTTGCGCGATATCCCTCGGATCAAGGCAACGAGTACGGCCATGCCAGACGCCGCGGACACGAAGTTTTGCACGGCGAGCGCGAGCATCTGGACGAAGTAACTCATCGTCGATTCGCCCGCGTATCCTTGCCAGTTGGTGTTCGTCGCGAAGCTCACCGCCGTGTTGAAAGAAGAATCCGGCGAGGGAGCAACGAGCCCTTGGGGATTCAGCGGCAGGAAGAACTGGAGACGCTGGAGCGCGTATACGAAGAAGAACCCCAGCGCATTGAAGAGGATCATCGCAAGGGCGTAAGTCTTCCAGCTCATCTCGGTGTCGCGCGTCGTTCCGCACGCGCGGTAGACCGCTCGCTCGATCGGCCCGAGGACGCGCTCGAGGACGACCTTGCCCTCGTAGACGCGCGCCATGTACGCGCCGAGCGGCTTCACGAGCGCCAGGAGCACCACCAGATAAACAGCAATCTGGAGATAGGCATTTATGGTCATGACAGTCTCTCGGGTTTGAGGAGTGCAATGACGAGGTAGACGAAGAGAGCGAAGGCAATCACGCCTCCGATTGAGTAGAGAATCACTGCTGCCTCCTCGAGCTAAACGTGCTCACAGATTTTCACCAGTCCCCAGGCGAGCCCGAACAGGCCCACGGCAAGCGCGACGTAAACGAGATCCATGGATCCTCCGTAGCCGCAGACTCTAGACCGCCGCGCATAAAGATATCGTCAAGACGCGATCGCTTGATCCGCGCGCATCTTTACGGACTTTTTATGAGCTTCGCAGTTACAGCTTTTGCGTATGAAGACGCGAAAAATTTTGCTTCCGGGCGCGGCCATCGTCGCCTCGATGCTTTGCTCCCCGAGCGCCGCCGTCGCGCAGACGGACGACGCGGCTGGTGGGGCCCCGAGCGCCGCGGCTCTCGGTGCGACGGCTTCGCCTGGGGCGACCGAACCACTCTCTGCCTTGGAAGAAGCAGCGGCGCTCCAACGCCGACGGTGCATCGGCATCGCCGACGACGCGACCCTCGCACCCATCTTGTCGGGCGATGCCGTCGACGGCGTGGAGCCTTTCTACAGCTCGGTCGTCGGTAAATTCGGAACGCAAGAGCACCTCGCCGGAGCGAGCATCATGGTCAAGCCGCTCCCGGGCGTAACCGCCGAGCTCCTCGATCGCGCGCTTGAATGCCACGGAGCTCGCGCCGTGCTCGGGCGTCTTGCCCCGGCGACGACCCCGACCTCGAGCGATCCTTTTTTCTTACCAAATCGAATGGTGGAGATTGAAGTCGCGTCCATGCGTGACCATTTCCGCATTACGGTCCATCCGTCGCGCGGCGAGGACGCCGAGCAGGTACTCGCGCGTGCAAATGCACTCGTCGAGGCGGGCGTTCATCCCGCCGACAAGAAAGCGGAGGCTCCACACGCGGCCGAGCCCTTCGCGTTCGGCGACTTCACGTGGCTCAACGGAAATAACCGTCAGCACAAGGCTGTCCTCGACACGCCCTACTTTACCCCATCATTTCTGCTCGACGTGAACTACACGGCGTCGACGAATCATCCGATCGACAACACCGTCGTGGGCTCGACGGCTCTGTCGCGGAACAACGAGTTCAACCTAGCCTTCCTCGGCTTCGGCGGGGACTTTCACTACAACAACGTCCGCGGACGTCTGATGACGCAGTTCGGAGTGCGCTCCACGGTCGTCCCGCGCAATGACTTCAGTACCAACCGCGGCCAGTTCGATCTCCAAACGGCCATGCGGTACATCAGCGAGGCCTACGGTGGCTACCACTTCGACGTGCTGAACGGGATCAACGTCGATGCCGGCATCTTCATGTCGTACGTCGGCCTCTTCTCGTACGACAACTTCGAGAACTGGATGTACCTGCCGTCGTTCACCTCGGACAACACACCGTGGTTCTTCAACGGCATTCGGACGCAGATCTATACGAGCGACAAGCTCAAGATCGAGCCTTGGCTCATCAACGGCTGGCAGTCGTACGGGAAGTTCAACGAGCTTCCCGGCTTTGGCGGGCAAATCCAGTGGCGCCCCGTCGAGTGGCTCTCGTTCCTCTCGAACGACTACGTCGGTTGGGATACCCAAAACAGCCCGGGCCGCACGCGCTTCCACAGCGACAACAGCCTTCAGATTCGCTACTTCAACGATCCCAACGCGAAGATTTTTCATCGCTCCGCATTCTCTCTCACCGCCGACATAGGCGGCGAGCAAGGGAACGGCGTGACCCCGTTTGGTGGCCACCACGACTCGAGCAACACTGGCGCCAGCTGCACCGCGGCGAGCCCGTGCCAGCAGCAATTTCTCAGCTGGATGCTCTACAACCGAATGACGTTCTTCAATGACCATTTCGCGTGGAACGTGGGTGGTGGGATGATGCACAATCCCGGGCGGTACCTCGTCTTGGGACCAACCGGCAACGCGACGCCGTCGGGGATTACCCAGCCCCTCGGAGTGGCGCAAGCATCGCAGCCATACCCCTTGAATCCTGGGACGACGTTCGACGCGTTCGACTACTCGACGGGCTTTCAATACATGCCGAATGAGCAGCTCACGTTCGACCTCGAGTTCAATCACCGGCAGGCCGCCGATGCTTACTTTGCGGGCCATGGCGGAGTCACCTCGCCCGATGGCTACACGACGACGACGACGCCTACCGGCTGGCGGGCGGACCTCGTGAAGTCGGATACGCGGATCATCGCCGCGCTCCTCGTGCGTTTCTAGTCCCACCCTCACGTGAAAGAGCATCGCCATGAACTCATCGCCGTCGACGAAATCAAATGCGCTCTACATGTATGTAGTGAGCCTCGCTCTCGCCCTCGCCGCGATTGCAAACGGCTGCGTCGGGGGAAGCGAGGGTGACCGATGCAACCCGGCTCTGAGCCACGACGAATGCGGCGGCACAAGACTTACGTGTCAGCAGCCGGCGACCTGCGTCGAGAGCTTCTGCTGCCCCAACCCTGCGAGCGCGAGCACGAATCCCTACTGCAACGGCACGCTCTGCGCGGTGGTCGATGCCGGGCCCGACGCGGCCGACTAGCGCTTTCTTGGTTCGCTCCGCTCGTAAGGGCGAGCTGTCGAATTTTTCTGCGGAGTGAGTCAAATGGTGCGACGTTCGCGGCCCAAATGACGACCGCTCGCTCCCTCGCTCTCCTCGTCTTCCTAGCCTCGCTCGCAGGCACGCTACCGGCGCAAGCGCAGCAGCCTCCGTCGCTTCCTGCGTCGCCGCCCAAGCCACTCGACGTCACCGAGCCTCCTTTTGGATTCGGCGACTTCTCGTGGTTGAACGGCAATAACCGTCAGCCCGATTCCCTGCTCAAGCTCGGTCCGGTGACGATCGGCATGATCGTCGACGCCTACTACCTCTTTCAGTTCGCGCGGCCCATCGATCACACTGCGTTTCCATCGGTGGCTGCGGTGCGCCACAACGAGCTGTCGCTCAACATGGTCGGCTTCGGCGCGGAGCTCCCTCCGAACGCGATCGACACGAAGAACGGCGGCCCGATTGGCCAATTCAACCTCCAGTACGGCGCCACGGCGGAAGCGACGATGGGGCAAGACACCACCTTCGCGCGCGGCTCTTACTTATCGCGCACCGCCTACCAGCCGATTCGCACGGCACAGGCGGGCTGGCACTTCCACTGGCTTCACGGAGTCAACATCGAGCTCGGGATCTTCCCCTCGTACGTGGCAATGGAGAGCTACTTGCCCGCGGAGAACTGGAATTACCTTCACCCGTTCGTCTCCGATTTTACGCCCTATTATTTTTCTGGCAGCCGCACGCAGATCTACCTCACGCAGAAGCTTAAGCTCGAACTGTGGGTCGTAAACGGATGGCAGACATTCGGTTCTTGGCAGGAAGGACGCGCGGGCGGCTTCCTCTGGAACTGGCGCCCGAGCGAGCGTCTCAGCATCGCGACCGCAGAGTACGCCGGGCAAGAGGTGCCGCTCGATTCCAAGTCGTCGCGCTGGTACAGCGACAACTACGCGCTCTACCAGTATTACAAGAGCTCGAGCGGGCTCGTCCGGAGCGTCGCGGCGGCCGCGGTGGTCGACGTCGGCTACCAATACCGGAGCGGCGGCGAACGCGATGGATTCCTCACCGGGGAATCGCTGAGCAACCGCGTCGAGTTCAAAGGCGACGTGATGTTAACCGTGCGCGGCGACTACTACTACGACAGGGGCCAGTCGCTGGTCACCGCCTTCCCCGTAACAAGCTCGTACATCCGGCCGTTTCAAGATCGACCGTTCTCCGGCGGCGGCTTCACGACGACTCTCGACTACTGGCCCAGCCCCTGGACAGTCTTTCGCCTCGAGTACATGCACCGCGCCGCGAACATTCCGTTCTTCAGCGGCCACGGCGGCATTACCGGACCGGCCGGCATCCAACCCACCACGCCTGCGGAGGCTGCTGGCTTCACGCCAGACCTGAGAAAGTCCGACGACCGCGTCGTCGTGAACGTCACCCTTCGGCTCTAATTCGCGCGACGGGACGCTCTCGCATGATTCGCGACCGCAGCGCTCGCTGGTGTCTTGGGGTACCCTCGGGCTTTCCGACAACGGCCGGGAGGAAAGAACAGACATGAAGCTTTCGATTCAACTCAAGCTTTTCCTCGTGTCGGCGGCGCTCATCATTGGCTCCTTCGCCCTCGCGGACATGTACCTGTCCGGGCGCATCGAGACGGAGATGGTCAGTGTGATCGAAAACGATCTCCTGGTTCGCGCCCAGCTCGGAGCGACGGTCGCCTCGGTCATGCCGACGCCCCTCACCGACATCGCCGGCTGGGACTCGATCGCCGACAAAATAAGCGCAAGCGCCGACGCCCGGGTGACGGTCGTCCGACGTGATGGGGTGGTCATCGGTGATTCGAACCTCGACGTGAACGGTGTGACGGCCGTCGAAAACCACAGTGGCCGTCCGGAGATCCAAAGCGCGTTGACGAGCGGCAACGGGGTGAGCGTTCGTTTGAGCAAGACCCTCGGGGTGAACGAGATCTACGTTGCTGTGCCTTTCCAGCAGAATGGAAACGTCCTCGGAGTGGTGCGCGTCGCGAAACCTCTTCAGATGATCCTCGTCGCCGTCGATCACGTGCGCAAGATTCTTCTCGTCGGCGCCCTCATCGCGCTCGTGATCACGAACTTCATCACCTTCATGGCCGCGAGCTTGATTGGGGGAATGATCAAGACCCTCACCGGAGCCGTTCGGCGCATGATTTCAGGCGATCTCAACGCCCGTACCGGAGCGCAGACCAGCGACGAAGTGGGCGAGCTCGGGCGCGCGATCGACGAGTTCGCCGCGGGGGTAGCTACGAGGATGGGCCAAGGGCAAGGGCACAAGACCGCGCCGTTCGACCCGCGCTTACCGCCGCGCTGAGGGCGTCCGAACGATATCGCCGCACCCTCCGCGACCCGACGCACCGGCAAATCACCGTACACTTGCCCACCCACGACACTGCTTGACGGACCCCCTGAGTTTCAGAAAGGATAGGGGCTGATCATCATGCGAAATTTCCCCAAAGTGCACCCTGGGCTGGCGCTCAGTTTCCTCGCTGCCGCCACCGCTTCCTTGGTTCCGCTCGCGTCGTGCGCAAGCACGGGAATCGCCGACCTGTACATGTCGTCCGATACAAACGGCGCGCGCACCCAGTCCGTTTTTTACGGGGGCCAGCCGGTGAACTGCATTTTGAAGATGGCGAGCGGTCGGACGGACGAAACCCTCCTCATCAGCTTCAGGCCGCTCGAGGCCAACGGTGAGGTCCTCGACCTCCCGGCACAGCTCGTTTCGAATACCGCGCCGGGAAAGACGAGCGGCGAAATCGCGACCTTGTTTCCGCCGCCCGCGGTCATCGCCTTCGACAACCCTGCCCTCGCGAACAATGTGCTGGTCACGCACGAGGACGCCGCCCTGATGGTTACAGCGGCTGACGCGTCGGCGGTGAACAACCAGATCGATCTCCTCAAGGAAATTCGGGCGAAGATGCTCATGCACTTCGCCGACGCAGCGATCCACAAAGTCCCCGACGACAGCGGCAACATGTCGCCGCCCGATGCCAAAGACACGCCGGGCGCCGTAGCGGAGGCGGCGGAGGTGAGAAGGCTCTTCACGAGTCACATCGGCAACACGATGTTTCATGACTTCCCGGACGTCCGAAACGTTCCGACGGCGCCTGTCCCCGACGCGATGGCGATCGCGAGCCTGATCCCCTCAATCTCGACACCCGCGTTCCAGGCGTTCTCGGTCATGCTGAACGAGCTGAGCAAAACGGTGAACGCGCACATAAGGCGCATCGTTCAGAACCCCAAGCAGACGGCGGGCAAGTATCGCTGCGAGGTCGACCTCGCGGGCGAGAAGAGGTCGGTCGACTTCGTCATTCTCCCAGGCGGCATCGCCGAGCCCCCCAATACGACCAGCCCTCGCGTCGGCATGTGCAACGGCGATCCCGTCGCGAGTTGTCCGGACCCTATGAAAGGCCCGAACTTCCTCCGCTGTTGCACCACGGCCAACTCGTGCGGAGCAGGCCCCAAAGGCACGCCGTTCTGCTACTGAGCGAGACCGCGTGATGCTGATCACGCGACACAGTTTCCCGAAGGTCGGCTAGAGACCCATGATCTTCGCGACGTAGTAGCGAAGGGTCTCGGTCGTTCCGCCGCCGATTCGAAATAGCCTCTGATCGCGCCACGCGCGCGCGATGTGCATCTCCTCGATGTATCCGGCGCCGCCATGAAACTGCAGGCACTGGTCGGCGATCTCCGACATCGTCTCGCCCACGAAAATTTTGGCGAGCGAGATCATCTTCACGGTCTCGAGGCCGACCTGCCCTTTGTTTACGAACTTGTCTTCGTTGTACATCTCGGCAGCACGGTAGGTGAGCGCGCGCCCGGCCTCGAGCTTCGCCGTCAGATCGACGAACTTGTGCTGCCAGTACTCGCGTTTCATGATCGGTTTCCCGAACGCCTTGCGATCTTTCCCGAAGGCGATCGCCTGGTCGAGCATCAATTGCCCGCCGCTGCACGCGCTCGTGCAGGCGATGACGCGCTCGGACTGGAAGTTCTGCATCAAGTACATGAAGCCCATGTTCTCTTCGCCGAGGAGGTAGCGCTTGGGGACGCGCATGTCCTCGAACGCGAGCTCGGCGGTGTCACTCGAGTGGTTGCCGATCTTCTTCAGCTTCTTCGAGACGCTGAAGCCCCTGGTGCTGGTCGGCACGAGAAAAAAGCTGCATCCGTGCGCACCGCCTTCGGGGTTGGTCTTCGCGAGCAAGGTAACGAAGCCCGCGCGGGTGCCGTTCGTGATGTAGGTCTTCGCGCCGTTGATGACGTAGTCGTCGCCGTCTTTTTTGGCAGTGGTCTGAATGCCGGCGACGTCACTTCCTGCGTTGGGCTCAGTGACTCCGAGGGCCACGATGCTCTCGCCGCGTAGCGCGGGCTTCAAGAACTCCTCGATCTGATCCTTCGTGCCGAGGTCGGCGATGACCGGCGTGGCCATGTCGCTTTGCACGAGGAGACCCATGGTGACGCCGGCCATCATGCAGCGCGGCAGCTCTTCACTCTTGGCGACGCTGAACCAGAAATCTCCACCGGAGCCGCCGACCTCTTCAGGATAATGCGCACCGAGAATGCCGAGATCGCCCGCGCGCTTGAAGACGGAGTTCGGAAAGAGCTCCGCCTCCTCCCATGCGTCTGCGTAGGGCGCGAGCTCCTTCTCGGCGAACTGGCGGACGGTCTTGCGAAAGTGCTCGTGCTCTTCCTTGAAGAAATTCGGCATGGCCCCACTCCTGATCTTTCGGCGACTGAATGGTGATTCAGTTATCGTTCGTACACGAAATAATACCATGCGCAAGGCTCGGTCATTCCAGTTAACCTGCGCAGATGGCAGCAGTGGCGGTGACGGGGGCGACGGGGTTCATCGGGAGCGCGGTGGTGCGCCTTCTTCTCGCTGCGAAGCGCGACGTGAGGGCCATCGTGGAGCCGGGGGCGAACACCAAGAACCTCGACGGGCTCAACGTCGAGAGGGTCGTGTGCGACGTTACGGACGTGAACGGCATGACCCGCGCGATGAGCGGATGCGACTCCCTCTTCCACTTGGCGGCGGTTTACAAGACGTGGCTCGAGGACCGAGAGCTCATCTACCGCGTCAACGTGGAGGGCACGACGTCGACGCTTTTGGCCGCACAGAAGGCCAACATCAAACGTGTAGTCTACACGAGCTCCATCGCTGCAATCGGTCTGGTCGAAGGTGCGGAAGCAGACGAGACGACGCGCTTCAATCTCTTCCCGATCGCCAACGACTACATACTCACCAAGTGGCAGAGCGAGCGGGTGGCCCTCCGCTTCGCCGAGGCGGGCATGTCCCTCGTGGTCGTGAACCCTGGCTTCCCCTTCGGGCCGCGCGACATCGCTCCGACGCCCACTGGCAAAATCATTCTTGGTGTTCTTCGCGGCGAAGTGCCCGGGGTTCCGCCGGGCGGCATCTGCGCGATCGACGTGGACGACTGCGCGATGGGTCATCTTCTCGCGGAAGAAAAAGGGCGTGCCGGGGAGCGCTACATCCTCGGCAACCACAACGTCTCACTCAAGGAGCTGTTCGCGGTGGTCGGCAAAGTCGGCAACGTTAAGGCCCCGCAGATGGTTCTCCCTGCGAGCGTGAGCGCCAGCGTTGCGCTCGGAATGGAGCTGTGGGCCGATCACGTTTCACACGCGGAGCCGCGCGCGACCTATAGAGCGATGCGCTACGCGATGCGTTCCGTCTTTTTCTCGAACGCGAAAGCGAAGCGCGAGCTAGGCCTTCCCACGCGTCCGCTCGAAGAGAGCGTCAAGCGCGCGGCCGACTGGTTTCGAGCCGAAAAGATGCTCGACTAGGGGTTACTTCTTCCGCGCAGACTTCTTGGCTGAAGATTTCGGCGCCGGCTTCTTCACGGGCTTCTTCGCAACGCTCTTCTTTTTTGCGACCGTCTTCTTCTTGGGGCTCGCTTTCGCCTTATTGGCGGCCGCTTTTTTCGGAGCAGCCTTTGCGACCTTCTTTTTCGGAGCAGCCTTCGCAACCCCTCCGGCGCCGAGCTTCTTTTTCTTCCCGGACGCGGCGCTTGCCGGGCCGTTCACGCCGTTGACCGACGGGCGCAAAATTCCCTCGCGCTGACTGGCGCGCGCTTCGAGCGCTCCTTTGACCTTTTTGTCGAGCTCGCCGAACTCGAAGGGCTTGTCGATGTACGCGTCCGCTCCGTAGAGCGGGCTCGTCATTTGATTCAAGTTCTCGCCAATGCCGGTGAGCATGACCACGCCGGTGTGAGCGAGCGCGACGTCTTCGCGTATCTTGCGGCACACTTCCCAGCCGCTCATGCCGGGCATCATGACGTCGAGCACGACGAGGTCCGGCAAGCGCTCGCGCGCGAGGCGAAGGGCCTGCTCTCCATCCGACGCCTGGATGACCTCGAGCGTTGGATCGCTCATCGTCTTCAGATGGCGTGCAACGAGCTCGAGCATGGACGGTTCGTCGTCGGCGACGAGAACCAGGGGTGTCGAAGAAGGCATGGCGAAGATACTAGTCGACCTTCGGGAGAATGTGTCCCGTGATAAACATCACGCGGCCTGGTTCGACCTTCGCGCGACCTAATTCACTTCGAAGCCTTCATCGGTCTTTAGATGAGCGCGCACTGCGTCGAAAATGGTCTCTTCGGACGGTGTGCCCAAGCCAGCTGAAGCTCCGGAAGCGCGCGCACCGAGCAAGAGAGGCATGAGATCGGACTCGAGCTCACGCTGAAAACGTTGGAGGTCGATCGTCGTGGCGGCCGGGAGCTCGTCGACGACAAGGGCGGTGATCGGCCCGTGGACCTTGAAAAGACGGCTTTTTCGCCCGACCGAGAGGACGACGTACGCGCTGGCCATTCCGGGTAACCCGCCACTCTCCTCGACGATTCCGGCGGCAAGCATCATGAGCCTGCCAGGTACATCGGCCGGGGGGACCATCAAAAAGCTGCTCGAAGGACGGTCATCACCTCGGCGGCTTCGGTCACCGGCTTCGGGTTGTAGACAATCGCGCCGTCCGACAGGGTGAGCTCGGCGAGCGTTTCGAGGTCCGCCTCTTTCACCCCCACGTCGCGGTACCGCGTAGGAAGCCCCACGTCCGCGAGCAGCGCCGAGACGGCAGTCGCGACTTTTTCGACCGACGCGCGCTCGTCCATGCCGTGCGTGTCGATCCCCAGGGAATTGCCCGCGGCACGGTAGGCTTCGGCGGCGACGTCCGCGTTGAACCGCATCACGTGAGGAAGCGCGATCGCGTTGGCCGTCCCGTGATGGACCTGATGGCGCGCGCCGATGGTGTGCGCGATGGCGTGTACCAATCCGACCTGCGCGTTGTCGAAGGCCATGCCGGCCATGGTCGAAGCGAGGAGCATCTGCCCACGCGAGACGATGTTGGACGGAGAGCTCATCACCACCCGCAAGTGCGCTCCTATCAAGCGGATCGCGTGGAGGGCGAGGGCGTCGGCGATGGGCTCGGCCTGCATCGCGTGGAGGGCCTCGATGGCGTGGGTGAGCGCGTCGAGACCGGTGCCCGCCGTCAGACCCGGAGGCATGCCCAACGTGAGCTGTGGATCGAGCAGCGCGACGCGCGGGTAGATGTGAAAGTCACCGAAGAGGAGCTTCTGCTGCGCATCCTCGTCGCGGATCACTGCGGCTTTGGTCACCTCGCTGCCGGTGCCCGCCGTCGTGGGAATGGCGATGTGCGGCGTCGTCGCGCGCGTGAATCCTTGAAAGCCCTGGTGATCTCGCAGTCCCCCGCCGAAGGTGAGGACGATCGCGATCGCTTTTGCGGTGTCGATGCTCGAGCCTCCACCGAGAGACACGAGCGCGTCGGCCCCGAGCTCACGCGCCACCCTCGCCCCTTCGTTGCAAATGGCGACGGAGGAGTCGGGCTGAACGCCGCTAAAAACACCTGCGAAACGCTTTCCGAGAACCTTCTTCGTACGGTCGAGCAAGTCGGTCTTGGCGGCGATGAATTCGTCGGTGACCACGACTACGCGCGTCGCTGCGAGCCCGTCGACCTCGCTCGGCAGCTCACTCAAGCACCCCGCCCCGAAGACGATTTTCGTCGGCGCAAAATGCAAAAACGAAAGGTCGCTTCCGTACGCCATGTCGCGCGCGCCTATTCGTCGAGGAACTTCGTGTCGACGCGGGACGTGGACTCGACGAGCTCTCTCGAGGCGTTCACGTATTTGACGATGGTGGGCATGTGGCCTTTGGTGAGCTTCAGTTTTCCCTGCATCATCCCCTTGATGGGATCGAGCTCGCGCTTGATGACCTGCTTCCACCGCGCGTAGTCGGCGAAGATCACGAAGGGCGCGCTCTGCGCCTCGGCGCCGGGAACGATCTTGCAGTCCCGGCACTCACCCTGGTTCACGTCGAGCCACATACCCACGTCATCGGGGATGCCGATCGACGGGTCGGCTTTTACGACCATCGCTACGACGCCGTGCGTCCAGTCTTTGCCAGCCGTCTTGTAGGCAGCGTTGGTGTTGATTGCCGCTTTGTATGCGCCGGCCCACTCGGTCGAAGGAAAGAGATGCGACATGGTTTGCAA
>JAYTOU010000096.1:0-4848 GCA_043747615.1 Myxococcales bacterium | reverse complement strand
TAGCCGTGGCTGACCTCGGCGATCTTCTCCATGTCCGGGAGCTTGAAGCCGTAGAGACCCGCGGCGTGCGCGAACGACTGGAAGAGGAGGCGAATCCCGAAGTCACCGGCGTAGCCGATCGCGAGCTTCTCGAAGACGGCGAGCGGGCCGCCGCCACCGAGGCCGTACTTCGACGTGTCGAACTCGCGGAGGTCCTTCCGCTCCTTCGTGTCGTTCTTCACTTCCCAGAGCGTGTAGAGGATCCAGGCCGCGAGCAGCTGGATGTCACACTCGGCGCCTTCCTCCTCGAGGAACGTCTGCAGCTGGTAGTTTCCGTCGCCCTCGGTCGTCATCGCCCAGAACTCACCGATGATGCTGACCTTCGGCTTGGCCTGCGTGCGATCGACCTTGATGGACTCGAAGAGGGGCTTCGCCTTCATGAGCGCGAAGAGCACGTTCGTCTTCTTCTCGAGCGCGGCGTAGACGATCTTCTTACACTGCTCGACGGCCTTGTCGGTGTCCCCGACGTTGATCTCGTACGGGCGAATTCGGTAGGCGAGCGCGTTGATGACGTCGCCGGCGACGATCGCTTTCACGATGGCGCCGAAAAAATCGACGTTGAGCTCGAGGCCCGACTCTTCACCGGTGGCCTGCTTGAGGCCGCCCGTCTGCTGGAAGAGAACGACGCGGAACCCGTCGAAGCCCGCATCGCGGAGCGCCTTGCGGTATTCCGTGACGTACATTCCGAAGCGGCACGGACCGCACGCGCCGGCGGTGAGGAAGACGTAGTTGTTGACGATGTCTTCCGTCTTCATGCCCTTGTCGCGCAGTACGGAGAGGTACTGGACGAGATTTCCCACGGTGAAATACGTGGGATTGCACTGCCCGCGGTTTCCGAATTCTTTTCCGTACTGAAGCGCCGCGTTGGTCGGCGGCTCCATCATCTGCACGTTGTAGCCAACGCCCTTGAGGCCGGCTTCGACGAGAAAGTCGTGCGCCAGGGTGAGGCCGCCGACGAGAAGCGTGATGTGCTTCTTTTCGGTCTTCGTGAAGGTGGCGTTCGCCATCTCTTCGATCCAATGCTCGGTCTGGGTGTCGAGACCGAGGCGTTTGCGCTCCTCGGCTTCGAACTTCTTCAGCTCCGCATCGAGGTCGATGAGCGGAAGGGACTTCTTACCGCCGTTGGAAATCGTTGCCTGAGTCATGATTATTCCCCTTCCTGGGCGAGCATCGGCTGCTCTTCTTGGTGATGAATACGGACGACGCCGTCCGCGGTTTTTCTTCCGAGCTTGATGACGCCCTTCGGCATCTCCGGCTTTCGCACCGGTGCTTCGTACGCTGCAAGCTTCGCTCGCAGCTCTTCCATCTGAGCGAGCATCGCCGGATCGCTCTGCTTTCGCGCGGCCATTTGCTCTGCGCGGAGCGTGAGGAGCTCGAGGCGCTTCTTGTCGAGCGCGACCATGAGCTGCCCTTTTCGGTTCGCGGCGTCTTCGAGGCGCTCTTCGTGGAGCTTGAGCGCGTGGGCGTAGGTCTTCACGCGGATCTTTATCGAGCCGCTCGGTTTATTGGCATCGATGTCGTGGAGCGCGGCGTAGGGCGTCTTGCTCTTCTCGATGATGGAGTCGATGAGGCCGAACGTGGGCGCGTCGTGACCGCACTTGAAGGAGCTGAGATCGAGGACGACCACGTTCGGGTGGTGGGACGCAAAGCTCGCTCCCCAGACCTTCTGCGCAGAGTTGGCGGAGTAGTTCTCGGGCCACACGTGATTGAGCTCGAGAGGCGTCTTGATGATCCCCTTGTCGAGCTCGTCCTTGTAGTAGCGATCGAGGTACTCGCGATCCTTGGGGATCGATCGGATGCTCAAGATCGGATAGCCGAGGACCTGGAACTCCTCCGGAATGCCGTGATTCAGGCCCGGATCGGAGTGGTAGGGGCGACCGAGTAGAAGAATGGCGACGCGGTCTTCCGCTTCGACCGTCTCCAGGATGGCGCGTCCCTTTTCTTGGACGTCGGCCTCGAAAATGTTGAACGCCTTCCACGCTTCTTTGCAGGCGAAGTCGTTCTCGTCCTCGGTGATCCCCAGGCGAGGACCAAAGCATTCGAACATGCGGCGGGCAACGAGGGTGGGCTCCACGAAGGAGAGCGCCGGGTCCAAGTATTCGATTCCGCGGGTCGCGAAAAAATCGACCTCCTTGGTGAAGGCGGCCTTCATCACGTCCGGCGCGCCGGCCACGATCGGGCAGCTCGCGTTGTCCATCGTGTCGGCCACGAACGAGGTTACGTGGGTGAGGATCGGGAAGAAAATGTACGCGAGCGGTTTTTTCTCGGTGTGCTCGTGGAAGAGCAAATTGTGGATGTGCGCCTGCGCGACCTTGGACGGGTAGCACGGGTCGATCGATCCGTATTTCCCGCCTTCAACCCACATTTCTTCGGTGGTCGGCTCGCTGAAAACGACGTGCTGCTTCTGGATCCCGAGGACCTCGAAGTACGTCCGGAACCAGGGGGCCGTGGTGTACATGTTGAGGACGCGCGGCATCCCGATCCGGATCTTGCGGCGCGCTTTCCAGGACTCGTCGCTCGAGCGAACGAACGGGCGGGTGACGACGACGCGGCGGGTTCCGAGGATCCCCTTCTTCACTTCCGTGTCCTTTACCGGTGAGTCGTGGAGCGGCATCGGTTCGGGTTTGTAGAAGTGCATGAAGGCCTTCTTGGCCTCGTAGTCCACGCAGTTCGGGAACTCCTGGGCGATCTTCTTTCGATCGGCCACGAGCGCGAGCATCGCCTCTTTGGATTCGACGGTGCCCTTCTCGCAGGAGAAGCCCGCGATGTAGCGGCTGGTCGATCCGTCGGGACGCTTGGTGTCGATGAACGTGCGCTTGCACTCGTTCGGGCAGAAGTGACAGACGGTCTCTTCGTCGTTCTTCGTCCAGTACTCGAGGGCGAGAGTCTCTTCGATGCCGATGTACGAGGACGAGCCCTTGCGTTTGACGACGCGGAGGGTCTCCATCGCCGCGCCGATCGCGCCTGCTTCGCCCGTATGCGGGTGCACGAAGACCTGAGCGCCGGGGACGCGCTCCTTGATGTAGTCGACCTGCGCTTTGACCGCGGCGAGGTTGTACTGCGTGCCGCCTTGAAGAACGAACTTCGTTCCGAGCGCCGCCATGCGCGGGATCTGTACGACGTACTGCCAGACGTTCTTCGGCAGCACTTGGGCGAGACCGGCGAGCATCTCCTCTTTCGAGTAGCCCTCTTTTTGGAAATTCACGCGGTCGGTGTCGAGGAACACGGCGCAGCCGTACGAGAATTTCGGGGCCAATTCGGCCTTGAACGCGACGTCCGCGAAATCGGTAACCTTCACGCCGAAGGAATCGGCCGTCGCCTGGAGGAGCATCCCATTGCCGGCCGAGCAGCTGTTCGACAAGCGGAAGTTGGCGATGTCGCCGTTCTTCATGAAGAGGACCTTGATGTCCTGCCCGCCGATGTCGCAGATGACGTCGACGTCGCCGAAGAAGTGAACGGCGCTCATCATGTGAGCGACGGTCTCGACGATGTTCACGTCGGCGCGGACGCACTCTTGAAGCACGTCGGCCGCGTAGCCGGTGGCGCCGAAGCCGAGGACCTTGAGCTTCGCTTTTTGATCGACCTCGACGTAGTCGCGGAGCTGGGTGAGGAGCTCCTTCGTGTCGAGGATCGGATTGCCCTTCGAGAGCTGGTAGGCCTTGACGAGAATTTTTCCGTCTTCGTCGCAGAGGACGGCCTTCGACGAAGTGGAGCCGCCGTCGAGACCGATGACGCAGCGCACTTCCTGACCCGGCTCGAACGTGGCGGGAATGAACTTCGGAATCTTGTAGAGATCACGGAAATCGGTGAGCTCGGCGTCGTCCTTGGCGAGCGGAGGGCCGGCGGTCTCCCCGAGGCGCGCCTTGCGTCCTGTCGTGATGTACTCGCGGAGCGCGTCGAGTCCCGTCCAGTTGCCAATGTGGTCTTCTTCGTGGAGCCCGAAGAGGACCGCTCCCTGAGCCGCGTAGTACTGCGCGTTCTCGGGAACGAAGATGAGCTCCTCGATCGGAATGTCCTTGGGGTACGCGTAGCCGCGCTCGTCCCAGGTCTGCGGAATGCGCAGGCGCCAGCAATCCTGGAGAAACGGGAGGTACGTGTTCGGCCCCCCGAGGAGACAGACCTTGTGCTTGAGCGTCCCTCCGCGCGTGAGGACGGAGAGATTCTGGAGAACGATGGCGTCGGCCAGCGAGCAGAGGACCTCGTTCGCGGGAATTCCGTTCTTGATCAAGTTGACGATGTCCGTCTCCGCGAACACGCCGCACTTCGCAGCGACGTGGTGGAGCTTGGAGTCGTCGAAGCGGAGAGACGTGACGAGCTCCGGCGGCGCGTTCACCTTGAGAAAGCATTTGTCGATCGTGGCGCCGGTACCGGACGCGCACTTGTCGTTCATCGACGCGGTGGCCGTCTTCTCGTCGGAGTCTTCCTTCCCCTTGAACATGATGATCTTCGCGTCTTGCCCACCGAGCTCGACGACCGATCCGCAGTCCGGGTGAAGGTGCTCGACGGCGAGGGTCACCGCGTTCACTTCCTGCACGAATTTTCCGCCGGTCACCGCGCACAAGGGGCCTGAGCCGGAGCCGGTGAGGAACATCTTCCAGCCTCCGCCGCCCTTTTCGATGGCCTGCTCGGGGAACGCCAGGGTGATGGCCTCGAGCATCGAGAGCACGTACTCGGGCTGCTTCGTGTGATGGCGCTGGTAGTCGCTCCAGAGGATCGCCTTCGTCTTGGGATCGACGACGGTGGCTTTCACCGTGGTCGATCCGACGTCCATGCCGATCGCGAGAAAAGGCTTTGTTTCCGACATCTATT
>JAYTOU010000095.1:0-12721 GCA_043747615.1 Myxococcales bacterium | reverse complement strand
AGAATGGGGCGCTGCTCTCGGTCACTTTCAAATGCTCTTCGCCGACCGTTTTCCCGCCGGATGAAAGTGCAAGTTACACAGAAATTCTGACAGGCTCCTCAGAATCCACACTTCGTAGCCGCTCACGGCAAGTCGTCGAACCTCGTCGCCCGCGTCGATACGCGAGGCTTCGACGAATCGAAACGCCGCCCGCACCCGGCCATCCACCGCATAGATCGTCTCATCGTTGCGCGCACAGACCGAGTGCTCTCGCCCCTTCCAGCTCGTCGTGAGCCCTCTACCGGGAGCCTCGACGACTCAGAAACGAGAGTCGAAACGCGGAGGAGCGCCTCCGTCGAGCGCGTTCTTCAGCGCCGTGCTCTTCGGATGCGTGCTGCGCGCGACGAGGTTGAAAAGGATCTGCCGCTCCTCGTGGGTGAGCGTTGCCAGCACCTCCGCGTTGCCCACCGACAGGTTGCCCGTCGTGAGCGTTCCCGTCTTGTCGAACACCACGCGTCGCACGCTCGACGCGCGATCCAAGAATCCCGACGAACGCACGAAGAGTCCGGCGCGGCGCAGCCCAGCATGCACCAGCTCGTAGGCCAGCGGCGTCGCGATCCCGAACGCGCACGGGCACGTGACGACGAGCACGGCGGTGGTGACTTCGAGCGCGCGCACCAGATCACCCGTGAAAAATAGCCATCCCGCGAAGCCACCGAACGCCGCGGTCATCACGGCCACGACGTAGACGCGGGTCCTCACGCGCCGACTCACGGTCGAGCGCGCCGACATCGTCCCGTGCAAAACCGTGCGCAGCGGCGACTTGCTGCTCATCGCGCCTGGAGATCTCGTTCCCGTCGACGCCCGCCGCTCCGCCATCACCGTGTGCGCGGCAACGGATGGCGCCGTCGCAAGCGAGGAGAAGGTGCCCGGTTCCGCTCGATGACACGCTCCTGGAGCCATCGTCCGGTGAGCATGAGCGCGATGAAGATGTCGATCGTGTCGAAGTAAGAGCTCGTGGATTGACCGAAGAGAAAGGAGTACGTCGAGCCGGCGAACGCGAGGACGATGCCCAGCGCGATTGGCACGTCGAGATGCAGGACGCGGCGCGCGACCGAGTTCCACGCCGATCGGATGAACACCGAGCCGCCCACGAGGACGCTCGCGCACCCGAGCGCGAAGGTGAGCGCGTGAAAAAGCTTGAAAATAGTGCCTTGGCTGAGACCGCAGTAAATGGCGATTGCGAAGAGCATCGAGTTCATGGCCAGCGCAGCGCACACACCGATTCGCCAGAGCAGACCGCTTGACCGACGCCGCTCCTCTTTTCTCGAAGGACCAAGCAAGTAGCCAAAGGCTTCGACCTCGACGACGAAGGACCGCAGCGCAAAGCCGGGCTCGACCACCAGCTCCAGCTTTCCGAGCGCGGGGTTGACCGCAACGGCAAGGCCGCGACGTCCTCGGCGAAAGAGCTCTTCGATCAGCCACACGCAGGCTGAGCAGTGGAGTCCCTGAACGTCGAGCGACACGCGCGTCGCGCCGTCTGCTTTTTCGATAGCGTCTTCGAGCGCAACGAGCCACTTCAGATCTCGGTCGGGGTGCGTGTCGGCAACGGCAATCCCACGCTCGCCGCGAAGCTCATAGTATTTCGCGAGTCTCGACGCGCAGAGGAGTCCGAATACTTGCTCGCAGACCGCACAGCAAAACTGCTTCTGCGATGGAGCGAGCGTCGCCCCGCAGTGCGTGCAGGCCGCACGCGCGGGCCCACGAGTCCCGAGATCTGAGCTCAAATTGTGTAGTGGCGGACCGTTGAGCACGCTGACCTTTGACTCCGCACTGGAGCAAGACGCATACCGCCAGCGCCGCCGTACGCAGGCGAGGCGGTGATGCGACGAGACGCGCAGCCTTTGCGCCGACGAGCAGCGATTGCGCGGCCCGCTCCGACGTAGTTGCAGACTACATGGTTTCGTCAGGCGTCATGCGGCGGAGGCTGAACGGCACGCGAATGTGTTGGGTTCCTCCGCCGTGAACGGGGTCGAAGGTTGCGCGCTTACTGCGATCGACATGCAGGCCATCGTCCCCTCGCCAAGGACGGCGCCGCCCGTCGTTTCCACCTGCGCGACTTTTCCGTCTGCCTCGATCAGAACGTCGACCGTGATGAAGCCGTGCGCGTTGGGATTCACTGCCACCGGCTTTTTGTAGCAAGCGAGCAGATCGCCGTGCGTCGGGGGGTCGCTGCGGCGCATCCCGCAAAGACGACTGCGCTGAGAAAGAGGAGTGGCTTCATTTGGAACCAAGAAGTGCAACCCGCATACCTTTGGGTTCATGCACCGAAACCTCGCGAAGCGCGGAGCGAGGCTGCAAGCGCGGCGTCGTCGCGCAGAGCGTGCGTCTGATGCAGCGCTGGCACGACGCTCGCACTCACGAAGCTCACAACTGAGGAGCCAGCCAACGATGGAACCGAGCGATTCGAAACGTCAGAAGCTGCCCGTGCACTCGCGTGAGACGCTGGGAACGGCTCCCCGCGCCGTTGCGCTGAGTGTTTTTTGCCCGAAGCAAGCGACCTCTATTGCTGTCGATGCTTGCGTGAAATGCGAGAGCTGCGTCGAAGTTCGGGCGACGCCCGGCGGCTTCGTCGACTGCAGCGTTGCCGCAAAAAATGCCGAGGCCACGAACCTCGGCATGAACGGCGACGGCCGCGAGGTTCACTGGGTGCCGTACCGCGCGCATCGCATGGACATGGGGGAACGCGCCGCGCGGCTTCCGCTCGGGGAGCTCGTGAACAGGAACGTCGTCTGCGTCCTCGAAGAGACTGCGCTCGAGAGTCTGAGCGCGCTCTTCCGCCGCGGTGAGATCGATTGCGCTCCCGTGGTCGACGCGGATGGTGGCCTCGTCGGCATCGTCTCCAAGTCCGATCTGCTTCGCCGTGGCATGGACAAGCTCGGCAAGGGCACGGTCGGAGACGTCATGACCACGCGCGTTCACGCTCTTCCGGATCACTCGACCGTCGCGTACGCTTTCGCGCTCATGGCCCTCGAGAAACTCGAGCATGTGCCCGTGATGTCGAGAGACGGCGTCGTGGTCGGGCTCCTCAGCGCCATCGACGGCCTCCGCTGGGTAACGGATCAGTGGGGCTTCATCTCCTTCAACGAGAAGTGAGCGCGAGTCTTCAGCACCACGAGCCCACGCGAGAGCGAGCTGCGTCGGGGTCACGCCCTCGGTGCACCACGCACGCAGCAGAAGTGTCGAATCGACCGCCGCCGCTGGTCTCGAAGATCACGCCGAAGAAGCATAGAGCGGCGTTCGGCGAGGAACCCGTCGTAAACCGAAGAGACCCCCGGCTCGAGGATTAGTCGGCCTTCGGCGTGCAGCTCACGCGGGGGTTCCACTCCGAGAACAAGCCGTCTGGGTTGTGGCGCCAGACCCACACGTGCTTGTCAAAGTGCCAGGGCATGCCCGGCTGGTGGCCAGGCATCGGGCCGTCAAAGGTCTGACCGAACACCGTCGGCGGATTGCCCGGATTCGGAAAGCAGGTGCCCGACGCGAACGGCGGAGGATTCGACGGATCGTTCGGGATGCCCGAACCCATCCACGGTTTGCCGTCGCAGAAGACGAACTGAACGTACTCGACGCCGACGAGCTTGCGCTCGTTGCTGCCCTCCGTGCTCGCCGCCGGCTCGTACAACAGGATCGAGGGTCGAGCCGAATCGACCGGCGCGAACGCGCGCTGATAGTTGACGTAGTGGATGCCCATGGCCCCTGCCTGTGACGGCGGTACAAACGGCGGCGACGACGCACACTCGCCGCTGTCGACGAAGCCGTCATTCACGGCCTCTTGGACGTCGTGGTACTTCGCAGTGTTGCGACGGAGGGCGCCCAGATCCACGTCGGTCCGGAGCTCGTCGGCCGATGCGCTCGAGGAGCCATCACTGTTCGGCGCCGTCCCGCACGCAGCGAGCCCGAGTGCCATCGCACAACCCACGCCCAAGGCAATCTTGATTTGCATGTCCGGATATAGAGCAGCATTCGTACCGAACACCGCTGATCGCACGATCGCGCGAAAAACCGCAAAAAACAGAGAAAAGCGAGTGCTCTGTCGATGCGCTCCAGTCGACAATGGACGACCGCGCCACTCGTTTGTGGTGCGCCTGTCCCTCCGACAATCTGGTTGCAGCGGCTCCGATCTCCCCCTTTACTGCATCGAGAATCTTGGGACGGCGATGGCCACGCAGCCGGCCAGGCCACCCGAAGTGCCGGTAGCCTCACGGCGGACAGGATCCTGTCTCGTCGTGCGCTGCTTGCGAGCCTCTGGCACTCAGCTGCGCTTGCCAGTAGGCGCCACACGCTGGGTTGGACGCCCCGCTCGGGTGCGGAGCGCAGTTGCCTTCGTCACCGTCCGGATCGTGCCCGACGACGCAGCACGTGCCTGCTACAGGTGCCCACCTGCCGTGCGCCAGCTGACGGTTCCGTCCCCGCCTTGCACGGTCACTACCTGAGGGCACCAGCGATGGCGTCGAGCGGCACGATGACTACGTTGCTAGATGAAGCAGACGTGTCTCGCGAGAGCCGATCGACGAACCTCTGAGCTAGCTCGTTCCTGTCGGTGCGGCGGAAGTGAACGGCAAGTTGGTCACAGCCCGCTTCGCGCGCGACGTCCGCGAGCGCGGCTAGAACGGCCCCCTCGACCCGCTTTCCGAGGACCGGACAACCGAGGACGAACGACTCGACGTGAAACGTGCGTTCACTCGTTGAGGAGAGAACAACCCCCGACGCTCCGTAGTCGCCTACGCTATCGCGCACGTGAACGAGCCAGGGCTGGATCCGCCCGTTGCGGAGGCCTTCGCCGAGAGGATCGTCCTGCGTCAGCTTCGATACTCCCATTGTGTTGAAGGCAGAGACCACGACGTGGAGCCGGTCGACCGAGCTCCGCAACTCCGGTCCCGCGATCACGACGTCGACCTTGACGTCGAGCGCGCGCAGGTAGTCGTCGAACACCCGTGACGCATCGGGGATCGCCGTTGGAGGCATTGTTGCGTTCTCCGAACTCAGCGCGATCTGCTCACCGAGAAACCGGCCGAGCTCGTCGAAGCACTCCTCGCTGAAAGGCACCTGCCCCCATTTGTCCGCACCGACGTCGTCGATCGTGCTCGATGGCGGAAGCCGCTTTTCCACGTCTGCCCATGCGAGAGAGCGGACACCGGGAAGCTCGCGGATCCGAGCCTCCGCCGTTGCCGTGAGCGCAGTAGTCAGGCTCGCGAGCTTTCGCTTCGTTGCGACGTGACCCCGCGACGGGCAGCATATGGCGAAGAGCGGTATCCCCCACGCGCTGGCGACGCGGAGTTGCGCGACGATCTCCTCGACGTACGATTCGAGGATACGTCGGCTCTCGTCGGGCGCGAGCGTGGGGCTCGCCATTTTGAGTCGGTCTTCGACGCGGATGAGGACGACCGCAGCGCCGACCGCCTCGCCTGGATATAGAGCCTGAGGGGCGAGGAGAAATTGAGGAAGAAGAGCGTACTGCGCGAGCTCCACACGATGCTCCCCCCCTCGCGCGCAAAGCGTCTCTTTGAAGACGCTTTCGAGGGGGCTCGAGCTGAATGTGGAGGCGACGACTATCAGCAAGAAGCCGTCACTCCGCCGGCCTCTCGGCGAAGGGTTTTCTCGCCAGCGCGGCGCCCGTCAAGCCGAGGATACGGAAACTGCGAGTGGGCTCGAGGCCCGCGGTTCGCTGCCACTGCGCCATCCGTTCCAATGTCCAGAAACCGGACTCGCAAATCAGCGTCATGAGGAGGTGATAAAAACCATTATTTTGGCCATCGAAGCCGGGATGGTCTTGCGCGAGCTGGTCAAGGAGCATGAGCGAACCGCCGGGGCGAAGCGCGCGGGCGCAACGTTGAACGAGAAGCTGGTTATGCGCTTCGCTGAGCACGTGCACGACGCCGTCGACCAATATGAAGTCGTATTCGGAGTCGCCGAAATCGTCCGTGAGCGCGTTACCTGCTTGCCGCGAGATGCGTCCTTCGAGGCCGCGGGACTCGAGGTCGAACCACGTCGCGGAACCGTCGATTGCCCCGGGCAGATCGAATACGACGGCTTGCAAGTTGGGATGCAGGCGACAGAGGGCGATGGCTTGAAATCCGTGCCCGCCGCCGAGATCCAGCAGCCTGCAAGCTCCCTCGGGAACAGGTATCGCGGGAATAATCGTCTCGGCTGTAGCCTTCCGCGCGACGTACATCGCGTCCATGTAAATTCGCCATTCGTCTGGCGTCAGATGGGCGTGCATGTCGACCGCTTCTCCGGTGCGGAGAAAGGTCGCGAAGTGCCCGTACCAGCGCCACTCGAGCACGCCCATGAGGAAGTAGCTGAGGACCGTGCCTTGCCGGTATCCGAGAGCCCACCTGCGGCCGAGATCGGTCAGCGCGTAGCGATCTCCCGTCGAGCTCACGTACTCCGTCGTGGCGAGCACCTCGAGCAGCGCCGCGGTGGTTCGCGGATTCGTCTCGCATTGCAAGGCAACCTCGTTCGCGGTCCGGCCCCCCCCCGCCAGCGCTTCGAAGAAGCCTAGTTGAATGGCCGTCTGGAGCGACCGCGCCAAGAGAGGTCCGTGGACCGTCTCCAACATGACCGTCAGCATCTCGCGAGTCTCGGGGCTCGCAACGCTCTCGCGTTCGGTGTCAACCTCGGCGACGACCCTCATCGCTTTCGCGCCATCTGGAGCGTCACCATGCCTCCGTCGACGACGACCGAGGGCAGCGGTTCGAGGCCGCTCTCGCGCTGCCAAGCTGCGGCGTCCTCGATCGTGAAGGGGCCGTCCTCGCTTGTCACGGTGAGCAAGAGGGCGACGAGCGCCGCCTGCTGACCGCCCTCGCTCGCCCGAGCGAATCGGAAAAAATCGTCGATGACGAGAAGGCCGGACGGACGGAGCGCAAGCGCGCAGCGTTTCATCAGATCCGAGCTCTGGCTCCGCGTGAACCGAGCGAGCGATGACGACGTCACGATCAGGTCGTACGTCTCGACACCGAGGTCCGCCGTGATGGGATCTGCGGCGCGATGAAGGACACGCTTGCCCATCGCTGCGGCCTGGAGAAGGCCCACGCTCGCTTCGACGGCGACCGGCAAGTCGAGGACGGTCGCGGACATATCGAGATACTTCCGACAGAAAGCGACGGCTCGATGACCGTGCGCCGCCCCGATGTCGAGCATCGCACGCGCACCGTGCGGCACCGGAACGTTCGACAGTAACGTTGCCTCACGGGCGCGCGTCAACGCTAGCTGCGCGCGCTCATAGAGCTCCCAGCGCTCAGGAGTCATCATGGACAAGATCGGAAGGCTCCTGCCCGTCCGGACCGCCGTCATGAGATCCGTTGCCCATTCGATCTCAAGCGACCCACCGCCGACGAAATCAGCGAAGCCCCCGCGTCCGAGACCAAGCATCCAACGCCTTCCTTGGTCGGTCAGCTCGTACTTTTCGCCCACTTTTCGTACGTAGATCGTCGTGCCGAGCGCCTCTACGAGGGAGCGAATCGCTCGCAGTGCGAGCCCGCAGCCAGATGCGATTTCGTCCGGCGTCTTCGGTCCGTCCGCCATCGCCTCAAAGACGCCGAGTGCCGCGCAACTCTGAAGCGCCCGCCCCATCTGGGCGACGGTGCATACCTCGAGCTGCAGCGCAAACCTGACTTGGTCTTTCCGGACCATTTCGAGGTCCGCTTCGGTCTCGGGAACGACGTTGAGTCTCATCGGCTTGAGGAGCGTCGCCGAGCCCCTGAAGACCGTCAAGCGTCGACGCGTTGCTTGTTAGGGCGCTCCGAAGAGCAACAGTGCACGTTTGACGCTGAGCGCGCTCCGCGATTACGCTCAGAGCGTGCGAGCCGAGCGGGAGTACGTCGCGCCGCGCAACCCGACGGAGCAGGGATTGGCCGACATATTCGCGGCCGTCCTCCGAGTCGAGCGCGTCGGCGTGAACGACGACTTCTTCGCGCGCGGGGGCAACTCGCTCGCCGCGGTACGCGTCCTTGGCCGTATCGAGGCTGCCTACGACGTCGAGGTTCCGATCGAGGACTTCTTCACGTCACCGACGATCGCCGCGCTCGCGGGCCACCTGCGCGCGGGTTCTGGTCCGACCGCTGCGGCGTTGGAGCTCGTCAAGCGGGCCGACCGCACGACACCGATTCCGGCTTCATTCGCGCAGTCGCGTATGTGGTTTCTCGACCAGCTGGAAGGACGCAGCGCGACGTACAACGTTCCACTTGCGCTGCGCATGGAAGGTGCGCTCGATAGCGCTGCCTTAGGTCGTTCCATCCAGGAGCTCGTAAACCGGCACGAGGCGCTGCGGACGACGTTCATCGCGATCGACGGTGAGCCGCATCAAGTGATCCATCCGTCGCTCGAGATGCAGCTCATACGCATCACCGCGTCGTCCGAGGACGAGGCACGCGTCGCCGTATCGCGCGCCGTGCATGCGACGTTCGACCTTGCCACCGGCCCGATGATGCACGCGACGCTCGTCAAGGTTCGCAATGACGCTCACGTGCTCGTCTTGTGCATCCATCACATCGCGACCGACGGCTGGTCGATGCAGGTGCTAACACGCGAGCTGTCGATGCTCTACGGAGCTTTCGTTGAAGGTAAGGCGGCGTCGCCTTTGCCCACGCCGGCGCTCGACTATGCGGACTTCGGGGTGTGGCAGCGCTCCTGGCTGGACGGCGAAGTGCTCGAGAGACAGCTCTCGTTCTGGAGGGAGCTTCTTGCGGGCGCGCCCGCTGCGCTCGAGCTGCCAACGGACCGGCCGCGCCCCGCGATCAAACAACATCGGGGCGCTGTCGTCGACGTGGTCTTGCCCGCCGTAGTCGCCGACGGCATCCACGCGCTGTGCCGGCGCGAAGGCGTCACGCCGTTCATGGTGCTGCTCACGGCTTATCAGAGCGTGCTTTCCCGTTGGTCGGGCCAGAAC
Source organism: Myxococcales bacterium (assembly GCA_043747615.1). Lineage (GTDB taxonomy): Bacteria > Myxococcota_A > Polyangia > Polyangiales > Polyangiaceae > JAYTOU01. The sequence continues at coordinate 3,795 of JAYTOU010000095.1, read as the reverse complement.
GACGTCGTCGTCGGCACGGCGATCGCGAATCGGACGAGGCACGAGCTCGATCACGTGGTCGGGTTTTTCGTCAACACGCTGGCAATGCGCACTTCGTTCGAGCGTGAGGCGTCGTTCGTTGACGTGCTGAGGCGCGTAAAGCAGACGGCTGTGTCCGCATACGCGCAGCAGGACGTCCCGTTCGAGAGGCTGGTTGACGCGCTCAACGTCCCGCGAGACATAAGCCGCACGCCGATCTTTCAGGCGATGTTCGTCTTGCAAAGCACGGACTCGGAAACGCTCGCGGTAAAGGACCTCGCCTTCTCGCCCGAAAGGGCGCCTCTCGATGTCGCGAAGTTCGACCTGCTACTCGAGGTCCTCGAAGACCGTGGCGGCTTCCGCGGAACGCTGGAGTACGACGTCGCGCTCTTCGACCAGTCGACCATCGAGCGCTTCGTAGAGCACCTAGTGATGTTTCTTGCCGACGCACTCGCGCGGCCCGAGCTCCCGATGCATGCCCTCGAGCTGATGACGGCAGCGGAGCGCCACCGGGTGGTCGTCGAGTGGAATGCGACGAACGTGGCCCTCCCCCATACACGGCCGATCCACCACGTTTTCGAGGCCCAGGCTGAGTTAACGCCGGATGCGATCGCGATCGAAAGCGGCGAAGCGCATTTGACGTACCGCGAGCTGGACGAGCGCGCGAATGATCTCGCGCATCAGCTCATTGCGCGTGGCGCCGGACGCGATCGCATCGTGGCGCTTGTCATGGATCGTTCGCTGGAGATGCTCATCGCGCTGTACGCGGTCCTGAAAGCCGGCGCCGCGTACGCGCCGCTCGATCCCCACCTTCCGCCCGCCCGGCTCGCGTTCATGGTGCGCGATCTCCAGGCATCCATCGTGCTGGTCCAGCGGGAGCATCGGCTGTCGTTCGAGATTGTTGACGACATCTCCCTCGTGGAAGTGGATGCGCGCGCGCTCGTTCGTCGGCCGCGGAGCGCGTCTGTCCCCATCGACGACGCGCAGCTCGCGTACGTGATCTACACCTCGGGATCGACCGGGAACCCGAAGGCAGCGATGAACACGCACGCCGGTCTGCGAAACCGGATCCTGTGGATGCAGAGCGCCTACGGTCTCGCCGCGGACGACTGCGTGGTTCAAAAGACGCCCTACATGTTCGACGTTTCGGTCTGGGAGTTTTTTTGGCCACTTGCCGTAGGCGCCCGGCTCGTGATGGCACGGCCGGACGGCCACAAGGATTCGAAGTACCTCGCGGATCTCATCGAGCGATCGGGGGTGACGACGGCGCATTTCGTCCCCTCGATGCTCCAGGTTTTCGTCGAGGAAGCTGCGGCCACGCGCTGCAAGACGCTGCGTCGCGTGCTGGCGAGTGGAGAGGCGCTCCCGCGTGCGCTGGTCGATCGTTTCCACGAGCGCTTCACGTGTGCGCTTCACAATTTGTACGGGCCGACCGAAGCGTCGATCGACGTGACGTTCTGGGAGTGCCGACGCGGAGCGACCGGTGAGATTCCGATTGGGCGGCCGATATGGAACACGCAGATCCACGTCGTCGACGACCGCGGCGGGCCCTGCCCGATCGGCGTTTCGGGGGAGGTGTGGATCGGCGGTATCGGCGTAGGTCGTGGTTATTGGAATCGTCCGGATCTCACGGCCGAAAGATTCGTCCCCGATCCTTTTGCGACGCGCCCCGGCGCGCGGGCCTATCGCACGGGGGATCTTGGCCGTACGCGTCAAGACGGCGTCATCGACTATCTAGGACGCATCGACCATCAGGTGAAGATCCGCGGATTCCGGATCGAGCTCGGGGAGATCGAGTCCGCGCTCCGTTCGGTTTCCACCGTCGCGGAAGCGGTGGTCGTCGCACGCGAAGACGGCGGGAGCGACAAGCGGTTGATCGCGTATGTCGTCCCCGTGACGGGCGCGGAGGTGAACACGAGTGCGCTGCGGTCGACGCTCGGCAAGACGCTGCCGGACTACATGGTGCCCAGCGCGTTCGTCGCCCTCGACGCACTGCCCCTTACGCCGAACGGCAAGATCGACCGCAAGGCGCTGCCAGCGCCGGACTTCTCTGCGGTAGTCGAGGAATACGTCGCGCCGCGGAACGCGACCGAGGAGACTCTGGCGGGCATCTTTCGCGAGGTACTCGGCCTCGCGCGCGTCGGGATTCACGACGACTTTTTCGCGGTCGGCGGTCACTCGCTGCTGGCGACGCGCGTGGTGAGCCGCATCCGCCGACTGCTCGGCATCGAGCTTCCCGTGCGCGCGGTGTTCGAGGCGCCGACGGTGGGCCGGCTCGCCGAGCGTGCACGCGTAACGGCGGGGGGCCCTACCACCGCGCCGCCACTCACGCGTGTCGACCGCGCCAAACCATTGCCAGCATCGTTCGCGCAGCCACGGCTCTGGCTTCTCGATCAGCTCGAAGGAGGCGGCAGCTCGACCTACAACGTGCCCGATTTGGTCCGCGTGGTCGGCGCGCTCGAGGAGGCGGCGCTCGAGCGTGCGCTCGGAGAGCTCGTAAAGCGACACGAAACCTTGCGCACTACCTTCGCGGCGATCGACGGCGAACCGCACCAGGTGATCCATTCGTCGGGGGAGACTCCGCTGCTCCGCGTCGAGGCGATCTCAGAAGAAGACGCGCATGCAGTCGTCGCACGCGAGGCCCACACGCCGTTCGATCTCGCGACCGGCCCTCGCTTCCGCGCGACACTCATCCGCGTCCGACACAACATTCACCTTCTCCTCATCTGCACGCATCACATCGCCACTGACGGCTGGTCCAGCGGCGTGTTGGCGCGCGAGCTCTGGACCATTTACGAAGCGTTCGCGGCGGGACAACCTTCGCCGCTCGCCTCGATCGCGCTGGATTACGCCGACTTCGCCGCGTGGCAGCGGGGCTGGCTCACGGGCGATGTGCTCGAGCGGCAGGTGGCATTTTGGAAGGAGCTGCTCATCGGAGCGCCCGCCGCACTCGAGCTCCCGACGGATAGACCGCGTCCGGCGGTCAAGCAATATCGAGGGGGCGCTGTCGACGTCGTCGTGCCGGCACCCATCGCCGCAGCTCTACGCGTTACCTGCCGACGCGAAGGTGTCACGCCGTTCATGATTTTCCTGACGGCATACCAATGCGTGCTCTCGCGTTGGTCGGGTCAGAGTGACGTCGTGGTCGGCACGGCCATCGCCAATCGCACGCGGCAAGAGCTCGAAGGCATGGTTGGGTTCTTCGTCAACACCCTCGCCATGCGGGCAACCTTCGCGCCGAACGTGTCGTTCGCAAACGCTCTTAGGCGCACAAAGCAAACGGCCCTCGCGGCGTACGCCCATCAGGACGTGCCGTTCGAGAGGCTGGTCGACGCGCTGAAGATCCCGCGGGACATGAGCCGCACGCCGATTTTTCAGACGATGTTCGTGTTGCAGAGCACGGACCCGGACGCGCGCGCGCTGGAGCACGTCACCGTGTCGTCCGAGCCGGCCCCCCTCGACGTCGCAAAGTTCGACCTGTCGCTCGAGATCATCGAAGACGGCGGCTCTTTCCGCGGCTCCTTGCAGTACGACCGCGCGCTCTTCGACCGATCGACCATCGAGCGTTTTGCGGAGCACGTGGTCACGCTGCTCGGCGCGGCACTCGACCGTCCCGAAGAGCGCGTTGCCAGGTTGCCTCTCATGGGGGAAGCCGAGAAGCACCTGATTCTTACCGAATGGAACGCGACCGCGCGGCCGTTCGAGCGACGACTTGTGCAAGAGTCGATCGCTCACAACGTACGGGAGCAGCCCGCTCGCGCCGCGGTCGTGACCGCT
>JAYTOU010000094.1:0-14737 GCA_043747615.1 Myxococcales bacterium | reverse complement strand
GCGTCGTCTTCCCGTGGTCGATGTGACCAATGGTGCCAACGTTGACGTGAAGCTTGTTCCGGTTGAATTTTTCTTTCGCCATGACGAGTGTCTCCTGAAAAAAAAGCCGACGGTGAATTCGAAAAGTTTGAGTTATCTCGAGGTTCCCCTGACCCTCGCGACGATCTCTTCTTGGACTGCCGCGGGGACGGGTGCGTAGTGTGAAAAATGAAGCGACGAGGTCGCACGACCTTGGGTCATCGAGCGCAGATCGGTCACGTAGCCGAACATCGTGGCCAGGGGAACTTCTGAATCGATGACCTGGGCATTCCCGCGCTGGCTCATGCCGAGAATCTTCCCGCGGCGCGAGTTCACATCGCCGATGACGTCGCCCATGTACTGCTCGGGGACGACCACTTCGTTCTTCATGACCGGCTCCAGGAGGTGAATCCCGGCGCGCTTGGCGCCGTCTTGGAAACAGAGGGAAGCCGCGATCTCAAAGGCCTGCGCGCTCGAGTCGACGTCGTGGTAGGTGCCGTCGTACAGGCGACATTTCATGTCGACCAGGGGAAAGCCAGCGAGGACGCCGCGCCCCATGGCCTCGCGAACGCCCTTCTCGATGGCCGGGATGAACTCTTTCGGAATGACGCCGCCGACGATGTCGTTGTCGAACTCGAAGCCTTTGCCGCGCTCTCCCGGACCGATCTCCATAAGCACGTGACCGTACTGGCCGCGGCCGCCGGACTGCTTGGCGTATTTGTACTCGCAGCGAACGTCTTTGTTGATCGCCTCGCGGTAGGCGACTTCGGGCTTGCCGACGTTCGACTCGACTTTGAACTCACGGCGGAGGCGATCGACGATGATGTCGAGGTGGAGCTCGCCCATTCCGCTGATGATCGTCTGACCCGACTCTTCGTCGGTGTGGATGCGGAACGACGGATCTTCGGCTGCGAGCTTCTGGAGGCCAATGCCGAGCTTCTCGACGTCGGGCTTCGTCTTCGGCTCGATGGCGATCGAAATGACGGGCTCCGGGAAGATCATGCGCTCGAGGATGATCGGCTTGTTCTCGTCGCAGAGAGTGTCGCCGGTGCGCGTGTCTTTGAGGCCGACCGCAGCGTAGATGTTCCCAGAGTCAGCTTCGGTGAGCTCCTCGCGCTTGTTGGCGTGCATGCGGAGGATGCGGCCGATGCGCTCGCGCTTTCCGCGGGTCGAGTTCGCGACCATCGTGCCGGAGGTGAGGGTGCCCGAGTAAACGCGGAAGAACGTGAGGTTTCCGTGCGGGTCGTTGATGATCTTGAAGGCGTAGCCCGCGAAGGGCGCCTTGTCGTCGGCCTTGCGCTCTTCTTCCTTGTCGTTGTCGGGGTTGATGCCCTTGACGGGGGGAATGTCGAGAGGCGAAGGCAGGTAGTTGACGACGGCGTCGAGCATGAGCTGAACGCCCTTGTTCTTGAACGCCGAGCCGCAGATGACCGGGAAGAACTTGAACGTCGTGCAGCCCTTGCGGATCGCGGCGACGAGCTGCGCTTCGGAGATGCTCTCGCTCTTGCCGTCGAGGAACTTCGCCATGATGTCTTCGTCGACGTCGGCGCAAGCCTCGATCATCTTGTCGCGGTACTCGACGCACTTGGCCTTGATCGCGGCGGGGATCTCGACCCACTCGTACTTCTGACCCTTCGACTCGTCGTCGAAGATGGCGGCCTTCATCTTGATGAGGTCGACGACGCCCTTGTGCTGATCTTCTTCGCCGACCGGCCACTGGATGGGGACGGGCACCACTCCGAGGCGTTCGCGGATCGAGTTGACGTTCATCTCGAAGTCGGCGCCAACCTTGTCCATCTTGTTGACGAACACGATTCGCGGGACGCGGAATTTGTCGGCTTGCCGCCAGACGGTCTCGGTCTGAGGCTCGACACCGTTGCCACCGTCGAGAACGGCGACGGCGCCGTCGAGGACGCGGAGGCTCCGCTCGACTTCGATGGTGAAGTCCACGTGGCCAGGGGTGTCGATGATGTTGATGCGGTGGCGAATGCCGGCATGCGGACCTTCGAGCGGAGCCCAGAAACAGTTCGTCGCGGCGGAGGTGATCGTGATCCCGCGCTCCTGCTCCTGAACCATGTAGTCCATGGTCGCGGCGCCCTCGTGGACCTCGCCGATTTTGTAATTCACGCCCGTGTAATAGAGAACTCGCTCCGTCGTCGTCGTTTTGCCGGCGTCGATGTGCGCCATGATTCCGATATTGCGGGTTCGTTCGAGCGGATATTCGCGAGCCATGGTGAGTTCTCCTTTCTTCGTTTCGAGGCGTCTTAGGACGGCGGATACAAGAAACCCCCTCTGGCCCGTCGCCTTTCCGCATTTTGGAAAGACCACTTAGATCCCAGAGAGGGTGTCGGGGTGCTGCTTATTTACCGGTACTACCGGCGAGCAACCCGATCCTTATGTCAGCGTAGCCATTTCGTGATTCTAGACCTTTTGCACTGCGTCCCGTGTTTCACGCGGGGACTAATTCAATCCGATTGAGCTTCGTCGACTACCAGCGGTAGTGGGCAAACGCCTTGTTCGCGTCGGCCATCTTGTGCGTGTCTTCCTTCTTCTTCACGGCGTTGCCGCGGCCCGCTGAGGCGTCGAAAAATTCGGCGGCGAGGCGCTCGCGCATCGTCTTCTCACCGCGGTCACGAGCATGCTGAACGAGCCAGCGCATGGCCAGGGCGACGCGACGCTCGGGGCGAACCTCGACCGGAACCTGGTAGGTCGCTCCACCAACGCGGCGGCTCTTCACTTCGAGCTTCGGTTTCACGTTGTCGAGGGCCTTGCGAAAGACCTCGATGGGGTCTTCCTTGAAACGCTCGGCGATCACGTCGAACGCTCCGTAGAGGATGCCCTCCGCTGTCGCTTTCTTCCCGCCGTACATGAGGGTGTTCGTGAACTTCGACACGAGCTTGTCCTTGTACTTCGGATCCGGAGTGATGTGACGCTTGGGTACTTCACGACGACGGGGCATGTTCGTTAAGCCTTCGGGCGCTTGACGCCGTATTTCGATCGCTTGCGGTTTCGATTCACTTTATTGGTCGACGACGGGCCGATCGCGCCCGAGGCGTCGAGCGTCCCACGGACCACGTGGTAGCGAACGCCTGGGAGGTCCTTGACGCGGCCGCCGCGAATGAGGACGACCGAGTGCTCCTGAAGGTTGTGCCCCTCGCCGGGGATGTACGACGTCACTTCCATGCCGTTCGTGAGACGAACGCGGCAAACCTTACGGAGTGCAGAGTTCGGCTTCTTCGGGGTCGTCGTATAAACACGCACGCACACGCCGCGTTTTTGCGGACAAGCCTTGAGGGCCGGCGAGGCCGTCTTAAAGCGCGCCGCGAGGCGACCGTGGTTGATCAGCTGATTGATGGTGGGCATCGTTGGGCTTAACCTGGGGGGCTAAAACACTGCAATTACGGTGTAAAAAATGGTGCTTGCGGCACGGATCACGGCCGCGGGGGAGCGCACTCTACTTGTGGGCGACGCTCTGTCAAGAGATAGAGCCCAACTGTCTGGTTCCCGGGAGGGCCCGCGCGGGCTAGGTTGGCTCCGAATGGCGCTCGACCCCCCGCTCGAAAGTGACGCGGATGAGGTTCGCCGGGCGCTTCTGCCGCTCCGAAACGATTTTTCGGTCGCGCTCCACAGCCTCCAAAATCCGTTCGCCGTGGGGGCGATCATCCGGGTGGCTCACAGCTTTTTAGTGCGCGAAATCATCGTCATCGGGGAGGCACCCTATTACGAGAAAGCCTCCATGGGGATGGAGAAGTACGAGCAAATCGTCACCGTGAAAGACGATGCCGCCTTCTTCGAGTATGCGGGCGCCAGGCCGATTTGGGCGGTGGAGAAAGACGACGCGAAGCAGGCTGTCTACGAAATCGCCCAGTTCCCGAGAGACGTCATTTTTGTTCTCGGGAGCGAGCGAGGGGGCCTCGATGGCGCATTCATCGCGCGGGTGGCGAACGTCGTCGGCATTCCCATGTACGGGGTGAACCACTCTTTTCCAGTCGCGGTGGCCGCCGGGATCATGATGAGCGAGTGGGCCCGGCGCCGGTACCGTGACGGAGCAATCGTTGGCGGCTGAGAGCGGAGACCTTGTGTCGAGCTCTGCTCTGGCCGCGCTCAGCGTTGGATGCAACTCCACCGCGGCAAAGCTCCTCCGCAGCACGGTCTTTACGGTCGGTCTCCAGACCGTGAAAAACTCTCTCAACGGCCCTCCGATCGCCGGAAATTTAGAGCGAGGTGTCGTTCCGCCGCCCGCGGCTCCGTTCGCCGCTTCAAAGCCAGAAACGGCAAGCGGCGGGGCATCCAGCACGCGCGCCACGTCCGAGCCGAGCTCGTCTTCATCCACGTGAATTCCCTCACCGCACTCGGAGCTCACTACGTCGACAAATCGTTGCGACGGCGACACCGCCGCCTCCGACTTCGCCGCCTTGCTCCGCGGCGTTTTCCGTAGCCCACACACGAACGGCGCGACCCCTTTCGGAATCGCGCCGCGCGCGGGTGTTGGGTTCGAAGAGTCTACTCTTCGTTGACCGCGGAGAGCGGCTCGGCGTGACGCGCCGGAGGAGCAACGCGTTCTGCGTCCCCTTCCGTGTCGACCACGATGTTGAGCGACTTGTAAGCGGCGAGGCCCGTTCCGGCCGGGATGAGACGACCCATGATGACGTTCTCCTTGAGGCCGCGCAGATTGTCGGTCTTGCCAGAGATCGCCGCCTCGGTGAGCACCTTCGTCGTCTCCTGGAAGGAAGACGCACTGATGAAGGACTCGGTCGAGAGAGACGCCTTCGTGATTCCGAGGAGCAGCGGCTCTGCGATGCCAGGGCGACCGCCCCGCTCGATGACCCGCTGATTCTCTTTCTCGAAGATGTGCTTCTCAACTTGCTCGTCGATCAGGAAATTCGTGTCGCCCACGTCCTTGATCCGGACCCTCCGGAGCATTTGGCGAACGATGACCTCGATGTGCTTGTCGTTGATGGCGACGCCCTGCAGGCGGTAAACCTGCTGGATTTCGTTCACCAGGTAAGCGGCAAGCTCCTTCTCGCCCTTCACGCGCAAGATGTCGTGGGGGTTTGCGGGGCCGTCCATCAGAGGCTCGCCAGCGCGAATGCGATCGCCCGGCTGCACCTGAATGTGTTTGCCCTTCGCGATGAGATACTCGCGAGCCTGGTCGGTTTGCTGCTGACCATTGTGGTCGAACGGCGTGATGACGACCTTGCGCTTGCCCTTGGTATCTTTGCCGAAGGAGACCTCACCGTCGATCTCGGCGATGATGGCGTGGTCCTTCGGTTTGCGTGCCTCGAAGAGCTCGGCAACACGCGGCAGACCGCCGGTGATGTCTTGCGTCTTCGTAGTTTCGCGCGGGATCTTCGTGAGAACCTCGCCGGCGTCGACCACGTCGCCATCCTGCACGACGATGTTCGCTCCGACGGGGAGAAGATACCGAGCTTCGAGGGCGGAGTTCGGGAGCTTGAGCGTCTCTCCCGTTTTCACGTCCTTGATGGTGATGCGCGGGCGAAGATCCTGCGCTCGCGACTCGATGACTACCTTGCGCGAGAGGCCGGTGACCTCGTCGAGCTTCTCGACCATCGTGACGCCTTCGACGATGTCGCCGAACTTCACGACGCCGCTCACCTCGGTGAGGATCGGCATTGCGAACGCGTCCCACTCGGCGAGGAGCTGTCCGGCTTTCACCTTCATGCCCTCGGTGCACTTGAGCACGGCGCCGTACACCAGGCGGTGGTGCTCTCGCTCGCGACCCGTGTCGTCGACGATCACGATCTCGCCGTGGCGATTCATGACGCTGACGGTACCGTCGCGTTTGACGGCGAGGTTTGCGTTACGGATGCGCGCAAACCCTTCGCTGCGGGCTTCGAGCGAGCTCTGCTCGATCTTGCCGCGGGCTGCCGCGCCTCCGATGTGGAAGGTACGCATCGTGAGCTGGGTTCCCGGCTCGCCGATCGACTGCGAAGCGATGATGCCGACCGCTTCGCCAATGTTCACCTTGAAGCCGCGTGCGAGATCTCGCCCGTAGCACTTGGCGCACACGCCGCGTTTGACCGTGCAGGTGAGCACCGAGCGAATGACGACCTCTTCGATGCCCGCTTCTTCGATGCTGGTGACGGTGGCTTCGTCGAGCTCGGTGTTCGACGGGACGATGATCTCGCCGGTGACCGGGTCGACGATGTCTTCCAGCGCAACGCGGCCGAGGATGCGGTCGCCGAGCGGTTGAATGACCTCGCCTGCGTCTTCGAGCTTGGCGACACGGATGCCGTCGAGCGTTCCGCAATCGAATTCCGAGATGACGGCGTCCTGGGCGACGTCGACGAGTCGACGCGTGAGGTACCCCGAGTTCGCGGTCTTGAGCGCGGTGTCGGCGAGACCCTTGCGGGCGCCGTGCGTGGAGATGAAGTACTGAAGAACGCTGAGACCTTCGCGGAAGTTCGCAGTGATCGGCGTTTCGATGATTTCACCGGACGGCTTCGCCATGAGACCGCGCATGGCGGCAAGCTGGCGAATCTGCTGGGTGGAGCCTCGAGCGCCAGAGTCGGCCATGATGTAAATCGGGTTGAAGCTCGGCTCGATGTACTCCTTGCCGGTCTCCGGATCCGTGACCTTCTCTTTGCCGATGCCGAGCATCATCTCCTGGGTGACCTTGTCGGCAACCCCGGCCCAGATGTCGACGATCTTGTTGTACCGCTCACCGTCGGTGATCAGACCTTCTTGGTACTGATCGACGACGAGCTGCACTTCGCCTTGCGCTTCGTTGAGGAGAACAGTCTTCGCATCCGGGATCACCATGTGATCCATGCAGATCGAGACGCCGGCGCGCGTCGCGTACTCGAAGCCGAGCGAGCGCAAGCGGTCCGCGAGGAGGACCGTCGCCTTGTTGCGATGCTTGCGGTAGCAGGCGTCGATCAGGGCGGAGAGAGCCTTCTTGTCGAGGGTCTTGTTGATGAGGTCGAAGGACAGCCCCTCGGGGAGAATTTCCGCGATAAGGCAGCGACCGACTGTCGTGTTGACGACGCGACGGAGGCCCGTTTCCGGGTCGATGACGCGCACGCGGATGCCCGTGTGGGTCGTCACTTCTTCGTTGTCGTAGGCCATGCGGACTTCTTCGGGGTTCGAGTAAACGCCCCGGAGGTAGCCCTCGATGTTGCCCTTCTTGTCCGCGGTCATCGTGCCTTCGCGGTAGCTCCCCTTCGCGAATTTCCGCTCACGCGTCGCGTAATAGAGCCCGAGGACGATGTCCTGCGTCGGGTTGATGATGGGCTTGCCGTTCGCCGGCGAGAGGATGTTGTTCGTGCTCATCATGAGCACGCGGGCTTCCATCTGGGCTTCGATGGAGAGCGGAACGTGGACGGCCATCTGATCGCCGTCGAAGTCGGCGTTGAACGCGGCGCAGACGAGGGGGTGAAGCTGGATCGCTTTCCCTTCGATCAGAACCGGCTCGAAAGCCTGGATGCCGAGGCGGTGGAGCGTCGGCGCGCGGTTCAGGAGAACCGGGTGCTCGCTGATGACCTCCTCGAGAATGTCCCAAACTTCGGGGCGCTCTTTCTCGACCATCTTCTTCGCAGACTTGATGGTGTTGACGTAGCCGCGCTCTTCGAGCTTGTTGTAGATGAACGGCTTGAAGAGCTCGAGGGCCATCTTGTTCGGGAGACCGCACTGGTGCAGCTTGAGCGCGGGGCCGACGACGATGACCGAACGGCCGGAGTAGTCGACGCGCTTGCCGAGGAGGTTCTGACGGAACCGCCCCTGCTTGCCCTTCAGCATGTCGCTAAGGGACTTGAGCGGACGCTTGTTCGGACCGGTGATGGTTTTCCCGCGACGACCGTTGTCGAAGAGGGCATCGACCGCTTCCTGCAGCATGCGCCGCTCGTTGCGGATGATGATCTCCGGAGCATTGAGCTCGAGGAGACGCTTCAAGCGGTTGTTCCGGTTGATGACGCGGCGGTAGAGATCGTTCAGATCGCTCGTCGCGAAACGACCACCGTCGAGGGGAACGAGCGGACGGAGATCCGGCGGAAGGACCGGGACCACCGTGAGCATCATCCACTCCGGGCGATTTCCGCTCTCGCGGAAGGCCTCGGTGACCTTGAGACGCTTGACGATCTTCTTGCGCTTGGCCTCGCTGGTTGCCGCGCGCATTTCCTGACGGAGCGTTTCCGACAGGGTGTGCACGTCGACCTGCTTGAGCATTTCGAGGACTGCCTCGCCGCCCATGCCCGCCGAGAACTTGTCGTCGCCGTACTCGTCGAGGAGCTGCATGTAGCGCTCTTCGGAGAGGAGCTCGCCCCGTGCAAGCGCGGTCTCCTTCGGGTCGATGACGATGTACGCTTCGCAGTAGAGAACCTTCTCGAGATCCTTGAGCGTGATGTCGAGGATGTTCCCGATGCGGCTGGGAAGGCTCTTCAAGAACCAGATGTGCGCGACGGGGGTCGCCAGGTTGATGTGCCCGAGACGCTCTCGGCGCACCTTGCTCTGGATGACTTCGACGCCGCACTTCTCGCAGACGATCCCGCGGTGCTTCATGCGCTTGTACTTGCCGCAGTTGCACTCGTAATCCTTTACCGGGCCAAAGATCTTGGCGCAGAAGAGCCCATCACGTTCGGGTTTGAACGTTCGGTAGTTGATGGTTTCCGGCTTCTTCACTTCGCCGTGCGACCATTCTCGAATCTTTTCGGGCGACGCGAGGGAAATGCGAATCGCGCTAAATGAAAGCGGATCCTTGGGCTTCTCGAAGAAGCTGAAAATGTCGCGCATGTCGGAATACTCTCTTCCTAGTTGTGAATCGAATCAGAGATTGAAACTTTGAAAACCTGGGAGGGATTGGGTTGCCCACCCCGTCCGTGCTCAGCTCTTGCGCGGGCGGCCCCTCCCAAATCGCGGCTTCGCCGCTTATGAGGGGCACTCAAGTTCATAGGGGCATGCAAACATCAACGTTCCCCCAGTCCTCGCAGTGAGATGCCGACGTGCATCCCATCTTGGCGCTTCGACTACACGTTCCGGTGCAGTATTTCCGAGCGCGTCCAAGCGCCTGACTGCTCGAGCCAGCGTCGTCGCGCGCGGGATCGAGGCAATACCCGTCTGTACAGCCGTGCTCCGTCCCTGCTCCATCCGATGAGCAATCGGGTCGAACACATCCGGCGGTGCTGCACTCCATGCCGCTTTGACATGGGGTGCTCGCACTGCACGGCGCGTTGAGCCCGCCGCTCGACGTCGAGGTGCCTGCCGACGACGTACACGCCGTCACCATCAGCAAACCTCCGACAATCAGGAGAGCGGACCGAAACATCACCATCACTCTTCCGCCGCGTGGTCCGTCCCACGAAGTGCGGACGCTTCAAGAAGCTCAACGTTCAAACACAGAGCCTGAAGCTCCTTGATGAGAACGTTGAAGCTCTCCGGGAGACCCGGCTCGAGCGTGTGCTCGCCCTTGACGATCGCTTCGTACATGCGCGTGCGGCCCATGACGTCGTCGCTCTTGACGGTGAGGAACTCCTGAAGCGCGTAGGCAGTGCCGTACGCTTCCATTGCCCACACTTCCATTTCGCCGAGCCGTTGCCCGCCGAACTGCGCCTTACCACCGAGCGGCTGCTGGGTGACGAGCGAGTAGGGACCGATCGAGCGCGCGTGGATCTTGTCGTCGACCAAGTGGTGAAGCTTGAGCATGTACATGATGCCCACGGTCACGTCCTGGTCGAAGGCTTCTCCGGTGCGCCCATCGAAGAGCACCGCTTGTCCTGATTCGGGGAGCCCGGCGATGGCGAGCGAATCCTTGATCGCTCGTTCGGGGGCGCCGTCGAACACGGGGCTTGCGTAGTGGACTCCGCCGCGGAGCTTTGCGGCCACCTTCTTCACTTCGTCGTCGCTCAATTTATTGAGCCACTTCGAGAGTGCGACGTCGCCGTCGTAGATCCGCAGGATGTGCTCGCGGATTGCCTGCGCGCCGAACTTGGCTTCCAGCATGTACTGAAACTGCCAGCCGAGAACGCGTGCGCCCCACCCGAGGTGGGTCTCGAGGATCTGCCCCACGTTCATACGGGACGGAACGCCGAGCGGATTGAGGACGATGTCGACGGGGCGACCATCCTGGAGGTAGGGCATGTCTTCTTCCGGAAGAATCCGGCTGATGACGCCCTTGTTTCCGTGACGGCCCGCCATCTTGTCGCCGACTTGGAGCTTTCGCTTGATGGCGATGTAGACCTTCACCATCTTGATCACGCCCGGGGGAAGCTCGTCGCCCTTGGAGAGGCGGTCGATCTTGTCGCGGAAGTGCTCGGTGCGAATGTGGACGATCTCGTCGAGGTCACGGAGCTTTTGCCCCATTTCGTCGACGTTCTCGACGGGAAGCTCGCCCCAGTATTTCTGGGGGACGTTCTCGAGCGCCTCTTCGTTCAAGGTGGTGCCCTTCTGGAGAAGGACCTTTCCCTTGTCGTCGACGAGCTTGCCCGTGGTGACCACGTTGGCGAGCTGACGCTTGATCTGACGGAAGAAGGAGTCGCGGAGGATCTTGATCTCCTCGTCGCGCGTCCGCTCGAGGCGGATGCGCTCGGTATCCTCGATCATCTTCGCGCGCTCGTCCTTCTCCGTGCCCTTGCGGGAGAAGATGCGGGCGTTGATGACGATGCCTCCGACTCCCGGGGGAACGCGGAGTGAGCTGTCGCGGACGTCGCCGGCTTTTTCGCCGAAGATCGCTCGCAAGAGCTTCTCTTCGGGAGAGAGCTGAGTCTCGCCCTTCGGCGTGATCTTGCCGACGAGGATGTCGCCCGGTTTTACCTCGGCGCCGATGCGGATGATTCCGCTCTCGTCGAGGTCCTTGAGGGCCTCTTCGCCGACGTTCGGGATGTCCCGCGTGATCTCTTCCTTGCCGAGCTTCGTGTCACGGGCGACGCATTCGAATTCCTCGATGTGAATCGAGGTGAAGACGTCGTCCTTGGCAATGCGCTCGGAGACGAGGATCGAGTCCTCGAAGTTGTAGCCCTGCCAGGGCATGAACGCGACGAGCACGTTCTGTCCGAGCGCGAGCTCGCCCATGTCGCACGCGGGGCCGTCCCCGAGCACTTCGCCGGCTTTCACTCTTTCGCCGGCGCGGACGATCGGCTTCTGGTTGAAGCAGGTCGACTGGTTCGAGCGCTGGAATTTCGTGAGCGGATAGATGTCCGGAATTTCAGCGTTGTCACCGTCTGCGCGGACGACGATGCGCGTCGCGTCTACGCTTTCGATGATGCCGTCGCGCTTGGCGACGATGCACACGCCGGAGTCACGCGCGAGCTTCCCTTCCATCCCGGTGCCGACGTACGGCGCATGGGAGCGGACGAGAGGAACGGCCTGACGCTGCATGTTGGCTCCCATGAGCGCGCGGTTTGCGTCGTCGTGCTCGAGGAACGGAACGAGAGCGGCGGCGACCGACACCATCTGGTTCGGCGACACGTCGATGAGCTGGATCATGTCGGGAGTGACCATGTGGAAGTCACCGTTCAAACGAGCCGAAACGAGGCTCTCCTTGAACTTGCCCTTCTCGTCCATCGATGCCGAGGCCTGGGCGATGTACTTCCCCTCTTCCTCGAGCGCCGAGTACCAGTTGACGTCTTCGGTGACCCGGCCATCTTGCACGCGGCGGTACGGCGTCTCGACGAATCCGTATTCGTTGACGCGCGCGTACGTCGAGAGCGACGCGATGAGCCCGATGTTCGGACCTTCAGGCGTTTCAATCGGGCAGATACGACCGTAGTGCGTGGGGTGAACGTCGCGGACTTCGAAGCCGGCGCGCTCGCGGGTGAGACCCCCAGGTCCGAGCGCGGAGAGACGACGCTTGTGCGTGACCTCCGAGAGCGGGTTGGTCTGGTCCATGAACTGCGAGAGCTGGGACGAACCGAAGTATTCCTTCACCACCGCGGAGACGGGCTTCGCGTTGATGAGATCGTGCGGCATTAGCGTGTCGATTTCCTGCGACATGCTCATGCGCTCTTTGATCGCGCGTTCCATGCGGACGAGCCCGATGCGGTACTGATTCTCCATCAGCTCTCCGACGGCGCGCACTCGGCGGTTGCCGAGGTGATCGATGTCGTCCACCGAGCCGCGACCGTTCTTGAGCTCGATGAGGTGACGCACCGTCTCGAGGATGTCCTGGGCCGTGAGAACCTGAGTATCGAGCGCGGGGCGCTGATCTTCCGGCAAATCACGGTAGAATTTGTAATTCAGCTTGAGGCGCCCGACCTTGGAGAGGTCGTAGCGCTCCGGGTTGAAGAACAAATTGTTGAAGAGGGTCTTCGCCGTATCGAGCGTGGGGGGATCACCCGGGCGGAGGCGCCGGTAGATCTCCATGATCGCGTCTTCGCCGGTCTTGACCTTCTCGGCGAGGAGCGTGTCGCGCAGGTAGCTGCCGACGTTGAGTCCGTCGATGAAGAGGACCTTGAAGGAGTCGATGCCCGCTTCGCGGAGCTTGTCGAGCTTGCCGGCCGTAACTTCCTCGTTCACTTCGAGGACGACTTCGCCGGTCTCGCGATCGACGACGTCATGCGCCGCGACCTTGCCGACCACTTCTTCCAAGTCTGCCGCCAAGCGATCGATCTTCCCCTCGCGGAGCTTCTTGATCGCAGCCTTGGTGAACTTGGTGTTCTTCTTGACGATGATTTCGCCGCCGACCTTGATGTCGCGCGTGGAGCGTTGGCCCGCGAGAAGATCGTATTCGACGCTCTTCGAGTATTTGCCGGCTTTCTCCAGAAACACCGTCTCGGTGTTGTAGAAGTAGTTGAGGAGATCCTGCGTGGAATAGCCGAGCGCGCGAAGGAGCACGGTGGCGTGCATCTTCCGCCGGCGGTCGATGCGGACGTAGATGATGTCCTTGGGATCGAACTCGAAGTCGAGCCACGAGCCGCGGTACGGAATCACGCGCGCGCTGTAGAGGAGCTTGCCGCTCGAATGCGTCTTGCCCTTGTCGTGGTCGAAGAAGACGCCGGGGCTGCGATGCAGCTGGCTTACGACGACGCGCTCGGTGCCGTTGATGATGAACGTACCCGTGTCCGTCATGAGCGGGATCTCGCCGAAGTAGACCTCCTGCTCTTTGATGTCGCGGACGATGCGCTCTCCGCCGTCCCGCGTGTCGTAGATCATGAGCTGCGTCGTCACCTTGATCGGTGCGGCGAAGGTCATTCCACGCTGGCGGCATTCCTCGACGTCGTATTTCGGCTTCTCAAGGTTGTAACTAACGAAGACGAGCTCGCTCGTCCCGTTGAAATCCTTGATCGGAAATACGCTCCGAAATACGGCCTGCAGGCCGACCTCGACGCGCTCATTCGGCGAAATCGTCGCCTGAAGGAACTTGTCGTAAGACGACTTTTGGATGTCGATGAGGTTGGGGACTTCGATCACTCGACCGATACGCCCGAGGTTCTTACGGATACGAAAATTCGACTGGATGACGTTGGCCATCGCGGCTCCTCACTGCTCTACACGGCGTGACTGACTCACTGACACAACCGAAAAAAACCACAAACATCGATAGGGACGAACGCGAAGGGATCTCTCCCGCCGCGCCGCCCCTTGCCGACACTACGACAACACCGAAAATCGCACTTACTTGAGCTCGACCTTCGCGCCGGCGTCTTCGAGCTTCTTCTTCATGTCCTCGGCCTCGGCCTTGGTCACGCCTTCTTTGATGGGCTTGGGCGCAGCCTCGACAAGGTCCTTCGCCTCTTTCAGGCCGAGACCGGTGATCTCGCGGACCACCTTGATGACGTTGATCTTGCTCGCGCCGGCTTCTTTGAGCTCGACGGTGAACTCGGTCTTCTCCTCGACAACAGCGGCGGGAGCAGCTCCACCACCGGCAGGTCCCGCGACCATGGCCGGAGCAGCTTTGACGCCCCACTTCTCTTCGAGGTTCTTGATGAGCTCGGCAATCTGAATGACGGGCAGGTTCGAAAGGTAATCAACGACCTGCTCTTTGGAAATGTCAGTCATGTTCGTAGTCTCCGTAATTGCTAAATTTTTGAGCCGGGTTAGCGGCGTTGGGTTCGTTTGAAAAACTGCGTGAGTACTGGGTGACCGTCGGAGGTCGCGTCACGTGATGTCGATCACGCGACTTACTTGTCGCTGCCGGCCTGTTCCTTGGCGGCGAGGAGATAAACGAAGTTCTGGGCGGGCGCTTGCAGTAGCTGAACGAACTGCGTGAGCGGCGCCTGGAACGTCGCGAGCAACATGGAGCGGAGCTCGTCCTTGCCGGGCATCGTGGCGAGCTGGTCTTCGACCGCTTTGCCAGTGATGACCGAACCGTCGATGAGACCGGCCTTGATCTGGAGCTTTTCCCCTTCCGCCTTTTTGCGGAAGGCTTTGACGATCTTCGCAGCGATGCTGGGATCCTCGTAGCTCCAGGCGATGCCCGTCATGCCGACCAGGACGTCGTCCAGCTTCTTGCCGTAGGACTCCTCTTTGATGGCGTGCTTGACCAGGGTGTTCTTGACGACCTTGTACTCCACGCCTGCCTTGCGGAATTCGGCGCGGAGCTTGGTGTCGTTCTCGACGGTCATTCCCTTGTAGTCGAGGAAGATCGCGGACGTCATCTTGGCGAACTTGGTTTTGACTTCGCCGATCTGAACGTTCTTTTGAACAGAGGTGCTCTTCTGCGGTTGGATGCTTTCGCGTTCCATGACTCTTAGGCCTCCTCGGTGCGGCCGATGAACTCAGCCGGATCGATTTTGACGCCAGGACCCATCGTCGAAGACACCGAGATGCT
>JAYTOU010000093.1:0-105338 GCA_043747615.1 Myxococcales bacterium | reverse complement strand
GAGGTCCGTGACCTTGAGCTCCTTCATGTTGTCGAGCATCGACTTGACGGCGCCCTGGTTCGCGAGGGCATTCACCGGCTTGGTGACCATCCACTTGTCACCCTTCTTTTCGAGGGTGACCTCGCCCTTTTCGGCGTTGGTGATCACGAGCTTGTCGAGATCATCGGAGCCCTTGATTTCAGGCAGATCCGCGGGCTTGTCCTTCACCACTCCGATTTGCTCGTCGCGCTGCTGTTGCTTGAAAACTGCGAAACCGAGGGCGCCGAGAACGGCGACCCCGATGACGATCTTCTGCGTGCCCGTCATGTCGATCCTTTTCGAATGTACCGATGTACTGATTACGCCAAGCTCACGTTTTCGCGCGCCGCGAGACGCATGCGCCAGCGGATGACGCCGTAGAGAGCAAACAGAAGCGGGAGACCGAGGATGAGAAGCCCTTCGACCGTGTGCTGCTGGGCCTTGCGGGCCTGCTTCATCTCGTCGTCGCGCTTCTTGAGTTGGTCGTCCGTCTCGTTCTCGTCGAACTTCGGCTTCGACACGTCTCCGTAGACGAGGGAAGGCTCGCTCAGGATCTTCGCCGATACGGCGAGGAGATCCGTGTCGCCGCTCAGCCAATCGAGCGTGTTCTTGAAGGCGAGAATCGTCCCGGTGAGAGCCTGGCTGGCGTAGGGGCCTGCTAGCTGGAGGAGCTGCTCGTCGCCGCCCATGGGTTGCTGCATTCCGAACTGACCCATGTCCGGGCCGTTTCCGGCGCGGGCAAAGGGGTTGGCGAGAAACTGGCTCGAGGAGACGACCATGACGCGCGCGCTCTTTGCGCTCTTCTCTTGGCTGTCGGCGAAGGCGCTCTTGATGGTGCCTTCGAGAGTGGCGCCGACCGCGTACTGCGCCCACTGCGCCTTCTTGATGTGCGAGGTCCACTGCTGTAGCGGCTTGAGATCCACCGTGTCTCCGGTGGCCAAGGTGGAGCGCGGAGTCGAGCGAGCGATGACACGCGGCTTGGCCTCCGGTTGCTTGTCTCCATGAAGGACGAGAGATGACGCGAACGGCACCACCACCGTGGGAATCCGGAAGAAGCCGGGGAACGCGGTGTCGAGGAGCTGCTCGTCGCCGGTGAAGCGCGTGTCGTCTTGGATTTCCATGAACTGAGGGAAACGTGCGCTGGCGACGCCGCCCTGGGTGAGCATGTTCACGCGAAAGCTTCGTCCGAAGTCGAGGACGACGTCCTTCTTCATCTCGATCCCGTAGCCCTCGAGGAGCTTCTCGAGACCGTGCGCGTTGAGCGTCGCGTTCATCGTCGCGTCGCTGGCCTTGACGTTCACGGAGCTGGCGAAGATGGCGAGGGATTTGCCCTTGAGAACGAAGGCGTCGATCTTCCTGAGCTCTTTCTCGGTCAGATCTTTCTGGGGCTGACTGATGATGAGGCCGTCGAGCGCGTCGTCGACGTCTCCGTCGCCGCCCTTCAGATCCACGTCTTGCAGCGAATAGAAGGGGAAGTTGCGGGTGATGATCTCCTGCATGGAGGGCTTGCCCATCTGGGCCGGAACGAGGTTCGCCTCGGTGAGCTTCATTTCGTCGTGGCCGGTGAGGACGCCGATCTTGTGCTTCACGTCGTCGCCGCGGTCGCGGATTTCGCGGATCTTGTTCGTGATCCAGAACTCGAGGCCGTCCCCGTGGTTCGGGTCGAGGAACTTGATGGCGTCCTTCTCTGCGCCGTACTTGAGGACCAGACCCATGAAGCCTTGGGTGACCGCGGCTTTGTCTTCCGTGTCGCTCGCTTCGCCGAAGGGCTGCTCGACGAGTCCGGCTTCCTTCGCCGTCTTCTTCGTCTCTTCGTCTTTGGCTTCGATGATCTGGTACTCGAACTTGCCTGCGCTCGCGTCCTTGTATTCCTGGAGGAGATCGCGCAAGTCGCGAACGTAGGCGTCGAGCTTCGGCAGACCCTTGGTGACGTAGACGTCGGCCTTGAGTGGCTGCTTCATCGACTTGAGAAGGTTTCCGCTCCCCTTCGAGAGCGTGAACCTTTCGGCTTGCGTCGAGTCGTAACGCTTGTAGACGCCGAGCGCCGAGAGCGCGTTTACGGCGATGAGGATCGCCGCGATGACCAGGAGAAGTACGCCGCTTTCGGTCGCGGCCTGTTGTTTACGTTCCATGTTTGCTCAGGACCACTTCCGGCTCTCGAGGGAGCGGAATGCGACGAGGAGGCAGAGGACTGCAATCGAGGCGAAATAGACGATGGCGCGGGTATCGATGAGACCGCGCTCGAACGGTGCAAACCGGCTCTGGAAGCTGATGAAGGCGATCGCGTCGCCCATCCAGCCGTGAACGAACTCGACGACGCTCCCGATCATGTGCAGAAAAACCAGAGAAGCCGCCGTGAAGAAGAACGCGATGATCTGGCTCTCGGTGAGCGTGGAGTACATGATCCCCATCGCGGTGCCGGCCGCGCAGTAGAGCGCGAGACCGAGGTACCCCGTCCACACAGGGCCCCAGTCGAGGTTGCCTAGATGCCAGGGCTTCCAGAACATGGCGAGGGGATAGGCGAGGGTCGCCACGAGAAGAACGAGGCACATCAGCCACGCCGCGAGGAACTTGCCGAGGATGACGTCGCTGTCGCGAACGGGAAGAGTGATGAGGAGCTCGATCGTTCCGGAGCGCTTTTCTTCGGCGATCGCGCGCATGGTCACGAGCGGGATGACGAGGACCGCGAGGGCCCAGGGCATGAACTCGAAGAGCCTGCTCATCGACGCGCGATCGACCTGCCAGAACCCACCCTGCTGAAGGAGAAAGAAATAAATCCCCAGGCCGAGCGCGCTTCCGCCGAGGACGACGTACGCAGTGAGTGAATCAAAGTAGGAGCGAATTTCGCGGCGGGCGATCGTGAAGACGTTGCGCAGTGAGCCTTTTTCGCCGGTACGCGCGACGCGCGTGGTCTCCGAGGCGTCGGGCTTACGAAGCGCGACTCGATTGCTCTCTTCTTTCTCCGACTCCTCTTCGTCCGTCTCTTCCGCGTCCGTCTCGGCTTCTTCCATGGTGCTCATCGTTTGCTGCCCTTCTTCGGCGAGTCGTCTTCTTCCTCGTCCTGCTCTTCGTCTTCCTCTTCCTCGTCTGCTTCTTCCTCTTCCTCTTCGACTTCGTCGACCACCGGCCGGCCAGCTTTCGTCAGCTTCCGGTTCTTTCGTTCGTCGCCAATCGTGAGGTTACGGAACACGTCTTCGAGGGTCTGCGTATCGCGGTGAAGCTCGAGGAGAACCCAGCCTTTGTCGACGATGAGCTTGAAGAGCTCGGGCCGAAGGTCGACGTCTCGCTCGCTGGTGAGCTCGTACGAGTGCGCGCGATCGTCGGTGGGGAGCTCGCCGACTTTCTTTACGCCCTTGATGGCGCCGAGGGCGGCTTGCACTTCGTTCTGCTTGGGGAGCGCGCCCAAGCCGCGGTACGGGGTATCACCCGTCGACTCCTGGACCGACACGACGTAACGGACCTTGCCGCTCTTGGCGCGGATCTCGTCGAGCGGACCGTCGGCGACGATGCGTCCCTTGGAAACGATCATCGCGCGGGCGCAAGCCGTCTCGACCTCCGATAGATTGTGGGTCGATAGAAGAACCGTTCGCTCTTCGCCGATCTGCTTCAAGTACTCGAGAAATTCCGCCTTTTCGTTGGGGTCGAGATCGCTCGTGGGCTCGTCCAAAATCAGGATCGGCGGATCGTGGATGAGGGCCTGGGCCAGACCGACGCGCTGCCGGTAGCCGTGCGAGAGGTGGCGAATTTCTTTTCCGAGCACCTGGGCGAGACCGCACACCTCGACGACGGAGCGCGCGCGCTTCTTGAAGGTGGAGTCGTCGAGCTGCCGGAGATCGGCCGCGAAGCGCAGGTATTCGAGGACGCTCATCTCGAGGTAGAGGGGCGCGCGCTGCGGCAGGTAGCCGATCTGCCGCCGCACTTCGAGAGGCTCTTCAAAAACGTCGTGTCCTTTGATGCGCACCGTGCCCGTGGTGGGGGCGATGAAACAGGTGAGGATGCGCATCGTGGTGGATTTTCCGGCGCCGTTCGGCCCGAGAAACCCGACGACTTCGCCTTTTCGGACTTCGAAGTTGATCTTGTCGACCGCGCGAAAGGACCCAAAGCTTTTGCTTAGGTCGTTCGCATAAATCATCACGTCGCTGGGCATCCTCAAACTCCGGGGTCCAGGCGCCGGGCCTGGAATTATGCGGGATAATGGCCTCCCGCGCGGCGCATCCTAGCGACGGGGGGGGGCCTGTCAATTGCGTGACATCGCTTCGGCGGCAGGAACCGCCGAACGGCACGTCTATTCCCGTTATTTGGTCCCGCGAACGGTGGGAACGAAGGTCGGATCGGCAGCGGTGGCCTTTTCCGAGAACCCGGCAGCGCTGTAAGCCTGGGCAGCGAGGCGCCCGACGGCGACGATCGCCACGGGAAAGGTGTCGCCGTACTCGCCGCTGAAAGCGTGCGCGAAGACTCCGAGGTATTTACCGTCGGGTGAGAGGGCGATCACTTCGGGATGGATACGATCGTGGTACCCCGTGCTCGTCTCCGACAGGACGATCGCAAACGACGGATTCTCGCCGCGTACGCGGGCGCCAACCTTGAGCACTCCGGGAATGGGGGGCTTGGTGACCTGCGAGCCAACAATTACTTGCCAGGTCACTTCGAGATCGCGCGCGTACGCCCACTCGCCCGCGACGGTCCCGATCCCCATTGCCTTTGCGCGGGCCTTCAAGGCTATTTCCTTTTGCGCGCGCGCCGTGTCGTCGGGTTCGACGCGGAGCTGCTCCGTTTTTCCGTCGACCGGAACGAATTCGCAGCTCGTTACCATTCCGCTGTGGCACTCCACGAGCGTCGTTCCCGCCGCGGCCCAGCCCACAACGAACGCGTGGTCCATCATTCCCATCGCGAAGGGCGCAATCCTGGGGACGATGTCGAGCCGTCCTCGCGCCCCGAAAGAATCGATCGGGACCGCCGCGCTAGGGGCCGGTGCCGTCCGTGCGGCGCGAGGGGTCTCTTCGTGAACGACCATCGCGGGCTTCTCGCAGCCCTGCGCGAGCACGGTGACGATCAGCTGCAGCGCAGTCCCGCATCGGCTCCACCTCAAGGCTTCACTCGGGCGTCTGCTTAGAAGGTGTAGCGAAGGGACAGACCCGCGTCCCAAAGCAGCGGCGTGTCGCTCCCGCCGATGGTGCGCGCGAAGCCGGTCGCATCTTTGAGGCCGAGACCCAGCCCGAGCGCGAGATGCCGATTGACCTGGTACCACTCGAAGCCAAGCCGCCCGCCAATGTAGAATCCGAGACGTTCGGCGCCGCGGTACCCGAGAATGGTGAAGGCGTTGTTGGACACGTCGGCCTTCATGAACCCGAGGCTGCTCCCGAGGTAGAACGCGGTTCGCGCGCTCGCATGCACGGTGATGCGCGCACCGCCGCCGAGGCCGAAGATCGGAAAAGCACGCACCTTAGAAGGGTCCTGCGCATTCGACGTATCGGTGAAGGCTAGATCCCCCTCGCCGTAAAACATCAGCCACGTGAAGAGCTCGTAACCCAGCTGCGCGTGGAACCAAGGTGCGCTCGGAGCGACCCGCCGAAATTGCCCAAAAAAACCAAGCGCGCCGAGCGACGCGTCGAGCACGATGCCCTTCCTGCGCGGGAGCGGTGGAGGCGCTTCTTCCACCTCGGTCGAAGGCGGAAGCGCGCCTTCTACTACAACTGCAGGAGCCTCCGACGCGACTCCACGTTGTGCTGCCGGCTCCTCGGCGCGCGCTTCAATCGGCGCGAAAAAGGCGAGCGCCACCGCGCTGGCTGCGAGGGAACGGGGATTCACTCGTTGGACGATACCTGGTTTCGGCTATTTCAGCAGCCACCCGAAGAGCATCTGTTTCGTGACGTCGCGCGCGATCGTGGCGATGGAGTCCACGAGGGGAATCTCCTTCGGGCACACCTCCACGCAATTCTGCGCCTTGCCGCACCCGGCGACGCCGTCTGCGCCCATCATAGTCTCCAAGCGCTCGGCGGCGTGCATCTGTCCGCTTGGATGGATGTTGAAGAGACGTACCTGGTTGATCGCCGCGGGGCCAATGAAGTTCGAGGAGTCGTTGACCTGCGGACAAGCCTCGAGACAGCACCCGCACGTCATGCACCGCGACAGGGGATAGGCCTCTTCCTGCTTGCCTTGAGACTGCCGCGGACCGGGCCCAAGCTCGTGGGTGCCATCGAGCTGAATCCACGCGTGCACTCGCTTTAGATCTTCGAACATGCGCGAGCGGTCGACCATGAGGTCGCGGACGAGCGGAAACTTCGTCATCGGCTCGAGGGTGATCACCTCCCCCTCCGGAGCAATCTGGTCGATGAGCGCCGTGCACGCCTGCCGCACCTTGCCGTTCACGAGCATGGTGCACGACCCACACACCTCTTCGAGACAGCTCGCCTCCCAGACGGGCGGCGCTACTTTTTTTCCTTCGATGGTGACAGGCCTCTTCCGCGTCTCCATGAGCGCGCTGATTACGTTCATACGCGGCTGCCAGGCGATTTCGTACTCTTCCCAGCGCTTCGTCTCTCCGTCACCCGGGCCGTCCTGACGACGGATCTTCAACCTGACTGTCTTCGCGCTCATTTTTCTGCTCGCGATCCGTCGCTCGCCGCGTTGGCCGTTTCGTACTTTCGTACCCGCGGTTTCACGAGACCTGTGTCCACGTTATCGGTGGCCTTGATGGCCTTTCCGTTGACGGCGTAGTTCAGCTCGCGGACGAACTTTACCCTATGGCTTGCCGCCGGGCCGTCGCCTTCTGCATGGAGGGCGAGCGTCGTTCGCAAGAACTCGGCGTCGTTCCGCTCCTTGAACTCGGGCTTGAAATGAGCCCCGCGCGACTCGTCTCGATTTCGCGCGCCCTGGGCGATCACCCGCGCGATGACGATCATGTTCAAGAGGTGGCGGACGAACGGAGCCCCCTGGTTGGCGTGGGAACCGGTGTCGGTGACGCCGCACTTACGCGCGCGTGCCTCGAGAGCATCGATGTCTGCCAGCACCTGGTCGAGCTTGTCGTTGTGCCGCTCGATGGTGACGTCCATCAGCATGCGCTCGCCGAGCTCTTGGTGAATCACGTACGGGTTTTCATCTCCGTCCATCGTTAGGATCTTTTCATAGCGATCCTTCTCGCGTTTCGCGGCGGCCTCGAAGACGGAGCTCGGAAGATCGAACGCGCTCATCGTAAGGTTTTTGCGGTAGCTCGCCATCGCCGGACCGGCGACCATACCTGCATAAATACAGCTCAAAAGTGAGTTCGCGCCGAGGCGGTTGGCACCGTGGTACTGGTAGTCAACCTCGCCTGCTGCGTAGAGCCCTTCCAGGTTGGTTGCCTGATTTCGCGGTGAGCCGACGACCAGGCTGCCGTTCGGAGCGCGCTCGAAATCGACCCACAAGCCGCCCATCGAATAATGGACGGCCGGGAAGACGCGCATCGGATTCTTGTAAGGATCATCGCCGACGAATTTTTCGTAGATCTCGAGGATACCGGCCAGCTTCTTACGCAGGATCTCTTCGGGGAGATGGGTGAGGTCGAGGTAAACCTCGTTCTCGTTCTTCTTCGTCTTCGGGTTGTAGACCCCACGCTTCTCGTGGAAGCACTTGAGGAAGAGCTCGCGGCTGGCGATGTCGCGCGGCACCAAGTTTCCGTAGCCGGGATATTTTTCCTCGAGAAAGTAATCACGATCTTTTTCGGGCACTTCGCGGCCGGGGCGCGTCTCGCTCGGATCCTTCGGGACCCAAATCCGCCCGCCCTCGCCACGCGCACTCTCCGAGATGAGACGGAGCTTGTCTGCGCCGGGGATCGCCGTTGGGTGAACCTGGATGAACTCGCCGTTCGCGTAACACGCGCCTTGTTGGTAAACGGCGCTCGCTGCGGTCCCGGTGTTGATGACGCTGTTGGTCGAGCGACCGAAGACGATGCCCGGACCGCCGGTGGCGAGGCACACCGCTTCTCCAGGGAAGGCCTGGATTTCCATGCTCTTGGTGTCTTGGGCGACGATGCCGCGGGTGACGCCAGCTTCGTCTTGCACGAGGGAAAGAAAATCCCACCACTCGAATTTGCGGACCATCTTTTCGCCGCGCAGCACGAGCCCTTTGTCGTCTTCGACGTCGATCGTCTCGAAGCGCCGCACCTGCTCGTCGAGCGCGTAGAGAAGCTGCTGTCCGGTGGTGGCGCCTGCGAATGCCGTGCGATGGAAAAGCGTGCCCCCGAAGCGGCGAAAATCGAGGAGCCCTTCCGAGGTGCGGTTGAACGGGACACCCATGCGATCGAGCATGAAGACGATCCCCGCCGCGGCGTCGGTCATTCCTTTCACAGGAGGCTGGTTCGCCAAAAAGTCTCCGCCGTACACCGTCTCTTCGAGGTGCACCTGCGGCGAGTCCCCTTCGCCTTTGGTGTTCACGCTGGCGTTGATTCCACCCTGGGCACACACGGAGTGCGAGCGCTTCACGGGTACGAGAGAGAAGAGATCGACGGGCACGCCTGCTTCGCACAGTTTGATCACCGTCGTCAGACCGGCGAGCCCGCCGCCCACGACGATCACGCGTCTCACCACCGCTTTTTTATCCCCCGGCGTTTTCGTTTTCACTGCTTTGGAGATGGACATGGGGTCACCGCACCGCCTTTGGTAGACACGTTCGACTTAGGGAAGTAAAAGCGCGAGCCGGTCGCAAAATACAAGACGCTTTGTGCCCCCAAAAGAAAAAGGACGAGCCCAAGCGCGCTCGCCGCGTAGCCGCTTCGTCGCCGAGCTTGCTCCGACGGGGTGAAACCCCACGAGAATGCGAATCCCCACACGCCGGTCGCGAAGTGGAAGACCACCGCGGCCACACCGACGAGATAGATGAGAGCAATGATAGGGATACCCATGGTGGTCGACGAGAGCTGAGCCACGAGCGTCGCGTAGAACGCTTCGCTCCGCATCGCGTAGAAGCTCTTCGCCAGCCGGAATTCCCACACGTGGTAGGCGATGAATGCGAAAGCGACGAAGGCGCTCACCCGCGAGAGCGCAGGGATCCACGCGCGCTTGAAGGGGTAGGTGGGGGCATGCACCTTCCCGGCGATGGCGAGGTAGAGGCCGAAGAGCGCGTGGAACGCGAGCGGCAGAAGGATGCCGAAGAACTCGACCACCCACAGGAACGACATCGCGCCGAGATCCACCCGCTCGTACGAGGTGCGGCCTTGCATCGCGCGGGTGTTCGTCCAGAAATGTTCGACGAGAAACACGCCGACGGGGACGACGCCCGAGAGCGAGTGCAACTTCCGAAGAAGGAAGGCGCGCTGGGCCTCTTCATCTCGGGGCTCGCTGTGTGATGGGTTATCCGCCACTCTGCTAATGGAGTAGGAGAAGCCTCAGGTGCCGTCAAGCGATCGCCCCACCAGAAAGCTGCGTTATTTCGCGGGAAAACGCGCGATTTTTGGCGCGTTCGTTGGCGCCTCCCTCGCCGGTTTCGCTCTCGTGATGGGCGCGGCGTGCGGCGGGGGAACGCGCGGACCGAAGCCATCCGCCACGCTCGCCAGCACCCCCGAGGCGGCGATCGAATTTCATCTCATTCTTCAGGAGTGGGGCAACATCGACAAAGCGCGGTCGGAGCTGCGTCTGCGCATCGAGCGCTTCGTTCGCAAGTTTCCCGATGACGGCTTAGCGCCTCTCGCGCGCGTGTATCTCTGCTTTCTTCTCATGGACGGAGGAAACTTCGCCGCGGCAGACGAGCAGCTCGCGATGCTGGCCACGCTTCCTTACGGCGCAACGCGCGACTTTGCCATGGTCGCTCAGGCTCGCGCGCTTCGTCAGAAAAGTCGAGCGGAGGAGGCGTTCCAGCTCCTCGAGCCCCTCGCAGGAAAAATCGTCGACCTCGACGCTCGTGAGCGCTTTCAGGAAGAGATCGCGCTCGACGCCTTTGAAGCCCACCACGACTACGAAGCCATCGCGTACATGGACACGTGGCTCCGCTACGCGGACGAAGACGAAAAAGACCGGGCTCGCCTGAAGGTCCCGCTGGCGCTCTCGAAAATGAAACCCGAGGTGTTGGAAGGGACGCTGCGATCGATGCGCCGCAACGGTCACCGCGGCGTGGAGATCCAGCGCCTCATCGCTACGCGCCTCGCAGCCGTCGCCATCGAAAAAGGGGACACCCGCCTCGCGCAGTGGCTGGTGGATCCCGCCGCGGGAGCGCCGTTCCTCGGGCTCGACGCGGGGCTCATGGTGAGCGAGCTCGCCACGCGTCATCACGGCGTGACCGCGGTCTCCGGGCGCACGATCGGCCTTGTTTTGCCGATCGGATCGCCGGCGATGCGCGACGCTGCTGCCGACGTAACGCGCGGCGTGGCCTGGGCGCTCAACCTCCCTCGAAGCAACCCAGCGGCGGGCGACGGCACCCGCCTCATCACCCGCGATCGCGGAGGGAGCGACGATGCCGTCGAGCCCATCCTGGAGGATCTCGCTGGAGATGGCGCGGCGATCATCATCGCGGGCTTCGATCCCACGAGCGTCGATGCGGCGATGCGCTGGTCGGAGCGGAGTGCTGTCCCCGTGGTCATTCTTTCGGAGCCTCTCGCTCCTCGCCCAGCGCACTTCGCCTTCGTGCTCGGCGAGCCCAACGCCAACGTCCTCAACGCGCTGGCCGAGGCGCTCGTCGCTCGTCGGGAAAGCAAAGTGGCCATCATCTCCGATCGCGAAACCATCCGCGACGTCGCCACCGCGTTCGGAGGCCGCAAGGGTCTCACGCTCTTCGAGCCCGTCAGCTGCGACCTCGACGCCATGCGCCCTGGTGAGTCGCGTTTTCCTCTCGCGGTATGGGAAAAAGCAGGCTTTCGCACCTGGCTGATCTCGGGATCCGAGAGCTGCTCGCGCGAAGCGCTTCATGAAATTGGTCAGTTGCGTGGTGGCTTGATCGCTCTCACCCTCGAAGCCGCAGGCGGCGTCGAGCGTGGTCTTCCCGCCCGCGTGCTCAGCGCGTCTGCGGGCGTCATCCCGGTACTCGTCTCGAGAAGCGGCGACGCGGGAGCCGACAAGATCGATCCCGGGGTCAGCTCGTTCATGGGAAGCTTCGGATCAACACCCACCTGGCGCACCGCGCTTGGCCGCGACGCGGGGATCTTGGCGCGCGCCGCTGTGCTCAATCTGCCACTCGACGAAGCCGCCGCGCCGACGGAAGTTACGAGGCGACGCGAGCTCGTGCGCAAGGGGTTCGCGGCTGCAAAGCAGCAGCTGTGGACGTCGGAAGCCGAAGGGGTCGACGCCACGAACACCCTGCGTCGCACACTCCGGATCATCGAGGTTCCCCGCTGAATCGTGGTAGATCGCGGGTCATGCAGCGTCTCGTTCGTGCGCTCTCCCTGGCGCTTCCCCTCGTTGTTCTCGCGTGCGGCGGCGCACCTTTACAGCCAGCGCACATTGCCTCGCAGGCGGTGGCTCGTCCCGAAGCCCCGACACCGACGGTGCCACGTTCTCCCTTCGATATCGGCGTCGTCTCCGCGAACGACGAGGTTTTTCCGAGCGGCGACCCTCCCGCGGTCGACCTCGCTTCCTTGGTCGCAGCGAGGGCCGCGGATGGCGTAACGCCTCCGCCCGCGACCTGCGCAGCCTTTGCTGCGCGCAAATCGTCCGGTGCTGCGCCGAAGGAAGCAGACGCGTCCCTCGCTGCTCTGGTCCTCGCGCTCCGCGAGACGGACGTTGGAAAACGCGACGCACTCCTCGTCGCGCTCGAGACGGCTCCCGGTATGCCTGCAGGTCTCGTTCGTGCGCTGCGTGGGGATCTCGCCCCGGTGGAGTGTGCTGACGTCGTCGTTGAGCCCTTGCTCTCCACAAAAGGAACGGCGATCGCGGGCAACGTCCAGCACGCGCTCGTGGGTCAATCGCTCGCCGCGCGCCTGGCGAGGACGGTCACCAAAGCTCCGTCTCTCTTGCCGCCCTACGACAAAGCCCGGGTGATCGAGTACATCCGCGGGCCTCTCCGTATCTGGATTTCCGGCCAAGCGAAGGCCATCGATGAGATCTCGCGCGCGGGCTCGAAGCTCGCGTCGTACGGAAAAGCCATCGTCGCGGTGGAGGCTGGGCTTGCAGATATGCGGTTCGTCGAACGCGTTCGAGAGCTGCCCCTTCCCACGGAGTTCGCGAAGGACGAGGAGCTCAAGGCCGCCTACTTCGCTTCGCTCGACCAGGTGCTCGATCCCAGAAAAGATCGCGGGCGCGACGCGGCGCTCATCGGCCTCCGGGAGTTCGCATCGATCGGCGCGCTGTACGATGCGCGGGTAGAACGGGCCCGCGTGCTGCTCGGCAAGCTCTACGCAGGCAGGCGCATCGACGCCCTCGACGCGCTCCTTCTTCCGCCTCTCGCCGATGCCAAGCCCGTCTCGCAGACCGAGCAGCTGGCGGCAACGTTGCCCACGTTCTACGCCGCGATCTTGCTCGAGCCGAAAGTCGTGTCGGACGAGAAAGTCCTTCGTGCGCTCCTCGATCGCGGAGTGCCTGCACCGATGCGCGCGGCGCTCGTCGACCCGGCAGGGCTCTTCGATGCGCTTCCGGCAGGCGGACGCGAGCTCTACGCGCGCGCTCGCCTCGAGCTCGGAAAAACGTATTGGCGAGCCATAGATTTCGAGCGTGCGGCCGCGATATCCGTCGCTGGGGACGCTGCGCGCCATCGAAGCGAAGAGGCAACGCTTGTCTTGGCCGTGGCAATGGCCCTCCGCGCCGGGCCAAAAGATGCCGTGGAAATGATGCACGCACCGAGCCCCTACGCGCTCAACATTCGCCAAGTCGAAGCGCTGGATGCGATCGCCGATTCACCCGGAAAATATGCGGGCATGGCGGCTTTCGACGCGGCGCTTCTCCTAGGTACGGCGCCGCCGGAAGGTGCCCGAGCGCCCTACTTTTTGGATGTAGCGCGGAGGTTCCACGCCGCCTCAGCCCGCCTCACGAACGCGACCGACAAGGCCCAAGCCGAAGAGCGCGCACACACCGCAGAAGCGATAGCGAACGCAACGAAGTAGACTACGGCCATGCGCGTCCTCGTTCTTGCACTCGCGGTCGCGGGCGCTCTTGTGTCTTGCAGCAATGCGTCGCGGCCGCCGACCCTCAACCAAGCACCGAACCCCTCGGCGGGCGGGTCATCGAGCACGGACGCGTCTAGGGGCGAAGGCGGCAGCACCGGGGAAGCGTTGGTCGACAACGTCCCCTCGCCGCGCGGCATTGCTCTGTCGGCGAGCGAGGTGTTCTTCACCTCCGGAGCGGGGTCGGGCGACGGCGGCACGGCAGGCACGATCTCGAGTGTGCCAAAGGCGGGCGGAGCGGTCGCTCAGATCGTCGGTGGTCCTGCGCTCCCGACCGAGCTCCTCCTCGTCAACGGCGCCCTCGTGTGGATCGATCTCGGGAGCACCGCGCAGGCCGGTGCCGTCTTCAAGCTCGACGCGTCGGTCAGCGTCGCCACGCAGATTTCCGGCCCGCTGCAGGCCCCGACGGCCATCGCCAGTGATGGAATATATGTGTATGTTGCAAGTACATTCCCCAGCGGCGGAGTGTCCATCGATCGCGTGCCGCTAGGTGCTGGCCCGCCGTTTTCGGTGACCACGGTCGTCGGCGATTTCACCCCGTCCGGCATGGTGATCGACTCCCGGTACGCCTACTTCGTCGGGGCGACCCTCGCCGGCGGCGTTCTCTACCGCGTGGTCCTCACCGGTGGGCCTGCCGAAGCTCTGTGGTCGACGAACGGCGGGACGCTGGGCGATGTGGCAGTCACTGCCGGCCATGTCTACTGGACGCTCGACGCGCCGAACGCGGGTGCGGCGAAGATCTTTTCTCTCCCCACCGGCGGCGGCACGACGGTTGCGCTTGCCGTACAGCAGCCGCATGCGGTGCGCCTCGCGTTCGACAGCGCGAATCTGTTCTGGACGACAGGCGCCGACGGAGAAGTGATCCGTGCCCCTCTCGGCGGCGGGGTAGCGAGCGTCGTTGCTTCCGGTCTGGGCTCGGCGCTCAACATCGCCGCCGGCGACGCCATCTATGTGACCACCGCGACGGGCATCGTGAAGATCCCCAAGTAGGGTTCCACATCAAGCGAAGGACCGCGCGGCGCAAACCCGCGATTTTCAGGGCGCTTCTGTATCTTCGTACGTCCTCGCGCGCTCCACGACCTGAGTGACGGACAGCATCCGCACCGTGCGGGCGGGGACGCTGAGCTCGAAGCCGCCTCCTGCCCGATCGATCGTCGTGGGATCACGCGCCAAGAGATCTTCGAGGCAGAGCGCCCCTCCGAGCGCGAACTTGACGACCACTTCTTCAGCGGTGGGGTTCATCACCATCACCACCCGCGGAGCTCCCTCGTCGTCCTCGTGCACGCATACGTACGTGCTCTGGGGATCGACGGGATAGGTGGGAAGACCGAGCTCTTCGATACGTTTCGCCACGAGGGCGTCTGCCCGCGCCAGATCTTCGAGCGGCTCGAGCTCGAGGCCGCGCGTGTCGTGGGGCTTCGACATCCGTCTCATGGATCCGTCGCGTTGGGGCAAGCTCGGTCCGATCGTTACTCGTGCACCGCTCTCGCTCGCAGCGCGAAGGCTGGACACGAAATCCTCCTTCACGCCGCCTGGCGTAGCACAGATGATCCACTCCGCTCCCGTGGTGCTCGCGTCGAAGCTCTCACCGCCGGCATACGAGAACGGAACGCCCCGTGCCCAGAGGGCGCGCTCGAACGCACGGAGGTAACTCTCTCCGACGATCGTCGCCGCGGGCACCGCCGCATTCTCGAAGTTCTCTTCGAGGCAGCTCTCGCGATAGCCCTGACCGAGCACGTTGAACAGGGCAGGGGTAAGTGGCCCGAAGGCGTGCGTCGCTCTCGCTTGACGACGTAGCGATCGCGGGACGACGAGCCGCACGCGCACGCTTCGCTTCAGGGTATGAAACTGCGTCCGCTCGAGGGCAGCCGACAGGGCCTCGTATTTGCGGGCGAGAGGGCGACGCAAACCGTGGAGGTCGATTGGCGCGCCGATCCAACGATCGCGCTCGACCGCCATGTAGAGATTGAAGCCCCGGAGCCCGTAAGCGAGCGCGGTCATCAGTGCGTAAAGCGAATCCTCTTCGTCGAGCGGCGCAAAGAAGGGCGGAAACCCGGCGCCCATCTCAGCGGCGTACGGAGGAACGCCCCTTCCTTCGCAGCGAGCTGCGAGCTCACTCGTACGCCGAAAAATCGTGAGGTGATCGTCAGCAGACGCGGCGTGGTAGTAGTCGAGCCCGATCAGGTCGATGCCCTTGGCCATGCGCGCGGCGTTGAGTGGTGTGGCCGCTTCGCCCGGAGGAAAGTTGTGCATCGTGGGAAGCTCGCCGAGCCCGGACGCCGCAAGCGAGCGCGCCATCCGCTCGATCCCCGAGGCGAGCAGGTGCTCGTGGAACTCCATCCAGTCCATGTGCCGGGAAACGTCGTCGGCCGTCCGCGCGTCGAAGCGCACCGGCGGAAGCAGCGTCGCGAACGCCACGTCGGGATCGTTCCAAGCATCTCGGAGGGTGCGCGCTGACTTGTACTTCGTCCGCAAAAACGCTCGAAAAAGCGCGACCGCGTCGGGGTGATAGTCCTGGTCGTAGGGACCATCGCGAAAATAAAGAGCGCCTTCGTTGTCTACCTGAACGAGGACGATGGGGCCTTCCGGATGACGAAGGTGCGAGAGTCTCGTGCCCACCGCATCGAACCACCGCTCGACCTCGTCGTGAAAAATCGCGCTCGCATAGCTCGGCACGGGGAACGCCACCGGCAGCATCGGCAGCATCACCGGGTTGTCGCGCGGGGTTCGCGCCTGGCACGCGCGGTCCCACACCACACGCTCGGGAAGACCAAAGTTGGTGAGCTCGGCGTTGATGTGCGGCCCGGGTCGCAAGACGACTTTCAAATCGCGTTCGTGTGCGAGGGTCAGAAAGCGAGCGACATCGAGCTGCGGATTTCTCTCACCGAAATCGAAAATGCCCGCTTCGATCTCGTGCTCCGACCACGGAACATAGGTGTCGAGGAGCCGCAGTCCCATCGACTTCAGGCCATCGAGCCCAGCTTCCCACCACGCCGGATCGTGCCGCCAGTAATGCATGGCGCCGGCATAGAGCGGCAGGATCGAGGGCTTTTTTGCAGCCGGCGTGAGATCGAGCCCGTGCGGATGGAGCGCCACGCGCCGGGGGGTGATCGGCGGCGGAGAGGCTGATCGCTCCGGCGCTTTTCGGCGTTCGATCCGGGGCGACGAAACGCGACGCGGGCGTGGCATCGATCTTCTTGTGGACCGCGCTACTGGAGGGTGACCGTCTTCATGGTCTTCGCGCTCTCGAGCCCGCGCGAATCGATCACGCTGATTCGGTAGTTGAGGACCAGGCCGGGCGTCGCGCCGGTGAACGTAAGGGCGAGCGGCGCCTTCCCCATCGTGGCCGGTTGCGGAAACGTGCTCGGGGGCGCGCTTTGTGCGCCGTCGGCTTCGAGACGAAGTTGGTTTACGGTGTCGTCGTCGTCGTGAAACGTGATTGATCCCTGGATGACGTAGTTGCCATTCGTCCCCATTGCGGTGGCCGGCATATCCACGACATCGATGACCGGCGCCTTATTGGCGGGCGTGGACGACGAGCACGCCAACAGGCAGGTGCAGGCAAGAGCAACGGCGTACGCACGTGTATTCATGGGCGCCATCCTACTCGACGTTTGAACTTTGGCTACTCGTCTGGGAGGACGCGGGCGAGGATTTCGCCGAGCGCGCTCATGTCTTCGTCACGCGCCGAGAGTCGGGTGAGCGCCGACTTCACCTTGGCGACGGTGGGCGAGACGAAGCGCAAGAACGATGCGTTCTGCTTGACGCGATCGATGAAGACGAAGCGGCCAGCATCTTTCAATTTTCGCTGCACGGTGACGAGATCGAACTGGAGCTCCAACGCCTCGCGTTCCGTGGGCGAGAGCTTCGCCGTGGCGGCGAACTCGTCGAGCCTCGCTTCGACGAAGGGGCGATCGAACTCCTGGTAGCTGTCGTTGAGAAGGGCGACGAGATCGTAGACCCGCGGTCCGAGGAGGGCGTCCTGAAAATCAATCCACGTGAGCGCACCCGAGGGGCGCACCATCAGGTTGCGTGACTGGTAATCGCGGTGTGTGAAGCCATAAGGAAGGGCGGAGATGCGCTTGGCGAGTCGCGAGGCGATGCCGTCGAAGAGCGCCCGATCGCTCGGACCTAGCGATTTCCCGCGGGCATCGAGGCCCCACTCCCGAAAATGATCGATCTCCAAACGGAGGAGGTCGTCGTCGAAGGAGCGCGTCTTCACCACGCAGTCGTCGGGGAGAGTCGAGAGGCGCGCCTGGGCGCGAGCGAGGTCGGTCACGGCTTGCGTGTAGAGTGCAGCTTTCCTTGCAGGGTACGCGCTGAGGACGTTGGCCAGGGTGTCGTCGCCCAGATCTTCGAGCAGTAGCCAGCCTCGATCGGTGTCCTCCGCGAGGATGCGGGGCACATCGACGCCGCACGACGCAAGGAGCTCACGCACCTCGAGAAAGGGCCAGCGCCGGTGCTCCGCAGCCTTGTGAATCTCCTCGGGCTTCCCGCCTTCAGGGACGAACATGGCGACTGCGCTCTTCCCGGACGAAAAAGCGATCCGAAAGTACCTGCGCGTAGAGGCGCCGCCCGGCATCTCCGTCCGGGAAAACGAAGCGTCTCTCTCAACCTTCAGGACGAGCTCGCTCAGAGGTAGGAAGTCCAGGTCGGCCATGTGCGGTGCGTGCTATCACACCCGCTGAAAATGGTCGCCGATTTGCGTCCGATGGGAAACACGTGGCCGCTTGGTCCCGTGGCCGCGCACTTCTCCGTGAGCCTCACGCAGGATGCTACGCGGGCCATCTGCGCCTGGCTCGACCTGCTCGTGCTCTGGAATGCGAAGCTCGATCTCACGGCCGCGCGCTCCCAGGTGGAGCTTCTCGAGCTCATGCTCGCCGATGCCTTGGTGCTCTCGGCACGTATTCCTCAGGCTGCCCAGGTCGTCGACGTCGGAGTAGGGGCCGGCGCGCCCGGTCTCGCTCTCGCGATCGTCCGTCCTGACTTGCGGGTCACCCTCGTCGAACCGCTGGCCAAGAGGACTGCGTTTCTCCGCACCTGCCTGGGTCACCTCGATCGCCTCGACGTGACCATCCAGCGCATGAAGGGCGATCAATTGGTCACGCAGTCCCCGAACGCCTTCGACGTAGCCGTCTCGCGCGCGACGCTGTCACCGTCGGAGTGGCTCGCGCTTGGTACGCGTTTGGTTCGCCCCGGCGGCGACGTCTGGGTGCTTCTCGCCCGCGATGCCCCGCCGGACCAGGGAGAGACGAGCCTAGAAGAGGACGCGTCGTACACCTTGCCGAGCGCCGGCAGCGGCAGACGCGCAGTCCGCTATCGGGTGTGACTACTCCGCAGGTTCGCCGATGGGCTCCGGCGCGGACGGCTTCAATCCAAGCCATCCGCTGATGCGCTTCTTGGCGCCCTCCATGCCCAGGTAAAATGCGGGCACCACGATGAGGGAGAGCAAGGTCGAGCTGATGACGCCGCCGATGACAGCGATGGCCATCGGCGCGCGGAACTCGCTTCCTTCGCCGTTCGACAGCGCAGTCGGAAGCATGCCGAGGATCATCGCCGCGCTCGTCATGAGGATCGGCCGAAGGCGATCCGGACCGGCTTCGAGGATCGCTTGCAGCGGCGTCTCGCCGTGCTCACGCACCCGCACGAGCGCGCGATCAAGAAGAAGAATCGCGTTCTTCGTCACCAGTCCCATGAGAAGGATGATCCCGATCATGGCGCCCATGGCCATCGTGGTCTTCGCCAGGAAGAGCGCGACGATCGCCCCCACGAGGGCGAGCGGCAGGGTGAGCATGATCGTGAAGGGGTGAATGAAGCTCTCGAACTGCGAGGCGAGGACGATGTAGATGAAGACCACTGCGAGGCCGAGGGCGAGGCCCATCGAGCCGTTGGTCTCGTTCATCTGCTTCACCTGCCCGTCGAGGTGGACGCTCCCACCCGGCGGAAGCTTGATCTTCTCGAACGCCGCGTTCATCTCCGGAACGATCTCCCCGAGCGCGCGGTTGATCGGAAAGGCCCAGATCACGATCTGCCGCTCTCGGTCCTCACGCTCGATGACGTTCGGCCCTTCGCCGCGCTCGACCTTGGCAAGGTCTTCGAGGGCCATCGGCCCTTTAGGTGACCACACGGTCATATGAAGCACGTCTTCCATCGTGGCGCGATCGGTCTGCCCGAGGCGCACCCGGATCGGGATCTCGTCCTTGCCCTGCCGGAGCTTGCCAGCCTCGTCCCCTTCGATCGAGGCCCGGATGGTCATCGCCACCTGAGCAACGGGAATGTCCGCGCGCGCCGCCTTGTCGCGATCGATCCCGATGCGGAGCTCGGGGCGGCCAGGGCTGTACTTCATCTGCACGTCCTGCACGCCGGGGATGGACTTGAGCGCGCTCGTGAACTGACGCGCGAGCGGCTCGAGCTCCTCGTAGGTCGGCGCTCGGACCTGCACCATGATCGGCGCTTCCGTCGCGGCACCTTCAACGAACGGGGGATCGGAGACCGTGATGAGGGCACCAGGGAGGCCATGACCGATCTCTCGGGCCTCGTTCTTCAGCGTGACGATTCCCTCGACACGCTCACTCTTCGGCACCGTGACCACGCGCCATTTCACTTTGTTGGAGTCCCCGTCGGGGCCGAGCGTGGAGAGCACCGTAAGAACGTGCTTGTTTTCAAGGAGCTTTCGCTCGCCGGCCAGCGCGATCCGCGCGGTCTCGTCGAGCTTGGTCCCGGCTGGGAGCTCCAGGTCGACCACGAACTGACCGCGATCTTCGGGGTTCACGAAGTCGCTCCCCATCAGCTTTCCGACCTGCGCCATCAAGACGAGAGAGAGAACGGCGAGGCCACCGACGACGAGCTTGTGCTTCACGGTCCACCCAAGCACCGCGCGGTAGATCGAGTCCATCGCCGCGAAGGCGGCTTGGAACGGAGCCTTCAGCCGCGCGAACGGGACCTTCTCACCGGGGCGGTGGGCCTTCGAGAAACGGCTCGAGAGCATGGGGTCGAGCGTGAACGCGACGAACAGGCTCATGAGCACGGCCGCGACGATGGTCAGCCCGAATTGCCGGAAGAACTGCCCGACGATCCCGCTCATGAAGGCCACCGGCACGAACACCGCGACCACGGTGAGGGTGGTGGCAAGAACGCTGAGTGAGATTTCTTTCGTCCCCTCAAGAGCTGCGGTGCGTGGATCCTCTCCGCGCTCGAGATGCTTCGAGATGTTCTCCCGCACGACCACCGCGTCGTCGATGAGCAGACCGATGGCCAGGCTCAAACCGAGAAGAGTCATCATGTTCAAACTGAAATGCAGCAGGTACATCACGAAGAAAGTAGAGATCACGCTCGTCGGAAGCGCCACCGAGCTGATCAAGGTCGACCGGATATCGAGCATGAAAAGCAAGATGACGAGGATAGCCATCGCCCCACCAAAGAAAATCGACACTTCGACTTCGTGGGTATTCACGCGAATGAATCGCGATTGATCGATGATCAGATTGGTGCGTACTCCGGGCGGGAAGGTCTGCTGTATCTTGGCGAGCTTGGCCTTCACCGAGTCGCAGATGGCCACCGTGTTCTGACCCGACTGCTTCACCACTTCGAAAGAGACGGCGGATTCGCCATTCGAGCGGATCCGGGTGCGCATCTCCTCGAAGCCGTCGTCCACCTCGGCGATGTCCGAGAGGCGCACGCTCGAGCCGTCGGGCCCGGTGGCGACGATGAGGCTGCGAATCTCGTCCACGGTCTTGAACTCGCCGACGGTACGCACGGTGATCTCACGCGCACCTTCGTCGAAGTGACCGGCGGGAACGGTGAGGTTCTGCGCCTTCAATTGCTCCAAAATCAGAGGCGGGGAGAGATGGAGGCCGTCGACCTTCGCGAGGTTCAGATCGACGTGCACCTCCCGCTCGGGCCCTCCGTGAACCTGGAGCGCGGCCACGCCGTCGACCTGCTCGAGCGAAGGCCGGAGGACGTCGCGCGCGAACTTCGCCGTCTCGGCCAGGGACATTCCGCCGCCGCTCAGCGTGTACGTGAGGACCGGCGCCGCGCTGACGTCCAAGCGGGTGACGGCGGGCTCTTTTACTTCCTGCGGCAGCTTGAAGCGCGTCTGTGCGACGCGCTCGCGAACGAGGTTCGCCGCTTCCTGGATGTCGACCCCCAGCTTGAAGATCACGAAGGTGGTGGAGAGCCCTTCGCGCGAATACGTGCGTACGCGATCGATCCCGTTGAGGGAGACCACCGCATCCTCGATCGGCTTGGAAACAAGGGCTTCCACCTCGCTCGGAGACGCGCCGGGGTAGGCGATGTTCACCGAGACGAACGGGAAGGTGACGTCGGGAAAGAGATCCGTCCCGAGGCGAGAGAGCCCGAGAAGCCCGAACACCATCAGGGCCAGGGTCACCATCACGGTGAACACCGGCCGGCGGATCGCGATCGCGGAGATATTCACTTCTGCCTCCGGCCTTCCCCGACTTGGATCGACCCGTGGCTGGTAGCAAGGCGGTTCACTTCGCGAGCTCCGTCTTCTCGATGGCGTCTCCCTCTTTCACGTCTCCGTCCGGCGCCGCGAGGATCACGTCGTTGGCGGTAAGGCCGTCGCGCACCAACCACGCACCGTCGGGACCGACCGCACGAACGACCCGGACAATGTGAGCGTGTCCGTCGACCAGCCTGATGACCTCGCTCTGCGAGCCAGGCCGCCGAGCCGTTGCCGGGATGCGAAGGGCCGGCACCTCTGCCCCGCCTTCGACTGCGGCGTGCACGAAGCTCCAGGCCAAGAGAGGCGCCTTGGGATCGTTCGGCACTTCCACTTCGATGGGAGCGCGCCGTGTGGCCTGATCGAGCGAGGGAATGATCGCCGAGATCCGACCAATGACCGACCGGTCACGAGTAGCCACGTTCACCGGCGCGCCCAGCTTGACGAGGAGCGCGTCATCTTCTCCCACGCTGGCACTCAGACGGAGGCGCGACAGATCCTCGATGTGCACGAGCGCCGCACCGGGTTGCACCACGCCGCCCGCCGCCGTGGGTGCCTTCGTCACCAGTCCCTCGAAGGGAGCGACGATGGAGCGATTTCCCTGACCCGTTCGCGCCAGCCGCGCCGAGGCTCCAGCGCCTTCGAGCTGTGCTCGCGCGAGCTTCACCTGCTGGCGTGCCTGCTCGGCTTGGGCCTCGGGGATCGATCGTGAGGCCACAAGCGCCTCGGTGCGACGGAGGTTGTCCTCGGCCAGCGCGAGCTGCGCCTCTTGGACATGGCTCGCCGCTTCGGCCTGACTGACCTGCGCCGCGGCCCCGTTGCCATCGAGCACGGCCAGCGTTTGGCCCGTTTTTACGATCTGTCCCGTCGCCACTTGGAGGCTCACCAGTCGACCGCCGAGCTCGAAGCCCACATCCGCGTCGCGCCACGGCCGAAGCGTCCCAGTGACCTCGATGCGCGGACGGTACATGGTCGCGACCGGGCTGATGATCAGCATTGCGGGCTTCTCGGCAGCCACGACTTGGGCGTGCGTACGCTCCCCCGCGAGCGCCTCGCGCTTGTCGAGCGCTTGCTTCACGCGGAGCCCGAGGAAGCCGGCAAGCGTGAGCGAGGCGAGAATGCCGATCAGCATCGCCACCCGCGTACCTGCTGCAGGCGTGTGCGGCGGGGCCTGCATCACCGGCGACGGCGGATCGGAGGAATCGGCGCCCTTTGCATCGAGTGCGTTCATCAGCTCTCCCTGTCTTTCCGTGCGCTGCGCACCCGCCTTGCGGCGCGGTGGATGGCCTGGGTCAGCGCGGGCGTGCCGAGGCCTTGGACGAACGCGCCCTGCGCCTGCCGGAGCCACTCGACGAGCGGCGGCTTCTTCGGCGACGCGAGCATCCGGTGGACGAGCTCGTGGTAC
Organism: Myxococcales bacterium; assembly: GCA_043747615.1. Lineage (GTDB taxonomy): Bacteria > Myxococcota_A > Polyangia > Polyangiales > Polyangiaceae > JAYTOU01. The sequence continues at coordinate 82,391 of JAYTOU010000093.1, read as the reverse complement.
GCGCCACACATCAGGGTCGCGATGATGTCGCCGTCGAGGTCCGTCCGGAAAAGACCCATCTCCTGCCAGATCGCGAACCAGGCGCGCGAGTGCACTTCCACGTCCTTGCGGAAGGTCTCCATCAGGTACACGTGAGGCCCGTGGCAGCTGCCCAAGATCGAGACGATCGCCCTATTTTGCCACAGGAGCTCGAACGTCTGGGTGTCGCGATCCAGACAGAACTGCAGGACGTCGGCGGGCGTTCGGGGGAGCGTCGAGTAGTCGCTCGGTGGGCGAAGAGTGCTGCTCAAATGCGCAAGGAAGGACTCGACGAGCTGGCGGAAAGCCTCCTCCTTGCTGTCGAAGTGGAGATAGAACGCTCCCTTCGAGAGCCGGGCTCGGCGCGTGATCTCCTCGACCTTCGCGGCGGCCAAGCCCTTCTCGAAAAATACTTCTTCCGCGGCGCGGAGAAGCGAAATCTTGGCCGTCAGATCCGGCAGGCGTGCCATCGAAACCCCCTATAATTGACTGGCCGGTCACTATAGGCACGGCATTACCGATGACAAGGGATGCTGAGCCGTTTCGTGCGTGATGCGCGGCGTTCGGGGCTACTTATAGGGCGTATCGTCCTTTTTCGAGATGGCGGGCTGGAACGAGGAATTGCGGACTGGGCTGCCGTACGCTCCCATCAGCGGTGGGAAGAGGAAGTTCGGCGCTCGCGACCAATCGCCCAGGTAGATCGTGGTGCCATTTCCTCCGAGCTGACCAAGGGCGTCGTAGGCGTGCATCTGTACGGCGAGTGGCGTGAGGCCGATCGCGGCCGCTTTTCGCTCCTCCGCATGGGCCTTGGCCATGAGCTTTACTTCCTCGGCCTCGGCCCTCGCCTTGGTCACCCGCGTCGTCGCATCGTTCTCGGCTTTCACCTTGTCGATCAGCGCCTGCTGCTCGGCGATCGCCCGCTCGTTTTCCTTCTGGCGGAACGCCGCCTCGGCCTTCAACTTTTCTTGTTCGGCGCCTCGCTCGAGCTCGAGCTTTCGCCGGAGCGACTCGTTCTCGAGTTGGGCCTTCTGCTTGATCGCCTCTTGTTCGCCGACCAATTTCGCGCGCACCGCGTTGATGATTTCCGGCGCATACTCCACTGACTCGAGCGTGATCGAGCTGATCTCGACGTGCTTGCCTTGCGTCCGACGGCGCAGCTCCGCCTCCACTTCGTCCTCGAGCTTCTCGTTGTTCTTCTGGAGGTCCAGATAAGAGTGACGCGCAAACACACCGCGCGCGGCGCTGCGAAACTCGGGCCCCACCACCTCCTCGTAGTAGTTCGGGCCGACTTCCGTATCGAGCTCGTAGAGCTCGGCGACTACCGGGCGGTAGCGAATGGCCACCTTCAACGCGAGAGCGAGACCCTCCTGGGACGTAGTCCGTACCTCTTCTTTGTTGGTGGAGTACGTGACGTCGAAGTCGTCGATGCGTCCGTGCAGGCCGACCTTGTGGTAGCCGGGTGCGAGGACCTCGTGCTGCAAACCGCCGTTACGCGGGTCGAAGAAGAGGCCGCGGTGCCCCGGCTCGATCGTCTCCCCGTAGCAGCCCGTACAAAGCGAGGCACTCATCGATGCTGCCAAAATTAGCCAGGTTCGCATGATCTACTCCTTCTCTTTCGAGGTCTGTGGTTCGGAGAAAACTACGGCTCGACGCTTCCGAGCCAGCCAGCGAGGTCACGCCCCACGCGCGACATGCAGGAATAGATGACGGGCGCTCCGTCCTCCGCGGCGACCAGTCCCGCCTGGCGGCAGCTGGCCTGCGTCTGCGCGAGGTACTGATGTCCGTCCCGAGCGCGTAGTGTCGCACGCACACTAAGGGTCACGATGAGTCGTTCTTCACGGTAGTCGGACTCGGCCTGAATGAGCTCGACGGAGAGCTGCCAGCCGCCAGGGCGCTGTGCCCGATGCAGATCTGCCCAGGGGACCGCGGCACTCGACACAGCGAGGCCGAGCGCCGTCTCCACGTCGGCGTATTTCACGTTCGTTCCACCCACGGGCATCGGGTCGCGCACGCCGGTCCCTCGAGTCACGACTTCGAGCGGGACGGACCGCAACGGCGTCAGCGTGAGCGGTGCACCGGCGGCGCTGAGAAGAGGAACCGTCGCCGACGACCCACAGCCCACGAGGAGTACGAACGACAGGACGAAGGGGCGCATGCTGTCTCGGAGGCAAGAGCAAGCACTACGCCACCCGCGTTTCCCACGATTCCTTGCGCGATGGGCGTCGCCGTGGGGCACGGCGTCTCGGGTCGCCGCTTTTTTGGCCCTTGCTGTCCTCGCGTGCGAACCGTGAAGGCTCCTATGACAGCCTCTCCGACGAGCCGCGAACCGGAACTGGTCTTTGTTCGTAAGCTCGCCGACGAGCTCGCCCAACGAAAAAACGAGCGAACCACGACGGGGCATCTCCTTGCGGCGATTGCCTCGCGTCCCAGTCTTGCGGCGGATCTCCTGAAGGAGCGGCGCCTCGACGTCGAGGTGCTCCTCAAGGCGGCGCGTGTCGTGCAGGACGACGCGAACGACGCCATCACGCGAGCCATCCAACGGGCGAGAGAGTTCGCAGCTCGTTCGGCGACGCGCGAGCCGGGGAGTCTCCATCTTCTTTTTGCGCTTTGTCAGGAGCGATCGAACGCCGCCCACCGCGCGCTCGAACAGTGCGGGACCGACGTGGGGAAACTGCGGATGGCCGCGATGCAGCTCGCAATGGGGATCGCGCCGCCGAGAAGAATACCCCCTCCGCCGCAGGCGATCTTGGCGATGCCTCCTGCTCCCCAGCCCCGCCCTGTCGTGCCGAAACCCGTTGCGGTGACCGTAGCTCGGACGCCGGTGGCGCGGGCCCCTTCGCCCGTCGTTCCCACGCCGGCGCCTCTTTCGCGAAAGAAGGCGCGGGGCCACCACCCGAAGCCCGAGCACGATCGCTTCACGCTCGACCCGAAGATCTTTCCCACGCTGACCCTTCTAGGAAAAAACCTCACCCTGGCGGCAGCGCGGGGAGAGCTCGATCCAGTGGTCGGACGCGACGAGGAGATCGAGCGGACCCTAGACGTCCTCGCGAAGCGCCAGGCCAACAACCCGTGCCTCGTCGGCGTCGCCGGCGTCGGCAAGACGAGCGTCGTCCGGGGCATAGCGCAGCGGATCGCCGAGGGGAAAGACGTCATCTCGTTGGATGACCGGCTGGTCATTGAAATCGAACCGGCCACCTTGCTCGCGGGAACCGGGATGCGGGGCGCGCTCGCGGAACGAATTGCCTTGATCAAGGCGGAGGTGAAGAAGGGGGAGGGGCGGATCGTCCTGTTCTTCGACGAGATGCACACCCTCTTCGGCGCTGATGCCGGGGACGAGGCGACGAGCGAGCTGAAGACCGCTTTGGCGAAGGGCGAGCTCGTGTGCATCGGAGCGACGACCCACGAGGAGTATCGAAAAGTCGTGGAGTCCGACACTGGTCTTGCCCGTCGCTTCACGCCGGTCGAGGTGGACGAGCTTTCACCGGAAGAGGCGTTCTTGGCTCTAGAATCGATCGCGCCGCTCCTCGAGTCGCATCACAAGGCGACCATCTCGAAGGAGGCGCTCGCCGCCACGATCGCCTGGAGCGTCCGCTACATTCCTGGACGAGCCCTCCCCGACAAGGCCGTCTCCATTCTCGATCTCGCGGGCGCGCGCGCCCGTCGTCGCTCCCAGGCCGAGCTCACGGCGGAGGACATCGCCGAGGTGGTGAGTGAAATCGCCGGCGTCCCTACCGAGCGCCTTCTCGAGACGGATCGGGAACGGATGCTGCGTCTGGAGTCGCTCTTGGCCGAACGGATCGTGGGGCACACCTCGGCCCTCGCCCGCATCGCGACGGTTCTCCGACGGAACGCATCGGGCTTCCGCGCACGCCGTCCGATCGGCTCGTTTCTCCTCCTCGGCTCCACCGGCGTCGGAAAAACGGAGACCGCCAAGGCCATCGCCGAGTGTCTCTTCTACTCGTCCGACGCAATGACCCGCCTCGATCTTTCCGAGTACGCGGAGCCTCACGCGATCTCGCGCTTGGTCGGTGCGCCTCCTGGGTACGTGGGGCACGAGGCGGGTGGGCAACTGACTGAGGCGGTTCGCCGCCGCCCCTACCAGGTCATTCTCCTCGATGAGATCGAGAAGGCCCACCGCGACGTGCTCGAAGCGTTTCTCCAGGTGTTCGACGAGGGACGGCTCACCGACGGGCGCGGCCGAACCATCGATTTCACCAACACCGTCATCATTCTTACCTCGAACCTCGGCGCCGAGGTGGCCATGCCCGCGTCGTCGCCACGTGGGAAAATTGGCTTCGGAACGCGTCCGACGATTCTTGCAACCGAGGTAGCCACCTACGAAGCAGCGCTCCTTTCGAGCGCACGCTCTGCGCTTCCTCCCGAGCTCTACAACCGCCTCGACGAGGTCTTGGCCTTCGCGCCTCTCACCCGGGTCGACGTGGCAGAGGTCGCGCGCAGAATGCTCGTTGCGCTGGGTGAGGAGATGGACAGGACGCGCGGCGTACGTCTCGACGTGAGCGAAGCGGCCATCGACGCGCTGCTCGAGGCAGGCGGGTTCGATCCCGAGCTGGGCGCGCGTCCGATGCGGCGGGCGATCGGCCGGATGGTGGAAGCGCCGATCGGCGACATGCTGCTGCGTGGAGAAATTTCGCGCGGTGACGTCGCCACGGTCGACGTGGAGGACGGCAAGATCGTGGTCGACGCCGTCACCCCGATGGTCCAGAAAACGGCCTAGACAAGCCACTTTTCAGAATTTTTGAGCGCGATGCGTTCAGCCGGGGCTGTTGTCGATCGCGCGGCGGTAGCGCTCGCGGCGGGCGCCGTCTCGCAAGATCTCGTAGGCCTCTTCGAGAACGGTTACGATTTTCCTCACGTCGGACGCAAGGTCGGCGACCGGAGGGGTGAGCAAGCGCGCCGGATCGAAGGCCCGCCTCAGCTCGAGAAATGCGCGCTTCACTTCGTAACCCGTGGCGCTTCGCGAGACGCCGAGGACGGCGAAGTAGTCCCCCTCGTCGACGATCTCGATGCGCGCGCGCACTCGAGCCCGAACGGCGTCGACGTCGAGAGCATCGACGCTGACGGCGTTTTCCGCGATCTTCCTTGCGCCGTTGATCGACCGGAGCACCTCCATCACTCCCAGTGCGCCGAGCGCGTAAAGAAGCGATGCCATGTCACTCTCCGGGTGCGTGGCAAGCACCTCCCCGACGGTCTGCCCCTCGGCGGCCTTTACGCTCTCGGCTTCCGCTGCACTGAGCGCGCACTCCGTGAGAAGCGCCGAATTTTCTCCCGGGCCGACACGCGACGAAATCCCCCCGAGACGCGCGATCGCATCATCGGTCGAGACCACGCGCCTGACCACCTCCACGAAGACTTCGGCCCCGGTCGATCCACCGAATACGCTCGGCTCTCCGCGAAGCCGTCCCGGCGGCTCGGGCTCGATGAGAGCGGTCCCTTCCTTAGTCAAAATTGCGCGGCCGAGGATCCATTCCGCGTGCGCCCGAAGAACCGGCCACAGCTGATCTTGCCGTAAATACCCGTGCGCCACGAGGGCCGCGCCTGCATGCCTTCCGAAGGTGGCGAAGCGACCTGCGAGCTGCGCCAAACGCTCACGCGGAAGATCTCCGCGCGCGCCGAGGAAGGCAAGGAGGCTCTCGTCGTCCACGCCCGAAGCGGTCGTCACCAGATCGCCTTCGCGGAGCACCGCGCGCCTCACGCCGTCCTTCGACTCGAAGCAGAGCGTCCCCGTGACGCGCGACGCAATCGCCCGCGCCAACGTTCGCGGAGCATCGCCCGGGCCGAGGACACTCGGGACGGCGTGGGGCGGAGGCACGCTCTCCGCTTTGCGCGACGCAAGCATGACCGGTGGAGGAGGATCGCTGCGCACGGGAGGAAGCGCGTTCGCCGAGCTCGTATCAGTGGGGACCGACCCTGGGCGCGCGTCGAAGCTCGACATGTTTTGAGCGAGGTGCTCGCTGCCGAGCGTCGTCGAAAAAGCGCTGGGCGCGTGCTCCGTGCGCGGCGGTGGTGAGCTGTCGCGGCGCGGATCGTTGTGCGCTGCGGCAAAGACCGGCCCTGGCCCGAAGGGGGGCAAGGGAGCGCGTTGAGCATCGTTCGGCGGCGGAACTTCTGACAGACCGTCGTTGTAGCTTTCGCGCGGCGCTGAGCTGATCCCGAGGGGTCGCCCAGCGTTCGTGGCCGCGCCGGTTTCGCCGTGCGTGCGACCTTGAAGAAACTGGGAGCCGTCGTTCGTCTGGGCGGCGCTGACGCTGCCACCCGAGCCCGTGGTCTGCTGCTGGCGCATCCCGGTCCCGGTGGTGTGCTTGCTCCCGCCCGAAGTAGTCGCGCGGTTGTGGGCGCCGAGGCTCGGCTCGTGATCGTCGTCGTCTTCCTCTTCCTCGAGAGGCTCGTCGAGCGCGGCGAGAATCTCCTCGGGGAGAACGGCTTCGATCTCCTCCTCGGGCGAAGGGGGACTCGAGTCCACGTGAGGATGTGCCGCCGCAACGCGGTCCTCGGCCTCCGCGAGCAGCTGCTGGAGCTCGTCGCTGAGTGGTGCCTGGACGTGCGTGCCGCGTCTCACGGCGACCTCCGGCGGAATGCTCTGCTGATTCATCGGCGGCTGAGACACGCGCGCCGAAGGGATCGCTTGAAACGGAGCGGGCAGCGACTGTGGCGGCTGGCTAGGCAACTTCTCCGAACGGATGCTCGCGGGCGGAAGCATCGGCGGGGCGGGGCTCGGTCGCTTCGAGGGCGGAGGTGGCGTGCTCACGCGACCGGTGAGCAATTCGATCTTCTTCACTAGCTCCGGAACGTTCACCGGGCGCGGAAAGAAGCCGCTGCCCTCGTGGGCAAGCGCGTCTTCGACACCGGTCAGTTGGTGCCCACCTCGTCCGCAGAAGAGCACATCGACGGAGCTCGAGTCCGGGAGCTCGCGCATCCGACCGATCGCCTCGAGCGCTCCTTCGCCGTCCGCGTCCACCAGGATCACGCGCGGACGCTGCACCGCGACACGCGCGACCAGCATCGACAGCGGAACGTCGACCACCAGGTAACCAGCCGCCCGGAGCGTCTGCGCGATCCGCTCCGCCTCGGCCGACGGATCGCTCATGAACACCGTCGTCGACGTGCGCGGAGCTTCGCTGTCGGAGCTGCTCACCCGTCGCCCGATTCTTTCGGATTCGACTCCGGATCGCGAGCGAAGAGCTTGTCACCGAGCCACGCGCCCATGCGTGGCAGGAACGCCGCCACGTACACGAGCCCGAAAATGAAGACCACGAGCCCAATCTCGCCGCGAGTCATCCCGAATAGCATCTGCCACCAAATTACCACGCACCGTGTATTCAGAGGGGGAATGCTCCCGGTGTTCGTGCGGCTCGGTCGGTCGGAGGAAGGCGAGCCGTCCGTCGTCCTGCCCGCCGATCTCGCGGGAACGAAGGATCTCACGCCCTCGAGCATGCTCGCCCTCACTCGGGAAGGGCCATTTTCCCCGTTCGCCGAGGCGCTGCGGAAGAACGGCGCGCTTCGCGATCGCTTTGCCGAGGGCCTCGCGTTGCCCGCGCTCACGGCCTACCGGAGGGTGCGGGCGTGGATGTTCCTCGGGCTCGTGCCGATTCTCATGCTTGCGGAGCTCGATCGTGAGCTCGGGGGCGCGGGGGTCTCGGGGGCATGGGCGCGCCTGGCCGTAGACGCGTTCCTCGCGGCGGCCACCACCGTCGATCTGGCTCAGAAAACGCCGCGTCATCCGCGCACGACGGCGTTCGTTTTCGCGGGGGCGGCCGCCCGCTACGCATTCTTGCTCGCGCGAACGTGCGCACGCGGGGTGAGCCCGATCTTGATCGCTGCGCCGGTGGTCGCTCTCGCCGTGGCGGTCCTCGTGGCGTGGCGCGCTCCGTCGCCCAGCTCCATCGTGAACGCTTCGCTCGCGCGTCTCGGGATCACGAACGCCACGCATGATGCGCGCCCGACGAACACCCATCTCGTCGCGGCGCTCGCGGCAGGTCTCGGGCTTCCGATCGTTCTCTTCCTCGCGCGACACGCGCATCTCGGGGTGTGGCCGCAAGGTGGGCTCTTCGTGCTTTACTCCGCGATAGTCCCGCCGCTCGCGGCCCGTGGTTTCCCGAAAGAGCGCCCAACGGCTGCCGGTGTTGCGCTCGGCTTCGTCCTCGGCTTCGCGCTCACCGTCGGCCTCACGAACCTTGCCCACTATGGTGTGGACGCCGTCGCGTACGTGCTGCGCTGCCTCGATCCGTCCGGCTTCGAGCACGGGACGGTGCGAAAGCTGCTCGCGGCCGAGAGCGGTGAAGTCAAGCGAGGGATCGAGGAAGCCCGGGAAAAATGGGCGTTTTTCGCGATGACCGTCTTCATCGTTCCGATCGTCGAAGAGCGCGTCTACCGCGGCCTTCTGCAGCGCGTGTTCGCCCGTCGCTACGGTGCGGCGAGGGCCATCGCTTTGGCGGCCGTCATCTTCGCGCTCGCCCATCTAGGCGTCTACCGCGTGGCGCTCTACCAAACGGTGCTCCTCGGGATCGCGTTCGGCGCGGCGTTCGAGGAGGGGGGCATCATCGCCGCCGTACTCGTTCACACCGCCTGGAATCTGTATCTACTTCTGTGAACAGGCCTCGTCGGCGTCCGATACCGGCGCTCAGGGTATGCGTTCTTTTTTCGGTTGCTCGCGCCGACGCCTCGGCCGTCGCACGTCTTCTTGAGGCTGACCGGGCGCGAAATGAAAGCGGCTCGACGGGCGGCCCGCGGTCTCGGCGGCCTTCACCTTGTCGCGGGTAGACTCGATGAAGCGCAGCTGACTCCGCAGAAGCGGCTGACCGGGCACGGCTTGCACGCGGCAGTAGCTCCCATCGCTCTGCAGACTCCACGACTTCACGTTGTCGGCCCAGCTCGTCTGCAAAATCTCGATCAGGCGGAGCCGGAGGTTGGGATCCTCCACGGGGATCATCATCTCGACGCGGCGGTGGAAATTGCGGGGCATCCAGTCTGCGCTGGCAATGTAAACCTCTTCTTTTCCGCCGTTAGCGAAATGGAAGACGCGACCGTGCTCGAGGAAGCGATCGACGATCGCCCGCACCTCGATGTGCTCGCTGACCTTCGGAACGCCGGGTCGGAGACAGCAGATGCCGCGCACGAGCAGCTGCATCTGCACGCCAGCCTGCGACGCGCGGTAGAGCGCTTCGACCACGTCTTCGTCGACGAGGGCGTTCATCTTGGCGACGATCTTCGCGGGGCGTCCGGCGCGGGCATGGTCGGCTTCGCGAGCGATGAGCCCGAGAACGGCTTCGTGGAGACCGAGCGGCGCGACGATCGCCGAGTTCCACTTCGGAGGCGCGCTGTAGCCGGTGAGCAAATTGAAGAGCGACGACGCGTCTTCGCAAATGTTCGAGCGCGACGTGAGGAGTGAAATGTCGGTGTAGAGCTTTGCCGTCGTCGGGTTGTAGTTGCCCGTCGAAAGGTGGACGTAGCGCCGCAGCTTTCCCTTTTCGCGCCGCACGATCAGGAGGCACTTGGCGTGCGTTTTTAGCCCAATCAGGCCGTAAACGACGTGCACCCCGGCCTGCTCGAGCGTCCGAGCCCACTGGATGTTCGACTCTTCTTCGAAGCGCGCCTTGAGCTCGACGATCGCCGTCACTTGCTTTCCGGCTTCGGCCGCGCGTGCGAGAGCCTTGACGATCGGTGAGTCCCCGCCTGCGCGGTAGAGCGTTTGCTTGATCGCGAGCACGTCGGGATCGTCGGCGGCGCGCGTGATGAAATCGACGACCGCGTCGAACGACTCGTACGGATGATGAAGAAGGACGTCGGTCTCGCGCAGCACCGCAAAATAATCATCGGCGTCACGGAGCGGCGGAACGGCGTAGGCCGTGAACGGTTCGTCCTTCAAGTCGCGACGTTCTTCGCGCCCGACGATCTGCATGAGATCAGACAAATTGAGCATGCCCGACGTGCGGTACACGTCGCGATCCGGATCGAGCTTGAGAGCCTTCACCAGCTTGGCGAGCGACGCCGGCGTCGGTTCACCCGAGACCTCCAAGCGAACGGCGTTGCCTCGCTCTCGACGCCGCAGCTCCTGCTGGATGGTCTGGAGGAGATCCTCGGCCTCTTCCTCGTCGATCTCGAGATCGAAGTTGCGTGTCACGCGGAAGGCATAGACCCCCTTCAACCGTGCGCCGGGGAAGATGCTCCCCACGTGCCGAGCAATGAGGTCCTCGAGAAGAACGAAGGCGTGTTTCGCCGTGGTTCCGTCGCTCGAGCGCACACCGGGAACCTCGATCATCCGCGAGATCATCATCGGCACTTGCACGACGCCGAAGCCCGCTTCGGGCAGCCCCTCGCGCGAGAACATCACGCCGAGGTTGAGGCTGCGGTTGCGAACGTGCGGAAACGGGTGCCCGAGATCGATCGCGATCGGCGTGAGAATCGGAAAAATTTCGTTGTGGAACTGCGCGTCGAGAAGAGCGAGCTGCTCGGGTGTCAGGACCTCGGGCTTGACCAGCAAGATCCCGTGCTCGGCGAGGCGGGGAAAGAGCTGCCCGGTGAGGGCCGCCGTTTGCTGAGCTACGAGGTCGTGGACGCGCGCTGCGATCGACGCAAGCTGCTCGACCGTCGTCATGCCGTCGGGCGGAAATTCACCGACCTCGCCCGTGAGCTGCTGCTTCAGTCCAGCCACGCGCACCATGAAAAATTCGTCGAGGTTCGAGTAGACGATCGCGTGGAATTTCAGCCGCTCGAGCAGCGGAACGTTTTCGTTGAGAGCCTCGGCCAGAACGCGCGCGTTGAACTCGAGCCAGGAAAGCTCGCGGTTCAGGTACAGCGAGGGCGCACGCAGATCGGGCGATTCGACGGGCGCGATCGGAGTCGTCCGCGCATCGGTCGATGTCGGGCTAGGCGTGGGCGTCGAGGCAGGGCCGGACGACGACGCTGAATCCGTGGGCATGAAGACGGGAGACTCTTCCATGGGACGCTAGGGCACCTTACTCGTGGCAATCTTTTCGGCGAGGTCGTTCCTCATCCAAATGTGGTCTGCAGCAAAAGCGGCAGTCTCTTTATAGTGCTCATGAACCCAGGCCGCCGCCTCCGGCGAGTGCTCCGCAAAGTCGATCCACGCGTCTTCGAAGCTGATCAGTGGCGACTTGTCGAAAAAAACGAAGGCGGCCGGAGGAGCCTTTTTCACGCGAGCGTAGAGATCGTCGACGTGCTCGCTGCGAAGCGCACGGATCTTCGTCGATTGCTCGCCGTTCGGATGGAGCCCCTCGGGCAGCCATGATCCCCCGAGGGCCGCGTCTGCATTCAGGTCGTAGACGTAAATGTAGGGAGTCGCGCTCAGACGTTCGGCGAGGAAAAGAACGTAAGGGTCCATCCCATAGATCTGCACGCGATCGTTCGGCGTGGTGTGCTCGCGCAGGTACTCCGCGGTCTGCCGCATCTCCCACGGGAAAAAATCTTTGTCCTCGAAGTAGACCAAGTAGTCGCGCGTACCGCGGGTTTCGGCGTTGGCGCCTTTGTCGAGGATCCACAAATCCAGAATGTGCGGGGACGTCGTCATCGACACGGCCACCTTGAGGGTGAGCGCGGCAGCGGCGACGAACGGCACAGCTCGCGGGAAAATCGCCTTGCGCGGTGCAAATTGGTAGCGCTCCCAGAGCCACACCACGAGAAGGAGCCACTGGAGGTGTAGCCCCGCAGTGACCGGATGAAAGTGATACGGAAACCCCTTGGCCTGGGCGAGGACGCTGACGATCCCCGCGAGCGGAAGGAGCGCTACCCCGAGCGCGCGCCGCGGCATCTGCCCGTCCCAGATGAGCGCCAAGAGAAGAAGGCTGGTCCCGAAGGCGATCGCCGACATCGGACCGCCCCACGTGAGCGAGAGAATTTCCGCAGGTGAGCGGGGAAGCATGAAGCGGTACATCGCAGGCACGTCGACCAAATAAATTTTGAGGAACGCGCGAATGTCGCCGCGCCAAAGGAGGAAAGCGACTTGGGTCAGCGCTCCGACGGCGCCGCCCAGCACCAGCGCGGAGAGCCTCTTTTTTCGGGAGATCGTCGTCTGGTCGTTCAGGAGCAAGGCCGCCACCTGGACGGCGCTGAAGATGACGTACGTCGGTTTTCCGAACCACGGAATCACCCCGAGCCCCCCGGCGAGCGCGAGGACGAAGAGCGCGTGCTTGCCGACTGGATTTCGCAGCTCGCGTTCGGCGTAGAGCTGGAGGGCCACCGCGCTCAGCATGAACCAGTCGAAGAACGTCTCTCGCTGTGCGAGGTCCCAGTACAGATAGAGAAGATGCTGTCCCGTGAGGATCACCCATCCGGCGAATGCCCAGCCGACGCGCTCGATGACGCGCACCTTCCCGCTCCGTCCGATCCCCGGCAAGCAGGCCGCCGCAAGCGCGAAGGCCGCTCCCGTCACGATCATGTCGAGGACGCGAAACTGGTGCTCGTCCCGACCGCCGAGGGCGAGAAAAATCATGTGCACTAGGTGGGTGAGCGGGCCGTTGACGTCCCTGACATCGCGGTAATCGACCGCCCCTTTTTGGATCGCCCAGGCGACGTACTGAAAGATGCCCTGATCGCGTCCGAGGGTCGTGAGAGAGGCGCGGTAGGAGGCCTCGACCACCCAAAAGAGCGGCGGGAGACCCACGACCAGCGGTAACGCGAGCGCCCGCACGGCACGGTAGACCGTGACCCGCCACGCGGGGATTGTTCGAACCTGAGCCGCACCCAAGGGCCGGAAGAGTAACACCTCCCCCGCGGGAACGGGGGTTCGCGGCGGCAGCACAAGCGGAGGAAAAAGGCTCCCCGCTGGACCAGGAGCCCAGAACGAGGCCACAATTGCCCTCATGGTTGATCCCGTAAGGCGGCTTCCGCTCCCCGCGCCGAACCCTCCGGAACGCGCCAAGGCCTTTGCCGATGCGCTCTCCCAAGCAAAAGGGAAGCACGTGCTCGTCGCCCTCCGCGGCCATCCGGATCCCGATGGGATCGCCTGCGCACTTGCCCAAGCTCACATCGGCGCGCGGTATGGCGTCGCCAAAACGACGATCGCTTATTGCCACGACCTCAGTCACCGGGAGAACCGGGCGCTCGTGAAGTTGCTCGGGGTCGATCTGCGGAAGATCAAGAGCGTGAAGGAAGTCCCGGGCGTCGATTTCATCTCCTTCGTCGATGCCCACGACCTCGATCCGGAGCTGACCGATGCCGAGGAAATCGAGGTACTTACGATCGTCGATCACCACCGCGCTCCCGTGCCGCCTGCCGCGCGTTTCGTGGACATTCGGCTGGAGGTGGGTGCCACGGCGACGATCTTCGTCGAGTACCTGACCGAGCTCACCCCGTTCGACGGCGACGCCGAGGAGGACAGGCGGATCGCCACGGCGCTGATGCATGGTCTCTCCACGGACACCGACGACTTCATGCTCGCGCGCGCTGCCGATTTTCGCGCTGCAGCGCAGATTGCCGAGGTGTGTGATCGCGAGTTGCTCGCCGATCTCAGCCGCCGCCTGATCGCGCCGAGCGCGATGGACGTCATGGCCCGCGCCCTCGCATCGCTCTTCGTGCGTCGTAACTTCGCGATGGCCGGCGTCGGGTTCGTCTCCGAAGGCGATCGCGACACGATCGCGCAAGCGGCTGATTTCCTCGTCAGGCGTGAGGACATCGACACCGTCGTCGTCTACGGCGTGGTCGGCGAGCGCTTCATCGAAGGCTCCCTCCGCACCCACTCGCCGAGCGTGGACCCCGCTGCGTGGCTCGAGCAAGCGTTCGGCTACGACGACAAAGGTCGCGCCTACGGCGGCGGCCGCAGGGACAAGGGCGGCTTCCGCATTCCGATCGGATTTCTTGGTCGCTCCACGGATCGCGGGCAGCTCTGGACGCTCGTCGAGCACGCCATGCGAACGGCGCTCCTCCGTCAGCTCGGCGACGAGCCGACCACGGGCGTTCACGGCGTAGCGGCCCAAAACACGTGAAGCTCTAAAGGCCGAAGGCCACGTGAGGATCGCCTTCGCGGGTTTGCCGCTCGCGGCTCTTTTACTTCTCGAGGATGGGCACGAGATCGTGTACGCGGCGATCTGCCGGCGAGGTGCGCTCGGGACGAGGCGCCTTCTGCGCCGACTCGGGAAAACCAGGGTGGATCTCGTTCCTGACTTCGAAGATCCCGAGGTGGTCTCCCGCGTGCGCGATGCGCGTCCGGAGCTGCTGGTGAGCTGGTTTTGGACCAAGCGCATTCCTCGCGCGGTGCTCGACGTCGCGCCCCTCGGCGCCTTCGGAGTCCATCCCTCGCTCCTTCCCCGGCACCGCGGTCCCGATCCCTATTATTGGGCGATTGCTTCGGGCGATACGGTCACCGGGGTCAGCGCGCATCGTCTCGACGACGCTTACGACACCGGTGCGATCTACGGACAGCGAAAGCTCTCGATCGATCCCTCCTGGAGCGCGTGGACCCTTGCAAAAAAGCTCGATCGTCCGTCGCTTGCCCTTCTTCGCAAGGTGGCCCGGTCCCTCGGATCGAGCGAGCCGCCGGCGGCCGTGGCGCAAAACGAAGCGCTGGCCACGAGCGCGCCAGAGCCGAGCGAAGAAGATCTCGTCCTGCGCTTCAACGACGAAGCGGAGCACCTCGCCCGGCGGGTCCGCGCCGCGAGCCCCTGGCCCGGAACGATCACCGACATAGGCGACGCGTCCGTGGTGATCACCCGCGCCCGGGTGACGAACGTATTTCCCAAGGCGCTCCACCCCGGCGAGGCTGCGGTAGTCGGGGGAAGCGCCGTCGTGCGCACGGCCGATGGCGCGATCGAGCTCCTCGCGGGCAGGCGGGAGGTCGAAGGCAGCGACGAAGAAGAAGAGCTCGACCGCGCCGCTCTCGCCCGACTCGTGACTAGAATCGGATTTTAAAGCGCTTTCGTTCCCTGAAGTCGAAAAACGCCGTAGCATCCAAGCTCCACGAAGCGACCATCTCCCGGAGATTCAGAGCCGTGTCCGACCCCGCATCCTCCGCGCGCACCGCACGAGAATCCCTCTCGCGCGGACTCTCGGCCCTTCAGTCCGATCCCAACATTCCCCCGAACCTGGTGGCCCTCGCGGCTCCGATCGCGCAAGCGATGGGTGCGCTCCATCAGATCGAGCGATCGAATGGGACACAGCTCGTGCCCCACGCCAACGTGGCCTTGGACAACGTTCGGACGGCCCTTCAGCAACTTCAGGCGCAGCCAGCCAACCATCCGGCCGTGGCGCAGGCCGTGGAGGCCGTTGCGTCGTCGCTCGGTCTGGTCCACGCACTCAGCAAGCTCGCCGGGCTGGCGGCGCCCGCTCCGGTTGCCGCGTCGCCGCCGCGTCAAGGCGCTCACCCAGCCGCGGCGCCCCAGGCCGTCCACCAGCCCCAGCCCGCATACCAGCCGCCGCAAGCGCCTCCCCAACAGGCTCCGCAGCAGGCGTTTCAGCCCGTTCGCGCACCCGCTCCCCCGCAGCCCCTCTACCAGCCGCCGCCGCCCGCCGCCGCGCCGGTGTATCAGCCCGCGCCTCAGATCGACCGCGATCCGTTTGCGGCGCCTCCGCCAGAGCAGCAACCGCGCGCGCAAGTCGCCGTGCCCGCGGCCACCGGAGACATGCCGATCGTCACCGCCGATCTCGGCGCCCAGAGCTCCACGAACTTTTACAAGGGCCTCTCCGGGAACGACATCATCGACCACGGCGGGCTCTTCGTCTCGACGTACATGGTGCCCAAGATTGGAACGCCCGTGCGCCTCCGCGTGTCGCTCCCCGGTGGCTACGAGTTCGAGGCCAACGCAGTAGTCCGCTGGTCGCGCGAACAATCCGAGGGAGGCGCAGATGCGCCGCCAGGCTTCGGCGCCCAGTTCACCCAGATCACGAATGAGGCTCGTCAGCTCATCTATCGCTACGTGCGTAATCGCGAGCCGCTCTTTCACGACGACCTCTGATCCCCTTTGATTTACGAGCGGATCTTTGCTCGATGGAAACCGCGCGCCGAGCTCCGACCGCGCGGCAAGCCATCCTCCGAGGCCGCCGAGGGAGGCGTGCGGGTGCGCTGGCTTGGCACCGCGGGCTTCGTGATCGCGACACGCACAACGACCGTGCTCATCGATCCGTTTCTGTCGCGGCCAGGGCTGCTGCGGCTTGCGTCGCAGACCCTCACGCCGGATGCGGCAGCCATCACGCGCTGGATTCCATCCCGGGTCGACGCCGTCTTGTGCGGGCACAGTCACTTCGATCACCTCCTCGATGCGCCCCACATCGCCGCGAAAACAGGCGCGAAAATAGCGGGATCGCCGACTACCTGCGCCTTCGCCAAAGCTTCCGGGGTCGCGCCTGACAAGCTCGTGTTCATTCCGCCCGAGGGGGCGAGCTTCACCGTCGGCGACATCGACGTGCGCTTCGTGCCGAGCCTTCACGGGCGCATTTTTCTCGGGCGGGTGCCGGCTCCGGGCGAGGTGAGCACGTCACCGCCGCTGCCCGCGCGCGCCTGGCATTACCGGATGGGAGGGGCGTTCGGCCTTTTTCTCAAGGCGGGCGGCGTGTCGATCTACCACAACGGCAGCGCCGATCTGGTCGACGCCGAGCTGCACGGGATTCACGCCGATGTGCTCATCGCAGGCCTCGCGGGCCGCCGAGCGACGCGTGATTACGTCAAGCGCCTGATGACAGCGCTCACGCCGCGCCTCGTCGTTCCGACCCACCACGATGCGTTCTTTGCTCCGCTCGAGCGCGGCGTGCATCTCCTGCCGGGCATCGACGTAGATGGATTTCTCCGCGAGGTGAGGGATCTCGATCCGAAGGTGACGCGCGTCACTCCCGACTATGGAGAGGATCTCGTCGTTCCGCGAGAGGACGCCCGCGCCGCTTTTTTCCTCTAAATTAGGCCGTTTTACGGGATGGCAAGTCGTAGCGCACCCGCGCGCGCGCCGGCGTCTGTTCCAACCCGCTTTTCGCCGAGGTCTGCGAGGTCGGTCAGGGTCGAGATCAGCGCCCCCGGATTCGTCGGAGGGATCGGCGCGCTTGCCTGATTGGTGGAGCAGGCGGCGAAGACGAGGGCGAAGAGAAGAGGACAAGAGAAGAGGGCTTCACGGCTAAAAAGGGAGTGTAGACTGCGCCCCGGCTTCGCGTGCATTGCAAAAGACCGTACAGGTTTGCGTTTCTCACTTTCGCCCTGGGCGCTCTCTTCTGCTCGCCAGCCGCGCGCGCCGCGAACGATCCCAATCTCGAGTGGAAGTCGCTCGAGACGCCGCACTTTCGGATCTCCTACTACTCGGGTGAAGCGGAGGTCGCCCAGCACGTCGGCGAGGTCGGTGAAGCGATCCACGCGCGCCTCTCCCCGGTGCTCGGGTGGTCGCCCAAAGAGAAGACGGAGATCGCACTCTTCGACCAGACCGACAGCGCCAACGGCATCACCTCCGGCCTTCCGTACAACTCGATCCGCCTGTTTTTGACGGCTCCGGACGACATGTCGCCGCTGGGGGACATCGACGACTGGTACGAAGATCTCCTCTCTCACGAGTACACGCACACCCTTCACATCGACAACATCACGGGCCTCCCCGGCTTCATCAACGGGATCATCGGCAAGACGTTCGTCCCCAACCAGGTGCAGCCGCGGTGGATCCTCGAGGGGCTCGCGGTGCTCGAGGAGTCGGAGCAGACGAGCGGCGGGCGACTGCGGTCATCGCAGTGGCAGATGTACATGCGCGCCGACGTTCTCGAGAACAACATCGCCCCGCTCGACCAGTTCTCGAACACCCCGCGTCGCTGGCCGCAAGGAAACATCTGGTACCTTTACGGGTCGTTTTTCATGAAGTGGATTCGCCAGACGTACGGCGAAGAGGCGATCCGAAAAATGATCGCCGACTACGGCGCGAACATCATTCCCTTCGGGGTAAATCGAGCGATTCGCCGAGCCACGGGGCGCACCTTCGAAGATATGTATCCCGCGTGGATTGCCACGTTGAAGCGCGATTTCGAGGCCCAGGCTGCGACCATTCGTGCGCGGGGAATTCGCGAGGGCGTGCGGATCACCCATGGGGGCCAGACGGCACGCCACCCGCGATGGATCCCGGGCAATGCGTGGGACGGGTACGCTGGCGACCTTCTTTACTTTCGCGACGACGGGCACTCCACGCCGGGGCTCTACGGTCAGCACATCAAGCGCGATGCGCGCGGCAACGTGACCGCGGCGGGGGAGGACAAGCGCGAGCTTCTCATTCGCACGAACGAAGCTTCGGCGGCGAGCTTCGAGCCGGACGGCAGCGTGGTCTTCGATTCGATCGACTACACGAGCAACATCTTCGCCTTTGGGGAGCTGTTCGAGATCAAGACCGGGCTGAAGAGTCCGTCGGGGCTCGAGGGGCATCGGAAGCGGCTCACGCACGGCTTTCGAGCGAGCGATCCCGACGTGTCTCCCGACGGACGGCGCGTCGTCTTCTCCACCAATCATCGTGGCACGAGCTACCTCCAGATCGCCGACCTCAGCGTCGACGGCGAGCTGACGAACACGCACGTGCTCGTGAAGAGCAACGGCTTCGAGCAGGTCTACGGCGCCCACTGGTCGCCCGACAACCGCCACGTCGCGTACAGCGTGTGGACCCGCGGCGGCTACCGGGACATTCGCTTCGTCGACAGTAGCGACGGCTCCTTCGCAGAGGTCACGAAGGATCGCGCGATCGACGCGGGGCCTTCTTTTTCCCCGGATGGTGCGTGGCTCTACTTTCACTCCGACCGCACGGGAGTGTCGAACGTCTTCGCGTGGGAAGTCGCCACCGGACGCTTGAAGCAGATCACCAACGTGATCAACGGCGCCTACCAGCCGTCGATTTCGCCGGACGGCAAGACGCTCGCTTACGTGGGATACACGCACACGGGATTCGACCTCTTCGCCATGCCGGTAAATCCGGAGACCGCGCCGGACGCTCTACCCTTCGTCGACGCTCGCCCGACCGTCCACCACGATCCGCCTCACCAAGTTTTTCCGATCACCGCGTACAACCCTCTGCACACCCTGCGGCCGCGGACCTTCAGCCTCCAGATCACTCCCGGAAATTTTGGGCAGGCGATCATCGTGGGTGCCGCGGGCGGCGACATCGCCGGGCATCACTCGATTCTGGCGACGCTCACCACGGAGCTCGAGCGGCCAGAGGTGCAGCTCGACCTCGGCTACAATTACGGTCGTTTTCCGTTCGACCTCGGGATGCACGCGTTCCGCTCGATCTCCCCGCATGCCGGCTATTCACTCGGGCAAAATTACAAGCCGGCGTACGTGCAAGAGGCCGTGGGCATTGCGACGGGCATTTCCTACAGCCTCCCCGGGCAGTTCGACGGGCAGTCCTTCTCCGCGAACTATTCGGCTGCGCGACTCGGCGTGCAGTACCCGAGCTCCACCGGGCATATCGATCCGTACGAGACGCCGACCTACCCGGGGGCGGGCATGTTGGGAACGTTGAGCGTCGGCTGGGGATACTCGAACGCGCAGCGTTACCTGTGGAGCATCGGCCCGGAAAAGGGCTTCTCTCTCAACGCAAATCTCGATTTCACGAACCCCGCGCTCGCCAGCGACTTCAGTGGCTTCGCGGCGTCGACCTCGTTCGCGACGTACGCGACCATGCCCTGGCTACGGCATCACTCGCTTGGCCTTCACGCCAGCGGCGGGACGAGTGGCGGCAACTTCCCTGGGCGCGGACCCTACTTCGTGGGCGGCTTCGTCGATCTTCCGCTCTACGACACCGTGCGCAACATCCTCATCCAAGGCGGAATCACCATGCGGGGCTACCCCACGGTCATCGAGGCCGGACGCAACTTCGCGCTCTTCAATGCGGAGTATCGCTTTCCGATCCTCAACGTCGATCGCGGCCTCTCCACGCTGCCCATCTTCTTCCAGCGACTTAGCGGCAACGTGTTCGTCGACTACGGGAGCGCCTTCGACTTTGCCGAGACCGCGAAGTTCAAAACGGGGACGGGCGCAGAGCTTTGGTTCGACAGCCTGCTCGGCTACGTGATCGGCTTCACGTTTCGAATTGGATACGCGCACGGGTGGGCGAGCGGCGGCCTCGACAAAGTCTATTTCGTAGCGGCCGTGCCCTTCTGATCGCCGAAAAGTAGGCCGTCCGCGCGCGCCTTCCGTAGGGTCGCGCGATGCACGGTCGACGATCGGTTTTCCTTGTTCTTCTCGGCTTCACGGCGTGTCTCAACCAGGCGCGCGGTGCGGCCGCCGTCCAAGAGTCTGCGACGGAGCTCAACCTCAACATGCGGTTCGGCCGCATGGAGATGGCCATGGAGCGCGTCGCCGCGAAGGAGCGTGAGGAGTTCATCCGCGTCCACAAAGGCTGGGGCGGTCGCGTTCGCATCGCAGATTGCGAGCTCGCCGGCCTGCGAATGACGACCAAAGAGGAAGCGGAAGTCTCGGTTCGTGTGGCTTGGTACAGCCCGGATGAGCAGGAGCTCCGCCAGACGACGCTGCGCCAGACCTGGCACGACCACAAAGGCGATTGGCTCCTCGAACGTGAAACGCGCATCGACGGCGACGTCGGCCTGATGGGCGAGAAGATCGTTTCGGTCGCAGCACCGCACCGCGAGAACACGCAGTTCCCAACGGTGCGTCTCGGCGACTGAAGAGACTTAGGTGGCTTTTGCGGCCGTCTTCTTCGCGGCGGTCTTCTTGGCCGGCGCTGCGGCCTTTTTCGGTGCGGCCTTGCGAGCGACGCGCTCTTTTTTCTTCGTCTGAGCCTTACGTCGTTTCATTTTTTGCGAATTGCGGCGGTCGAACTTTCCCATTTTTCCCCTTGGCGGCCCGTTTCCGAGGCGCGCTGAGTTGATTGTTTCCCCCGTGGTTTCGGCACATTGCCGCTTTCTAGCTCCGTGCGTCAATGGATGACGCAAGAAGTGAAGGGTCATGTCGTCAAAAGAGCCTATTTTGCGGCAGTAGACGCGCGCGGCCACGGTGCTAGATTCTTTCTGTGGACGTCGTGCTTCGGAAGCTGGGCAAAGGCTCGCGTGCCGTCGCAGGCCGCTTGGTTCGCGCGCCCCGTAAGGGGTCGGTCGTGGTGATCGAGTTCCCGGACGGCATGCACGAGTACGTGACCACCCCCGTAAAGCGCGTACTGCGCATCGCCGGACGGGAAGTCTTCTACATCGAGACGATCAACAGCCGTTACCGTCTCGAAGTCCGCGGCCGCGAAGACGCGCTCGCGGAAGGCACTGGTTAGCCCGGCGCGACTCGGCTAAGCCTCGCTAGGGCATGGAGCTGAGTGGCGAGCATCTGGCATTCGGGCCGCGCACCGGGTGCATCGAGGTCGTGTGCGGCTCGATGTTCAGCGGAAAGACCGAGGAGCTCCTCCGCCGCATCAAGCGCGCGAAGCTTGCCCGCCAGCGCGTACAGCTCTTCAAGCCGCGCGTGGACGACCGCTACGACGCGGTCAAGGTGGTCACCCACGAAGGGGTCAACGCCGACGCTCACCCTGTGGGCAGCGCCCAGGAGCTCCTCGATTGCGTGCACTCCGAGAGCGTCGTCGTGGGGATCGACGAGGTGCAGTTCTTCGACGAGCGCATCATCGCCGTGTCCGAGACTCTCGCCGATCGCGGGATCCGCGTGATCGTCGCGGGGCTCGACCAAGACTACCGAGGGCAGCCCTTTGGACCGATCCCCTCTCTGATGGCCATTGCCGAATACGTCACCAAGTTGCACGCGGTCTGCGCATCGTGCGGGGCGTACGCTTGCCGATCGCAGCGGCTCGTAGCGAGCGAAGGCCAACTCTTCGTCGGCGGCGCGGCGGCCTATGAAGCGCGGTGCCGAAGGTGCTTCGTGTCAGGCGTAGTCGAGCCCACCGCCTGAGCGCCTCACACGGCGGGAATTCGTAGCTCGAAGGTCGCGCCTTTTCCGGGCGGGGACAGGACGCTTACGGTTCCGCCGTGGGCCTCGACGACCGCTCGCACGAGGGCGAGGCCAAGTCCGCTGCCGCGTCCTCGGGTCGTGAAAAAGCGGGTGAAGACTTTGGGACGTTCCGTTTCGCTGATGCCGGGGCCGTTGTCGGACACGCTGACCAATACGTGGTCCGCGGCGCGCTTGACGACCACGTGCACCCTCCCGCTGACCGGAGCGAAGGACACCGCGTTCTCGACGAGATTCCGGAGCACGGAGTCGAGACGATGCGACACGCCGAGCACGCTTGCTCGTTCGTCGCGGTCGACGTCGATCTGCACGCCGGGATGACGCACCCGCATCGCCTCGACGATGCCGTCGGCGAGCGCGCCGAGATCGACTTCGCTGCGCGCTTCGTTCGGCATTCCGGCCTCGGCCCGGGCGAGCTCGAGAAATTGGCTGACGAGCGTGTCCAGGCGAATGCTCGAGTCCTTGAGGACGCGAGCGATCCGCGCGCCCTTGGCTTCGTCGATGGGACCGTCGCCGAGGGTGTCGGCGCAGACGCGGATCGCCGCGACCGGATTTTTGAATTCGTGCACGAGGTCGGCGACGAAGCGTTCGTTGGCGAGACCGCGCTCACCGAGCTGCGCGAGAAGGCGGTTGAACGCGAGCGCGAGGTCGGCCACTTCGTCCCTTCCCTCGAGGACGAGCGCTCCCTCCGGATT
Organism: Myxococcales bacterium; assembly: GCA_043747615.1. Taxonomy (GTDB): domain Bacteria; phylum Myxococcota_A; class Polyangia; order Polyangiales; family Polyangiaceae; genus JAYTOU01. The sequence goes on along the minus strand of JAYTOU010000093.1, from coordinate 59,804 downwards.
GGCGGACGAGGCTTTTTTAAGAGCTTCGCGACGAAGCTTCTCGATCGGAGTGACGATGCGTTTCGATATCCACCACGCGAGCAAGAGGGCTACGGGGACGGTGATCACCGTGAGGCGAGCGAGCTGGTAGCGAAGGTCGTAGAGCGCACGTACGGCGCGTCGCGAGCTCTCTTGCACGTAGACGATGTCGTCGGTGCCATCCCCGTGCTCGACGAAACGAGCGGCGTGGCAGACCAGCAGCTTCGCGCCCGCCGACGTCCGGCATCCGGACGAGATGTCCTTCACGCGCGCTTCCGTCACCTCCGGGCGAGCGAGCAAGGGCTCGAGGCTCGCATCGAATTCGCGCAGCGTCGGCGCTCCGTCTGGCCCGAAGAAGAGCGTTCCGATCTGGTGGACGAGGTCGAAGTCATTGTCGCGATCCACGTCGGCGTACATGCGCCCGTGGTCGCTCATCAGCCTCACGCGCACCACATGCAGCCGGGCGACGTCGTCGAGCGCGCCTTCGAGGGGAGGCGCATCCTTCGCCGCCGCTTCCCGCCGCCGGGTCAAGGCCTCGACCGTCTCGTCGGCCGCGCGGATCGCGTTCGCCTGCATGGTCCCGGCGATGTTTCGCTCCATCTTGCTCCAGGCGAAGACGAAGAGCTGAGGAGCTACGGAGACGGCCAGCGTCACCGCAAAGACCTTCACCCGGAGCGAGTGACGGATTGGCGTTCGCTCAGCTGCCACGATCTCTCCAGCGATACCCCGCCCCGACGACGGTCTCGATCTTGTCGAAGGTTGCGTCGATGGCCTCGAATTTACGGCGCAAACGACGCACGTAGGTATCGATGATGCGATCGACGACGAACGAATCGCCGCGCACCGTTTCGAGAAGCTGCTCGCGCGAGTGCACGGTTCCGGGCCTTCGAATGAGCGCCTCGACCAGGCGGAACTCCGTCACCGTCACCCGGATGGGCTGAGAGCGGTAGCGCACCTCCAGCCGATCGCGAAAGAGCTCGAGGTCCTCCACCACCAGCGGGCTCTCACTCTTCGCGCCCGCACGGAGGGCATCGCGTCGTAGGAGCGACACCACTCGCGCCAGAAGCACCCGGACACTGAATGGCTTGGCGATGTAGTCATCTGCACCGAGCTCGAGCCCGAGCGTCTCGTCGATGTCGTTGTCGCGTGAGGTCAACAAGATGAAAGGAACGTGATTTCCTTCCTCGCGGAGACGGCGACACAGCGAGAATCCGTCGAGCCCGGGCATGTTCACATCGGAGACGACCGTCTCCGGTCTTTCCCGGCGGATCACCTCGTGACCCTCGACGCCGTCCTTCGCCAGGAGAACGGTATGGCCCGCGCTCTCGAACGCGATCGAAAGCGCGTCGAGCAGTGAGGCGTCGTCGTCGATGACGAGGATGCGCGCCATCGTTTCGTCGAGCCTCGTGGGGTGTCCGACGTTCAGCCGGCGTGCTTCTCGATCATCCGTCCGAGCCGCGGCACCGCCGCCTCGACGTTCTTTTTGGCGGTACCGCGGAGCTTCTCGTACGTCCCTTTGACGACGCCGCTCTTCGAGCGCGCGGCCTTGGCGTCGGTGATAGCGAGGAGCGCGTCCGCGACTCTTCCGCTGTTCGAGGCGAAGAAATCCGCTACCGGCTTCTTCTCGGTCACTGCTTCGTCGTGGAGCGGTTGGAGCGCTTTCGCGAACTCGGGGAGAAGGTCGGTCACCGCTTGCTTGATGAAGCCAGGCTTTACCCCTTTGACCGCGCCGTAGCCGGCTTTGATGGCGAGCCCCGAGATGCCCGACTTGTCCTTGACCTCCGCATCGATGAGCGCGAGGCAATCCTCGACCACCAGGGCCTTCTTGTCGCCGTTGAGAACTTCGGAAAGCGTGGACATCGGGACAGCACCTTTCGCCGAAAGAGGGGACAGCGATTAGCACAGCTTCGCGCCGGCGCCCAAAACCCCCCTCCCTGCTGCTGGAAATCCAGCGCTTGACACAACGCGTCACGGGATCCAGGGTGACAACTGAACCGTCATTCATTCCCTCGTGTCTCATCCTCCGAGATGGACTACGTACGGGCTGACAAGAATTACGAAGGAGCTACCTCCATGGCCAAGACCAACGGCAACGGCAACGGGAAACAGAAGTCGGGCGAGCGGATCGCCATCGTCGCGGGGCTCCGCACCCCGTTTGCGAAATCGGGAACGGCCTACCGCGACATGAGCGCGCTCGATCTCGGCAGGACGGTGGTCTCGGAGATCCTGGCGCGAAGTGAGCTCAATCCGAAAGAGATCGGCCTCTGCGTGTACGGCCAGGTGGTGCCGTCCCTGAGTGCGCCGAACATCGCCCGCGAGATCGTGCTCGGGACAGCGATCCCCAAGACCATCGAAGCCTTCAGCGTGAGCCGCGCGTGCGCGACGTCGTTCCAGTCCATGACCAGTGCAGCCGAAGCCATGCTCGCCGGTCAACACGACGTGGCGATCACCGGCGGCGCAGACAGCGCGAGCGACGTACCGATCTCCGTCTCCAAACGCCTCGCGAATGCACTCGTCGACGTCTCGAAGGCGAAGACCGTCGGCGGCAAGATCAAGATCTTCAGCAAGCTTTCACCGCGTGATTTCATCCCCGTCCCGCCGGCCTTGAAAGAGCCGACCACCGGCCTGACCATGGGCGAAAGCGCTGAAAAAATGGCGAAAGAAGCGGGCATCAGCCGCGAAGCCCAAGACGTGTTCGCCAACCGCAGCCACACCAAGGCGGCCGAAGCCTGGAAGTCCGGCGTGTTCGAACAAGAGGTGATGCACGTAGTCCCCGCACCGCGCTACGACGCTCCCATCGCCGAAGACAACAACGTCCGCAAGGATTCGACCGTCGAGGGCTACGCCAAGCTGAAGCCGGTTTTCGATCGCCGGTTCGGCACGGTCACCGCCGGCAACTCGTCTCCCCTCACCGACGGCGCCAGTGCGCTCATCTTGATGACCGAGTCGAAGGCGAAGGCCCTCGGCTACAAGCCGCTCGGCTACCTCCGCTCCTGGGCGTACGCCGCGCTCGATCCGAATGGATGGATGCTCATGGGCCCGAGCTACGCAACGCCCATGGCGCTCGATCGCGCTGGGTTGAAGCTCAAAGACATGGATCTGATCGACATGCACGAGGCCTTTGCCGCGCAGGTCCTCTGCAACACGAACGCGTTCGCCTCCAAGAAGTTCGCCGAAGAAAAGCTCGGGCGGAGCGAGGCCATCGGCGAAATCGACGACAGCAAATTCAACGTTCACGGCGGCTCGCTCTCCATCGGTCATCCTTTCGCGGCCACCGGCGCGCGGATGGTGACGACGGTGCTTCACGAGCTGAAACGACGCGGCGGCCAATTTGGCCTCGCTACGGCGTGTGCAGCCGGCGGTTTGGGCGCAGCAATGGTGTTGGAGGTGGGCGAATGAGCACGTCAGCGGCAGTGAGCGGCAAGAGCATAGGCAAGAAGATCATCTCCACCGAGGTGCGCGACGGGATCGCGATCGTCACCATCGACGATCCGAGCGAGGCACTGAACACCATCACGCTCGGCTTCGGCGAGGAGTTTGCCGCCGCGCTCGATCGCGTCGAGAAGGACCCCGAAATCAAGGGCGCGATCATCACCAGCGGAAAAAAAGATTTCGTCGTCGGCGCCAACATCGAGATGCTCACGTCCATCAAGCTTGCCGCCGATGCCGAGCGGATGTCGCGAGAGCTCGCGAAGGGACTTGCCCGCATCAAACACCTGAAAAAACCGATCATCGCGGCGATCAACGGCCAGGCGCTCGGGGGCGGATTCGAGCTCGCGCTCGCCTGCCATGCGATCGTCGCCACCGACGACAAGAAGACGCAGCTCGGTCTTCCCGAAGTGCAGCTCGGTCTGATTCCCGGCGCCAACGGCCTCCTTCGCGTAGCAGAACGCTCCGGCCTCCAGACCGCGCTCGACCTCGGACTCACGGGAAAAAATACCCGCGCCGCCAAAGCGAAGAAGCTCGGCTTGATCGACGAGGTGTGCCCAGCCCCGGTGCTCCTCCAGGTCGCGACCAAGATGGTTAGGGATCGCATCGCGAACGGCGTGACCCCCCCGAAGAAGCAGGGAAACTTCGTGGCCAATCTCACCACGTTCGCGCTCGAGAAAAATCCTGCCGGACGCAAGCTCCTCTTTAAGAAGGCGCGCGAGGCCACACGCAAAAAGACGCGGGGTCATTATCCGGCGACGGAGCGGATCATCGACGTCCTCGAGACCTTTGGAAACCGCGGGTTTGATGCTGCGGCGGAGCAGGAAGGCAAATTCTTCGGTGAGCTCGTGGTCAGCGAGACCTCCAATCGTCTCATCGAGATCTTCTTCGCCACGACCGCGCTGAAGAAGGACAACGGCACCGACGATCCCAGCGTAAAGGGCGCTCTCCCCGAGCGCGTGGTCATGCTCGGCGGCGGCCTCATGGGCGGCGGCATCGCCTACGTCACGATGAACGCGGGCATTCCGGTGCGCCTGAAGGACAGGGACGACGCCGGCGTCGGTCGCGGTCTGAAGTACGTGCGCGAGATTCTCGACGAGCGCGTGAAGAAAAAGCAGCTCACCAGAGAAGAGCGCGACCAGACGTTCGCCCGCCTCACGGCCACCACCGACTACTCGGGGGTCCACAGCGCGGACATCGTCATCGAAGCCGTATTCGAAGATCTCACCCTCAAGCAAAACGTGGTGAGGGACGTGGAGAAGGTCTCCAAGCCGAGCTGCATCTTCGCCTCCAACACCTCCTCGATCCCGATCACGAAGATCGCCGAGGCCTCGAAGCGCCCCGAGAACGTCGTGGGAATGCATTACTTCAGCCCCGTTCACAAGATGCCGCTCCTCGAAGTGATTCGTACCGATAAGACCGCGCCGCACGTCATCGCTGCTGCCGTCGCACTCGGGAAAAAGCAGGGCAAAACCGTCATCGTGGTGAAGGACGGCGTCGGCTTCTACACCAGCCGCATCCTCGGTCCGTACATGAACGAGGCTTCGTACATCCTCACCGAAGGCGCCCCCATCGAGGTGATCGACAAGGCGCTGGTCGACTGGGGCTGGCCGGTCGGTCCGATCACCCTCCTCGACGAAGTGGGCATCGACGTCGCCGCTCACGTCGGCCCGATCATGGTCGCCGAGTTCGGTGAACGCCTCACCCCTCCTCCGACGATTTCCAAGCTCGTCGCCGACAACCGCAAGGGTCGCAAGAACGAGCGCGGCTTCTACCTCTACGGACAGAACGCCAAGAAGGGGAAGAAGGAGGTCGACGTCAGCATCTACAAGACGCTGGGAATCGAGCCCAAAGCGAAGCTGCCGGTCGAAGAGATTCAGATGCGCTGCTCACTACAGTTCGTGAACGAAGCGCTCCTTTGCTACGGCGAAGGGCTTCTGCGCAGCCCACGCGACGGCGACATCGGCGCGATCTTCGGCCTCGGATTTCCTCCGTTCCGCGGAGGGCCCTTCCGGTACGTCGACACCATCGGCGCGTCGGAAGTGCTCCGGCGCGTCCAGGGTTACTTCGATCGCTTCGGCAAGAGATGGACGCCCGCGCCCGTGCTCGTCGACATGGCGAAGAAGAACGAACGCTTCTACAAAAATTAGCCTTGGCCTAGCGACCGCGCCCGCCGTGGCTGAGGAGCCCCGAAGGCCGACGCACGTCCGAGAGAATCGGAGCGCGGCCTGCGAAACACATAAAAGACTACGAGCAGTCTTGCACTTTGCAATGAGTGGGTAGATGTAGAAAACCCCATGATTCCTCGTTACACGCCGTCTGACTTTGCTGTTCTTTGGTCACCCGAGCGGCGCTTCGAGTGCTGGCTCGAGGTCGAGCTCGCGGCATGTGCTGCGATGGAAGAAGCGGGCCTCGTGCCCACCGGGATTGCGGCGCGCATTCGCGACAAGAAGCTCCAGCTCGATGCCGCGCGAATCGACGAGATCGAGAAGACGACCAAGCACGACGTCATAGCGTTTCTCACTCACGTGGAAGAGCTCGCGGGGATCGACGCGCGGTTTCTCCATCGGGGCATGACCTCGAGTGACGTGCTCGATTCGGCGCTCGCCATTCTGTTGCGCGATGCAGCGAGTCTTCTCCTCGTGCGCTGCGATCGTCTCCTCGCCGGCTTCGCGAAGCGCGCGCGCGAGTTCGCGACGACACCGATGATCGGAAGGAGCCACGGAATCTTCGCCGAGCCGACCACCTTCGGCCTTGCGCTCGCCGGGCACCATGCCGAGATCTCCCGCGGAAAAGCACGCTTGGAAGCCGCCAAGCGCGAGATCGCGGTCGGAAAAATCGCGGGCGCCGTCGGTACCTACGCGCACCTTTCTCCGGAGATCGAACAGCGCGCGCTCGGTATGCTCGGTCTCGAGCGAGAAACGGTCGCCACCCAGATCGTGGCGCGCGATCGGCACGCGGCATTTTTCGCAGCCCTCGCGCTCCTCGCGGCAGGTATCGAGCGCTTCGCGACGAACGTTCGCCATTGGCAGCGCTCCGAGGTGGCGGAGGCGGAGGAGCCCTTCACGGTCGGGCAGAAAGGCTCGAGCGCGATGCCTCACAAACGAAATCCCATTCTCAGCGAGAACCTGTGCGGCCTCGCGCGCGTGGTGCGTGCGGCGGTGGTGCCGGCCCTCGAGAACGTCTCCTTGTGGCACGAGCGCGACATCTCGCATTCGTCGGTCGAGCGGATGATTGCTCCCGACGCGACGAGCATCCTTGCGTTGATGCTCGATCGCGCCGCTTCTCTCGTGGAAGGGTTGGTGGTTTATCCCGAGCACCTAAAGCGAAACATCGATCGCGCCGAAGAGCTTTATTTCTCGGAGGGCGTGCTCCTCGCACTCGTCGACGCCGGGATGCCCCGCCAGGAGGCGTACGTGCTCGTCCAGCGCAACGCGATGAAGGCGTGGGGCGGCAATGGAAAGTTTCGGGACAACCTCGCGAACGACGGCGACGTCACCAAGCGGCTCAGCGCAGAAAAGCTGGGCGCTTGCTTCGACCTCGGCCACGCCCTTGCTCATGTTCCCTCGATCATTGATCGCGCTCTCGCCTAGCTCGCTCGATCCACGCGCGGCCCACGAGGTGCACTATCCGCGCGAGGTGCCACACCCGAAGGTGACTTTTTTCTCCCGCGTAGATCGGCCGAACGGTGACCTCTTCGATCACCACACCTGCGCGCGCGAGCTTGGCGAGCAGATCGTTCGGGTACCCGTAGCGCGGCCACAGCGCATCTAAATCAAGGGCTCCGCAAACGTCGCGGGAGATCGCCGTGTAGCCGCACTGGCTGTCGGAGATGGGAACGCCGATGGCGCGCGAGGTGAGGCGCGAGAAAATCTCACCCCCGACACGCCTCTGGAGCGGCATCACGCGCCAGGCGCCCGGGGAGGAGAAACGGTTTCCCTTCACGTAACCCGCTCGCCCCGAAGCGACCGGCGAGACCACCCGCGGGAGATCGTGGGGATCCATTTGTCCATCGCCCGCCATGACCACGAACACGTCGCGTGGCTGCCGCGTGAGCTGCATGGCTCGGCGGTAACCAGTGACGATGGCCGCACCGACACCCAAGTTTTTTTCGTGGACGATGACTTCGAGACGGGGGTCGCGGACAGCGCACGCACGCACGGAAGTTTCGTCGCGGCTGGCGTCGTCTACGACAAGGATGTGATCGACGCATGCGGGCATGGACGAGACCACTCGGGCAATCCGCTCTGCTTCCTCGAACGCGGGGACGACGGCGATGACGCGTGCGCCTTCGAGCATGGCGGCGTGTAGTATCACGCGTGCGAAGCATGCGAAAACGATGGCTCGTTCTGGTTGCATTCCTGGCGCTCGCCGCGCTCGGCTTCGCTCTACTGTACCGTCCGTATCCGTCGGATCGCACGCCCGAAGGCGCGTACATGCGCATCGCGAAGAGCATCAGCGAGGGGAAAATCGAGGCTATTTTCCCCTATTTGGAGACGGACGCGCAGTGGGCCGCGTTCACCATTCGAGACGAGCGCGCCAAGGCCTGCACGCGCATCAAGGCGAGCTACCCGGAGCCCGAGCGATCGCGTCTGCTCGCAGCCTACGCAGAAGAAGCCTCTGCCGCCGATGGTCCCGACGTCTTCGCGCTCTTCGCCACGCGCAAAGGCTGGGTCGTGCGCCTACGAAAAGATCTGTCGGGCGTTGTGGCCACCGAGATCTCAGGCGACCGCGCCACCGTCGTCACCGCCCGAGGCACGCGTTACCCGTTTCACGTACGCGACAACCAGATCTGGGGCCTCACGATCTTCACCGCCGCGCTGATCGCCGAAAGCGAACGAGCGTCGCGCGATCTCGCGGTGGTCAATGCCGCGGCCGACGACTACGACCGCGCCGCAAAGGCTCCCTGAACGCCCATACGAAGGGCGTGCCGTCGCGGACACACGCGGCTCAGGTTTTCGTTTTTTTTCTCAGCGCGGCGTACGAGCGATCGGCGGGTTCGCCGTGCTCGGTCGGAAGCGCGAGCCTCGACCAACCAGGGTCGCTCATTTGCCCGAACTCGTCGCGCGCGCCGTCCCACCCGGCGAGCTGATCGACGATGTCCGTGAAGCCTGCGGCGCTCAGGGCTTTCGCGGCGCGGAGAGAGCGATTGCCCCCCTTGCATCCGAGGATGAGCTTTGCGTCCTTCGCAAACGCGCCGTCCATCACCTCGAGAAAGTCGGCGTTCGGAACGAGGCCGCTGTCACCCATCAGCAAGAAGGGAACGTTGAGCGCATCCGCAGGATGCCCGCCTGCAAACTCAACTTCGCTTCGGACGTCGACATAAACGTAACCCTCTCCCGTGACGAGCGTGTGCGCGTCCGCGGGGCCCACCCGTTTGAGATCGGTCATTCAAAACCTCGTCCAAAGCGCCAAAAAAGGCGTAATCGTCGGCCTTCTATCCAAAAACGAGCGCGGTCCCTCCTTACCTTATATGATTGGGGGGTGAGGCGGTTTCTTCGCGACCGACGTGGGGCCACGGCAGCCGAGTACTGTGTGGTGCTCGTCGCGGTGCTTTTAATCGTGGTCGGCGCTTTTCGTTTGATCGGAATGCAGGTTTCCAAAACCAGCGACAAGGCCACGGTCGTGCTCGGCGGCACCGCGGTCGGCGGCGGCACGGGTGGTAGCGGCAACACCGTGGGAGGCTCCGTTGGCGCGGGTACCCCCGGTGCCGGCGGAACTTCCGGCAGCGGCGGACCCGCTGGAGACAGAGGCGGCGCTGGGAGCGGCGGAAATACGGGACCCACGTCGGGCCCTGGAGCATCGGGCGGAGGCACCGCGGTCGGCAACATGGGTGCGTCTGGCGGCGGAGGAGGCGGCAGGGGCGGCGGAGGCGGAGGCCGATCCGCGGTTGGTGAGAAAGCTCAGGTTGCCACGAGCACCCAGGGTGCGGGCGCGGTCGTAAACAAAGGTGGTGGCGGCGGAGGCGGCGGCGGCGGCGGCGGATCAGCCTACGGAGGTGGCCGCGTCCTTACGTCCGACGAAGCAGCGTGGGCGGCCAAGCAGAACGGGGCAGGCGGAAGCCTCGAAGACTTCGGCAAGCAAAAATTCGGCAGGTGGATCGCGCTCGTCTTCTTGCTGATGGGGCTGGTCATCGCCTTCTTCACGCTGAAGAAGAGCAAGGGCCAGATGGCCGGCGGCACCAACGCACCCACCGGGCGCGGATAGTCGATCCGAAGTTCGCGGCGCGAATGGCGCCAGAGTTTCAGCGGCAGACAGCCTGCGCTTTGAGCGCGTGATCGACCGCGCGCCGCGCTTCCGCCGGTACGTCGCTCGCGCTCAGCGTTCGGAAGCGTCGATCGAGATCGGCGGGATGAAGGTGACCAAGTGCCTCGATCGCGGCAAGGCCGAGGGCGGTCTCCGATTCGCTCGCCACGGGTGAGGCCGCTTTTGCCGCGAGGGCTTCCAGGGAATCGAGTGAGCCTCGATCGCACATTTCGCCGAGGGCGTGGGCTGCTGCAGTCCTCACGTCGGCCCTCTCGTGTACGTCGGCAAGCCGCTCCCGCACCGGGCCAACAAAGGACACCGCGTGACGCGCGGCGAGCGCGTCGATCGCGGCCGTGCGCACCCGAGGGGACGTGTCTTGCTTCAATGACGAGCCAAGCGCGCCATCGATCTCCGAGTTGGGCGGCATCGATGCGAGAGCGCTTGCTGATCCTGCGCGCACGAACGTCCACGCATCGCGCTTCATCACTGCTTCCACTTTCGGCGCCGCGATCGCGAGGTGCTGTTGCGAGATCGATTGCAGCGCCGCTTCACGCACGCGAGGCTCCGGATCGTCGAGACGCGCGACGAGCTCGGCTTGCACCGCAGGCAGCGCGGTCTTCGATGCCAGCTCGGCTGCGTGCGCGCGCACGGCGGGCTCCGGGTCTCTGGTCAGAAGAGCGGAGAAGCGCGAAGCGGCGTCGGTGTCGCCCGTATGCGCGAGCTCCGCAAGCGGCCCAAGAAGAAGGTACCGCGTGCGCATCGAGGCCGGATTTCGAAGGAGATCGGCGATCGCAGCATCGGCTTGCGGACGAATCTCTCCAAGCCGCGCACCGCATGCCCGCAAGAGATCGATGCGCACCGGATCATCGCGACGAGTGTCCGCCACCAACGCCGCGAGCTTCGCCGCATCTGCGGTACGCGCGACGCGCGCGAGTGCCCCCCGAACCTCCGCCTGTACCTTCGGCGGACCCTGACCGAGCGCGTCGGCGAGTGGCGCGAGCGCCAAGCTGGGAGCCACCGTCGCCAGGAGCGGCGCGACCAGAATCCGGCGCGGGAAGTCCGGCTCCTTGAGCGCATCGACCAGTGCAGGCCCCGCCGCCCTCCCACACCGCTCGAGCTTCCCGCGACCCTTGCGCGCGACCTCACGATCCGCGTCGCCCATCGCGCGAATGAGGAGCGGCGCGCTCGTCTCGCACGGCGCAGTCAAGGCCACATCCGTCGCGAGAGCGCGCCCCGATGCATCGAGGGAGCTCCACACGTGAAGCACGGGATCGAGCCCGTTTTTGGCTCGTTTGAGCACACCCGCCGCCGCGTCCGCGCGCGCGCCGCCGCCGGAGAGGGCCTTGGCGACGGTGTCGAGCGTTGCGCCGGGTGCATCGAATTCGCTGTAGGCCGTCACCTCTGCGATCGTGACCTCGGGGTGTGCCTGTCCGCGCGCGTAGGCTTCGTCGAGCACGATGGCCATACACGAGCCGCGCACTGGTTCGGGAAAAACGACGTCGTACGAGGAGCCCGGATAGAGCCACGCATCCTGAGGCATCGTGACCGCATACGTGCGCGCGTCGGTGACGATGAAAAACTTCTTGGGCGCGGCGCCCGTTGCGCTCGTCGGCGTCGCGGCGATCGTGAGCGTCACGCGCGTCAGGGGTACCTCGCCCGGACCACGAAAGAGCACGAATTCCCCTGCTCCTGCGCTCGGCCGCCCTTCGGCCCACGCGGTCTTCGGGTCTCCATCCACGAGCGACGCGGGACTCCCGATGGCCGTGCTCGCGCCAGCGACGACGAGCAGCTGCGCGAGGGGGGGATCCGTCGGTGACGCGTTTGCGCTTGCGACGATAAGCTGTGCCCCCGCGCGCTGCGATGACGGAAGGCGCTGAAAGCCTGCGCCGACGAAGGTCATGGTCTTCGGATCGAGCCCGCGAGGCGAAAGGAGCGTCGTGTCTTGCCCGCAGATACGGAGGTCCTCACGCACGTCGCCCACGAGCAGCGTGCCCTCGATCTGGACGGCGACTCCGGTGCGATCGCCGGGCTGCCCCTCGACGAGACCCGTGAGCCCGGAGAAGAGGACACCGCTCGCGGCGATCACCGCCTCGAACGCGATTTTGTCGACCGCGTCGGTCTTTGCCGGAATGCGCACGTGAACGACATGCTTGTCGCCGATCATAACGACGGTGACGTTCACCTCGCGCGCCTCGGGAAAGAGCTTTCGATCGAGGGCGATCGGAAGCGATGCACCGTTGTAGCGAACGACCCCGGCCGTGAGATCCACGGTGACCGCGATGGCCCCGAGCCCTCCGGCGGGCGGCGAGACGGCTTCGGTCGATGCGCGCGCCGGAGCAACGAAGGCGATCGCGTAGGTGAGGGAAGCGGCAGCGAGCCTCCGTAGTTTCCAAGGCATGGCCACACGATACCAGGGGAGCGCATGTCCGCCGTTTGTTTGCCCGGTAGACGGAGCGTATGTCACACGATGGGGAATGCGACCGTGGTTGATCGGTGTGGCGGCGCTTGCTGTCGCGGTAGGAAGCATTCCGTGGCTCAGCGGGCTCACGCCGCCGCGGCCGGTTCCGGAGACGCCGCTCGCGAAGATAGCGAGCTCCGCCGAGGAGATGCCGCCGCTCCCTCCGGCCATTCCGCCGCTAACCGGGCTCGACTTGACGCACATCGCGCTCGACGACGAAGGTGCGAGCGCTCCGGCGTCCGGGCATCGGGTGGCGCGCCTGACGCTCGACCCTGAGCTTCAGCGCACCGCCGCTGCCATCATGCGCTCCCACCAGCTCCCGCAAGCCTCCATCGTCATGACGGATCCGGCGACCGGAAATGTTCTCGTGTATGCGAGCCGTGCAGAGTCTGGCCCTCTGCGCGACGGTTGCGCAGAAGCGGTGGCTCCGGCGGCGAGCGTCTTCAAGATCATCACCGGCTCGGCGCTCGTGCAGGACGCGGGCCTCACGCCCGACACCCGCGAATGCTACTCGGGAGGCGAGCATGAAATTTCGCAGATCGATCTCGAAGAAAATCCGCAGCGCGATCGCTGGTGCGTGACGCTCGCCGGCGCGATGGGGCGGAGCGTCAACACCGTCTTTGGTCGCCTCGCGCAGCAACACTTGAAGCCGAAGTCGCTCGAGGACATGGCCGAGGCCTACGGCTTCGGAGAGCCCGTCCCATTCGACGTTCCGGTGCAGACCAGCACGCTCAAGCTGCCGAGCGATCCGCTGGGATACGCAAGAACGGCTGCGGGCTTCTGGAACTCGACACTCTCTCCGCTGCAGGCTGCGTCCATCAGCACCACGCTCGCGCGCGGCGGCGAATCGGTCCGTCTCACGATCGTCCGCGACGTGCACGAGCCCGGAGGCGCGCTCATCTACAGCGCTCCGCCCGCCTCACCCCTTCGCCGCGTCGTGGCCAAGGAGACGGCGCAGGCCGTGACCACCATGATGGAGCACACCGTGAGCGAAGGGACGTCCTACCGCGCGTTCCATGATCCCGCAGGGGCGTCGTTTCTGCCGGGCGTGACCGTCGCCGGCAAGACGGGGACACTATCCGACGGCGACCATCTCTACACGTGGTTCACCGGATTTGCCCCGAGTCGCACCATGCCTGGCGTTCGCCCGGTCACCGTTGCGGTGCTCGTGGTCAACCATCCCACGTGGAAAACGAAGGCAAACGTCGTCGCACGCGACATGCTCCGAGCCTATTTTGCCCAGCAAAAGGTGGAGCGCGTGACGCGACCCTCGCTCGGCACGGTCGCGAAGAAATAGCTCAGCGACGTTTCACTTCGTTTTCACTTGGGTGCGCGACGCCGTCCAACTGAGAGGTCCATCTTCCATCCGTGACCAACCACCACGGAGGATTCTTCATGAGCCCATTTTCCACCCTCGTCGATCTGACCAGCGGCAAGAAACTCTCGGAGGCAGATAGCGGTCGCGCGCGTCGGCTGCAGATCGTCATTGCCTCGCTTCTCGCGTCGTTGGTGTTCGCCGCACTGTGGGGCCTCGCTGCGGGCAGTCGCTCGCTGCCGCTGGCGCTGGCCAACGTCTACAAGGTGCCGATGATCGTCCTCCTCTCTGTGCTGAGCGCAGTGCCTGCCGGACTACTCACGTGGAAGCTCTCCGGAGCGGAGTGTCGGGGGAGCGATCTTCTGGTGTCTTTCGCGAGCGGCATCTTCGGCGGCACGCTCGTTCTCGCCGTCCTGTCTCCGCTCGTCGCGCTCTACTACCACTCGAGCGATTGGGTCGGACCTCTCCTCGGGCAAGGCTCCGCGCTCGTCGCGCTCGCGGCCGGCACTGCGATTTTCGTGCGCGCGGTCGTCCGTCAGGTTCCCCAGGGGATCCGTCGTTTCCCCGTGATTCTCCCCGTTTCGGTGCTCATGGGGATCCAGCTCGCGACGCTCCTGCAGCTCTGCGCGCTCGCCTCCCCGATACTTCCGGAGCGAACGATTTTCGGTCACGGCATCGACGCCATCGGGAGCATCGGGCGATGAAAACTACCTGCTCGCTGCGCAAGCTCTTCGCCGCGTTCGCGCTCCTCCTCGTCACTCTCGTTTCACCCGTCGCCGTTGCGGGTGGGCCGGTACGCGGCGCGATTCACCGCGGCACCATCGAGGGCGAGACCATTGTTTGGTGCAGTCAGTTCACCCTTGGCGACGATCAATCCATCGTTCGACTGGCGTCACCGCTCCCAATCGGAAGTCGCCTCGAGACGAACGACGCGATCACGCCGATCGAGGAACACGGCCAAATCGTAGGGTTCGCGGTGATCCATGGGTCGCCGACGTCGATCGCCGTGGTCATCCACGAAGCACTGAAAAAAAACAAAGATCGCGTGCGCCTCACCGCGCCCATCGCCGACGGAGACGCCGTCCAGATCATCGATACCAGCGGCCCCGGCGGACTTCACTTCGAGCCCGCGGCCGAGAGCACCCTCGAGCGCCGCGTCGGCTACTACGCGTCTGCAGGCCTCGGCAAACACGAGCGCGCCGAAGGCGACACCGCCCTCGGCTATCGCAAGACGCGAGCCGGCGACACCCCGCTCTACGTTCGCGCGACGGCTGACCTCGCTTCAGGCATCGATGGAACGCTCTCCACGGAAGCGATGCGCACCCGCACCGGCGCGATCGGCGCTGGCGTGATCTTCGTCGGGATGATCGCGGCACTCGGCATCGCGTACCGCAGGGTCACGGGCGCCGCGCGATTCGAGCACGCCGAGCGCACCCTCGAAGACGAGTTCGCGCGCATGGATGCGAGCCGATCTACGTAGAGAGCTCGGTGCACACCGGAGCCGGACCCGTCCAAGTGCGCAGCGCTCTCCTCGTTGCCGCAGACCGTGCTCCACAAAAGTGCTGCGGCCACTTTGATCGTCGCCTCCGGTGAGATCGACAGCGGATCAGGAATCAACGTACGAAGAGAGGGAGAAAATTTGGCCCGGATCGGTGGCACGCGTTAGCGACAGACATGAACCGAGACCTCCTTTCGATGGCCGCCCTCCTCACCATCATCGCGGGCTGTTCGCACGCCGTCTCTCCGCAGCCGGCAACAAGCCTCCAGTTGACGTCCGCCCACGCTTCGTCGCTCGCGTCGTCGGCAGCGCATGCAGATGACACTGCGCTCGACAAGACGCCCACACGCGTCGCCGGTGACTTCGTCGTCTACCGATTTTCAGGAGCGTTCCACAAGGGACCGGTGACCCTCACGGAAAAAGTACTCGAAGCGGCAGGGCCGATCCTCCTCGTCGAGCTCACGTTGAATGGCGGGAAGAATGACGGAACGCTGCGCGTCCGCTTCGACACGACACCGAACGCGAAGACAGACGTGCTCTCCGTCGTCCGGGTAGAGGCCTCGGGCGGCGAGAAGCCCTCCACGATGGCGGCATACGAAGCGCTCATGTCGGAGACCGTCTTCGCTGCCGACCAGAACGAGGAAATTCTCGGCACCGAAAGGATGAAGATCGCGATCGGCAGCAAGACCTTCGACTGCGTGCAGACGCGCTACAGCGTCATCGTCGGCCGCAAGAAGGGCGTGCTCAGCACCATCGCCAGCAAGGCGTTCGCCTGGGGTGACGTGGGGGGCGAGCTCAAGACGAACGACGGCAAGCTCGTTTACCGCATCGACATCGTCGACGCTGGTCACGAGAAAAAGATGAACGGAGCCGTCGCCGGCAACCCGTGACGAAGGTCGCGTGACCTAACGCGACAGAGTCGCGAACGCCGCCTAAGCCAGAAATTCCAGCACTTCCTTCACGAGACGCTCCGGGCTGTCCACGTGCGGGAAATGCGAGCTCTCGTCCAGCCACACCAACGTCGCGTCGTCGATGAGCTTTGCGAGGCGCGCGCCGTTCCCGGGACGTACCATCGGATCTTCTCGCGCGTAGACGAGAAGGAGAGGAACGGGGAACGGGGTTCTCGCTCTGTGGCGCTCCTCGAGGGTGCGGGCCATCTTCGCAAACGAGCGCGGAGAAATCGCGTCACTCAGGTAGTGGATGAAGGCTTCGGCGCCGCCGGGAGCGTCGAGCGGGTCGCCGTACGCGCGCGCCTCTTCGAGCGACTTCAGGCTTTCGTCGTAATAGTGAACGTTGCGGTGCACCCATCGATGAACGTTGCTGCGGATCAATCGCGCCAACATGGATTTCACGCCCGGAGCCTTGAGCGCAGCGTGAAGCGCGAAGTAGCGCGCCTCGGGGAAGACAGGCGCATGGATGTTCACCAGCCGCGAAAATGCGCCCGCGTCGTCGAGCGCAAGCCGCATGCAGATGAGCCCGCCGAGAGAATTGCCGACGCCGCGTGTCCCTCGAATGCCGAGCGCGCGTTGAAACTCGCCGACCCACGTCGCGAGAGCCTCGATGGAGTACACGCGATCGAGCGGTTTGCCCGTAGCGCCGCAACCAGGCAAATCAGGGGCGATCACGCGGTAACGGCGGCCGAGATGGGCGAACACGTAGCGCCACGAATAGCTGGTGGTCATCAGCCCGTGCACCAGGAGGAGCGGCGGTCCCTCTCCGTGCTCGCGGTAATGCACCCGCAAGCGGCCAAACGGCGTGGAGTCCATCGTGAGCTCGCGCCCCATGGTGGCCTCGTATCCGTGTGCGAGTCGCGGACTGTCGGGAAGCCCCGCAAATGGCCCGCGCGCGAAAGGCTTGTCGCGGCTCAGGGGGTCGCCGGCTGCAGCGTATAGGTGAAGACGCCCTTCACGTAGTTGTCGAACTCGATGTATTCGGTTGCCGTCGCGGTGTACGGCGACGTGAAGGTGTTGGAGCTTTGCAGCATGTTTGCTGGCGTATGACAGACCTCGTGGAAGGTGATGTTCTTTCCCGAGGTCGTGAACGAGCGCCCGATGTTCTGGGTGTTCGCGTCCCCGTTGCCGTCGGCGTACTCCACGAAACCGGCCGAGAAATGAAGCTTCTTTATGGTCTGAGTGCCGAGCGGGTTTGCCCCCGCGTAGTGGCTCACGTCGGTCAGTAAGTAATCGCCCGCCGCGATCACTCCTCCCATCGCAGCGGGCGCGTCGCCCGGCTCGGAGTGCGGCTTGACCGATCCGCCGGGCGAGGTGAGCGCGATGCACGAGCCATCAGCCTTCGCCGGTGTGCCCTGGGTGCCGGTGCCCGAATTGGAAGAGCCGCACGCAACCGCGGCCAACCACACAGTGACGAAGACAGAGACGCCCGAGGCATGACGAGAGAAGCTCATGCCCGCGATGGTGCCACAGGTCGTCACTTCACTGGAGGCGGATTGACCATCCCGTTGTCGGGTTGGATGCACGAGGAGAGGTCCATCAGGAAGAAGATGAAAGCCTTCTCTTGCGGGGTGAGATTGGGGAGGCAGCCCGTTTCCGGCTTCGTGGGGTCGAAGTCCTTTCCCGGAAACGCAGCGTTCACGACGTCGTTTCCTGGGACGTGGGGATCGGCGATGTGCACGTCGAGAAAGACGGATTTTCCGCACTGATCGGCGGGCGCGGCCCCAACCGGAAGGTTGTACGTGAAGATCTTGTCGTTGGCTCCGGCGTGGACCCATCGCTGCGAGACGAGCGGGTTCACCTTGTCGAAGTTGCTGTAAGCGACCGGGAAATCAATCTTTCCCATGGTCGTCGATGCGCCGACCTTGCTGAGCCACTGCGCGAGCGCGAGGCCTTTGGGAAACGACGTGTCGACGTCGAACGTGCCGGTTCCGTCCCCAGGGGCTCCGCCGAACCAGGTGTTGACGGTGTGCTTCGATGGGTCGACGACCGAATCGAAGGCGTCGCGCTCCCACGTGTACATGAAGTCCGTGCCGAGGATGCGGCCGCCGCTCGTCAGGTAGTCCTCCATCGAAGCGCGGGGTACTGCGGGCTTGTTGTTCAAGAACTCGTCCCCTTCGCAGGACAGCATCACGACATCGAATTTCTTCAGCTGCGCCGCGTCGGACCAGAAGGCCTGTGCGGACGTGATCCCCGGCATGCTCGGGCCTTGGCCTTGATAAAAGGTCACCCGCTTCGTTGCTTCGTTGGCGGCCACTCCGAACTCGGAGTTGTCGACGCCCATCTTCGGAAGCAGGCATCCCATCGCATCGAAATCGCCGGTCGTCACCGCGATGTGGGGAAGGTGGCCTTCGCTCTGCTTTTTCGGGAGGCGCGTCATGTTCGGATCGGTGAGCGCCGTTTCCTTGCAGGCCTCGACATGCGGAATCACCACCTGGCGCCGCCACTTTCCGACCTGCAGAACGAGCGGGATGTTGTCGCCCGCGGGCACATTGGTGATCTTGAAGTTGCCGCTCGAATCGCTGAGCGCGGTGACCACCGGGCTGCCCGAGGCCACGGAGCCGCACTTGTCGCACGTCACACCTTCGACGAGCGGATCGAGCGGCGCGTTCGGGACGTACACGATCACGTTGTAGAGCGGGAGCGTTCCGTTCGGCGCGTACGCCGTGCCGGTCAGGCTGGTCGTCGCGCCGCCCGCGCACATTACCTGCTGACACTGGAGCCCCTTGCAGGCGGGCTTTTGACCGCCGCTGTCGCCGAAGATCGGATTGCCGGCTTCGTCGAGCGACCCGCCGTCCATGCCGGTGCCGTCCCCGAACCCCGAGGTGTTGGAGCTACCGCACGCAGGCGAAGCGAGGGCGATGCAGCCGCTGCAAGCGAGCAGCGCACTGAGCGAGAGGCCGGTCTTCGTGAGCATTACGTCAGCCTAGCGTGATTTCGCGCGCGGGCCTTTCAAATGCTCCGCAGACGTTGCAGCTTCGTCACAGAGTGCGTGTATCAGAAAGTATGCTCGATTCGCACTCGAAGGCCGCGCGCCTCTTCGTTCTCCTGGTCGTCTTCGCATCCACCGCGTGCGGCGCCGACAACGACAAGCCAAACCCCGTCCCCGTGAAGGACGCCGGTGCAGACGCTCCGTCCGATGCTGCTTCGGACGCTCCTGCCGAGGCGAAGGCAGACGCAGCCCTGGCGATCGATGCCGGGGTCGACGCAGGCGACGCGGCGAGCGAATGACCGTCACGCCAACCATGTGCAACGCCAAAGGACCAACCATGAGATCCACCGTCGTAGCAGTTCCCATTCTTTTTCTGCTCGCGATGCCTTCCACCGCCAAAGCGCAGTCGCCCGAGGATCACCCCGTCGTTACCACGACCGTCACCGCGCCTGAGCCGCCCGCCGCTCCCGCCGAAGAAAGCTCAACGGCCGACGCGTCGCCCCTCGCCAAAGACGGTCACCCGCTCGCCGGCTGGCACAACGGCCTCTTCTACCTGCGCGACTACAACGACAACTTTCGGCTCTACATCCAGGGTCGCGCGCAGATCGACACGTACACCTACTTCGGGCCGGGCGTCGCCGAGGTGACAGCGCAGTCGCTGAAGCCGACGCTCTTCCTCCGCCGCATTCGTCCGGAGCTCTCGGGCGAGTTTCTCGTCAACTGGCAGTGGATGCTCGCCGGCGACTTCGGTGCGACGGGGCTCGACAATCCCAAGGGGACGAACGAGACCTCGGCCGCCGCACCCGGTGTTGTACCCGCCGCAACGACGGGCCGTTTTGCCAGCGCGCAAACCGCCAGGGTCAGCGCCGCTCCGACGGACGTGTTCGTGAACTACCGCGCGCACCCGCTCTTCAACCTGCAGCTTGGGCAGTACGACGCTCCCTTCACGATGGAGAACAGGACGAGCGACAAGTACATCCCGTTCATGGAGCGTTCGCTCGCCGTGCGCGCGGTGGGCGTCCCGACGAACAAGGAGCTCGGCCTGATGACCTGGGGCGAGATGAGCAACAAGCTCCTCTTCTACTCAGTGGGGCTCTTCAACGGAGACGGGCAAAACAAGCTAAACACCGACAGCCACGGTGACCTGTTCGCCCGCGTTTTCGTGCATCCGATCGCCACTAGCCAGCAGGGCGCGCTCAAGGACCTGCAGATCGGAGGCAGCGTCCACTACGGATCGCGTGATCGTAAATACACCTACTACGACTACCCGGGCCTCTCCACGCAGGGCAACTACACCTTCTGGAGCCCCACGTATAACGGCGCAGGCGGTCAGACCCACGTCCTACCGTCGGGCGATCAGGTCGGTCTCGCGGGCGAGCTTCGCATTCCGGTCTCGATCGTCGATCTCACGGGCGAGCTCGTGTACATCAACAACCACACGCGGGAAGCGCTCGAAGGCTACCAGACCACGAACACCGAACGCACCGGCGGCATCAGCGGCACGTCCTACTACGCGCAGCTCGGGATCTGGGCGATGGGCAAGCGCGACATCAACGGCGCTCCCGGATACGAGAACCCCTCGCACGTCGATTTCAAGAAGCCCGATCCGGCGCCGTCGCGCGCGCTTCAACTTCTCGTCAAGTGGGAGCAGGTGCGGTTGACCTACGCGAGCGCGAGTCGAGACGGCGTGGTCGACGCGAAGAACATCGACGGCGACATCAAGGTTGATGCCTTCTCCCTCGGAGCAAATTTCTGGTTCACGAAGCACGTCCGCTTGAGCGCGAACTATGTGCTGAACATGTTTCCGGACTCCGCGCCGACGAAGGCCACCACGATGGGCGGCCCGGCGCAGGGATCCTCGCAGCGCGCGATCGCTCCAGGAAACACGCTCGCCGCAGGCGTCAACGACGATGCGCGCGACAACGCGCACGTGCTTCACGAGCTTCTCTTCCGCGTAGCCGTCGCGATGTAAGTCGCTTAGGCGCAGCCGTCGGGGCCACAGACGGCCCCTTCCTGGATCTCGAGCTCGGTCGCCGCCTTCCAGGCACGGCCGAGCACATCGGCGAGAACCCTTGGGGTCTGAGCGCCGGAGACTCCGTAGCGCCCGGCGAACGCGAAGAACGGAACGCCGCTGATCCCGAGTGCGCGCGCTTCGTCTTCATCGGTGCGAACCTCGCGAGCGTAGGTGTCGCTGGCCAGCATCGCCCGCACCTCTTCCTCGTCGAGACCCGCTTCGCCCGCGAGCCGCACCAAAACCTCGGGCTCCCCGATGGGCTCTCCCTCCGTCATGTAAGCACGAAGGAAGCGCTCCTTCACGGAGTCTTGAACGCCGCGCTCGCCCGCCAGGTGGAGCACGCGATGAGCGTCGAACGTGTTTCCCGAGCGCACCCGATCGAAACGGAACTCCAGCCCGTCGGCCGCGGCCGTTGCGGTCATCGTCTCGAGCATGCCTTCGGCCTTGGCCACCGACGTCCCGTATTTTTTCGCCAGGCGCGCGGCGTACGGCCCGCCGCTCTCGTCGCGCACGCGAGGCGCCGAGGGATCGAGCTCGAACGCTCGCCAGTGAATCTCGACCGCATCGCGGTGAGGAAAGAGGGCGAGCGCCGCTTCGAGTCGCCGCTTGCCGACGTAGCACCAGGGGCACGCGATGTCAGACCACACGTCCACGCGGAGTTTTTGCATTCCCCAAACGTAAGTCGCCCAACCCGAGGGTCGATGGGAAACGACGCTTCAGGCGGCGAGCAGCTCGGTCGCCGCAACGATGCGATGCACGGCGTGGGCAGCGAGCGCGGCCGTGAGCGCGGCTCCGGAGATTTCGACGATCGGAGCAAGAGCGGGCCCGGCGACGACCTCGCCGAGGCCGGTCGTCGCGCCGATGATTCCGGCGAGCGCCCTGTGTCTAGTCAGGATCGAAGCGGCCATCGATGTCTCCTGAGCAAAGAGGATCAACGATGCATGTGTCGTTTCGGCGGCTCGGCCGTAAATTGGGTGCAACAACTCGCCACGACCTCGCAAAAAGGGTCAAGTTGACATCGGTTTGTCACAGTGTTGCCTCGATACCGCGGTAGAGGGCAGTCATGGCACGTGTGCTCGTGATCGAAGATGAAGCCGATTTGCAGGAGATTCTTCGGTACAACCTCGGTCAGGCTGGACACGAAGTGCGCGTCGCGTCCACGGGCCACGAAGGTCTGAGGCTCGCCCGGGCCGAGGCGCCGGAGATCGTGCTGCTTGATCTCATGCTCCCCGACATTTCGGGCACCGAGGTGTGCAAGGCCCTTCGCAAGGATCCAAAGACCCAGCACGTCAACGTGGTGATGATCACCGCCAAGGGCGAAGAGATCGATCGCGTGGTGGGCTTCGAGCTCGGCGCCGACGACTACGTGGTGAAACCGTTCAGCATGCGTGAGCTGCTCCTTCGCATGCAGTCGGTGCTGAGGCGCCGCGTCCCCGGAGTAGAAGGGGCAACGATGATCGTCTTTGGATCGCTCCGCATCGACCGCGAAGCGCACCGCGTGTGGAGCGGCGAAGAGGAAATCGAGCTCACCGTTCTCGAGTTCAAGTTGCTCATCACCCTCTTCGACCGGCAGAACCGCGTGCAGACGCGCGAGGTGCTTCTCTCGGACGTGTGGGGCATCGAGGCCGACGTGACCACCCGCACCGTCGACACGCACGTGAAGCGGCTTCGCGAAAAGCTGGGGAGCGCCGCGCTCTACGTCGAGACCGTTCGCGGCGTGGGCTACCGATTCAGCGACACGCCGGATGAGCCCGCGTCGCGTTGACGCTCGTGCGCGCGTCGAAGAGGTCCATCGAAGATGAAACTTAGTGTTCGCTTCCAGCTCTTCATCGTCTCTTTCGGCTTGATCGTCGTGTCTTTGGCAGCGACCGATCTCTACCTCACGCGCGCCATCCGGACCGAGCTCACCCAGAGCATCCAAGACGATCTACTCATCCGCGCCCGCCTCGTCGCCGACGAGGCCAGCGTGACCACCGCGCCGGTGACGGATCTCACGGCATGGGACGCGGTTGCGGACAGGCTCGGTCGCGTCTCGGAGGTGCGCGTCACGTTGATCCGCCAAGACGGCGTCGTGATCGGTGACTCCAACGTCGAGACCGCCGCCCTCTCCAGTCTCGAAAATCACGGGACGCGCGCCGAGGTGCTCGCTGCCCTCACCCAGGGCCACGGCGTGGGGAGCCGCTTGAGCAGCACCATCCACGAGCACATGATGTACGTGGCCGTTCGCTTCTCGCAGCGGGGAGTAGCGGCGGGTGTAGCTCGCGTCGCAGAGCCCCTCATCCGCGTGGACGAGGCGGTCGGTCGCGCTCAGGCGCTCGTCGTCGTGGCCTTCTTCGTCGCGCTGATCCTGTCCGGCCTCATGTCGACGTTTGCGGCGCAGTGGATGTCGCGCGGCGTCTCGCAACTCACGGACGCAGCCCGAAAAATGACCGCCGGCGATCTCTCCGCGCGCACTCGCGTCGCCGGAATCGACGAGCTTGGACAGCTGGGCAGGGCGCTCGATCAGCTTGCGGGAAGCCTCTCCCAGACGTTGAACGAGCTCAGGACGGAGCGCGATCTCCAGGCGAACATTCTGGATGGGATGGAAGAGGGAGTGCTCGTCCTCGACCGCGAGGGGCAGGTGGTCCTGATGAACCGCGCGCTCCGTGACATGCTCCGCGCGGGGACGTCGGCGATCGGCAAGCTCCTCATCGAGGTCGTGCGTCACGCCGAGCTGCACGCGCTCGTCAAGCGTGCGACGAACGCTCGGACGACGGTCCGCGGAGAGATCGACCTACCCGGGATCAAGCCGCGCCGGCTGCTCACCCACGCCAGCGCGCTCTCCGGACCGGAGGACGGAGTGGTCGCGGTGTTCGTCGACGTGACGGACCTGAGGCGCCTCGAATCCATGCGCCGCGACTTCGTGGCCAACGTCTCTCATGAGCTGCGAACGCCCGTCATGGCCGTAAAGTCGGCTGCGGAAACCCTTCGTGACACGGCCCTCCGCGATCCAGATCCGAAGGCTGCGCAACGCTTCGTCGAAATCATCGAGCGCAACTCGGACCGGCTGCAGGCCCTCATCGAGGATCTCCTGGACCTCTCGCGCATGGAGTCGAATCAATTCCAGCTCCGCAAAGAGAGGGTCGACATCCCCGAGGTGGTGGCGAACGTGGTCGCCCTCTTCCTCGAGCGTGCCGAAAGAAAGAAAGTCACTCTCTCCGCCAAGATCGATAAAGACCCGCAACCCTTTCTCGGCGACTCGCGGGCGATCGAGCAAGTTCTCTCCAACCTGATCGACAACGCCGTGAAATACTGCCCGGCCGGCGCAGCGATCGCCGTGTCCGTGACCAGCGACGAGCATACGGTCCGCATGGACGTCAGAGACAACGGACCGGGGATCGATGCAAAGCATATTCCCCGCCTGTTCGAGCGGTTCTATCGCGTCGACGCCGGGCGCTCACGCGAGGTCGGAGGCACAGGGCTGGGGCTCTCCATCGTCAAGCACCTCGTCGAGGCGATGGGCGGTCTCGTCACCGTCGAGAGTGCTGGCGGCGCGGGGGCCACGTTCACGGTCAAGGTACCGAGATGAACCGGATGCGGCGGGTGATGCGCGCGCTTCTAGGCGACCGCCCGCGGATGCTCTTCCTCTTCGTCTCGCCAACGCTCCTCGCGATCGTCATGGACCTCTTCATCCGAGGCGGAGCCATCGCGGCCTACAGTCCGCTCGACGTCGTGAACTACGTGGGATCGTCGCTCGCCAGCGCCGGGTTCTGGGGCGGTCCGCTGTGGCTGGTCTCACGCCTCTTTCTATTCGACAGCGGCCGCGCGCGGCTCGCAGCTCGCTTGGGCCTCGGCCTCTTCTTCGGCCTATGGGTGCTGCCGCTCGCGATCTCTTGTTACGGCGCACAGGCCCTGTACCACCGCGTTTTTCAGGCCTACATGGCGCGAGACACGGTGCGCCTCGGCATCGCTCTTCGGGGCACGCTGAAGGACTGGCTCCTCGCGTGGGGTGGCGCGTCCGTCTTCGTGGCCATGATCGTCGCGGGCGTCGCGGTCACGCTCGGGATCGTCGTCCTCGTCAGGAGGGCGGCTCCGTCGGTCGCGAAGGTGATCCCGATCGTGCCCGTGCTCGCCTTTTTCGGAGCTGCCTTCTGCTTCTGGATCGACTTCGTCGAGAGCCGCTCCCTCCAGGCTGCGCCGCCCGACACGTGCTTCATTCACGGCGTCGTGCACGCCCTTCGCGACGCCGTGACGGGCAAGGGTTGGGTGCGTAGAGGGATCTCTCTCCGCACTCCCGCGTCGCTTCCGCCGATCGCGCCACCGTCGCATCGTCCGAACGTGGTGGTCATCATTACCGAGAGCGTTCGCGCCGACGCCATGTGCTCCGACCCTCCGCCCGCCTGCAAGGCGCCCTTCCTCGACGAGGTCGTCCCCGATCGCATTTCTCTCGGCAAGCTGACCACCCAGTCACCGGGAACGTTCAGCGCGTGCATGCTCCTCTGGACGGGCCTCCCGCCGAACGTGGATTTCGTGACCGCGCACTCCGCGCCGGTTCTCTGGGAGGTTGCTCACTCTGTCGGCTACCGCACCGCGTACGTCACCTCGCAGAATCTTCGCTACGACGACTTCGGGGCGTTTGTGCAGCGCGCCGGCATCGATCTCAAGGTGAGCGCGATGGAGCTCGGAGACACGAAAGACGCGCAGATCGGCGCTCCCGACGAACGCGCTACGGCCCGCATGCTCGAGTTCGCCCGCAGCGTTCCCGCGGAAACTCCGTATTTTGCCGTGCTCCACTTCTCGAACACCCACGCGCCGTACCGCATCGACCCGGGGCTCCAGCCCTATTCGCCGCACTCGAACGATCCGCTCGGCGAGTCCGGATACTTTCACAATCACTACTTGAACAGCGTACGCATGCAGGAGCGCACCCTCGCCGCGTTCTTGCGCGAGCTGCGGGCGCTTCCGAGCTGGGAAGACACGGCGGTGATTTTTCTCTCCGATCACGGTGAGCAGTTTCGGGAGCGCGGCGGGCTCTATCACATTCATTCCCTCTACGATGAAGAGGTGGCCGTTCCGGGGTGGCTCGTCGCGGGGCCACGTGCTCTCGACGCCGCGCAACGTTCGGCGCTCCGCACATTTGCTGGTCGTCGCACGTACTCGCAAGACGTGCAGGCCACGGTGATCGATCTTCTCGGCGTCTTCGCAGTGCGTGACACCTTCCCCTTCGCGTCGCTCGTTCACGGCCGCTCGCTCGTGCGTCCCGCGGACCCGGAGGAGCCCACCGTAATCCTCTCAACGTCCTCGGGCGTGTGGGAAGCCGACGAACCGAAGTACGGCGTGATGCGCGGCGATCGACTGCTCGTAGGCTCCGCGACCAACCGCTGGACGTGCTTCGACATGGCAAGCGATCCGCGCCAAGGGACACCGCTCACCGGCACCACGTGCGGCACGATGATGGACGCTGCGAGCCTGGCGTTTCCGAGTGTGGGCCGATGACGCGGGGTGAGCTAGCGTTGCTTCTGATGCGCCGTCCGCTCGTCGCCTTCACCATCGTTGCGCTGGTCGTCGTCAGCGGCGAGCTTGAGTGCAGCCCCATCGAGCTCACCGCATCGCAGGAGCACGGCCGAGAGATCTATGGCCGCATGTGCGCCGTCTGCCACGGAGCGGGCGGCGAGGGATACAAGGCCGATCAGGCACCAGCGCTCGCCCACCGCGATTTTCTGGCGTCGGTGACCGACCAGTTTCTTCGGAGCGCGATCGCGAACGGTCGCGGCGGCACGACCATGTCGGCGTGGGCGAAGGAACGCGGCGGTCCGCTCGAACCAGACGACGTCACCGCCACCATCGCCTTTCTTCGCACCTGGGACAGGCGCGAGCACCCCGCGCTCGATGAACGTCCATCGGCGGGCAACGCCTCCGCAGGCACCGCGATCTTTGCGCGCGAATGCGTGCGCTGTCATGGCGTGCGAGGCACTGGCGGTCCAAACGTCAACATCGGCAACGCGCAGCTTCTGTCGACGGCGAGCGATGGCTTCTTGCGCCACGCGATCCGCGGCGGACGATCCGCGACCGCAATGGCGAGCTACCAAGGCACCCTCGGCGACGGCGAGATCGAAGACGTCCTCGCTGCGCTGCGGAGCTGGAAATCCCCTGTCTTCGTGGTGAAGGCGCCGACCCGTCCGCCGCCTCTTCCGCTCGGCCCGGTGCCTCTCAACCCGCGAGGCCCGGAGCCCGTTGGCTTCCGCGCAACTCCGCTCCTGACGCCCGCCGACGTGATCAAGTCGCAGCTCGACCGCGGTGCGCGGATGGCGCTCCTCGATGCGCGCGCCCCCTCCGACTACACAAACGAGCACATCTCCGGCGCCGTGAGCGTGCCCTTTTACGATCCAGAGCCATATGTGGATGCGCTTCCCCGGAATACGTGGCTCGTTTGCTATTGCGGCTGCCCCCACGCGGAGTCCGGGTCGCTCGCGCAAAAGCTCGTCGCCAAGGGGTTCACCAAGGTCACCGTCCTCGACGAAGGCCTGGGCGTATGGAGATCCAGAAAGTATGGGATCCACAGTGGACTGGACCCTTAACGCCAAAAAGACTGTCCCCGAAGCCATTTTCGATTGCCATACGGCCCGTAACGCACGTAACTCCCCCCGTTGAGAAATCTCTGGAGGTTTGAACATGGCGAAGACTGAAAAGAAGAAGTCGAGCAACAAGCCGCTCTCGAAGAGCGCAATCCTTCAAGCGGTCGCGGACGCGATCGGCGAGGAAATTTCGCGGAAGCACGTCAAGATGGTCGTCGAGACCCTCGTGACGGTTGGTCATCGCGAGCTCAAGAAGTCTGGGGTCTTCGTTCTCCCCGGCTTCGCGAAGTTCGTCGTCGTCAAGAAGCCGGCGCGTCCGGCACGTGAAGGCATCAACCCCTTCACCAAAGAGAAGCAGAAGTTCGCCGCCAAGCCCGCCAGCAAGGGTGTTCGCGCTCGTCCGGTCAAGGCCGTCAAGGACGCGGTCGGCTGAACGCTCGAAGACTGGTGTCTCACCGGCACCAGTCTTTAGCCTTACCCCGTCGAGTTTTCGCGGGACGAATCGAGTTGAGCTAAGGCCCTCGCTCAAGGACCACGCTCAAGGACCACGAAGAGACCGAACGTCGCTCGACGACGGTAGCCGTGGGCCTCGAACCACGCCGCGGAGTCGAGCTCCGGAAGCGCGGCGTCGTACGCAACGGCGAATCGTGGTGACGAGCGGCCGAGCGCGTCGAGATCCGCTGCGAGCCATTCGGCGCGCTTGTATTCGCGGCTCGGCATGGTGAGCCAGGGGCTCCAGAAGAAGCGGCCCGCGTAGTGGCGCTGGGCGCTTGCGTAGATTTGGGGCTCGTATCCGCGGACGACGATGGTGTCGGTAGAGTCGGAGTGCGCCAAGATCCACGAGCCCGCGTTCTCCGAGCCGGCGACGTCGACGTGCGTCGCGTTCGATGTGAACGTGGCGTGGAGCTCCTGAAGGCTTCGACCCTCGGCTCCGTAGCGGACTGCGTTGACCACGTGATCGCGCCACACGTCCGGAGGAACCATCAGGGCGATGATCGCGAGTAGCGCTCCGGCATACACAACAGGAAGCGTGCGCCTCGCCGCGACGGAGCGGAAAGAGATGGCCAGATCTTCGTAGAGTGTCGCGCAGAAGATGCCGAGGCCGACGAGCATCATTGCGTAGTGGTAGGGATGAAACTTCAGCTGCATGACGACCGACGCGAACGCTGCGATGACCAGGAGAGCGACGCGGCCGTAGCGCTTCACGAGAGCCGGATCTCGCTGGCGCCATCCACGGATGATCGCCCCCGCGCAGACGACGACGACGACGTGCGCGACGGGTAAGAACCAGCCGATGCGAACGCTGATGGAGTGGACGATCTGCGCATAGGGGAGATGCTCGCGCGCGGTGCAATAGGCGTTCGCCCGGAAAATTACGTCGATCATCGCGTCGAGCCCCCCGCGCACGGCGAAGTACGCGACGACGAGACCGCCTACGAGCGCGAGCGATGCAGCGAAGATGCCGAGCCCCTTTGCTACGTGGACGCGTGCTCCTCCCCCCGAGCGCACCCGTTCGATGATGCGGTAGAGGACGAACGGCGCGAAGCACACGCTCGGCGGCTTTCCTAGGATGGCCAGACCGAAGAGCACGCCTCCGAGCGCGAAGGCGCCAACGTCGCGCTGACACCGGGAGACGGCGACCATGCTTCCGAGGATGAAGAGAACACACCACAGCTCGCAGTTCGCGGTGTCCTCGAACGAAAAGTATCCGTAGTAGCAAGCGCTCACTCCGAGCATCGCCGCGCCGATCGCGCCTGGCTCCCGAGGGGTGACGCGCGACCCGCGGGCAGCTTCGGCGGCGAAAAAACCGATCAGCACGACGCACGCGAGCTCGGCGGCGCGGATCGCCCAGGTGTTCTCGCCGGTGAGGAGCACGAGGAGCGCGTGCAGGGCGTAGATGAACGGAGTCTTCTGCTCGAGCGTGTCGCGGTAGGGGAGCGCGCCGCGCAGAGCCCATTCGCGACCGACGTAATAGAAGAGGCCTTGATCGCGGCTAAAGGGATACGTGAGAGACGCCGCGCCGACGCTCACTGCGACGAGCGCCAATGCCGCATCGACAGACCATCGTGCTCGAGAGGCCACGGTCATCTGGTACCAGTGTCTAAGTGGGCCAAGACAGACTTGAACTGTCAGCCAACGGATTAAGAGTCCGCTGCTCTACCAATTGAGCTATTGGCCCCGCGTGAGAGGGCTTCTATAGGCAGCCTCGTCGAGCGCGTCAACGCTTGCTTGGGCCTGCGTGTTCGTCCGCGGCACCGTGCTATCGTTGCCGGCCAAGAGCGCGCCCGTGAAGACAATCGACCACTACGACGTTTCGGATACGCGCACCGAGCTCTTCGAACGTGAAGAGCTTGCAACCAAGCTTTTGCGGCCCTTCCTCAGTCGCGGCATGAAGGTCCTCGACCTGGGCTGCGGCGACGGCACCTACCTCGACGCGCTCGGTCAGGTGCAGCCGGGGCTCGACCTTTTCGGAATCGATTTTTCGCACGATCGAATTGCCCTCGCAAAAAACAAATCCCTCGCGCTGAAGCAAGGCGATCTTCACGAGGGCATCTCCTTCGCTCCCGGGTTTTTCGACATCGTCTATACCGCCGAAGTCATCGAGCACCTCTGGGACCCCGACGCGTTCGTGAAGGAAATCGTTCGCGTTCTTGCCCCGGGCGGAAAGCTTCTTTTGACCACTCCCAACCTGTGCGCTTGGTACAATCGCGCCCTCTTCTTGTTTGGCATTCAGCCCCTCTTCGTCGAGGCGTCGACGGTTGATAGTCGGATCGGTTCCGGCGTTCTGAAGCGCTTCAAGAACCAGACGCGCCCCGCCGGTCACGTCCGCATCTTCAACCAAGACGCCCTGGTCGACATACTCGAAGCCTACGGGCTTCGCGTTCTCAAGCTGCGTGGAGCCTGCTTCGAGCGGTTCCCGTGGCCGCTCCGCACCGTCGATCGCTGGGTCGCGAATTTCCCCTCGCTCACCTCCGACTTCGTGGTGCTCGCCGAAAAGATTTAGGCCTAAGCGACCTATGGCCGCAGCAGTTCGCTCGCGAGAAGAAGGTTGAAGGTACCGAAGTCCTTCGCTCGCAGCGCAGAAAAGCTCTGGTCGTCGATCTCGACGAGGTCGTGGGATCCATGGACCCAGTACATGTGCGCGAACCGGCTACGCAGCGAATCGAGGAACGCGGGAGGCGAGCTTCCGCAACGAACGAGCGCTGAAGGGGCAAACTCCATGAGAAGAATGGGACGGTCACGTTCGAGCAGACCACGCATGCCCTCTAGGGCCGCTTCCTCGTAACCCTCGATATCCATCTTGATGAAGTCGACCTTTGGTCCGCCGAGAAGCTCGTCATCGAGGGTCACGATCGCGATCTCCGTCCACCTGTCGCCGATCTGGCCGATGGAATGAGTGCCGATGCTGTCGTCTTGAAGATAGAGCTTCGTCGTCCCCGCCTTGGCGCCGACCCCGGCTTGCACGGGCTTTACGTTCGCGCAGCCGTTCTCCGCGAGATTGCGCCGAAGAAGATCGAAGTTCGTAGCTTCGGGCTCGAAGGCAACGACGCTCCCCGTGGGACCGACCGCAGCGCTTCCGATAACCGAGTACATGCCCATGTTTGCGCCGACGTCGACGACGCGCATCCCGGGCCGCAAGAGCCCACGATAGAGATCGAGCTCGCTCGTCTCGTAGGTGCCATTCAGCATGCTCGGCAGGATCGTGATGTCGTGCGTCTTGATGTGAAACCGGTGCCCCTGGAATGCGACGATATCCTCGGGTTGGTTGCGATACAGACTGCCAAATACCTTCTTGTAAATGTAATTCGTGATCGGAAGTTGGTGGACCCACGTGTTGAAGAAGGCGGCGCGCGCGACTTTTATGAACTTGAGTGTCGCCCTACGCCGTAGATCTTTGCCGTTCATCGAGACGGCCATCCTAGCGTTCACCGGCTGCGGCCGCTAACCCCCTTTTTGCCGTTGCGGGCCGTGGGCGCGCGATGTACTGGATCGTAGCTTCTGGGAGGCTGCGTGAACATTCTTGTGACCGGAAGTAGCGGGCTGATCGGCTCCGAGGCCGTCGCCTATTTCGACGAGCGCGGGCACGCCGTCGTCGGCGTGGACAACAACATGCGGATGGACTTCTTCGGCCCGGGCGGAGACACGCGACCAAATCGCGATCGTCTGCTTCGAGTCTGCAAGAACTTCCAGCACTTCGAGCTCGACATTCGTGATCGCGCAGGCGTTCTAAAGCTCTTCTCCGAAGTGAAGGTCGACTTCGTCATTCACTGCGCCGCCCAGCCGTCACACGACTTGGCGAAGGAACGGCCCTTCGACGACTTCGACGTCAACGCCGTTGGTACCCTCAACTTGCTCGAAGCGACCCGCCTCCATCGTCCAGACGCCGTCTTCTGTCTTATGAGCACCAACAAGGTGTACGGCGACGCCCCAAACGAGGTCCCGCTCAAGGAGCTCGACAAGCGCTGGGACTACGCGCGGGTCGAGGACTACGAAGGCATCGACGAGAAGTGCCGCATCGACGCATCGACTCACAGCTTGTTTGGTGCGAGCAAGGCTGCGGGTGATCTCATTGCCCAGGAATATGGTCGTTACTTTGGGCTGAAGGTGGGCGTCTTTCGCGGAGGCTGCCTCACGGGACCACGCCACGCGGGAGTAGAGCTTCACGGGTTTCTCAATTACTTCGTCAAGGTCGCCGTCTCCGGTGCGAAGTACCGAATCTTTGGATACAAGGGCAAGCAGGTTAGGGACCAAATTCACTGTCTCGACGTCGTGCGTGCCTTGGAGGAGTTTGCGAAAAATCCTCGTCCCGGCGAAGTTTATAATCTAGGTGGAGGGCGTGGAAACAGCGCCTCGATTCTCGAGTGCATCGATACTGTCGAGCAGCTCACCGGGAAGAAGTTCAACCACGAGTACGTAGACGAGAATCGCGTGGGAGATCACATCTGTTACATGACGGATCTGCGAAAATTCAAATCTCATTACCCAAATTGGAATATCTCGAAATCACTCGATGATATCTGGCATGAGATGTTGGCGTGAAACTGACCGTATTACCTTACTTCGAAAACACGAAGAGCCCGCAACCGTATTCGGCCCGCGTCAAATCGCCGGGGCGAGCTTCGGGCATCATGCTCCCGTCGTCGCCAACCGCTGCAAAGCGCTCCAGCTTAAGGTCGCTAAAAACGTCGAGCACGGTCGTCGGCGCGAAGATCCGGTGGGCGTTGAACTCGACGCGCTCGCGGCCTACGGGGACCGAAAAATAAAGGTGCCCACCCGGGCGAAGGACACGTACGAAAGAGCGCATCGCGCGCTCGTGAGCCCCCGCATCCACCGGGTCACCGTACCGGCCGAGCCCAAAGTGCTCGACGGCGTGAAGGCTAGAAAGCGACTCCAAAGACCCGTCTTCGAATTGGCGAAGGCTTGACCCGTCATCCTGAATGAATGTGAGACCGGGGACCTCGCTAACGAGCGGCCGGACGTCCACCACCGTCACCTTCATGGTCGTCAGGAGGTGCGCGATGAATCCGTCGACGCGTGAGCCAACGTCGACGTGAGACGAAGGATGGTTTTCGTAAACGCGCTGGGCCATCCACAAGTCTTGAAAAAAGTAATGCCCGCGCGCGACACCCGCGTGTGCGGTCGCGTCGGACAAGATAGGGAAAAGATTGGATATCGAGAGTGGCATTGCCGAAGGCGCGCCAAGCGCCGAATTTCGGTATGCCACCGCTGACTCGACGAACGCCGGAATCTGCTTGAGCGAAGAGAGCAGTAACCGCGGGTCCCACCCGGAGAATGCTCCAAACACTTGAGCTGCCCGTTTAACGAGGCGGTTCACGACGCGTTCTCCAGCTGAAAAGCCTCACAAAAAAGGAAGTTCCAGTCGAACGCTTGCATGTACGTGTGGGCTGCGCGTGAGCGTTTCCACCACGCCTCCTCGCTCTGCATGCAGCGCGTGATCGCAGCGGCAATCTTCTCGGGAGCGTACTCTGTAAGCTCCGCGCCGGCCTTTTCGGCAAGCTCCTTCGCGTTTGGTGAGACGTCCGTGAGGACGATAGGCAACCCCGCGGCAAGGTATGCCTTTAGCTTGGCGGGATCAGCATACTTCGAGAAAGACGCGATGTCCGGAATGTAACAGGCTAGAGCAAGTGTGCTGTCCGCGAGCACGCGCTCTAGTTGCTTATGGTCGGAAAGAAATCCCCGAAAGTGAACGCGAGTCGCGACTCCGGCTTTCTCTGCGCATTCCTTGAGCGCGGCCTCGTACACACCGCGGCCGTACACGTCGAGCTCGTAGTCTTTGCCCAAGAGAGCGAGCGCCTCGATAGTGGCTCGCAGTCCCTGCTTCTCGACGAGCGCCCCGATGTACACGAGGCGCTTGCGTGCATGATTTTCCTTGGCAACGTGAGGCGTCCGGTCGAGCCACGCGCCCATCGGAAGAACATGAACGCGAGCCTTGGGCGTGATGTTCAAGCGACGCATTCGTGCGTCGTGGGATGCCTGCGAAATAGGCCAGATCTCGTCTGCCGCGAGACATGCCAGGCGGTCCACGTAGTCGAAGGCTCTTGTGGCCATGCTATCGCCGAAGCGATCACCCGAGAAGTCGACACATAGATAGACTAGCTTGCCCACGCCGTGCCAACGACGGTGCCACGCGCCGCGAGCGACCTGGAGGTTCGTGCAACCGATCCAGCGGTCCACGAATACGCCTTCCACTTTGGGTAAGACGAGATCGAGCGGATACGTGGCGGGCGGAAAGAAGGGAGCCTTCGCGGTCCGTTTGTCGCCGTGCACTCCGGATCGATAGGTGTCTAGCGTATGGTGCCCAAGCTCCGATTCATTCGCTAGGAGCGAGTGCTTGATCACCCAAATCTCGCGGGTCCTTCGCTCGCGCAAGAAATCCAACATGGCGTCGCCGCCACCATCGACGTCTCGTCCATTCCAGGCGAGAACGATTCGTTCGTCGAGCGCGCGCTGCATGAAACGCGACGTTACCACACACACCCTCGGAGTTTTCCGCAGATCCCCGGATCGTGTAGAGTCGTCGCCAACGGCGTGCGAATCCCAGCCCCGGTATTGCTTTCCGTGGCCGCAGTGGCGGCGAGCGCGGCGACCTATGTTTACCAGTTGCTCGCGGCCCGTGCGCTCGATGACGTCCAGTTTGCAAGGCTGAACTTATGGCTCTTCTGGGTGAGTCTCGCGTCAGTCGCGGGGATTGTCCTGCAGTATTCGGTGAGCCTTCGTACGAAGATTCACGCGCCTGCTCGAAGGACCGGACTCGCCTTTTTGTCGGGTGCCTCGCTAGTGCTCGTAAGTCTCGTTCTCGTGCGGCAGACTGCGCTTCCTTGGATATCCGGCGCCCTCTCCGTGGTGACCTGTTTGCTATTTGGATATGTCACCGGGACATTTCAATCGCTCACGTGGGTCCGCGCGCTCGCAGCCTCTAATTTGACGCTCGGGCTGTCCCGCTTGGCCTTCGTGCTGGCCGTCGGAATGGACGCCGAAGGCTTTCGCCGAGCGTTTGCGGCCTCCAACGCCACGGCCACCATCGTCGGCGCAGTGGTGTTCGTCAGCCACTCGGAGCACGAGGCGATCGCTCGCCCCGAACCCGTCGACGCCTCCACGTCCGCGCTGTTTAGCCGCTTGGTCGGCGCCACGATTCTCGCCGTTGCCGGGTCCCTCTTCCAGTTTGCGGACTTCTTGGTGGTGAGCGGCTCTCAGACCCAAGAGAGCGCTGGCGTTTTCGGCCAAGCTCAAACCCTTGGTAAATCGCTTTTCTTTTTGGGATTGATTGGCCTCCAAGTCCTCTATCCCTACCAACTTCGACTCGCGCGAGGTAACGAGGAAAGCAGGCTTGGTTGGTGGCTGCGGTATGGAGAAGCTGGCCTCTTCGCGGTGCTCGCCGTCGCCGCAGCGCTGCTCACGGCCCTCGCACCGTGGTTTCTGGCGAACGTCCTTCACAAGACGATCTCCGCGCCCCGGGCTTGGATCGCTCTGTCATCCGCCAATTTTCTTCTGCTGAGCGCCATCTTCGGCCGAATCCAACGGGGGATCGCGTTCCGATCCCTCAGACCGCCCGTCCTGCTCTTGGCGTTTTTGATCTTGAGCGTGCTCACGTTGAGCCGTGTCATGCGTGGGCACTCCACGACGACCGCGTTAGCTGTCGCCACGCTTTTCTACGGCGCAGCCATGCTTGCCGGCCTCGCAACCCGCGACCGCAAAGCGGAAGCATGATACTGGGAGCCGAATGTTACTCCCTGCGATCAAGAGCTCGCTTCGAGCCACGCCCATCTACGCGTTAGCGCGGCCCGCTATCCTGATGCAGTGGCGCATGCGCGGGCGGCCGGCGCCCCCGCCTCACGCGGCGAAAGAAGAGATGATCCGCGACGCCGCGAGAGCATCCGGAATCCGCAGCTTCGTCGAGACGGGAACGTACCTGGGGGACATGGTCCATCGACTGGAGAATGACTTTGACGAGATCGTCTCGATTGAAGTTGCGCCGACTCTTCACGCCCGGGCTAGCGCCCGCTTTCGCCGAAAGAGTCATGTCCGCATTCTTCTGGGGGACAGCGCCAGGGTGCTGACCGACTTGCTCGCTCGCGTGTCTGTCAAAACGCTCTTCTGGTTGGACGGCCACTATTCCGGCGGCGTCACTGGGCAGGGGGAGCTACTCACGCCCGTGATCAAGGAAGTCGAGCTCGTGCTTGGCCACAAGGTCAAAGGCCACGTCGTCCTCATCGACGACGCCCATTGCTTCACGGGACAAGGCGATTACCCGACCATCGGTGCGCTAAAGCAAATCGTCACCGGCCTTGCACCAAACGCGACGTTCGATGTCGTCGATAACGTCATTCGAATTTTTCCGCGCTAGGGCAAGCAATCCATCGGTTTTCGCTTTGTCGTGCTCACACTGAGCGCGCGACACGAGTCGTTGGAGACGAGCTTCCACCCCAGCTCCGCGCACATGGCTTCGCGTGCGGAGCGGCTCACGTTGCCACAAAAGACCACCCAATCCATTCCGGTGCATCGGGCGAACGAGACGACGGACGCTTGAACGGGCGCGGTGTCGTAGTTCTGATGCTCCGAAAAGCGTGACTCCATGAGGTGCTCGGGCAAAGACTCCGACGGAACGAGAAGCCGGCATCCCGTCCCACGCGCTTGTTGATATTGCCAATAGCCCCAATGGGAAAACGGCACGCTCGTGCCCATTCCACACTCGCCATTTGGGAGCACTAGCTCTTTCCGCGCGTAGGTAAAGTCAGTCATCATCATGGGGTTGATTGGCGCGTAGTCTACGATCGCGATGACGGGCACGAGTGGGTTTACTACCCATTTGGCGAGTTGTGCGGCGCCACTCCATCGGCGGGACAGGCTGACCAAGAATTCACCTGCGACGGCGATGATCCCGAATTCGGCGTAGGGGCCAAAGCGACTCGGCACTCGAAAGTTCGGGAGGTATTTGAAGATCAAAAGGGAGGGCCCTATCTCGGTGTCGTAGACCTTGAGCCCTTGCGGCGAGAGCGACAGAAGAAAACACATCGCCGCGTAAAAGATGAGAAGTTTGCGCAGCTGAACGCTTCGGGCTTCGGTGTGGCGTACGCCAGGCCACAGTGCGCTCACCGTCGCGACGAAAAAAATCGCGAGCAGAGACCAGCGGATCCCATTGCTGCGCTCATGGAGATTGCTGCCCCCGACCTCCGCGCGAATCGTCTCCGTGTATTCGATTCGGCTCTTGAGCCAATCTTTCGATCCGAGCTTTACGTCGAACCCCAAGTAATCGATGGGGTGAGCTCCGAAGGCGTGAAGAAACTCGACGTTCTCTTTCCGCACCTCAGGGGCTGCGGACGCAGCCGTTCTGTACTTGGCCGCCACGGGCATGAAAAAGTTCCAACCGAGAAAGACAACAGCCGGGAGGCTACACGCAACCAAGCGCCCCACGGAACGCCAAACCGGGAGACCGGAGCTCCTCGCGCGCATTACGAAGTAGACAAGGAAGAATGGCGACAACGCGAGCAACATCACTATGTAATAGTGAGCGGAAGTCATTGCCAAGAAGAGGGCAATCGTTCCCCACATCGACGTCCTTCTGCGTCGTCGTCGGGCGTCTTCCACGTCGACTGCGGGCGGTGCGCGCTGGCTCAGAAGCTCGAGTGCGGTGAACACGAGCGCGATGCCGAAGAGCCCCGTGAAACCGGTGTGCACGGTTGCCCGGGCACGCGTGTAGTTGTTGTACGCAAAACAAATTCCCATTCCAAACGCGACGAGGCGCGGCCACTTGATCACCCGGCCGAAGACGTACATCGCCAGCCCACTGAGCGACATCAAAGCCCACGTGACGACCGTCGGCAGCGTCTCGTCTCGAGTAAACGGCGAGAGGAGGAGCACGAGAATGCGCTCGTCCCAGGGAATCCAAAGTGCAGCCCCGATCGGTGCATTCGTCTCTTCCGTAAACACTGCGCCGAAAAGCAGCCGAGCCGGATCGTGAAGGAACGTGCGAACGATGAGCCGATATTGCCAAGAAATACTGGTCAGGTCGCTGCCGTCCCCGATCATCCGACTCGGATTCGGGACAAAAACATCGTGCGACGCAGGAAACAGATAGGCATATCCCAGCGCTACGATGATCAGAAACGCGACGAGGTCGGGCGTCCAGCGGGGCATCCGGTTTTGGAACCGGCGAACGAGCGCGAGCACCGTCATCGCGGCGTTTTCTCCACCATTTGGCGCATGAGAGACGTATCGTTACCCGCCGTCAAGGACATCTCCCATGGGCTTTTGGCGTTGCGGCAGATCTCTGGCCAGAGTAACCCATTCACAAGGTTGGCATGACCGCAGGCCCCCAAGCCGACATCGACGACGGCACGCTGGAAGCGAAAGCCAAGGCCCTTCCGTGCGTCTCGATCGTCGTGCCCTTGTTCAACGAGGCTGCGAGCCTGGAGTCGCTCGTCGCGCGCTGCGAGGTAGTGGCGCGAAGCATCGAGGGAATCTCGTGGGAGTATGTTTTCGTCAACGACGGCAGCACCGACGAATCTCTCCTCGTGCTCCACAAGATGGCTCGCGCGATGCCGCAGGTGAAGGTCGTTGATCTCTCCCGGAACTTCGGCAAAGAGGCAGCGATCAGCGCCGGTCTGCACTACGCCGTGGGCGACGCGGTCATCTGCATGGACGCTGACCTGCAGCATCCTCCCGAGCTGATCGCCGACTTCGTGGAAGCGTGGCGCGACGGAGCGGAGGTCGTCGTTGCCGTGCGACGCACGACCGAGAAGAAAACGCTTCTTCGGCATCTTGGGTCAATTGCCTACCACTTCATCATGAAGCGGATATCCGATCATGCATCGGTCTCGCAGAGTACGGATTTTCGTCTCATCGATCGAAAGGTCTGCGATGCGCTCCTTCTCATTCACGAGCGGCAACGACTGTTTCGGGGCCTCGTCGACTGGCTGGGATTCAAGCGCGTCAACATTCAGTTCGATGCTGCTGCGCGCCAGCACGGAAGCCCGACGTACAGCCTCGCGAAGCTCTGGAATCTAGCGATCTACAGCTTCGTGTCGCACTCGCACTTTCCCCTGCGCTTCGTCCTTTACCTGGGGTGGTTCATCTGCGGATCGAGCGCGCTCGGTCTCACCTGGATGGTGGCGGCGGTAAAGTTCGTATCGGCCCGTTGGTATTACACGCCACTTGCGCAAGCCATGGTGTTCAACACTTTTTTGATTGGTGTCGTTCTGGTCTCGCTCGGAATCGTCGGACTCTATGTTTCGAAAATTCACGCCGAAGTGAACGGACGTCCGCTCTACGCGGTGCGCGTGACCTTGAATTGCTCGAGCATCAGAGCACGAGATCTTTCGTCTCGTCCCCATACGTCTTGAGGCGCGGTCGGTAGCCCACGACCTTGAGCCCGTAGTAAAAGAGAATCAGGCTTGCCGTCGCGAATGCCAGCGGGGGATGCACCAAGGTCGCGGGCTTCCTCGTGCGCGCGAATTGCCCGAGACTATCCACGATCGGCAGCACCATGGTCAGGGCGTAGGGGACGAAGAGGTATTTCCTGAGCTGGCGCGACCGCGATTCGTAGTGCTCGCGGTTGACGAACCCAGTGGCCGGCACATGCGCGTAATGAATGTTCCCGACGACTCTCCACCGGATCTTCCAAAAGAGCTTCGCGAAGCTATCGGCGGAGTGATGGATAATAGGGTCGTTCTCGAGCACCATGACCCCGCCCCCCTTGGCCAAGATCTCGTAGAACAGGCGGGGCACGACGATGACTTCCTTGAGCTCCGTTTTGAGTGCTTCCCGAGCCCACACCAGATCGATCGTATTGCCTGCGCAGTAGTCCACGAGCGGCAGCGGCCCGTCCTTGAACCAGAAAACGGCGCCTTCCTTGCGGTAGTGATCGGCCCAGGACGCCGCCTTCGTATCCTCTTCCGAGGTTGTTCCGTACATGAACCAGGTGAATGGATCGGAAAAGATGTTGAGGTAGTCGTTCGCGCTCGAAGCCCCTTCGGGCTTCCGATAACCGCCGCACATAAGCGTGCGGACACCCGGATTCTTCTCGAAGGCCCTCACCCGGTTCTCGAGCGCGGAGGGGTTGGCAAGTTCCTCGTCGGAGTCGAGAAATACGGCCACGTCGCCTTTCGCCTGGAGCAGGCCGATGTGCTTGGCGTATTCCGGATGCGTCTTCGGATTGGGAATCACGATTGCACCCACGGCGCGCGCGAGCTCGCACGTGCGGTCGCTCGACCCGCCGTCGACCACCAGAATTTCGACCAGCTCCCTCGGATATGTCTGCGCGAGAATCGAGCGGAAAGAGAGCTCGATGGTACGCTCAGAGTTGAAGGTAGGCATGATGATGCTGATGCGCTTGCCGTTCATGTGAGGTCCCGGATCAATCGCAGCACAATGGCCAAAAGAGCTCGAAAATCATGGGCTGACCTGAATGGCAATTACATGACGCGAAGGAGTTGAACGCAGAATAGCGCGCCATTCCGCCGCGACCCGTACCGCCCCCATCCTAGCACCGAGAAAATCTTGTGGGCCAAGACAGACTTGAACTGTCAGCCAACGGATTAAGAGTCCGCTGCTCTACCAATTGAGCTATTGGCCCCGCAGGGGCTTCTATACGGCACCCTCGTCGAGCGAGTCAACGCCTGCGTGAGCGGCTCCGCAGCACTTTTCCGCCTCGCGAGACATTTTTGGCGTTGCGAGACATTTGTGACCGCGCTACTCCAGCGGCTCGGCCCGGCCTGTGTGAAATCGAGAACGACGTCATGAGCAAAGTAGCCTGGTTTCTCCGCAGAACCGTCGAAATCGATGGACGCTTTCTCCGCATTCCGGAGGTGAGCCTAACTAACAAGGTCCATTTCCTCGGCACCAAGTATCGGCTCCTGTCGCGGCACCTCGCCCGCGATTTCTCGCTCGGCAAAGACAGCGCAATGGTCTTTGGTGAGCGCGTCTTTTACAACACTCGATGGGGCATATTCGATTATCAGCGAATGCTCGTTACCTACGGAGAGTGGCTCAGGGAAATCGAGCTAACTCCAAATGCCGTCGTGGTCGATGTCGGCGCCAACGTGGGTATCTTCGCCAAGTTCATTCGCCAGATCTTTCCGCGAAGCCACCTGTTTTGCTTTGAACCGATACCCCAGACGTTCGAATGTTTGCAGCGCAACTTTGCCGGTGTTGAAGGGGTCACCCTCGCCAACGTCGCCCTTGGCGCCACGGCCGGCACCGCCAAAATGAAGTTCGATCCGCAAAACTCGATTTTCAGCTCGATCACGGAAACGGGCGGGGTCGACGTGAAGACGGATACGCTCGACAACGTCGTTCGGGTGCTCGGAATCAAGCAGATCGATCTGTTGAAAATCGATAC
This sequence comes from Myxococcales bacterium, assembly GCA_043747615.1. Lineage (GTDB taxonomy): Bacteria > Myxococcota_A > Polyangia > Polyangiales > Polyangiaceae > JAYTOU01. The sequence continues at coordinate 18,532 of JAYTOU010000093.1, read as the reverse complement.
CGAGGGGCATGAGTCGCTCGTGCTCGCGGGTGCCCATGAGGCTCTGAAGCTCACGCGATATCTGCTCATCGAGGTGCAGATCGAGGCTACGGCCGAAGCGACACCCAACTACACGCTTACGTCACTCATGGCGATGCTGGCGACCGAGGACTACGAGTTTCAGTCGCTCTTCTATCGGAACTTTCTCGACAACTCGGAGGGCCGAATGCCCTCGTTCGATCTTCTTTTGAAGAACATCCGCTGGAAAGCGCCGACGTGAAGTCAAATGGTTCGGCATCGAGGTGCCTCTTCTTCTGCTTTGGCACCCCCGCCGAGCTCATCAAGCTTTACCCCATCATCCTGCGCGCCGAGGAAGGCGGTTTTCCGTGGGCAGCATTCTCGACTGGGCAAGGTCCCGTGTCCTGTGCCGACCAATGGCACGATTTCGGCTTCGCAGCGGATCGCCTTCACACGCTCGTGTCCACTGACGCTGACTTGCGGACGCCGAAGGAAGCTGCGGCCTGGTTCTCGCGCGCGCTCCTGCTCTCGGCGTCGCATCTCCGACAGAAAGTGAAGGCACTGACGGGCCGCACGCCCGATCCAGCACAAGACATCTGGCTCGTGCACGGCGACACCTTATCGACGCTCGTGGGCACCATCTACGGCCGCCGGCTCGGCCTTCGCGTCGCCCATGTCGAGGCAGGATTGCGTTCCGGGGATTGGACAAACCCATTTCCCGAAGAGGTCACGCGCATTCTAGTCAGCAAGCTCGCCCGGTTCCACTTTCCTCCGGGACCAGCAGCCAAGCAGAGCCTGCAAAGAGAAGGAGCACGAGGCCGCATCGTTGAGACGGAAGCGAACACCCAGGTCGATGCGATCAAGCTCGTCCTTGAGCGCTTCGACGGTCCCGACGTGCCCGACGTCAAGTATGGGCTCGTGAATATCCACCGCTTCGAAACCCTGCAGTCTCGCGTGCGGTGGCAAAAGGTCAAAGAGACCTTGCTGAAGGCGTCGAAGACACATCGTCTCTTCATCGTGCTTCACGCCGTTGCCGACGAAAAGCTTCGGCATGAAGTTGAATTTAAGGCGGAGCTCGAAAAGAACGGCGCCGTCTGGTTGCCTCGTCAGCCCTTCATCAAGTTTGCTCACTGGGTGGCGAAGTCCCAATTCGTGATCTGCGACAGCGCGGGCAACCAGCAAGAGTGCGCTTACCTGGGAGTTCCGTGCTTGATCCTGCGCGAGGTAACCGAGACCCCGCTCATTCACGGCCGAAAATGCACGGTGCTCAGCCGTTTCGATGCTCGGGTCATCGACTCTTTTCTAGCCTCACCCGACTCCTACCGTCAGGAGCGCTATCCGCTCTCCGAGCTGCCAGCTAAAACGATTTTCGAAGCACTCACCGAAGTCTAGTAGCTGGTAATCTACGCGCCATGAAAGCAGTGATCTTGTGCGGCGGGCAGGGAACGCGAATTCGCGAAGCCAACGAAGTCCTCCCGAAGCCCATGCTTCCCATCGGCGAGAAACCGATTGTCTGGCACATCATGAAAGGATTCGCCTCCCACGGCATTACCGACTTCGTTCTGTGCCTTGGCTACAAGGGCTGGCTCATCAAAGAGTTCTTTCTCAACTACCGCTCGATGACGACCGACGTCACCGTCACCCTCGGCCGCCACGATGCCCTCGAGTTTCACGGTCGGCACGACGAGGAAGAGTGGAACGTCACCCTCGCGGAAACAGGCGAGGAGACCATGACCGGCGGGCGCGTTTCGGCGGTGCGGCGTTATCTCGAAGGCGACGAGCCGTTTCTCCTCACGTACGGGGACGGCGTCTCCGACGTCGACGTGACGAAGCTCATCAAATTCCACAAAGAGCACGGAAAAATAGCCACGGTCACCGCCGTGCGCCCGCCTGGCCGCTTTGGCGAAATGCAGATCCAAGGCGAGGGGGTGGTCGAGTTCAACGAGAAACCGCAGACCACCGAAGGCTTCATCAACGGCGGGTTCTTCGTCTGCGACGCAAAGCGTATTTGGAAATATCTCGACGGCGGACCTAAGAGCGTTCTTGAGCGTGAACCGATGCAGCAGCTCGCGCATGATGGAGAGCTTGGGGCATTTGCCCATACCGGTTTCTGGCAGCCGATGGATACTCTCCGCGAATACAATCTCTTGAACGCGCTGTGGAGCTCCGGGCGAGCGCCGTGGCAAACGTGGAAAACCACGCAGACGGGTCGCCCATGAATCTTCGGGCCGCCTACGCTGAAAAGCGCGTCTTCGTCACCGGCCACACCGGCTTCAAGGGCAGCTGGCTCACGCTTTGGCTCAGCGAGCTTGGCGCTGAAGTTACCGGCTACTCCCTCGCGCCGAACACCGAACCCGCTCTTTTCTCGGTCCTTGGTCTCTCGTCACGCTGCCGCGATCTCACGGCCGACGTGCGCGATTTCGACAAACTCCGGACAGCAATTCGCGAAGCGCGCCCCCACGTGATCTTTCATCTCGCGGCCCAGCCCCTCGTGCGCGAGAGCTACGAGCACCCTCTCGAGACGATCCAGACGAACGTGATGGGAACGGCACACTTGCTGGAAGCCATTCGCGTCGAGAAGCTCTCGTGCGCCGTGGTGATTGTCACCAGCGACAAGTGTTACGAAAATAGGGAATCGCTACATGGATATCGTGAAGACGACGCCATGGGCGGTCACGACATCTATTCGATGAGCAAGGGAGCGACCGAGCTCCTCGTTTCGAGCTACCGCAGAAGCTTCTTCGGTTCCCTGCAGGCAGAGAGCGGCGGCGTTCGTTTGGCGTCGGCGCGTGCCGGAAACGTGATCGGCGGCGGAGACTGGGCAAAAGATCGCATCATTCCGGACATCGTCCGCGCCATCGCAAAGCGGATTCCGGTCGTGGTCCGAAATCCAATGTCCGTTCGCCCATGGCAGCACGTGCTCGAGCCGCTCAGCGGCTATTTGCTCCTCGGGTCACGCCTCCAGAGCGCCGACTCGAGCGTGAGCGCGCAGGCGTGCGAAGGCTGGAATTTTGGCCCTAATCTCGACGCCGCCCGGCCGGTGAAGGATCTCGTATCCGGCCTCATCGAAGGCTTCGGCGAGGGGAGCTGGGAAGACGGACGCGATAAAGCCGCGCCTCACGAGGCAAACTTACTTCGCTTGAGCATCGAGAAGGCGCACGTCCATCTCGGGTGGAGACCGCGCTGGGACTTCGCGACGACCCTCGCTCACACCGTGGACTGGTACAAAGCCCATCGCGCGGGGGCGACCACCGAATCGATGATCGCCTTGTCTCTTTCGCAGATTACCGATTATGGCGCGCCGAGCCATAAGGCTTCTTCTTCCACGGCGGACGCTTGAGAGCAGCGCCGACCGTGCGCGCGGTATAGGCAAATAGCCCGGGCACGTTCACCGACGAGCTCTGGTTCTCGTAGCGCACGGGCACGGGAACCTCCGCGATACGGAAGCCGTACATCACGCAGTCCATCAGGATGTCGCTCGCGAACGCGTGGGTGTCTGCGTACGACTCGAGCGGAAGCGTCTCGAGCACCGAGCGGTGGTACGCGCGCATTCCGCTGTGCCACTCGCCGAAGTTGCAACCGAACCAGACGTTTTCGAACATGGTGAGAACGCGATTTCCGAAATAGCGGTAGTGGGGCATTCCACCGGCGATGGACTCCTCGCGGCTGCGAATGCGGTTGGCCTGAATGACGTCGAAGTGGCCGCGCACTACGTACTCGACGAGCATGTCGCCGACCGAGGGCTCGTATTGGTAGTCGGGGTGGACCTCAAGCACGACGTCGGCGCCTTGGCGAAGGGCTTCGCGGTAAAGGCGCTTCAAGTTCCCGCCGTAGCCGTAGTTCTGGTCGTGGGTCATCACTTCGAGGCCAAGCTTTTTTGCGAGCGCCTCGGTGCCGTCTTGGCTGACGTTGTTCCCGAGTAGAATGTGCTTGCGCAGAGCCGTGGGGAGCGCATTGACGGTCTGCTCCAGCGTCCGCTCCACGTTGTAAGCGGGCATCGCCACTACGACCTTCATCGGCGTTGCTTTTTCTTCAGCGGACTTCCGCACTTCGACGCGGTTTGATTTCTGACTCATCGTGCGGGCTCTCGGATGACGGGGGCGGGGACGGGGATGACGAACGTGCCACCCTTGTCGTGGTACGGCGCGAGCTGATTGGCGATCTCGTCGAAGAAGTTCCACGCGAGGACCAGCAGGTAATCAGGTTGGTCCTTGAATACGCGATCAGGCGAGACAACCGGGAGATGCGTGCCCGGCATCAACTTCGTTTGCTTGTACGGGCTGCGATCGGCCACGAACGATAGGAGATCCGGACCCACTCCGCAGTAGTTGGTGAGAACGACGCCCTTCGCCGCGGCGCCGTATCCAGCCAGAGATTTCCCGCCTTTCTTCAGATCGTGAAGGAAGCTCGGGATCTGATCTTTTAGACGACGCGTTCCTTCGGCGAACTTTTTCAGCGGTGTCATTCCACTGAATCCGCGCACGCGCTCGGCCTCCAAAAATTTTTGCACGTTCGTGGTGGGCGTATGACCAGGCAGCATTCCGCGCGCGATCAGCGAGCCGCCGTGAAGAGCGATGGCCTCGACGTCCCACAGAACGAGCCCCGCTTCCTTGAACAGGCGATCGATGGCGATGACCGAAAAGTAGCTCAAATGCTCGTGGTAAATCGTGTCGAACTCCAGATGGTCGACCATCTCCACGAGGTACGGCACCTCCATGTGGAAGACGCCTTCGGTGTCGAGCCAGTGCGCGACGCCGGCAATGAAGTCGACCACCTCGGGCACGTGGGCAACGACGTTGCGAGCGATGATGAGCTTCGCCGGGCCTTGCTCCTTGCGGACTTTTTTCGCCGTCTCGGAGTTGAAGAACTCGGCCAGGGTGGGCACGCCGTCTTTGTTGGCGACCTCGGCGATGTTCTTTGCCGGCTCGACGCCGTACACGCGGCACTGCGTTTTGAACGGCTTGAGGATGCACCCATCGTTGCTCGCGAGCTCGCCGACGAGATCGACGTTGGTGAGGGTGAGCTCCTTGCCGTAGCGTTTGGCGAGGGCCTCGCCGTGGCGCACGATCGTCTCGCTCATCGAGGAAAAATAAATGTAGTCCTCGAAAATGTCGCGCGGGTCGATCATGTGCGTAAGCTGCACGTGCGTGCACTTCGGACAGAACACGAGGGCGAGCGGGTGCTTCTTCTCTTTGGCGATGTCGGCCGGGCCGGCGAGGAAGCTATTCACCGGCGGCATGTCGCCGAGGGATAAAACATGGTGCAGCTCGGTGGTCCGGCAGATGCGGCAGGCAGAAATGCGGGTAGCCATGGCCTTCGTGTCTAGACGAAATGCGGAGCTTCCGCATGGAGGATCGCCCGAAGCTCGGGGTGAACGAGCTCGTGACGCTCACTCGCAAGGACCACGCGCGCCGGTCTCGGAGCAACTTGCCCGGCCGCTTCCCAGGGCACCTCGACCACCTCCAGCGCCGGCAGGTCGAGCGCGTGCGCGATGAGCATCGCCCACTCGGCCTTTGCCAGAGGCTCATTTCCCGCGAGATGCACGACCCCGTCGAGGCCGCGGTCGAGCAAGGTGAGCGTCGATTCGGCGAGCCAGCCCGTCCAGGTCGGGGAGCCTGCTTGCCCTACGGGGAGCTTCATCGTGTCTCCGTTTTTTGCTGCAGCCACCACCCTGTAGACGAAATTCTTCTTGCGCAGCTCCTGACCGAACACCCACGCGGTGCGAACGATGAGGCAGTGGCCGCGCGCGTGGAGCATCTCCTCCACCTGGCGTTTGTGCTTGGCGTAGACGCTCGTGGGGTTGACGGCGTCGGTCTCGATGTTGCGCGGCAGCGTTCCGTCGAAGACGTGATCAGTCGAGAAAAAGACTACTTTCGTCGTCGTTCCCTCCAGCGCCTGAAGCAGATTTTCCACCGTGGTGACGTTCTCGCGGAGGCTGCGCACCGGGTCGGACTCGCAGCCGTCGACGTACGGCCACGCGGAACAAACCGCCACCACGTTCGGAGAGATCTTGGCGAGGAGCGCGTCGAGGCTTGCCCGATCGAGGAGGTCTACGGCGCGCGTCGCCTCGCCCGTGATCGTTCGCGCGGCACCGATGCATTTCCGGTCCTGGGCCCTCGCCCGCCGAACGAGCTCAGCGCCGACGAGCCCTGAAGCGCCAATCACGAGCATCGTCATTTGTGAATGAGCGACCAGTCGTAGGGGATCTTCTTCGTGAAGGGATCCATCCGCTCGATCTCCTTTGGATCATGGGGAATGCTCGCGCAGTTCGCCACGACGGCGGGGACGGTTCCAACACCCTTGAAGCCGTTCCAGACGTTGACGGGGACCTTCACCATGCAGTGATTTCCTTCGCCGAGGTAGATCTCCTGCAGCTCACCGTGGGTCTTGGAGCCGGCGCGATCGTCGAAGAGGACGAGCTTGATCATGCCGACGGGGACGGCGTAGTTGATGATCATCTCGCGGTGCAAATGCCAGCCTTTGATGACCCCCGGGTAGACGAACGAGAAGTAGATCTCGCCGAAGCTTTCGAACTCCGGGTCGGTTGCCTTCAGCATGTGCATCACCTTCCCGCGCTCGTCGGGGATGATCTTTCGCGGTGAGACGACGACTCCGTCGATCATTTGATTCTCCTGGTGGCTCGGTTCATTCGGACTTCGGCCCTTCGTTGTAGCCGCGCGGACGGTACTTTGGATCGACGCCGTTGTGGGCTTCGCCGTTGTCGGTGATGTCCCGCGCCAAAAACGCGAGCCACGTGCCAGGGTAACGCTCGCCGATCGCCTCGAGATTGTCTCGGTTTGGTGAGCCCGCCGTGAGCGCGTGCTCGTCCCACAAGCACTGCACGCCGAGAGCGATTAGATTTTGATCATTCGGTGTGAGGGCAAAGCCTCGCGCGTAATAGGACCAAGCTTCGTTGGGGCGGTGCATGCGGCACAAAGTGTCGCCCAGGTAGACGCTCGCCATTGGCCACTTCGGCGCGAGGTCGAGCGCCGTTTGGTTGGCAACGAGACGCTCCTGCAGATTGCCGCGCGCACCCTGCATGACCGAATAATTGAGGTGGGCCTTCGCGCTGCGTGGGACGGCGTGGCGCGTTGCATCCCAGAACGTCAGATCGTCTTTGTAGTCATTGGCGTGCGCGCGCGAGGCCACGGCCTGCACCGTGATGAAAGCCGTGAAAACGACATACGCCGCGACGAGGAGATGCTCGCGATCGCGGAGCTTCCGAAAAATCCAGGTGAACGCCATCGCCAGAAGAATGCACGTTCCGATCGCCGGAAAATACCAGAAGCGCTCTGCGCGCACGGTCGGCAGGAGCACAGGCACGTTCGACACGGGAAAATAGGAGACGACGATCCACACCATTGCCAGCGCCGCGAGCGGCCGCAGATCGACGGACTCGGGATCGCGTCTCCGTCTCCACCACGCAGCGATGCCCAGGAACGGCGCGAGGAGGAGGGGGATCACGATGGCGAGCGCGCCTATAACGCTCTCCGGAAACACGAGGCGATCCGGGATTGGCTCCTGGGGCGCGGAGTAGTCGCCCGACAGATGCCACGGAAAGAGAATCTGCGTGAGACCGCGCGCGTACACCCGAAACGCGCCCGCCACCCGGAAGCGAGGAGTCGCTTCGACGAGGGGGTTGTTCAGCGGATCGCGGGGAAGAGCAGGCTGCGCGTACCAGCGAAGAAGGCTCGCAAACGTTCGCGCGAGGGGGGTCTTGTCTGCGTTCGCCGCCACGGTGAGCTCGGCGGGCGTCACCGTCGGAAACATTCTTCGCCGCGACTCCACGTAGAGAACGAACGCACCCACCGTGGCCACGGCGGCGAGCAGCGCGCGCCCCCACCGGCGGGGACGATGGGGGTGCGTGAGCTGCGACGTCATCACCGCTGCGAACGGGACGAGCGGCACTACGCACAGCGCACTCTCCTTGCAAAATAGGCCAAATAGCGTGGCCGTGAAGACGGCGAAGGGCATCTTCCACGCGGAAAGATTCAGCGAAGCGAGCGCGAGGAGCGCGCCGAGAGCCCCGAGGACGTCGGCGATCCCCACGACGCCGCTCACTGCTTCGGTCAGCACGGCAGTGGTGACGAAGAGGACACCTGCGCGCCAGGCGAGGGCTCGATCGCGCGAGAGCTTGTGAACGATGAGAATGATGAGCGCCGCGTTCACGCCGTGCAGGACGACGTTGACCCAGTGGTGGAGAAACGGCGTCTGATCGCGGGCACCGATCGCCCACAGCGCGCGCCACACGATGTCCGGTATCGGGCGGTACGACCCGATGCTCCGATCCGGCAAAAGTCCCCAAAAATCCCTATGAAACGCGTCTACCCAGCGGAGCTTCGAGAGCGGGTCGGCGACGCTGCGCACGTACGGGTTGGCGAGCAGCGCCTCTTGTTCGTCGAAGATGAAGTTCGTTTTCAGCGGATGCCGCGTAAAGAGGAGCATCGACAAGAGACACATCGGAAGCGAGGTCTGACCGAAGGTCGGATCGTCACCGAGAAAATAATCGCGGACGTGGTAACGAAAGGACGCGGCGAAGGCCCTGCCCTCGCTCACCGTCGCCTCATCGGCGGATTGTCCGTTCACTTCGCTCACGACCCGCCGTCAGCGATCCTCTGGCTCGGGGATCGGCCAGCTATCTCCCCACAAATGCGCTCCGCCGTCGATGTACCAAGTCTCCCCCGTCACGTAGGACGCGGCGTCCGAGGCGATGTACACGACGAGCTCCGCTACCTCTTCGGGAGTTCCCAGACGCTTCATGGGCGTTCGCTGGCGGCTCATCTCGAGGAGGTGCGGCGGGTACTGATCGGTGCCGGAGGTCTTGATCGTCCCAGGCGCGATCGCGTTGGTCTGGATGTTGTGCTGCGCCCACTCGATGGCGAGTGTCTTCGTGAAATTTTCTACGCCGGCTCGCGCAGCGCCGGTGTGGATCATGCCTGGGAAGCCTCGCGCGACGTTGGCGATGATGTTCACGATCCGCCCTTTTTTATGGGGGATCATGAACTTGTTGGCCACGGCCTGGGTCATGAAAAAAGTGCCGTTCAAGTTGTTGCGGATGACTGCTTCCCAACCGCGGGGGGTCACTTGCTCGGCCGTCGTTGGGAACTGCCCACCGGCGTTGTTGATGAGGACGGTGACTGTGCCGAGGGTCTCACCGACCTTGTCGAGGAAGCCGCCGATCTGCTCGACCTCTCGGATGTCGCAGGTGGCGGCGTACACCGTGATGCCGCGCGCTTCGAGGTCGGCTCTGGCGTCGTCGAGCCGCTCCTGCTTCCGTCCGCAGATGGCGACCTTTGCTCCGAGCTCTCCGAGCGTGCGGGCAACGGCCAGGCCGATTCCGCTGCCGCCGCCGCTGACGACGGCCACGTGCTTTTCGAAGAGCCCCGCACGGAAAATGCTCGCCATGGTCGACAGAGGGTACTCGGTCGCGCGACGTTTATCACGCGACACAGTCTCCCGAAAGTCGACTAGGACAAGGCATGGGCGCACATCCCTATTGGTACTTGGTCCCCTATCGCAAAGACCTGCAGCGCGCGCTCGATGAGCTTCGCGAGCGCGAGTTCCAGGCGGGCCGTTACAGCCCGGTGATCCGCTTCCTGAAGTTCGCCGAGCCTGCGTTCTCCAAGCAGACACCTGGACCGGATCACGCCACCATCGAAGACGCGGTGATGGACGCGGCCGAAGAGGGCACCCGCTCGATTCTCGACATCACGACCATCGGGACGATTGCCGACTACGGGGTGGCCGCTCCGCTCTCTGTCAAGATCTTGAAACGGCTCTACGGCACCGAACAGCCGACGCGCGAGATGCTCAGGGAGAACAAAAATTTCCTCGACGACATCGAGCGCGGCCAGTGCGTCTACTGCATCGTGTACACATCGAGCGGCGCGCCGAACGAAATTTTCTTTGCGGGCTATTCCTTCGACTGAGGAACCACCACCGGGTGTGTGCCTCCGACGACGATCGCTTGTCTCGCAAGCTCGTCGGCGCGCTCGTTCATCGCCACACCCACATGAGCGGCGACATAGACCAAGCGCACGTTTTTACGGGCTGCGATCGCTCGTTTGGTCTGGGCGATGAGCTCCTTGTTCACCTTCGCCTTCCAATTCTGGGTGAGCACCCCGATGGAATACTTGCTGTCGGTGTAGATGACGATGCGAGGAGCGTCGCTGGGAACGGCCTCGGCGGCGCGCAAGATCGCCGTCAGCTCGGCGACGTTGTTCGTCGACGCTCCCAGGTAGTAGTAGCCGTCGGAGATTTTTCCGTCGGGCGCGATGATCGTCACCCCCGAGCCAGCGGGCCCCGGATTTCCGGAGCACGCGCCGTCGGTGTAAGCGATCCAAGAGCCCTCTTCGGGCGGCGAGCTCTCGTGGCCCAGGCTCGACACCTTCGGCGCTTTTTTCTTCTCGGCGCTTGCCCCAGCCGCAACGCCCGCGACGCAGGCGTCGTCGGCTAGAATCTTTCCTCCAGCGATCGCGCTGAGGTTGGCGGCCGCCGCGCGGTAGGCCTTCGCGTCCGTCGCCTTGTAGCGAATCTCGACCCGGCCGCTCTGCGCGTCGAACGAGCCGTCGGACTTCGTGCGAGCGAGCACTTTCTGACCTCGAAGGAGCGCCTCGATCCACGGCATAACGGCTCAGTACCGCTTTTGCGCTGGCGCCGCGAGTAGGTTATCTCGGTCCTACGCCATGTCCGCTGTCCTGCCGATCCCTCGCCCGCTGGTCCTCGTCATTCTCGATGGCTTCGGCGAGCGCGCCGAGAGCGCCGACAACGCCGTCCGCTTGGCGAAGACGCCGACGCTCGACGCCTTGAACGCGAAGTTCCCGCACGGCCTCATCGGCACCAGTGGTCCGGACGTCGGTCTCCCCGTCGGACAAATGGGAAACAGCGAAGTCGGCCACCTCAACTTCGGCGCCGGGCGCATCGCGGTGATGGACATCGCGCGCATCGACAACTCGGTCGTTGATGGATCTCTCCAAAAGAATCCAGTGATCGTCGCGGTGCTCAAGGCCGCCAAAGACGCCGGCGGGAGACTCCATTTGCTCGGGCTCGTCTCCGACGGCGGGGTCCACAGCTCGCTCCAGCACTTGCTCGCGCTCATCGAGCTCGCCGCCCAGTCGAACGTCACCGTCGTGCTTCATGCCTTCCTCGACGGCCGCGACGTGCAGCCGGGGACCGCGCTCGGCTACCTCCGCACCGTCGAAGCGAGGCTCGCTGGCAAGGGCGTCATCGGCACGGTGTCGGGGCGTTACTGGGCCATGGATCGCGACAACCGCTGGGACCGCGTCGAGCGCGCGTACAAGGCGATCGCCTCCGCCGATGCACCGCGTTTCCGGAGCGCGGAGGAGGGCGTTCAAGCTTCGTTCGACGCAAAGAAAGCGGACGAGTTCGTCGAGCCGTTCGTGGTCGGCGACTACCAGGGTGTGCTCCCGCACGATGCGGCGCTCCATTTCAACTTTCGTCCCGATCGCGCGCGTGAGCTCACCCGAGCGCTCGCCACCCTTGATTTCAAGGAGTTTACGCGGGGACCCACCGCTCCTGCGTTCACGACCTACGCATGCATGACGACGTACGACTCGACGCTTGCCCTGCCCGTCGCGTTTCCCAAGCAGACCTTCGTAGATATTTTTCCGGAGGTCATCGCGCGCGCAGGGTTGAAGCAATTTCGCTGCGCAGAGACCGAGAAGTACGCCCACGTGACTTATTTTTTCAACGGTGGTCGCGAAGAGCCGTACGCCGGCGAGGATCGAAAAATGATCCCTTCTCCGAAAGAGGTCGCCACCTACGATGAGAAGCCTTCGATGAGCGCGCGCGGCGTAGCCGACGCCGTGGCCCTGGCGGTGAACGCGGACGAATACGATTTCATCCTCGTCAACTTCGCCAACCCGGACATGGTCGGTCACACCGGCATGCTGGGCCCCGCGATCGAAGCCGTCGAAACCGTCGACGCGGCGATCGCCACGATCGAGCGCTCCGTTCGGGCCAAGGGTGGTGCGCTCTTCATCACCGCCGACCATGGAAATTGTGAGCTCATGAAAGACCCGGCGTCGGGTCAGCCGCACACGTCGCACACCCTCAACCCGGTGCCACTCCTCTACATCAACGATGCGGACCCTTCCGCGACGCTGAAGGCAGGAGGGCGGATCTGCGACGTCGCTCCCACGATGCTCGAGCTGCTGCGCATTCCCCAGCCGAGCGCGATGACCGGACACTCGCTGCTCGTTCACGGTACGTAGCTCCGAAGAGATGGAGCGGCGCTTTGGGAACTACACGGTCACCGAGGAGCTCGGCTCCGGCGGCATCGCGCTCGTCTACAAGGCGAAGCAAGAACCGCTCGGTCGTCCGATCGCCATCAAAGCCCTGAAACCCACGATCGGTCCTGAATCTCCGTTCGCCGCGCAGCTCGAACGCGAAGCGCGACTCCTCGGTGATCTCAGCCACCCGAACATCGTTCTCCTCCACGACTTCGTGAAGACGAGCGACCAGATGTACCTGGTGCTCGAGTTCGTCGATGGCTTCAGCCTCGCGGAGCTGCTCGCGAAGCGTACGCGCCTCGCACCGGAAGTTGTCGCGCAGATCGGCGCAGAGATCGCCCGCGGACTCGCCCACGCTCATGAGCGGGGGATCGTGCATCGCGACGTGAAGCCCGCGAACGTACTTCTGTCCAGGCGCGGCGAGGTGAAGCTCGTCGACTTCGGAATCGCTCAACGCGATCGCTTGCCCACCGCCGACGAGCCGCTCGGACCGGAAGAGAAGGGGGAGAACATGGCCTTTGGAACCCCGGCGTACATGTCGCCCGAGCAGATCTTGGGCGAGTTCGTCGACGCCCGCAGCGACATCTTTTCTCTGGGTGTCGTTCTCTACGAGCTTCTGTGTGGAGTGCGCCCCTTCGACAAGGGAGAGAAGCGCGCGGCAGCCCAGCGCATTCGCCGCGATCCGCCGACGCCGCTTCGCTCGCGTGCCCCCGAGGTGCCCCGCGCGCTCGACCATATCGTCATGCGATCCCTCGAAAAACTCCCTGCCGATCGCTTCTCGACGGCGCTGGGCATGGCGGATCTCCTCGACGATTTCGTGCGCTCGCGTGTGCGTGGCTCCAGGCCAAAGCTGATCACCCGGGCGCTCACGAAGGCGCGGCTCCTCTCCGATCACCTCGACGAATCGGTGGCGGCCGTCCTCCAGGATCAGCGGAGCACGCTCCGACCGACGCTCTTCGGTTTTGCCACCATCGCCACCCTCGTCGTCTCTGGAGGCGCAGCGATCCAGCTCACGGCGCGGAGCTCTCACGATGCGATCGGCGGCGTCGGCGGTCCACTCCAGCTCATGCCCGCGCGGGTCGGGTTTCTCCGCGTTGTTGCGACCCCGTGGGCGGACGTAGTCGTCGACGGTCAGCACCTCGAAACCACCCCGTTCGCCCGCGCCATTCCGCTCGCCGCGGGGACGCACTACGTGACCCTCAATCATCCGAATGCGCGCACCGAAAAGCGCGTCGTGCGCATCGAGCCGGGAGAGTCGTCGCTCCTCGACGTGACCATGGATCTCGGTCTCGCGAGCGATGGCGGCAAGGAAGGTGGAACGTGAAGACGGCTGTCTTTTCCGTGTCAGCCGCGATCACGGCGATCGCGTTGCTCGCTCCGATCCGCGCCGAGGCCTTCGGTCACGTCGTGCGTCCTGGCGAGACCCTCGCGCAGATCGCCATCCGCGTGTACGGCGACTCGAAGCGCGAAGTCGTCCTCGCTGCCGCCAACGCCCTCGACTCTCAAGGAGGAAGCGCGATCGTCCCCGGGATGCACATCGAGATCCCCGCCCCTGGCTTTCACCGAATCACCGCTGGCGAGACGTGGGGCGACCTCGCGCTCCTCTGGCTGGGAGACGCCAAGCGCGCGGACGTTCTCGCTCGGGTAAATCAGGCTGTTTCGTGGATCCCTCCGGTGGATGGAAAAGAAATTCAGATTCCGTATGCGCTCACCATCATCGCCACCGAGGGCGATCGCATGGACCAAATTGCGCAGCGCTACTTGAACGATCCCAACCGGGCATGGGAGCTCGACGCATACAATGGGCGAAAGGCGAGCCCGCTCGGAACGACGGTGCCGCTGAAGCGTGGCGACATCGTGCTCGTCCCGCTGGTCGATCTTCAGCTCACCGACGCCGGCAAAAAAGAAGCTCGCTTGGGGACCGATCGCCAACGCGAAGAAGGCGCAGGGAGCACGCTCGAAGCGCAGCGTCGCGCGGATCAAGAGCTGCCGCTTCTCCTCGCCGACGTTCGCGGCGGGCGCTACGTCGACGCGGTCACGCGTGGCAATCGGGTCCTCGGTAGCGGTGAGCTCACCAAGACCCAGCTCGCCGTCCTCCACCGCGCGCTCCTCGAGGCCTACGTCGCTCTCGACGCGAGCGGCGCCGCAGCCGGGGCGTGTGCCGCGTGGCGACTCGTCGACCCTGCCTTCAAGCTCGATCCGGCGACGGTGTCTCCGAAGATCCGCGCCGCGTGCGTTCCGCGTTGAACTTCATACCTCTCGCTCTCCTACGTTGCAGACGTCCGGGGAAGATGCAAAGTACCTAAAAAATGGGTAGTTGCGGCACCACGTGCGGGATCAACAAAGAGCGCCAGCGAGAGCGAGCCCGAGCGGTGAAGGCAGTCGAGCGTTCCTTCCCTGGGTTCGTTTGGCGCGTCCTCGAAGAGCCATCGCCCCAGGCGCTCGCCGCAGACGGCATCACCGAGCTCGGCCGCGCGCTCGAGCAAATTCTCCCCGTTCGCGCCATCCCCCGACTCGCCGAGATCGGTTCGTGCGATTGGCTATACTTGCTCGCTGGCCTGCACGAGCCTGCTCTCGTCGAGGTTGCCGACGCAGCCGTTCCGAATCACACCCCGCGAAACAAAGCGCGCGTCGAGCTTCGCGATCGCGAGACCTACGTGCGCCTCGGATTTTCGCCGATCGGTCGCTACGTGACGATCCAGGAAGTCGTCTGCACCGCAGATCACCTCGAGGAAGAGGCGCTCGAAATCGTGGAAACACCCAAGGTGGGTGTCGAAGATCGCCGCCTGCAAGTCATTGTGAAGGGCCTCCAGGGCGCGCTCCGCAAATCGAAATTGGTGGTCCTCGACATGGCCTTTCTGGTTGAGCCGCCACCCGTCGTCGTGGCCCAAGATGCGTTCGAAATGGCGTTCGGCGGAGAGCCTCAATTGTGGTCGTTTCTCTTCGATGCCGCCCCGGCCTCTACCACGCGCGCGCATTTCATCCCCAGAGTCGCCCAAGGCAGACGATTCGCGCTAGTCTCGCGACAGAATGCCGGAGAAGAGCTCACTCCGTAGCTCGGCGTTCCCGCTCGCTTCGGGGCACGTCATCGGGGACAAGTTCGAGATTGGCCCGGTGCTCGGCGAGGGCGGTACCGGCGTCGTTTACGATGCGCGGCGGATCGCGGAAGACGATCACGTCGCGCTCAAGGTGATCCATCCGCACCTCCTCGGCGACGAGCAAATTCGTGGTCGCTTCGCGCGCGAGGCAGCCATTTTGCGGCGGCTCGAAGGGCCGAATCTCTGCCCGATGCTCGACTACGGTGAGCTCCCCGATCCCCGAAACGTCGGCGCGGGGGTGCTCTACTTGGCGCTCGCAAAGATCGATGGCGAGCCGCTCGATCGGGTCGTCGCACGCGAAGGCGCATTAGCTCCCGAACGGGCCGTGAAGATCGTCCTCCAGATCTGTGCGGCTCTCGAGGCGGCGCATGCGCAGGGGGTCATCCATCGCGATCTCAAGCCTGCGAACGTGATCTTGAAGAAGGGGGACCACGCGGTCGTGGTCGACTTCGGGCTCGCCAAGATCATCACCGGTGCCGGCGGTGCGGGAACGACGGCTCTCACCGTGCACAACATGATCTTCGGTACGCCGGAGTACATGGCGCCCGAGCAAGCGCGGGGCGACGATCTCGATGCGCGTTGCGACGTGTACGCGGTCGGAGTGATGCTCTATCAGCTCCTCACGGGTAGCGTTCCGTTCAGCGGAGCGAGCCCGCTCAACGTTCTCACCGCTCACATGACGAGCGCGCCGGTGAGCCCCATCGCGCGCGCCCCGAGTCGAGCGATCAGCCCCGCGCTCGATGCGGTGATTCTCCACGCGCTCGCCAAGGACCCAGCGAATCGTTACATGACCGCCCCGGCGCTCGCGAATGCGCTCACGCACGCTCTCGCTCATCCGGACGACATCGAAGGGATCAAACCGCACGCGGTTTTGATCTCGATCGAGGGCGAGGTCGCCGATGGTCACTCCCTGACTATCCCGTCTCCGATTCCACTCTCCGCCGAGTCGGTCGAAGCGAGACGACTACGCGTCACGCAGAGCGGATACCCGCCGCGTGCGTCTGATCCGCCGTTCTCGAAGCCGTCGTCCTCGCGCTCCACGCCGCGCAAGGAGCCGGGTCTCTTCGAGCGTCGCGGCTGGGCGATGGCCTGGGTGCTCGCAGCGATCGTCAGCGTCGCCGTCGGTGTGTATCTGTCGCTTCGGGCGAGCTAGTGATGGTCTAGAGCTGCTGCCAGCGCGCCGGGATCTTCCATGGAGATCGCGGCACTCTCGTTAGCGACGGACGGCGAAGCAGCGCATCGAGCCCAGATGGGCCTGATGTGTCGGTGATTCCCAAGGCATGCGCGAGCTCACCCAGGATCTCTTCGCGCGACACGCCCGCCTCGCGGAGCCCGCGCACGTGCGCGCCGGGAGCTCGCTTGGCGATGCGCTCTCCGTTGGCGTCGACGACGAGCGGCAGGTGCCAGTAGCGCGGAGGCTTCGCTCCGAGGAGCGTCGCGAGATGCACCTGCCTCGGTGTCGACGCTAAGAGATCGGCGCCGCGAATGACGTCGGTCACCTCCATCGCCAGGTCGTCGAGGGTCACCGCGAGCTGGTAAGCAAAAATTCCATCGCCGCGCTTCAACACGAAATCGCCTACGGAAGCCGCCAAATGTTGAGCGATCGGATCCATCAGCGCATCATTCACGCGAACGACTTCATTGGGCACGCGGAGGCGGACCGCACCTGCTCTCTTCAGCTCGCGATCCGTCGGCTTCGCGCTGCACGTCCCCGGATAAACCGATTCTTCTCCTTCGTGAGGCGCGCTCGCCTCGCGCGCGATCTCCGACCGCGAGCAATCGCACACGTATGTGAGGCCGCGCATCTGCAGAGTGCCCAGTGCCTCTTCGTAGAGGCTCGAGCGCTCCGATTGCACCACGAGCGGCCCGTCGAAGGAGAGCCCGAGCCACGCCAGATCTTCCAAAATACGGTCGGCCGATCCTCGAACGACGCGCGGCGTGTCGAGATCTTCCATCCGAATGACGAAGGTTCCTGCCGCGCGCCGAGCCATGTGCCACGAGGCCAAGGCGACGAACGCGCCTCCGAGGTGGAGATCGCCGGTTGGAGATGGGGCGAACCGCGTTCGCATCTCGTGGTCGATACCATGCGATTGTCGTACGTTCGTCCCCGCGTTCGCATATTTTCGCTTTCCCGACCCGACACGCCGAGAGGATCTACCCGTGAACTACAATCCGTACGCCGCACCGCAAGCCGCACCCCCCCCGCAGCAAGGGCCTCAGAATTACGGCGGGGGTCCGCAGCCGTGGGACATCGGTGAAGTGTTCAGCCTCGCCTTCGAGGGCTTCAAGCGCTGCTGGGGCGTTCTGTTCGGATCCTATTTCCTGACGGCAATCATGGCCGGGCTCCCTGGGCAGATCCCGAGCGGCCTCGTCGCGGCGCGCGTCATCGAGCCGAACTCCGGCGTGTACTGGGGAATGTACGCAGTCTTCATGCTCATTGGGCTTTGCCTTCAGGCGCTCCTCCAGGGCGGTCTCATCACGATCTGGCTCACCGTTGCGCGCGGAGGCTCGCCGCAGTTCGGCGATCTCTTCTCTAAGACGGGTAAGTTCCCGCAGCTGCTGGCGACGCTCTTCCTGATGTTGTTCGCCGTCGTGATTGGCTACGTATTCTTCATCGTGCCCGGCGTGATCCTCGGTCTCGGTCTGATGTACTCGCAGTTCTTCGTCGTCGACGCGGACATGGGCCCGATCGACGCCATGAAGGCGAGCTGGCAGGCGACGATGGGGCACAAGGGAAAGCTTTTTCTCCTGTCCCTCCTCGGCATCGTCGTGGCCATGGTAGGTCTCGTCGCTTGCTGCATCGGCGTCTACGCGACGATCTCGATCTTCTGGGTCGCTCTCGCCATCGTCTTCGTTCGCCTCACGGGCCGCGGCACGACCTCGAGCGGTTATGATCCCGGCGGCTACGGTGGTGGCGGCTACGCACCTCCGGGCGGCGGATACCCTCCGCAAGGTGGCGGCGGTTACGGTCCCCCGCAAGGCGGCGGTTACGGTCCCCCGCAAGGCGGCGGGTACGGCGGTCCGCAAGGTCCGCAAGGCGGCGGTGGATACGGCGGTCCGCAAGGTCCGCAAGGCGGCGGCGGTGGATACGGCGGTCCGCAAGGTCCGCAAGGCGGCGGCGGTGGATACGGCGGTCCGCAAGGTCCGCAAGGCGGCGGCGGTGGGTACGGCGGTCCGCAAGGTCCG
>JAYTOU010000092.1:0-23610 GCA_043747615.1 Myxococcales bacterium | reverse complement strand
GCAAGGTCCGCAAGGCGGCGGCGGTGGATACGGCGGTCCGCAAGGTCCGCAAGGCGGCGGCGGTGGATACGGCGGTCCGCAAGGCCCGCAGGGCGGCGGCTACTAACGCCTAGGGACGCTTGATTTGGCCTACGCCGGCGTCAGCGGTGTTCGCAGCGGCGGTGCTCACCGCCTCTTCGGACGGCACCTTGGCGCTCGGCGTAACTGCCCACCAGATCCCGGCGATCAAGAAAAGAGCCCCTCCAAGCGCAGGTAGCCACATGGGCGTCGGCGGCTCGGGAAGAGGCGCGGGCGCGTGGTGGGCGGACTCGGACGGGCTGGTTTCGTCGTGCGGGGTGCTCATGGTCGGCCGGATTGCTATCATGGGCGGATATGAGAGATCGACATTCTTTCGTCCCCCGCCTCCTCGCTCCCGCCGTCGTGCTCTTCGCCTTCAGCGCGAACGCGGGCCCGCCGCTCCCTTCGCTGCCTGGCGGTGATCCCGCGGCGCCCGTGCCGGGGACCCCCGCCACTCTCGCGGCAAAGGTGCCCCTCGGCGGGCTACTTGCTGGCGACGCCGCGGTCGATCAAGCCATGCGACGCGGGATCGTGACCGTCGAACGTGAAGGTAAGGTCGTCGGCGTGGGCACCGTGCTCTCCGGCGACGGACGCGTTCTCACCGCGCTCTCAGCGCTCGGCACGGTCGATCAAGCCGACGTCCGCTACTCCGACGGTCACGTGGTCCACGTGCGCGTCGGTCACCGCGACAAAGTGTGGGATCTGGCTCTTTTGGTGCCGCTTTCAGGCAAATGGATGGACGGCCTCCGGGCGAGCGATGCCGATCCGACGATCGGTGATCTGAAAGTATTTCTCCCGAGCGGAGGGAAGCCGTCGCCGGTCGTCGCCCATGTGAAGGGTCGCATCGACGGGCACACAAAAGAAGGCGGCGAGCTCGCGAACGCCCTCGATGTCGAGCTTCGCAGCGGAGCCCCTGCGGCAGGCGCGCCCATCCTCGATGCTTCGGGGAACGTGCTCGGGATTTTCGTGCGGGCTTGCAAAGGGGCCCAAGCGGCACCGGACGCCGGGGCCTGCACGCCGGCAGTCTTCGGAGCGCCGATCGCCAACATTCGCAATTTCCTCGTGCTCACGCCTATGAACGCGGTTTCGCCGTCGGCGTGGCTCGGCATCCAGGGAGATCCCGATGCCTCTGGCTCGACCCGTGGCGTACGGGTGATGGCCGTTGCTCCCGGCAGCCCCGCGGAAAAGGGCGGGCTCAAGAGCAACCCCGAGCGCACCAAGGGCCACCTCATCGTGGCGGTAGATGCTCACCCCGTGGACAGCCCCGAACGGCTCGCCGAGCAGATCAGCAAGCACGCCATCGGCGAATCGGTAAAGCTCCTCGTTCTCGACGGAGAAAAATTGAAAGAGGTCACCGTCGTCCTCCGCGCTGCCCCGTAGACAAGGTGGACGGTCGCTTTCGTTTCCCCTAGTCTCGCGAGCGGACCGACAGAGGGTGACCATTGGGCGCACAGCTCAGAATCGAAGTAGCCGGCGAGACCAACGTCGGGATGAAGAGAAACCACAACGAGGACAATTTCTCGATCCTCGAGGACAGTGGTCTCTACATCGTCGCTGATGGAATGGGCGGTCACGCGTCGGGCGAAGTCGCGAGCCAAATGGCCGTCGATTCCTTGCGTGAATTTTTCTCCGCCACGGCGAACGATCCCGAACGGACCTGGCCCTACAAGATGGACCGCTCCAAGGGCTACGAAGAAAATCGCCTGGTCACGGGCATCAAGCTCGCGAACCTCCGCATCTACGAGAGCGCCCAGCGCGACGCACGTCAGCGCGGAATGGGAACGACGATCGTCTCGATGTTCGCCGTAGAAGACGGCGTCTACGTGGCCCACGTCGGCGACTCACGCGGCTACCGCATTCGCGATGGCGGCATGGAGCAGGTCACCGAGGACCACTCGCTCCTCAATGACTACATCAAGATGAAGCGCCTCACGGCCGAAGAGATCGCCAACTTCCCGCACAAGAACGTCATCGTTCGCGCGCTCGGAATGAAGGACACCGTGAAGGTCGACACGCGGTTCGAGCAGCCCCGCGCCGACGACATTTACCTTCTTTGCTCCGACGGCCTCTCCGGGCCGGTGACGGACGAAGAGATGCTCGAGATCACGACGAAGGCTCCCGATCTCAAAGCAGCTGCCTCGAAGCTGATCGAACGCGCCAATCAGAACGGCGGCCCCGACAACATCACCGTCATTCTTGCTCGCTGGATCAGCTAGCCAATCGGGAACACGCCAGCAAGGCTGATGGACGCACCGTCGTCGCCGCTTCGACATCCTGCGTTTCGAGCCCTGTGGATCGCGTCGGTCTTCTCGTACATGGGGACGTGGGTGCAGGACGTCGCCCAGAGCTGGCTGATGCTGTCGCTCACGAAGAGCCCGCTCCCGGTGGCGATGCTCACGACGTTCTTCTCCATCCCGACGTTCCTCCTGATGCTCCCGTCGGGCGTTCTCGCCGACCGCTACGACCGCCGGAAGATCTTGCTCGTCGCCCAGAGCTGGGCGGCTTTCGTGGCCGCGGTGATCGCCATCATTGCCTGGAGGGGAAGAGCCAGTCCCGCGTGGCTCCTCGCAGGGAGCGCGGCCTTCGGCGTCGGAACGGCACTCACTGCCCCGGCCTGGCAGTCGCTTCTTCCGGATCTCGTTTCTCGGAGGGAGATGGCCGAGGCCATCACGCTGAACTCGGTGGCCTTCAACATCGCGCGAGCTACGGGGCCGGCGCTCGGCGGTTTGATTATCGCGTGGAGCGGACCGGCCGCGGCGTTTGCGATCAACGCGCTCAGCTTCCTCGCCGTAATCGAAGTGCTCCGGCGCTTCCCTCACATCCGTAGAATCTCGGAACAGCCGCGGGGACACGCGGCCGAGCCGGTGCTGCGCGCGACCGCTGAAGCCTTCGTGCATGTGTGGCGCTCACCGAAGCACCGCGCGCTCATGATTCCGGGCACCGCCTTCGCGCTCGCCGCAGCCAGCGTTCCCGCGCTTCTCGCCGTCTTCGCCGAGCGCACGCTCCACACCAGCGAGCGCGGCTACGGGATCCTCGTCGGCGCCCTCGGCGTCGGGGCCATCGCCGGAGGTGTCTACGCGCGCCGCCTGCGATTGCGATGGAGCCCACGAGCGATGATCTGCGGCGCGATGATCATGTACGCCGCCGCCGTTGCCCTCGCGAGCACCACCCAGGCGCTTGTGATCGCCGCGCTGCTTCTCGCCCCCGCGGGCTTCGGCTGGGTGCTCTCGCTCTCTACGCTGAACACCCTCATTCAGCTCTCGACACCGCGATGGATCATGTCGCGCGTCGTCGCCCTCTACAACGTACTGTTTTTTGCCTGCTGGGCGTTCGGCGCGAGCGTCGGCGGAGAGATCGCGCGGCGCAGCGGGGTGCCGTTCACGATGCTCCTCGCCGGAGTCGGTACCCTCGTGGCGGCGCTCATCACGGCATGCCTCCCGCTGCCTTCGTTTGACGAACGTGCGCCCGAGACAACCGAGACGCCGATGCCGATCAGCGTGAGGTGACGCCCGTGGGGCCGAGCGCGAGGTACGCGGTGGCGATGACCATGAGCATCACCAGCGCGACCACGACGTAGCTGAGCCTCGTCTGGGACGTGCTCCAGCCATCCGAAAAAAATTTCCCTCGTGAGCGCTGGCGGATCCTTCGCTGCACTCCGGGAAGGAGGCTCGGCGACTCCGCTGCGATTGGCGCTTCGACGACCGCTCGCTTGAGGAGAGCGCGCATCGCCTCGTCGTCGTCCTCGCCTTCCGGGATCTCCAGCTGATCTTCGTCGGTCATCCGATCTTCTCCCCGAGCTCTTTTTCGACGATGCCGCGCAACATGGCGCGTGCTCGAAATATCCTGCTTTTTACGGTGCCAGCGGCGAGCCCGGTGATCTGCTCGATCTCTTCGTAGCTGAGCTCTTCTACGTCTCGCAGAACGAGGCACTCCCGAAAGCCTGGTTCGATCTGGAGGATCGCCCGCTGCACGATCTGCTCGATCTGCTTGCCGGCCATGGCCTCGTCAGGGCGCTCGACTTGGCCGACGTTTGCGCCGCGAGCCTCACCGAGTGGCAAGCGCTCGGCGATGCCGTCGAGCCCATCTTGCTCGTCGGTGTGGCGCACGCGGAGGTATTTAGTGCGGTTCTTACAGAGGTTGATCGCGATCCGGTAAATCCACGTCGAGAGCTTGGACTCGCCGCGAAAGGTGCCAATGGCCTTGAAGACTTGGACGAACACTTCTTGCGCGAGATCTTCGGCCTCTGCGCGGTTGCCGAGCATGCGCAAGACGAGCGCGAGCACCCGGCGTTCGTAGAGCTTGACCAGCTCGTTGAACGCGCGCTCGTCGTGCGCGATGAGGCGCTCGATCAGCCGCTGTTCGAGTTCGTCGGGAAGCGCCACGTCGGGCCATGGTGCCTGAGAGAGCGACCTCCAAGCAAAGTCCAAGTCCTGGCCCGAAAAACGCCGAACCATTCCCTCGGTGGACACGCGCGCCTTGCGGAAGTTCCATGGGGGCTACTACCGTTTCGTGGATCCGGGGAAATCGCTGCGAACGAGGCGTCTCTTGTGGGGAGCGCTGTCCTCCAGGCAGCGAAGACACGCGCCCTCGCGATCACGAAGACCGTGCCGTTCTACAGAGTGACGCTCCCCCCGCTTAGCTTTTTTCCCGCTTAGCTTTTTTGTGCGCGTTGGTGCGCCCACTCCACTGCTTTTCGGGCGCGCAAGACACCCGCACCCTGCATCTCGCCGGGAACGTTCGTGAGCGGCTCGGCCGTCGAAATGAGCCCTTCCCGAACGAGCGCCGGGGTGAGCGACGGATCGGCCTCCAGCATCTGCGCGGCCACCGACGCCGTGATCGGAGAAGCGAACGAGGTGCCGTCCACGTGCTGGTGATCGTCCGAAATGTATTTGCCGCGCTCGATGCGCGCCTCGATCGAATCGACGAAGGCCAAGGCTCCGTCTCGCTCGTCGCCGTCGACATCGGCGCCCGCCTCTGCGCGGTAGGCGTGCTCGGCGGTGATCTCTTCGAGGACCGACAGGAGCTGAAAGAGAGCGCCGGCCTCGCGTGCGGGCAGCGTGCCGGGGAGCATCGGAGCCGGAAGCCAGCACGCCGGCGCGAGCAAATCGGGCTTATTTACACCAGGATGATGCGCGCCGTAGCTCGAAGGCCACTGGGAGTCGTCGCCCGTGTCTTCGGTGTTGTGATCATTTCCGCCGCCGACGGTGATGGCTTCCCTCGCGGAGCCGGGAGGCTCGGGCGGCTTGCCGGGATCGTTTCCGGCGGCTGCAAACACCGACACTCCAGCAGCGGTCACCTCTCGAACTGCGGCATCGACGTCGGCTGCGTCCGGATCATCCGGCTCGACACCGAGTGAAATGTTCATCACCCGGATCTCGAGCTCGGGGTGTCGCAAGGGAACGCGGATGGCCGCAGCGACGTTCTTGCCGAGAATTCTGCCTCCATCGGTGGCCGCTTTGATCAGCACGACAGTCGATTGGCTGGCGAGGCCCCGGTAGCGACGCCCCGACACGTAACCGTTGCCGGCGGCCGCGCAGGAGGCCATCGTCCCGTGCCACGCGCGGGGATGCGGCGAGAAGAACTCGCTCGCTACTGCGTTCTCGCGGGTGGTGTCCATGAAGGCGCGAATACGCCGCTCCGGCCGCATGAGATCGGAGTGGGCAAAAAATCCGGCGTCCACGAACGCGATGCAAACTCCCTTGCCGTGAAACTCAGGGTGCGCATCGAGGCGCTCGGGAATGGAGAGGACTTGCGGTCGCGGCATCGGGTTAGAGTATGCTCCCGACCCTCAGCGGTACTGGCAAACGTACGAATCTTGGGTGGTCGCTTGATCCGAAACGTGCGCGAGTTGCCTGTCGTAGCTCGACAGATTGCGATCCGCGAACGCGCGCGCGACACCGATGCCCGGCTTGGGCTCCGAGTCTGCCCACGGGAGGGGATAGATGCCGCTCGGAGTCGCGGGTGTGCCATCGTCCCAGGTCCATCCAGCGTCCGCGTCGCTGCTCCGCGCAAGGCCGATCCAGAATCTCGAGGGCGGCAGCGGGAGGGTCATCTCCGCGAGCTCGCGCATCAATTGCTCACGTTCCTCGCGTGACTCGAAGACCACCAAGCTCCCCGCGCTCAGCTTGCGGCACTGAGTGTCGGCTTCGCTCGCCGTCGCTCGCTCCGACACGAAGAGATAACGCTTTCCCGAATCCTTCGTTCCGCGGAGGCTGACGCACCCGCCCGTTCCCGTGAAGTCTGCGCATGGATCCGAGAGCGATCCCGGTGGCTCGCGCTCGCAGATCACGTGATGCTTTGCGCTGCAAGGAGCCTCCGCCCACGGGGCAAGAGCGTTGAGCGTCGCAGTGACGCAAGGGCCGGTCGGTGCGCCCTGAACGAAGCCGGCGTCGCTCGCGGTAATCGCAAAGCAGCCCGCACACGCCCCGCTCCATCCGGGCTCATCGTTCACGGAATTGTACTTCGTCTTCGCATCGTCGAAGAGCAAGCCGACCCAGAAAGGCTCGCTCTCGGGAACGATGGTGACCAGCGACGAGAGCTCCTCTTGGCTTGCGATCGTCACGACGTGCGCCGATGAACCGCACGGCGAGCTCGCAAACGAGTCGTCAGGAGCGCGGAAGTAGCAGTGCCCATTCGCACCGATTTTTCCTCCTTCGCACGCGATCGTGCACGCGCCCGTGCAACCGATGGTGAGCGCAGCTGCGTCGGCCGCGTTCGCTCCGGGATCGCATTGCTCGCCGGCGTCGAGATCCGTGAAGCCGTCTCCGCATGGGTGGGTGAGTGGCGGTGGAGTCATTGTCGCGACGACGAGATCGGGCAAGCACGCGGCTGCGCAGCCGACAGCGATGGCCGCGCCGACTGCGATAAGAGCCCACCGACGCACCTGCACGACGCGAGGTTATCCCTGCCGACGCGCGCTCACCACGTTGATGTACAATCCTCGCATGCGCACGGCCATCGTCGCCGCCACGGCCGGCGCAGTGGGCTCATCCCGATGCCGATCCCGCCCAAGCGTCCGTGATCTTCGCTATCGTCATGCGATGCACAGAATGGGTTGGGCGGCACTGATTACGGCCCTTGGCGCTTGCGGTGGGCCGGGCTCGAGCGATCCCCCGAGCACCGTGGTTTCCTTCGATCTAGCGGCGGATCTCAAGTCGCCCGAGCACTTCTTCGATTTTCCTTACCCGTCGGATCTGCGTCTTACTCCCAGGGGCACGCCCGAGCTCAGCGGCGTGCCCAACCCGATCGTGAGCACCATCCTCGAAGGGATCCGACGCATCGCGATGGACCGCACGGGCTTCCCCCAGATGCCCGTGGCCTGGTTTCGTTTTTCCGCTCCCGTCACCCCGCAGGACATCGACACCACGATCGCAAGCAGCGACTCGTCGCCCGTGCTCCTCATCGATCTCGCCGGCGGCGCGTTGGTTCCGACCGTCGCGTCAACCCCGCCCTCCGACTCTTACTTTCCGGAAAACATGCTCGCCGTTGCGCCGAGGCCGGGATTCATTCTCGCGCCGCATCACCAATACGCCTTCGTGGTGATGCGCTCGCTCAAAGACGCGAAGGGACGGCTGCTCGGTGCGCCCGCGGCACTCACCAAGCTCGAGAGCTTTGCGCCGCTGTGGAGCACGCTCGAAGGGCGCGGACTCCACAGTGCCGACGTGGCCGCAGCCACCGTGTTTACGACCGGAGACGTGGTCAAAGACACCTCTGATCTCTCGACGAAGGTGCTCGCTTCGTACAAGGTCGACGTCGGTTCACTTGCCGTCGATCCGAAGGGCGGGGCGAGCCTCGACCGCTATTGCGAGCTTCAAGGGCAAGTCACCTACCCACAGTTCCAGCAAGGCTTGCCACCATTCGACACGGACGGGTCGTTCACGTTCGGCGCTGATGGTCTTCCCATTAAGACACGCGACGAGACGGCGCCGATCACGATCTCGCTTCCGAAGACGCCCATGCCGTCCGGCGGTTACCCTCTCGTCGTGTACTTCCACGGAACGGGCGGGGTCAGCACCGCGATTGCCGACCGCGGTCCGTGGCACCTCGAAACGGACGCCACGAAGTGCCCCGATGGGACACTGGATACGTGGAACGGAAAGACGGGCTGCAATACGCGCGGGCAGGGGCCGTCGTACGTGCTTGCCGAGCACGGGATCGCCATGGCGGCGAGCGCGCTCCCCGTCAATCCGCAGCGTTATCCCGGCGGAGCCCACAAAGATCTGCCCGAGTACTTCAACATCAACAACGTCGCATCGCTGCGAGATATTTTTCGTCAGGGGATCCTCGAACAACGTTTGTTCATCGACGCTCTCAAAAGGCTCACCATCGATCCCGCCGTCGTCACCACGTGCACCGGGATGGCTCTCCCCGCAGGCGAGACGGCGTACCACTTTCGCGAAGACCCGGTTCTCACCCAGGGCCAATCGATGGGCGCGATGTACGCGAACATGATCAGCGCCGTCGAACCCCGTGTGAAGGCTGTCGTTCCCACGGGCGCGGGCGGGTACTGGAGCTACTTCATCTTGAAGACGACCTTCGTCCCCATGCTTCCCGGCAAGCTCGGTCTCCTCCTCGGAATACACGTTCCGTACACCTTCATGCATCCGACGATGGCCCTCGCGCAGACGGCGCTCGAGCCCTCTGATCCGATGGTGTACATGCCGCGCTTGGCCGAGCTTCCGCTGCCCGCGCACCCCACGCGATCCGTCTTTCAGGCTGTAGGAAAGGGCGACTCGTACTTTCCGACCACGGTGCAAGACGCAGCCGCGCTCGCCTATGGAAACCAAGAAGCGGGCGACGTCGTGTGGCCGACGATGCAAGACACGCTGAGCCTCGGCGGGCTGAAGGGGATCGCCACCTATCCGGTCACGCAAAATCGGACGTCACTCGCGCGCCTGCCGTACACCGGGGTCGTCGTGCAGTACGAAGGGGACGGCCTCTACGATCCGCACGCCATTTACTCACAGCTCGACAGCGTGAAGTACCAGTACGGGTGCTTCTTCGACTCGCTCGTCAGGAGGGGGACGGCCACGGTCCCTGCTCCTGCTCCGCTCGGCACTCCCTGCCCGTAGACGACGATGACGCGAGGGTTGCGATGGTTCGTGGTGTTGATTCTGCTTGCCTCCGCGGCGTGCGGCGCACTTGCAAACAAGCTTGCGCACAGCCGCCGAACGAACGAAGCGCGGGCCGCTGCGCTCGCGCACGCCGGAAAATACGGCAACGCGGAAACGCTCTATTTTAGCCAGATCGAGCACGGCGCAGTCACCGTGCCGCTCATAGTGGCCTTCCTCGATGCTCATCGTTACGTGAACTCCACGCCGCTCGACGAGGATGGCCGGCCTGATCTCATTCCCATCAAACCGAAGAAGGCGGAGACCGTCCGCGACCATGCGATCGACGTCCTGCTCGAGCGCGAAGATCTCTCTCGCGACGTCGCGCTCCTCGGTCACTACTGGAACGACGTCGGGCTCAATCGCGTTTCGGAGGACGAGCGCCTCGAGGTGGAGCGTGCGGCGGACGCAGACCCACCAATGCCTTGGGCCAATCATCTTCTGGCGCGTGAGGCCTTCTACCTGACCCGCCACGACGCCGCGGCACGCCGCTACCTGCGCGAGGGAGTGCTCTTCGATCGTCACGACGACATCGACTCGGCGCTCGCGATTCTCGAAGCCACCGGCGGATTCCCTGCGGTCGGCGAGGCACTCACGGATCCTCGCGTGGATCGACTGGCGAGCGCGTGGACGCACTTCCGCTACGCGGTCGAGATCCGTGATTGGAGGCGGGCGCTCGGGTGGTCGTGGGTCTCCACGTTCCACGGTCGATTCAGCCTGGGACCGATGATCTTGGCGGTCGTGTCGGGGCTAGCCTGGCTGGTCTTCTGCGCTCGCCTCGGGAGGATCGGTGAACGTCCGTTCGTGCGCGGTCCCCTCTACGTAGCGGCCTTCGCGCTCGGGATGATCAGCGTCTATCCCACCGACATCCTCATCGCCCTCCAAGAATCGGTCCTCCACCTCGAGCACACCGGCGAGACGCTCCACGACATTCTCTATTTCTTTTTCGGCGTCGGCTTTCGTGAGGAGCTCTCGAAGCTTCTGCTCTTCGTGCCTCTCCTTCCTCTCCTTTTGCGCGGGTTTCGCCGCGAGTGGATCACGAAGCTGGACGTGCTGGTGTGCGGAGCGCTCGTCGGTTTGGGTTTCGCAGCCGTGGAAAATCTCCTCTATTTCGAGCACGAAGACCTCTCCACGGCCATGGCGCGCTTTCTCACGGCGAATTTTCTGCACATGTCGATGACCGGGCTCACCTCGCTTGCGCTCTTCGAGTTCGCGCGCGAGCCCGACAAAAATTCGTTCGAGTTTTCGCAGACGCTCTTCGCGGTGATGGCCGTCCATGGCGCCTACGACTTCTTTCTATCCGCGAAAGGCGGGGCGTCATACTTGGCGATGGGCGTCTTCATACTCCTCGCCCAGAGGTTCACGAGCGCCGTGCACACGACTCGCGAGCGGGTCGAGCGCGGGCTTCCGCTCCTCCACATCTTCATCTCCGGAATGGCGTTCGTCGTCGGCGCGAGCTTCGTCTACGCGTCGTGGCTCGTCGGTCCCGCCGTCGCTGCCGCCGTCCTCGTCGAAGGCATGTTCGGCGTCGTGATCATTCTCTTTTTTTTCGTACAAGAGCTACGACGGCTGTAGGTCGACTAGATCGACATGGCAGGGCGAGCGAACAAATAGCCCTGAAATAGCTCGCAATCGAGCTTCACCAAGGCATCGAGCTCGTCCTTGGTTTCGATTCCTTCGGCGACGACGCGAATCTTCAAGTCTCGACAGACGTCGAGCATCGATTGCACGAGACGGCTGCGCACGGGCGATTTGTGAATATTTCGGGTGAGCGACATATCCAACTTTACGAACTCCGGCTCGACGGACGCGAAGCTCGTGAGCCCCGCGTAACCCGTCCCGAGATCGTCGATCGCTACGCGGAACCCCTGGTAGCGCAGGACGCTGAGACGGGGCCGGACCTCTCCGATTTGCTCGAGCGTTGCGCGTTCGGTGAGCTCGAGCACCACTCGATCGGCCATTGCCGCGAGGGGCGACGTGTTGTCGTAGAGACCCGGATCGAGGAGATCGCGCGCGTGCAGCTTCACGAAGAGTGTCGTGTCGTCAGGCGCTCCGGAGAACGTGGCGGCCGCGAGACCGTGCACTCGGCGGCCTAGCTCCGGCAAGCGATCGAGCTTCTCCGCGGCCTCCAGAATCTCGAGCGGAGACCTCATCGTCGGTTCGTGGCTACGCATCAACGCTTCGTAGCCGAATACTCTTCGCCCTTCGTCGCTCACGATCGGTTGGAAGGCGATCCAGAGCTGTTCGAGCGCGCGCTGGAAATTCGTGGTGCGAACGGCGCCGCTGCTCGGGGGCTCCGGGATGAACTCCGTTCGCTCCGTGCGGCGTGCGAGGCGCTTGGCTTTGATCCGCGCCAGCAGCGCGTCGACGGCGGTGGACGAGACGGGCTTCCGCAAGTACTCGAGGGGTCCCGCCTTCTGGGGCGGCGGTCGGCTCGACAAGAGAATGATCGCCACCTGGAGGTCATACGCGCGCACCACGCTCACCAGATCGTTTGCCTCCAGCCCAGTAAGCTCGGCATCGATGAAGAGCAGGTCAAACCTGTTTCGCACCAGCGCGTCGATCGCGAGGGCTCCGTCGGCCACCACCGTAGGCACGAACTTTCGGCGCTCGAGCTCGCGGGCAAGGCTCTCCGCGCCAACGTCGGTGACGATGAGCACGCAGGAATCCTGGGCATCGTCCGCGCTCGGCCGCGCCGTGATGTCCTGGTCGGTGCTCATCTCGATGCCTTGGGCAATGCAAAGCTCCGATTGTTTGCCGGTCGTTCCAGGGTCGGTGTTGGGAGCTGCGCTCGGCTTGGAAAAATCCATGTCCGTGTAGGTCTTCGCGCCGTCGGAGAAGCGGACGACGGTGAACGTGCGACGAGAAGCGGGAACCGCGACGACCGGGGTATTCTCATCGAGGCAGCTCAACATACTTCAAGACGTCTCCCGGTCACTTGCTCGAGCGGCACCTACCTGGCCGCTCCGACATCAAACCTCTCATGACCCATTCGCCTGGCACACCCGTCCCACCGCAGCCGAGCCCCCAACCGGATCTACCGTCGCCGGCGCCCGTCGAAGAGCCTGTGCAGAATCCGCCGGTGAGCCCCGTTCGAGATCCGCCGCTTCAGCGCTGAAGCGGCTTGAAGAAGGCGAGGGCGACGATGCTGACGGCGAGGAGGGTCATCATTCCTATGATCGGGCGCGGAAACATTCCCTGTCCTTGCGTCGCGCGCTTCACCTTCATGCGCAGAAATCCGTGGACGCCGAGGAGCCCGACCACGAGGGTCAGCTTCATGTGGAGCCACGGTTGGTGCAGGTAGTAGCCCGGCGCGGTCGCAATCAGGGCCACACCGCCGACGATTGCGATAAGCGCGCCGATGTCCGCGACGCGCGCCATCTTCTTCGCGAGTTGGGCGATCACGGTCTTCACACCAGCCTCGGCGAGGACGTCGCGTTCTATGAGCGTGGTCGCGATCGCGAACAGATTTCCGAGCCACAGGCCGAAGCCCACGATGTGGATCGTCAGAAGTAGTGAGTGCGTCGAATCCATGATCGGGAGCTTACTACGCCGGTTCGCCGCACGTCGCGCCAGTGAATCGGTGCCCCCGTCACGAACGTCGGTCAGCGGGGGTCTCGCTCCGCAGGAGCCTGCGTCACCGCGACGGTGGGTCTGTGGGCGCGCGCTGGCTCGCCTCCGAGCGTGCGGGCGGACAGGGCGCGCTCCGCACAGTCGCGACCGAAATCGACGAGCTTCGTCATCGCGCGGTGTGTGGGGAGCATCCAGCTAGCGATCGACTCGAGGCGCACCGACGTCGGCGGGGCGATTGTGAGGAAGGGGATGCCGCGGTAGTGACCCTCGACGATCTCCGCGTCGGCGGAGCCCACGTTCGATGCGCGACGAAAGAGACGATCTAAGCGGTGGTGGAACCGGGTCGTTGCATTCGCCTCATCGGAGGTGCTCGTCACAAGCGCTGGCGATGCACCACACGTGCCCGGCAGCCGCCCTAGCGAGCGCTGCGGCTTCACCACGATTAGCGCCGACTCCGGTCTCTATCGTGTGACGGCAACGCTCTACAACTGTGGCAACAGGCCACGTGCCGAAACCCATCCGGAGCTGCAGCGCGCGAAGATGCTGCACCGAGCGCCGCTGGGATTTTTCCAGGCGATCGGTAACTGGTACGCAGCGTGCTCTAACGACCGACACAGAACGGGGGAAGGGAACGAAAGGGAGACACCATGCTTCAAGGCAACTTGATCTCGGTGATGGTTGGCGCGGTGGCGGCGCTGTCGGTGGCCGCGACGGCGTCGGCGCAAGAGCGCAGGGACGACGGGTACTTCCGCGGCCACGTGAGGGCCCCTCAGCGGGCCTTAGAGCTGACTCCGGGCCTCGCGTACGCGGAGCCGTTCGGCGAAGTCGCGAAGGGGGCCGATGTTCGCGACTTCGCGCGATCCGCGATCGCGCCGAGCCTAGGTATTGCCTACCGGCTAACGCCCCGTGTCGCGATTGGCATGACGGGCATGTATTCAGAGTTCAGCTCCGGCAAAGACGTAACGAACGGCGTGAGCTCACGCGCAGGAGGGCGCGCCGTCGGCGCAGGCCCCGACATCACCGTTCACTTCAACCCCTATGATCGCGTGGACCCGTTCGTTCGCGTCGGCTTCGGTTACCGCGCCATGTGGGAGCTGCGCGATGGCGCCGGCAACGACTTCGTCCGTCATGGCTTCGAGCTCGCACGGCTCTCGCTTGGCCTCGACATGCGTGTCTCGGAGGACGTCGCAATCGCGCCGGTGATTGGCGGAAGCTCGAACTTGTACTTGTGGCAGTCGCGAGATTCCGGCGGCTCCACTACCATCGCGGATCCGCGCGTGAACATCATGGCAACAGCGGGCCTCGAGGCGCGCTTCGATATCGGCGGTCGACGCGTCGCGCGCGGCCGCACCAGCGTGACGGAACCATACGTGCAGAACACAACGACCACGAGCGCGACCGTGCCAGCCACGAGTGTGCCCACCACCTCGAGCAACACTTCCGCGCCTTGAGCCACACCCGCGTGTACGGCGATCCACCGCCGTACGCGGGCTGATCGGATTGGTTCCAGCGCGTGGATTCGAACCACGATAAGCGGAATCAAAATTCTGAGCCTGGGCCGCAACGAGAGCTGACCGCCTACAAAAGCCGGGAAATGACTGAGGTCGATGTCAGACGTGACCCACCGTCGGAGTCCCCGCCGCCACCTGCAGCCACCACTTCGAGCCCGCGAGAGCGTCTGATCGGGGCACTCTCCGACGCCGTCCGGGACGCTGCTGTAGTGGGTGACGTTCAGGCCATGAAGGTGGCGACGGACGCCCTCGAACGGCTTGTGACCGGCCTCGGTGGTGAGCGTGCGCCGGTGGTGGATTTGGCAACCGAGCGCACCCGCAGGGGTGACCGATGATGCTATCTTGTGTGGTGGTTCAGGCTGGTTCCCACGGGTTTCCCCCGCCACGAATGCTCACGAGTAAGGGACGAACATCGGAGAAGGATCTGGCGCTCGCCGCGGCCCGGGGAGTCGCTGAAGGCGAGGCTGCCTCGAAGGGCCTCGCGAAGGACGCGCAAGAAGAGATCGGTTCGGCAACGATCGAGACCCTTCTGCGTAAGCGCCAAGCAGGAGTGCCTGTCGCAAGTATTGGCGCACTCGCGCGGACTATCGCCCGCGGCCACATTCGGAATCTGAAGAAGAAGAAAAAGGACCTGCTGGGAACTGACCCCGATTTCCTAGACACGCTCGCTGCATCGGTGAGCGTGCCCGAGCCGGACGCAATCCGTCGACGGGGTGCGGGTAAGCGCAAACTCACCGGCATCGCGGAGGCTCGCGCAGCGATCCGCGCTTTCGCCCAAGCTCAATTTGAAGATTCGACGGGCGGGCTATGGTCCGAGGTCATCGAGAGCACGTTCAAGGGCTGGATCGGTGAGGACTGGGATTATTCGGGTTGGAACGCCGACGCCAAGGTCGCTGCTCGCTTGAGAAAGGTGCTAACCGAGGCCGTCGCACACTGGCGGAAGCACTCGCGGACGGAACCTCAGAGCGGCTTTGTTGAGTGGGTCGGCGACCATGTCGATCCGCTCCTCGGGATCCACGGTGGCGCCCTTGAATGCTACGCAGAGAAGCGCTGGTGGAGCCGGGATGTGCGCTTGATCCGCTACGTCGATAATTGGGGGTTCCTCGGGCTTGGGCGCGATCGGTGTCCAACGGTCGACGAGCTCACGTCGATCAGCATCTTGCTAGAGCACTCGGTGGAGCCGAAGGCCGGGGAGACGGTCCTTGGATATTTCCGGAAACACCGCAAACGGTTGACGAAGCTTCGCAAGCGCAAGAAGAAGGGGAGCGCTGCATTCTACTGGGACATGTTGGAGAGGAACGGCGTGAAGCCGATCGACTGGCCTCCGCTGGATCGAAAAGAGCCTTAGGCCGAATCTAGGAAACCAACGGCGCGCAAGCCGGTTCCCACTTTTGCTCTCCTCCTCAAGACATAGAGGGCATGAGCAATCGGTCAACGGGGACACCGCTCCCAGAGGAACTCCAAAACAAGCTGCGCGACGAGATTCGCGCCAAGGGCGAACGGGCTGTCTCCGAGCGCCTTCGCGTAAGCCGAAACGCTCTGTATCGAGGCGCAGCTGGCCTCGGGATTCGCTGGGGCACGCACGTGCTCATCACTTCCGGCCTTCAGCAGTCGGATCCGCCGCGCGCGGCCTGACCTCCACCCGTAGACGCGAACGCCCCGCGCTTCTTCCCGGTGTGGCCAAGACGTTCGCCCGAGGATCCATTGAAAAATACTTTGAACGTACCGCAACGCGTAGTGCTCCGCGTCCCACTCCTACGCCGACGCGCAGAGCTCTTCGCAGAGATTGCGGAGATCGATTCCCAGCTCGCGGAGATCGAGGAGGTCGACGAAGGCCCTCGCGTCTACACGCAGATCCAGCGCCCCGCGTGGGCACCGACAAAAGGGACGTTCCTTCGGGAGTGGGGTATCTCCTTCCGAGCCGGCGACGAGGGAGTCACCGAGAAGGGGAAATGCCGGCTGATGACGCAGGCGGCCTCTGATCGCGTCATGGCTCGATCGAAAAGACGCCCTCTGCGCTTGGTTCCGTCCGAGAGGCCGCCCAACGATGACGACGCGATCCGCGCGGCGCTCGGCCTGGTGCCGAAAGCGGGGGCGCGGTGAATCACGCACCGGCGGCAGGCGCCGTTGACGAGGTCGAGCTCGAGACGCTCCGCGAGGCTCTGTCGCTTCTTGACGATCGAACTCCCGGGGGCCGTGTCGCGCTAGCGGGATTGCGACTGCGGTACTCGCAGAGGCTTGCCGCAAGCACGCCGCCCGTTCGAAAGCACGGAGGCGCGCGGAGGTGACGACGGACCCGCCGGCGCCCTTCAACCCTCTGAGGGCGTTGAACTCGATTCGCGACAGGCGAGACGTCCGCGGTCCCGCCAAGGCGGTGCTGCTGGTGCTCGTGCTGCGCATGAACGCTGGGGCCGAATGCTGGCCCTCTATCAAGACGATCGCCGCCGACGCGGGTTGCGGAGAGAGCGCTACGAAACGAGCGATCAAGGAACTGAAGAGGCTGAACTTGATTCAAACCACCGAAGAAAAAGGCTCGCGGCACTCGTATCGCTTCACGCCCGTTCCGAGTCCGGAGACGACTCGCCCCAGGTCGGAGCGACCTAACCCTAGTCCGGAGAGAACTGCCGATCAGGTCGTGGAACCTAGTCCGGAGAGGACTGCGGGACAGGTCGGAGGGAACCAGGGGGATGGTCCGGAGAGGACTAAGGGGGGTAGGTCGGAGAGGACTACAAAGGAACAAAGACAAAGGAACTCAGTCAAAGGAACAAAGAGAAGCCTGCCGCGCAAACGCGTGCTCACGGCACTTCCCGACGACTTCGCCGTCTCGCCGGCCATCGAGGCGATGTGCAAAGCCGAGGGCCTGCCGAACCCGCATGACGTCATCGTGGGCTTTCGGGACAAGGCGATCGCCAAAAATTACCGCTATGCCGACTGGGAGGCCGCGTTCCGTGGCTGGATGCGCTCGCCCATCACCGCCGAGAACTATCCCGCCTGGGTACCTGTCTCGGCGCCGCCCGAGTGGGAACCACCGGCAGGCGAAGAGCCTGTCGCGAACCCTCACCAACAGATCGACGCGATGCTCGAGCGCCTCATGCACGCGATGCCCGTCGATGCGATGGACCAACGCCGGCGCCCAACGGGGGCAATATGACGTCGGCAGCGGTCATCCCGTTCAACTCCGCATCGCGGACCAATGGACGCACGGACGACGGCTTAGCGCCGCCGCACGATCTCGACGCTGAAGCCGCGTGCCTCTCCGCGGTGATGATCGATGCTACCGCGCTCGGAAAGCTCAGCTTCCTAGAGCCGGAGCACTTCTACTCGGAGGCGCACGCGAGGATCTTCGAGGCCGCGCGCTGGCTCGAGGCGAACTTCACGCCGATCGACATTCTAACGGTCGCCACGCGGCTGAAGGACACGTCACGAATCGCGCAGGTGGGCGGCTTCGTCTACCTCACCGAAGTACTGAGCGCCGCGCCCGCGGTCGCGAACGTCGTTGCCTACGGGAAGCCGGTTCGGGACAAGTGGCGGATACGACAGCTCGCCGAGGTGTGCCGCCGGGCGACCGTCGGCGCCTACCACGACTACGGCGACGCTCAGGCGTTCATCGAGGAGACCGAGCGCGCAGTCTTCGAGCTCGCGCAGATCTCCGATGCATCGAGCGCCGTCGAAGCGGGAACGGTCCTGAAGGACGTGGTTGCCGACATGATGGCCGCGAGCGCCCGCGGTGATGGGCTCGCGGGGCTCTCGACTGGCTTCGCGAAGGTCGACCGCCTTACGGGCGGGCTCAAGCCCGGAGATCTCGACGTCGTTGCCGCACGGACCGGGATGGGAAAAACGGCGTACGCGCTGAATGTGGGAATGAACGTCGCCAGCAACGGCGATGGGGTCGGTGTCTTCTCGATGGAGATGCCTCGGAAGCAGTGCGCGCTCCGGATGGTATGCGCACGCGGAAAGATAGACGTGATGAGAGCGCAGCGGGGCGAGCTCTCGCAAAGCGAATGGAACCGTTTTCAGACGGCGGGAATGGAGATCGCGGGCTTCCCCGCTCCGATGTTCATCGACGACACACCGAGCATGTCAGTGCTCGACATCATCTCAAAGGCGCGCCGCCTCCGCGTCCAACTCGAGCGCCAGAAGAAGCGCCTTGGGCTCATCATCGTCGACCACCTCGGGCTACTCCGCCCGCTGCAGAGGCGCGCCAACCGCGAGCAAGACGTAGCCGAGGCCTCGCGCGGTCTGAAGCTCCTCGCGATGGACATGAAGATCCCGGTGATGGCGCTCGTTCAAGTGAGCCGAGAGGCGGAGAAGGAAAAGGACAAGCGCCCGCAGCTCCGACACCTTCGCGAGTCGGGCGCCATCGAGCAGGACGCCGACCGGATCTCGTTCATCTACCGCGAGGACTACTACGCGAAGCGCGACACGGGCGGGCACAAGTACCGCGACAACCTCGCGGAGATCATCATCGCCAAGCAACGGAACGGGCCCGACGGCATGGCCAAGCTCGGGTTCGATCGCGAGTACACGAACTTCTTCAACCTCAGCGCGGTGGACGAGTAGATGGCGCGCCCCCATGCACGTGCCGCCCGGCGTGAGCGCCAGGCCGCGGACCTACTCGGCTCCCGTCGGGTACTCCGTGCGCGCTACGAGTCGGCGCCCGACGTCGAGCCGGTCACGCTCCCTTGCGGCGTCCGCCTGACTGTCGAGGTGAAGACGCGGGCGAAGCTTCCAAAGATCGTCACCTCGGCGCTCTTACAAGCCGCCAAGTACGGTGACCCTGGCGACGTGCCGTGCGTCGTGATGAGCGAGACCGGTGGCGAACCGCTCGCCGTCCTCCCGCTTCGTGCGTTCCGACGCATCGCCGGCATCGAGTCGCCCGCCGACTCCGCCAAGTGCGCGAAAGCCGTTCCCGCATCGCCGCGATCGTCTAACGCGAATCGTCTAAGCGACCGAGAGACGGTGGCTCTCGAGCCAGAAACAGGCGGTATCGAGTGCCACCTCCGACGGGTACTGGACCCGATGGGGGCCCCTCGTGGCTAGGCCTACCAAGCTCGACGACGTCACGGCGCAACGCGTGATCGCCGCACTTCGCGAAGGGAACGCTAGGTCCACGGCCGCACGGTCCGCCGGCATCCATCCCGACACACTTTGTCATTGGCTCGCGCGCGGGCGCAGCGGTGAAGAGCCGTATTCCGAGTTTTCCGTGCGAATAAAAAGGGCCGAAGCTGACGGCGAGCTCGCGTTAGTCCAGTGCATCCGATCGGCCGCGCTCGAGGGGAAGACCTGGCAGTGCGCAGCCTGGCTTTTGGAACGCAGGTTCCCGCAACGGTGGGCGCGCAAGGAACGCCCCGTCATCGAGAAGCACCGCGACGCATCGGCCCTCGGCGAAGAGGAGCTCGCCGCCGCGCTTGCGGACGCTCTCTTCAAGTCGACCGCGAACAATCCAGAGCTTCGAGAACGCCTCACCAATCGACTGACACCAACGAAGGAGACCAGAAAATGAAAAAGCAGGCAGACGCACTAGGAAAAGCGCTGATCACACGGCTGACGCGAACGGTGGAATCGAAGGATCCAAGCGCGTTCGACGCGGAGGCACGTGCCGGCATCGCACGGCAGTTGGAATTGCTCGAAGAGGCCTTCAAGCGACTTGCGGGAGTCCGCTGATGCCGATCAAACCGTCGAAGCAATCGATCGTCATGCGCACCGGTGGCGGCCTCGTCGCCCACTTCGCCGGGCAGGACGCGATCCAGCAGGCCAGGATCACGAACCTCGGCGCTCCCATGACGAGCTACAAGACCGCGCCGATCCCCTTTACTGCGGGGCAGAGCATCGTCATCAAGCACAATCTAGGGCGCATTCCCACGGAGTATGCCGTGGTGTGGAACACGGGCGGCTACAACGGGACCCTCGTCACCGCCTGGGACAAGAGCACCGTCACGATCCAGTCCCAAGCCGCGTGCACCCTAACCTTTAGGTTCTGGTGATGACGCGTTCGACGTTCACGGTCTTGGCTTGCAAGTCACGTGAACAGCATGCCTTGCGCTCGTCTTTGGATCGAAGATCACGAAGGCTTCAGCACCTGAGATGGCCGTCGCATCCTTCCTGCCGCACAGCACCACAACCGGCATTGATGCGCCCGCGGCCGTGTCGCATTGCACGTGCATCGTTTCCACGTATGCGTCCGCGTCCACGGTGCTTTGAATCGCCGGATAGAAGCATTTCCAGCTGCTCGAGCGGATGGGAATTTGTGCGCCATCAGGCATGACGGCGAACGATTTCCGTTCGTTGTCCGGATAGGTCACATCCATTTCCCATCGAAATTGAAGCGCCGACCGTTGCCCGGTGGGCTGGCCTTGCGCGCCCAGCGCGAACGAAGCGACCAGACAAAACGCGAGGGCGACAGCAGGTTTTCGCATTCTGAAATTTTATCACGCTACCGGGCGTAGAAGCGGTGTCTCTGAAGCGATAGAAGCCGCGCCGAGACTCTTGAGCGGATAAGTAATCCGCTTGAGGACGCACAATTCATGGGTAAATCGCAACTCGGATGCGATCAAAGGGCGGCAGCCGGTGGCGGCAACACTCAGGTGACGAGGTCCGTTCGGACCCACTCAGCGCGTACGAGTCATACGCCACGGGTTCGAAGATGGCAGAGTGCGATCACAGGGCACGACGCCCGATCAGGAGCGGACATGAGCGAGCCTTTCCTTGAACAGGCGATTGAGTGGGAGGCGGCGGCAAGGCCGCTCGTCGTAGAATGCGCAAAATTCCCAGCGCCCCCGTTCATGCCGGGCGTCACAAAGGTCACGATTGCTCGCGACGATAACCTTCAGCTCACACTCGTTGCCGAGGGAGTGCTCAAGGATTCGCCGGAGCTCGGGCGTCGGCGCGAGGAGCAAGACGCCATCCCGCTTGGCGCGTTCTACCCTGCCGTC
Source organism: Myxococcales bacterium (assembly GCA_043747615.1). Taxonomy (GTDB): domain Bacteria; phylum Myxococcota_A; class Polyangia; order Polyangiales; family Polyangiaceae; genus JAYTOU01. Next base: position 2,427 of record JAYTOU010000092.1, on the reverse strand, counting down.
GAGACCTCGTTCGACGCATATGGGGCCCGGCTCGACCTCAAAATGCACCTAGAGCACGTCCCATCGTCGCTTGTGATGACCGGACGCGAATCTCGCTTCACGCAACGCGGGTCGCCATTCCGCCTACGTCGGACGTGGGCAAATAAGCTTGTCCTGGGCATCAATGAACTGCCGGACTCGGAGGCGCTTCTGGCACCCGCCTGGATGTCCGATTGGTACATCAATGGCGCGACGCACATCCGCTTCACGAACAGGACCACGAGGCGTCGCGCAACATCCTTCGCGCGAGAGCGGAAGTTCCAGACTGTTGATCTCCCAGGAGGCGGCGGACTCGGAGGCGCGTGGGACCACATTGTTGTGGATGCGCCGGGGTTACGCTTCGCTCTCTCCCAGGTTCCCGAGGAACACGCAGCCGGCGACTTACGCGCGGTGAGCCTCGACTTCCTAGCGCCCTTTCCTGACTTGGAAACGCGAAGCGCGCTGGGAGAGATCGTCTCCTTCGTTCTCGGCCGTCGCATGATGCGTGTGGGCTCCACCACTTTCGATCCGACGGGATCGGTCATAGAGGAGGAGTCCGTCAATCCGTGGGGCTCAAACATTCGAACGCTGTGCCGCAGCGCCGACCACCCTCCGGTGCCGTTCCACTATGACGGCGCAGCTCTCGAGTTGCTCCTCGTCGATCTCGTCCCGCGCTATCTCGCCGCTCGCGAGCCACTCGGGCTCAGCGACGCGCTCTGGAGCTACTGGATCGCGAAGGAGTCTCCGGCATCAATCGATCTCCCAATTTTTGCCGCCGCGGTCGAAGCGTTGAAACGGAACTGGTTCTCCTCGACTCGTTCGAAGAGCAAGGGCCTTCACATGTCGAAGGACGCGTTTGATGCAATCACTGGAGACCTGATCGCCGAGCTCCAGAAGCGCCTTCAGGAGAAGGGGGCCGCGGACGAAATCGGGAGAACGCTCGCTGGGGCGAACCGCATGGGGTTCACGGTGCAACTCCGGGCCTTCTTCGATGAAATCAAGCTAACGGTCGGCAAGCGTGAGAAAGCAGCGCTCGACGCTCGTCATCGCTCCGCGCATGGAGCGGGAGCCGAAGAAGAATTGGAAAACCTAGCTCGGTTCGGGAACGCGTATCGGACGTTGTTCGACCGCGTTTTTCTGCGCCTTCTTGGATACGAGGGCCGCTACGTCGATCGGACGACGGAGGGGCACCCGCTGCGCGATCTATCGGACGCAGCAGGCGGGTCTTGATCGCCACCACGAACTCGCCGCACCAAAGGCAATGCTGGCATTAGAAAAAAGTGACGCCGCCGTCGCCGCCTGAAAGACGAGCCGTTACAACCTCATGCCTTCCGGAAACTGCTCCATCCCATTCAGAACCCCACTTGCTGGCGAAGATGAATGGAACTATGTCATTCTGGCTGCCCTGACAAACGTTCAGGCCCCACACAGGAGCGACCGATGAACTTGGACGAAATGATCGAGGCGGCGCGCCGTGCAGTCATGACTCCGACGGAAGAAGAGCAGCAACGGCGAAGTTTCGCTTTCGGGAATGCCAACATCGAAAACTCGCGCGTCACCCGCGAGACAGTCGACGCTGCAGCCCGCAAGCTCGAGCATGAGCGGAAGTGATCGCTCCAGCATTCCCGGGGAAATACCGGTACTAGCCAACCTCACTCCCGAGGAGGAGGCTCTCCGGGAAGCCGAGAACGGGCTCCGGCAATTCGATCGAATGGTCGAACTGATCGATTCGGCCATCGCCAAAGGAGCGAACCCCTATCGGCTGCGCCCGTCGACCATGATGGAACTAAATCGCTACGCGGTAGAGGGCCTTATGCCTTCGCCCGGCGCGTTTCGTCTTGGCCCGATCGGCATTTCCGGCACGGCTCACCAGCCACCGCCGGCAGAAGATGTGCCCCAGTACGTCGACGAAATGTGTGAATACGTCGCTGATAACTGGTCGTCTTCGCCCGTTCATTTGTCGGCCTACTTGATGTGGCGATTGAACTGGATCCACCCGTTCAACGACGGGAATGGGAGAACCTCTCGCGCGGTCTCATACCTCGTGCTCTGCACGAGACTCGGTCTCCGATTACCAGGCACGGTCACCATTCCCGAGCGAATTGCGGCGAACAAACATCCCTACTACGCAGCGCTGGACTTGGCGGATTCGGCTTGGAAGCAAGGAAGTGTCGACGTGAGCGCGATGGAGAAGCTGCTCAGCGATTCGCTCGCCGCCCAGCTCGTCGCGATCCATGAGCTTGCGACAGCCACTAGCGCTCCTCCGCCGGCATCTGCGAAGCCCTGACGATCGGCTCGGTTAGCGGCCGTCTGCTGAGCGACAATTACATCTCCCCACGGACGACAACTAGATTTCCCCATTTTTGAGGCGCGCCGATCGCCCTCAGCCAGCCATCCGCGAGGGCGGAA
>JAYTOU010000091.1:0-147924 GCA_043747615.1 Myxococcales bacterium | reverse complement strand
ATAGTCAGAGACACAGTCACAGCGCACACACGATTCGCACAGCAGTGATGGAGAGTGACAAGAGCAGCAGCAGTGGGGGTGACAGCGGAGTCGACTGACATTGTTATTGAGACTGATACCACCAAGTCAGCTACTCAGCCAATCAAGCAAGCTACAGTATCTCATCGGACCCTTCTAGTTGATTGTGGCTCAGTGCAGACATACAGAGGATGCATGCAGCTGTCCTTACAGGTTGTCATCATATCAGCTATCTATGTCTGGACATGACCCACGTCTGAAATCAATTTAATTCAATTCAAAACATCGGAAGTCAAGGAGCGCTGTCTAAGCATCATACTATAGAGTGAGATGTACGGGATACTAAACTATATACTGCACTGCAACGTTATGTTCAGCTGATGAGATGTGATCTGAGCACCATGATCGTCGCATCGGCGAGCTCACGTCCCACGAGCTCTTCGCCTTCGCCGACCGGGACGTCGATGCCACTCGGGGCACCTCCCGACATGATCTGGTGGCGATCGCGGACCATCGGACGGGGTGACGGCGCGAGCGGATCACGCATCGAGTCGGAGTCACCGTCCAGCGAGGTGATTTGCTGGGGCTGAATCTGTCCATCGCGTGATTGTCCATCGCGTGATTGTCCATCGCGTCCGCCTTGATCGCGCGACTGCCCTGATTGGCCGTCGCGCCCGCTGTCCCGGCTCTGGCCACCGTCGCGGGCGGGCTGACCGTCGATGCGCGGGGACGAGGTGCGCTCGCCGCCGACGAAGCCTTCGCCGGCTGATCCCCCGCGACCTCGACGTCGGCGACGCCGACGCCTGCGACCGCCTTCTCCTGCCGCGCCTTCCGCTCCCGGCGCGCCGCCAATGGTGGTCGTCGTGGTGGAGGTGCCGGGGCCCGCGAGAATGGGCTGATCGTCGTCGTCTTCGTCGTCGAAGAGCTCGGCACCGCGTGCGGCGAGGTCGGCGCGAAGAGCGTCTTCCCCCGACACGATCGGGCGGTCGTCTTCGTCGTCCTCGATGAGGTGACGTGAGCTGTTTGGCCGGGGAGCGGGCTCGCGCGTGGCGGCTTCCACCTCGAGCGCGTTGATCTCGTCTCCGCCTTCGCCCGCGTCGTCGTCGTCCGACGCAGACGCGCCCTTGGCCGCTTTCTTCCCCTTGCCCTTTTCGTCCCAGTCTCGGAGCGCGAAAACGCCCGGCTTCACGCGGACGATGGGGTTTGTCTTGTCCTCTTTCTTGAGGAGCGCAGCGAGGCGCGCGCCCATCGTGACCTCCGGGCTCTTACCCACGTGCGAGAGAAGATTCTTCTCGATCGCGAGCTCCGTGATCTCTTTGTAGTGCAATGCTTTGCCGGCGAGGCGTAGGACCTCTGCAGCGGCTTCGGTAAACGTCATTGTTTCTCTTTCCAGGTATCCCCCGAGGATCTTCCGATCCGGGGATTTGCTCCGGGCATCTTTCGGCCAGCGAACCCTCATGGTCCCCCCGACGCGACGCCCCTCTTTCGCGGCCGGTCTTCTGCAGGCGCTTCCTTTTCAGGAGGTGGCTACGCGAAGACCCGACTCGCCCTGGGCGTATAGCCCGGGCCCTACGCGTCGTCAAACCACTTTCAGAAGCCTCTATTTTGCGGGCGTCGGAGACACCACCGGAGCGGGTGCGGCAGCCGCAGGTTTCTCCTGGGCGTTGGCATCCTCTTCCTTCAAGAGCTCCTTCAGGCGCTTCTCCCGAGCGGTCTCGTCCATTCCGGCGCCGAGCTTCGATGCATCGAACGTGAGAAGGGGCATCTGCCCGCCCCCGTTGTACGTCGGGAGCTTTCCGTCCCAGTGCTCGAGCGCGCGGTACTGCAGGACGGCGGGACTGGTCGACAAACGAATGACCTCGTTGGCGCGCGCCTCGGAGCGGGCGCGAATGAGAATGGCGTCGCCGTCGCCTTGCGCCTTTTGGCGAGCTGCTTCCGCCGCGCCGCGAGCCTGGGTGACGGCCTGGTCGGCTTCGGCGCGCACTTGACGTACGCGGTTCTCGCTCTGGATGGCGTTCTGCGTGGCTTCCATTGCGCGGTTGATCGCGTCGGCCACGTTCTGCGGAAGACGGAGCGCGCCGTTGATCGTCAGCTGATCGATCACGAAGCCGTCTTTCCCGAGAACATCGCGCATGCGCTCGGTCACGTCCCTCAGCATCTTCGACTTTCCCGAGCCATAGATTTCTTGCACCGGCATGCGAGAGCCAACGTCGTTGAAGGCCTCGCGCACGGTGTTTCGCACGTAGCCGTCGGCGAGGAGCGCGAGATCGTTCTGACGAAAGCGACCATAGAGCTTGGGCGCGAGGCTGGGCTCGATGTGGAAGGAGAGGCCGATGTCGCCGGTGACGTTCACCCCTTCGTTCGACGAGAAGGTGATCGATTCGTCGAAGGCTTTTCCTTCGTGCGTGCTCTGGGTCCACACCACGTTCTGCACGCTGGTGGGGAAGATCACGATCTGCTCCGTGATCGGATTGTAGAAGACCCAACCGGTGACGACGGGCATGTCCTGGATGCCGCGATCGCTCCCCGCGAGCTTCACCCGGATGCCGACGTGACCGGCGTCGATGCGGGTCGTCATTCCACAGCCTGCGAAGAGAACGAGCAGTAGAACGCCGGCGGCAGCCAAAAAGCGCTTCAAGCCACGGGTGTCCATGTTCGTGTTGAATCGGTCCATTGGGTTCTTCCTCAGCTCCTGCTTGGTGATTTGAATCCGAATGCGCTGACGATGGCGGCGACGGCGATGACCACGAGGGCGGCGATCGCAGCCCAAAATTTCGCGTCACTCCCCTCGTTCAGCCACGGCCTCAACAGAATGAAGGCAACTCCGTCGGCGAAGACGAGAGCGACGGCCGGCAAGAGATGCGTTCGTGAACGAAGGCGGAGCTCTCCTCGAAGACGCTCGTTTTCCGCGCGAAGGCTCTCGTTCTCGTTTCGGTAGGGCGCGGACACGTCTTGTGATGCGGAATGTAAGCCTGGAGCGGAGTAAAAGCTCGTGGTACCGGATGGCGCGTGCGGACGGCTCTTTGGCTGGTGATCGTGACCTCGGTGGCTGCCGTCGCGTCCTACCTCGGGTTCCAGCTCGAGCGAGCCGGGCTTCTCTCCTTCGTGCTCATCGTGAGCGTGCCCAGCATCGTGCTCGCGGCGCTCGGCGGATGGCGTGCCCATCGGGACGGTGAGCTCCTCGATTGGATTCGCCCGACGTGGGGAGATTTCACGGCTGGATTTTTGGCGACGCTCGTCCTCTTCACGGCCTCCTACGGTGCGACGAAGCTCCTCGCGCCGACGGGATCCGATCGCGAGAGCTGGCTCGCGCGCCTCTACTTGCAGCTCGGAAACCCGCTGATTCTTCGAGCGCACCCGGTCTACGTGGCGGGCACGCTCATCGTGATGGCCATCGCCGACGAGGTGCTGTGGCGCGGATTGGTGACCAGACTCATCGCCGAGAGGATCGGCTCGCGCACGGCGTGGCTCTACGCGATCGTCCCGTATGCGTTCGCCCAGGTGCCGACGATGTGGGCGCTCCGCGATCCGGTGGCGGGGCTCAATCCGGTGCTCGTGGTCGCCGCCGTCGGTGGAGGCTTCGTCTGGGGCGCTCTCGCTCGCCTGCAGAACGGCCGCCTCGTCCCCGGCATCGTCTCCCACGCCTTGCTGAACTGGTCCGTGCTCATGATGTTTCGCCTGTGGGGCCCGAGCGTATAGAGGTGACGGCGAACGTACGCATTCTTGCCGAGGCGATCGCCGCCGGCGACGTCGAAGAAATTCGGCAGCGCTTTCTGCCTCTCAAGGACGAGCGAGCGATCGATCTGGCGGTACTCCTCGACAGCGCTTATCCGGCGCTCGGTCCGGCGCTTCTTCGCTGGCCCGAGGACGTGCTCACCGTGGCGCGTTCGGGGCTCGGTCCGCGCGATCCGCGAACCTACCGACGGCGTGCCCTCGCCACGATCGGTAATCTCTCCGACACCGACGCAGTGCGGGCAAATCTAAGGCGATTTGCGAACCGGGAAAAGATGCGCATTGCCGCGCGCGAGCTCCTTCCCGGCGTAGGAAGCGACGTCGACGTCACTGCGCGCGAGCTGTCCGATCTTGCCGACGTGTGCCTCGACATCGCGCTCCGCGAAGCCGCACTGTGGGCCGAGTCTCGCTTCGGGCTCGCCAAGAACGCCGCGGGTGGACGGTGCGAGTTCGTCATCATGGGCATGGGCAAGCTCGGCGGGCGCGAGCTCAACGCCGGGAGCGACGTCGATCTCATTCCTTTCTACGAGACCGACGAAGGCGTGGTGGAAAAAGAAGGCCAGCCTACCGACCTCACGCTGCACGAGTATTTTGCGCGGATCGCTCAGCGTATGACGACGACGATGGAGGAGCCGCTCGAGGCGGGCATCGTGTGGCGGGTCGACTGGCGATTGCGGCCGGAGGGTTCGCGGGGCGCCCTCGTGAACGCGCTGACCGCGGCGGAGCGCTACTACGAAGCGTGGGGGCGCACCTGGGAGCGCGCGGCGTTCGTTCGGGCGCGGCCGGTCGCCGGCGATCTCCCGTTCGGCGAGCGGGTGCTCGAGGCGCTCTCGCCTTTCATCTGGCGGCGCAACGTGAATCCGAAGATCGCCGACGAGATGCTCGCCCTTCTCGTGCGCGGCAGAGCAGAGCTGAGCGATGATCCGGCGCGTGATCTCAAGCTCGGTCCGGGCGGCATTCGCGAAGCGGAATTCTTCGTGCAAGCGCTCCAGTTGATCTGGGGGGGGCGCGAGCCGAAGGTGCGAAGCACGAACACGCTCGACGCGCTCCGCCGTCTGCGCAGTCGCGGCTACGTCACGGATCACGAGGCGAGGGAAGTCGGCGACGCGTACCTCGTCCTGCGCCGGCTCGAGCACCGCATCCAGTTCGCGACTGGTCTCCAGACGCACGCTCTTCCCACCGACGACGCGTTGCTCGGCAAAATGGCTCGATCCCTCGGTTTCGCAGGGCGCACGGAGCTCGAAGCGGACCTGGAACGAACGCGCACGCGGGTCGGCGCTCGCCTGGCGTCTCTCACCTCGGGGGCGCCTCCGAAAGAAGGGGCGGCGTCACTCGAGAAATTTTTTCTCGCCCTCGACTCGCTGGACGAGAGCGCGGTTCTCGCCTGGCTTCCCACCCGCTTCGGCACCACGGCCTCGCCGGATCTTTCGCGCCATCTTCTGTCTCTTTCGTGCCGTCCGGACGCTCCCCTTGGCGCCGCGTCGCGCGATCACTACCCCGAGCTCGCGCCACTCCTCCTCGAAGCGCTCTCCGAAGCGGCGGATCCGGACCAAGCGACGCGCTTGATGGCGGCGTTCTTCGCGCGGCTTCTTACGCCGAGCGTTTACGTGCGCGCGCTCGCCGAAGATCCTCGGGCGACGCGGAGGCTCGCCGGGCTCTTTGGGGCAAGCGCCTTTCTCGGTGAGTCTGCGGTCGGGCATCCCGAGCTCGTCGATCGACTTCTTTTCGGCTCCGGTGCGCCGGATCCGGCGAGCGCGAAAAAGGCGGTGGATGACGAAGTGACGGCGCTCCTTCCGTCCGTCGCCGACGATCCGGACGAGTTCGTAGGGGCGCTCCGCCGCGCCAAACGGCGGGTGACCATGGAGGTCGGGCTGGCTGATCTCGCCGGGGAGCTCGGTACACGCGAGTGCACCTTCGCGCTCAGCGCGCTCGCCGATGCCACCTTGGCGCACGCCACGCGCTTCGCGTTGCGCGAAAAAGGGAGGGCTGAGGATCACGGCCTCGCCGTAGTGGCCATGGGCAAGCTCGGAGGGCGCGAGATCGGCTACGGATCCGACCTCGATCTCTTCTTCGTCTACGACGAGCTCGGCGAGGAGAACGCGCAGGAGCGCTTCATTCGCGTGGCCCAGCGCGTCCTGCGTCTGCTCGGCACGCCGCACGGCGAAGGCCCAGGATACGATCTCGACACGCGCCTCCGTCCCTCGGGAAATCAGGGCCTTCTCGTGGTTTCCGTCGATGCCTTCGCCGCGTACCAGGAGCGCGCGGAAGACTGGGAAAGGCAAGCCCTCGTGAAGGCCCGTTTCTGCGCCGGGGATGCCGAGCTTGGATTGCGTGTCGAAGCCGTGGCCCGCACGGCGGCGTACGAGCGTGGCGCTCCTCCCCCGGAGAAAATTCATCATCTGCGCATGCGGATGGAGAAGGAGCTCGCCGGTGAGCGGAGTGGTGGCTCGGGACGCGCGCGTTACGATCTCAAAGTCGGTCGTGGCGGTCTCGTCGACGTAGAGTTCGCGACCCAGTGGCTCCAAATGAAATTTGGCCCCGACCCCCGAGTGCGCACCGCCGACACCGAGGCCGCGATCACCGCGCTCGAGACGTTCGGCTACCTCGACCCTCAGCTCGCCGCTCCGCTTCGCGACGGCTACCGCTTTCTTCGCCAGCTCGAGCAGCGCGTACGCGTTCATCACGCGACGAGCAGCCAGTTGATTGAAGAAGGAGCGCCGGGCCTCGCCATCCTCGCCCGCCGCGTAGGAATGCGCGACGGCCCCCGCGGATCGGCGAGTGAAGCCCTGCTTGCTCACTATGTGGCAGTCACCAGCGAGGTACGCGCCGCTTATCTCGCCGTTCTCGGCGTCGTCTAGAATCGTGCTACATCCCGTCAACCCCCCCGTTGCGGTTTTGCCCCGACAAGGAGTTGCTCAATGCGTCATGCAGGTAGCCTGGTTTCAGCTTCTTTAGTGGCAATCGGCTTCGTCCTCCTCGGGCCGGGCGCGAGCACGGGCTGCGGAAGCTCACGCACGTCCGGTTTCGACGACGGCACCATGGACGGCGGCGGCCTCCTCGACGAAGCCGGAAATCCGACCTTCGGTGACGCCGGTGGTGGCCCGAAGCCCGGGTGCAAAGGCCTCCAGTGCCAGCAAAAGGATTGCGGAGCGGGCCTCACCACGACCCTCTCGGGTACCGCGTACGCGCCGAACGGCACCCTCGCTCTCTACAACGTCATCGTCTACGTTCCGAACGCGCCGCTCGATCCGATCCCGAACGGTGCGACGTGCGACAAGTGCGGCGCGCAGGTCTCGGGCTCTCCAGTGGTCACCACGCTGAGCGACGCCACGGGCAAATTCAGCCTCAAGAACGTACCGGTGGGGAAGAACATCCCGCTCGTGTTCCAGGTCGGAAAGTGGCGTCGTCAGATCACGGTTCCGAACGTCGTCGAGTGCATGGAGACGAAGCTCACCGATCCGCAGATGACGCGTCTGCCCAAGAACCAGAGCGAAGGCAGCATTCCGAAGATCGCGATCACCACCGGCGGTTGCGATCCGCTCGGCTGCATCCTCCCGAAAATTGGCGTTGAGGCGAGCGAATACGGGTTCGCCGGCGACACCGATGCGAAGCGGGTTCACCTCTACACGGGGTCGGCCAATGCGTCTCCGCCCGTGCCCTCGCCGAACAACGCTCCGCCCGCGCAAGCGCTGTGGAGTGACGCTGCGAAGATGAAGGCGTACGACATCTTGCTTCTCAATTGTGAGTGCGACACGCATCTCGAGACGAAGCCGGCGCCAGCGCTGGCGGCGATGGAGACGTACGCAAACAATGGCGGGCGTGTCTTTGGCTCGCATTACCACTACGCTTGGGCGCAGTTCGGCTCGGCCGCATTCCAGTCGACTGCCGATTGGCAAGGCGACGGAATGGCCGGCGGGAGCGGCGCGCCGTACAAGATCAACACCACCTTCCCGAAAGGTGCGGCGCTTGCGGATTGGCTCACCGCGCAAGGGGTCACTCCGCACGGCGAGATGCCTCTCAACAGTCCCATGGACGACGTCGGTAAAGTCACCGCGATGAAGACCACCGGATGGGTCACCGACGGCATGGGTATCTCGACGAAGTACCTCAGCTTCAACACGCCCGTCGCCGCGGCCCCCGCCGATCAGTGCGGCAAGGTCGTCCACGGCGACATGCACATCAGCGCGTCCGGCGGCGTGATCGACGACACGTTCCCCGCCGGTTGCTCGAAGACCCTTTCCGCGCAGGAAAAAGCGCTCGCATTCCTCTTCTTCGATCTCTCGTCGTGCATCCAGCCGGACGGCCAGCCGCCGATGCCGCCTCCGGTGAAGTAGTCCCCGCGCACAAAAGAGAATCGGCCGGTCGCGTTTCGAAGCGGCCGGCCGATTGCTTTTGTGGATGCGCGATCTCTCTACGGGAAAAACGATGGAGGGAACGCGTTACCGTTGTGACTGTCGATGAAGGTCTTGTCCTCCGTCGTCGTGGGCAGCGTCTTGTCGGAGGTCTGCGTCAAGATCAGTCCTTTGACGAACTCGGTGAACTCCTGCGGCCCGCCGCCGTCGTTTGCGTCCGAGGTGCTGCCGTCGGCCGGTCCGCTGTCAGACGTGACGACATCGCCGCCGGCGTCCGTCTTGGTGTCGCTCGTGTCGTCGCCACCGCAGCCGACGGTGATCGCGCCCATGCAGAGCACGACGCCCGAGACGAATAATGTGTGGAGCGTCTTCATCTTGGCCTCACGACCCGCCCGTGGGCGTCTTCAGGTAGGGAAATTTCGTGTTGAATTGGCTCTGGTCCTGAAGCACGGCGTCGTGCAACGGAGCAGGGCCCGTAGGCGCTTCAGTGGTCGTGAGGAGTCGCCCCATGACTACGCGAAGGGCGATGTCGACGATGTCGTCGCCCGGTCGGCGTCCGTTCGGGAAGCCCGCGGGATCGCAGGCCGTGTTTGCAGCGCTGGCGTCGACGACCGGGCGGACCGTCGCCGTCGCGGCCGTGAAGCAGCCCGCGGCGCCGAGGTTATTTTGCGATGCCGCCGCCGTGGCCGCAAGCGCGGTGTTGAGGCGGAGGTACTCCGCCGTGGCGCCGTTCTTGTTCAAGTTGATCCCGGCGTCTTGGTAGCCGGTGAGGAAGACGGCAACGAGATCTGCGCGTGGAAATACGCTCGGTGCGGGCGCGTTCGCGACCCCGTAGATGAGCTCGATCAGCTTGGGTAGCGTCGGGTTCGTGACGTACTTGAGGAACTGCGCGTCGTCCTTGGGCTCGCTCGAGTTCCAGCGATCCTTGTCGGCGACACCGATTACCACCTCGTTGGTGAGCGGCATGCCGAGCCGCGAGACCTGCGCCCACGCCCCGCCTTCGCGTGACGGCGTAGCGTACGTCGATTGCGGATTGATCGCCCGCGCCTGCCGGACGCTGGCCGTCGTCCATCCGCCGATCATTGCGGCGGTGCCGGTCGCTCCCGTGCGCAAGCAGTCGACGGGCACCTCGAGTGCGAGGCTCGTGATGTTTTTTCCGGCGATGGGATTGGCTACGGCACCGCGAAGTGTCGGGTCGGTCACCGTGCTGAGGGGAGCGTCGATCAGGTCGAAGACCGTGCCGAGGTTGATCGCGAACGACTCCGCGCGCTGGCCCACGAACATCTTGGCCGGTGTCGCGCAGTCCGGAATGTTCACGTCGTAGATGTACTGATTGGCGTACGCCGCGTACCCCGACGTTTCGGGTGATCCTCCAACGAGGCTGAAGGCTTTCTTTCCGATGTTGTCGATGGGTTTCGTGAAGACGGCGCCGCCACCCGCGACGTTGGTAACAGGCTTGGATACGCCGGTGCGGCGATTGCCGCGCACCACGTTGACCGTGTACGTCTCGTTGACGTTGATGTTGTTGACGCTGCCTGCGCCGAGGAATGGATCAGTGCCGTTGACCGGCCCGGCGATGACGAGAGGGATCCCCACGTTCATGGTGCCGCCGTCGGGGCCGATCGGAAGCGCTACGCCGGCGCCACCGTTGGCGAGCGGGTTAGAGAAACGAAACTGAAAGGTCAGATCCTCGATGCCGTCAGCGCTGTTGTCGATGTGAATCTCGTAGAGCGCTTCCGGATCCATGGTGAAGTAGTTGGGTCCGCCCATCGGCTCTTGGAGCGGCTGGTAGTTGGCGATGGCCGTCACGAAGTTGGGGCGCAGCGGGTCGTAGCTGTTGAACAGGTAGAAATCCGTGCCGTCCACTTTGGGACTCTTGGTGATGAAGGGCGCTTCGCGGTGGCTCGATGCCTGGGCGATCGTGCTCTGCCCTAGCAGGGCGAACACAGCCGCTGTTGCACAAGCACAGCCAATGGTTCGAAACTTCATGTTATTCTCCTAGGTGAGCGTGGGTAACGACGAACGCCGCTGCGCTGAATGAGCGCTGCTGCGATGAAAGACAGAACGCGCGACGGGGTCTCGCGGTCGCATCCTTTCTGCACTAAAGAGGATCCACGCAGCGCAAAGGGGGCGGGGTACGGCAGAGCTCGTTGATCTGGCAAGGCCTGCAATGCGTACGGTAAAGGGCACGTTTTGAAAGGATTCATCTCAATGCGTCGTACGTTCGCTCTTCACGCACTCCTCGCTGTCTTCACGATTGGCGGATGCAGCAAGCCCACGCCGAGCGTCCAGGTGGTGACGGACAGCGCGCCGCCCGTGATAGTCAGCGCGGTCCCCATCGCCCAACCGAGCGTCCCTCCCATCCAACCGGTGTTCAGCGTCGGCGACAAGCTTCTTTCCGAGCAGCGCGATCGCATCACGGGCACCCCCAAGGCGGAGGACGTCTATGCGGCGCTCGAGAAGGCGGGCTTCGCGCTCACCGAAAAGCAGCAGCACGTTGCCTCGGTATTTGGGGCGAAGTTCTGCCTCGGCGCAAAGACGGACAACGAAATGGCCTTCAGCGCATGTGAGTACGTTGACGAGGCGGCGGCCAAAGCGGGTCGCGACTCGTCGCTGAAAGCGCTTGCGGTCGTGCCCAATCGCGAGATCTTCATAAACAAAAAGACCACGCTCACGATCCGTCAGCCCGCGCGCAAGACAGCTCTCTCCGAAGCGGCCTCGAAGAAGGCCGCACAGATCTTCAGCAAGCTCTAGCTACGAGATCAGCTTCACTGCGAAGGCTCGCTCCACGAACCAGATCGTCGCCACGAGGGCGATGACCGCCGAGCCGCCGATGAGGCCAACGCGCCTGTAAATCGGCTGCGATCGCGTGAAGTAGGCAACGGGAAGAAACGCCGCGACGACCGCGAATTGACCGATCTCCACCCCCACGTTGAAGCCGAAGAGGACGCCCACGAGCTGGCTTCGGGGCAGGCCTAGATCGACGAGGACTGCGGAAAATCCGAACCCGTGGAGGAGCCCGAGTGCGAACGCCGCCGACCATCGTTCGCCGCGCAGCACGGGGTAGAGATTGTTGAGCGCAGCGAGGACGACCGACGCCGCGATCCCCGACTCGACGATGCGCGATGGTAGGCGAACCACGTCGAGCGCCGCCAAGCTCAGGGTGATCGAGTGGGCGATCGTGAACGCGGTGACGATGCCGAGGACGTCGCGAAAGGCAGGGCGGAAACTGGCGACCGGCTTCCACTGCCCGTTTTCGCGCGTCATGACGGAGGGGAGGAGAAGCGCGAGAAGGAAGAGAAGGTGATCGATTCCCTGCCAGATATGGGTGATGCCGTCCCGGATGGCGGAGGTGAAGGAGGCGGTCTTCCCGCTCGCCGCGAGCTCGAACGTCTGGTCGCGCGAGCTGATCGTGAAGATCGCCGTCCGCGCGTTGTCGGGAGTGACGAGATCGAGAAGGCCGCGGTGCTGAGGGTCGAGGTCGAAGAGCAGGTTGTACGAAACCGCTATATTTCTAGGCGATTCGTGACAAGTGAGCGAGAAGCGGAGCACCGCGTAGGACCCGTCCGAATGCTCGACGACACGCTCGTCGCTCGGGACCTTCGTGCACTCGACGCCGTCGCCGCGGACGCTGAGCCGAGAGAATGCGTAGGCTTCGATGCGCGGACGTTCGCGCTCGAGCTCGCCCCAGGTGATGTTGCCGTCTCCGTTCTCGTCGATGTGTAGTGCGTACTCCAGATCGCGAAGGGCAAGATCCCAGCGGGCGTCGATGCGCTCCGAGGTTACCGACAACGTGAGGTAGCTGTCGCTCGGCTTGTGCGCCCACGCGTTTCCCGCCGTCACGAAGCAGGCGAAAAAAACGATGGCCGCGATGCATGCGTGCTTGCTCACTGGCCGCGCACCTTCCGGACGAGCGCCACGAGACGCGGCTCCTCCGCGCCGCTCTTGGTCAGAAACTCAGCGACGACGTTCGCCGCGGTCGGATCGCCTGCGGCTAGGGCGCTCTCGAGAAAAATGCGCGCGTCCCACGGCTCTTTCTGCACGTCCCAGTTGGCGCGCGCGAGGGTGAGGGCCGAGGCTGGGTCGTGGCGAAGCGCGAGCTGAAAACGCGCCTGCTCGCGCCGATGGACGACGTCACCCCGCGCCTGGCTCGCAGCGAAGCGCGCACCGAGCATCTCCACGTGCTTCGCGGCCGAAGGATCTCCCGAGGCTTGCTCCGCGAGTGCCAGACGCAGAAGGAGCGCATCGTCGTTCTCGCGATCACGCAGGGGAGCGACGGCTTCGCGCGCGCGTCCCGCGTCGAGGAGGAGATCGGCCTTGGCCGCAAGCGTGTACGCATCCGACGGATTGAGCGCGAGGGCTTCGTCGTACCTTCTTTCTCCCCCCGCGTCGTCTCCTGCGCGAATGGCGATTTCACCGAGAGATGACGCAATCCAGGCGCGCTCGGAGCGATCCGACGCCTCGACATGCGCACGCTCAGACGCGCGTCCGAGCCGGAGGTATGCCTCTTTCGCGTGCCCAGTGAGGCTCTCCACCGAAGCAAGGCACTGCGACGTGACGAGGTCCCCTGCGAGGCGCGCAAGCGGCGCACAGCTCCGACTGGCCTCCGCATAATCACCGCGGACGCTGAGGACGATCGAGCGCGTAAGCCACGCCTGCGCATCCCCCGGTGTGAGCGTCAGAAGTTGATCGAGATCTTTGAGAGCGCTGTCGAACTCGTGGACGCTCTGGCGAATCGTCGCCCGAAGAAGGAGCACGGACGGCGGCGGAGAAGGCTCGTTCCACCAGGGCGCGAGCGCGGCCTGCGCGTGTCCCAGGTAGCGGGGATCGGACCGAGCCCGCCCTTCCTCGATGTTTCGACGCGCGAACGTCGTGGCGACGTTGACGTTCCTCGGGTCAGCTTCGAGCTCCTTCCGCAGCTCGGCAAGCTCGCGCGAAGTGGGATCAGACGCGCCCGCCGCGAGGTGCTCGAGAACCTGGGCCGGATCCGCCGGACGAAAAGGGTCCGCCGCCGCGCCCGCCTTCCCGCGCGAGACGAGGACGGCGAGGCCCACGAGGACGACCACCCCCGCGGTCATCATGGCAACGCGTCGCCAAAGTCCGGTCAACTGCGCCGCTCCATGCAAAAGGGTTGACGGTTAACGTCCCGCCGCGGATCGGCGTCAGCGAAACATAGGCTAAAACGGGCGGAACTTTCAAAACCCTTGACCGTCTCATCCGTTACAATCGGGGCGATGCGAAAACGAGGGGCTGTACTCGCGCATCTGGCGACCGTGGCAGCGCTGGGCGTGTCCTCGTGCGCCCACGAAGAGCGGGTCGCGATCGATGCACCGCGCGGGGAGGCCACGTTTGATGCTGGCACCGCGCCCGACATCGCGCCGGAGGCTCTCCAGTACGTCGTGGCCGATCCGGCGTTCTCGCGCGCCGCACCCATGGTGGTCATGCCGCTCGGAAAAACGGGGAACGGCGCACTCTTAGACGGGCTTCGCTTGATCGCGGGCGCCGGTGGGACGCGCTTCGCGAAAGAAATCGCAGCGCCCGCGCTCGTGGGCGCCGATCGCCTGCCGGGATCGATGGGAGGCGGGTTTCTCTTCTGGAATGATCGCACGCTCTACACGAGCGAGAGCTTCGATGGGGCGCTGAAGCCGCTCGCCGCGATGCCCGACGCGATCGCCTCCGTGTCCTTTGGGCCCAAGGCGCTCTTGGTCCGCGGCTCGAACGGTGAACGGTGGTCGATCGACCCGAGGAGCGGTGCGCCTTCGCCTGCGAGCCCGGTGGGCATCGTGGACGTGGCGGCCCTGACGGACGGTCGTGCGGCGGCGGTCACCGAGTTTGGCTCGACGATGATCACCGTCGATCGCGGTGAGCACTGGATCGACGTGACCGCCCAGCTTCCCGGGGCCGCGCCGGGTGTCCTCGTCGCGGAGGATGCGCTGTGGCTGAAGCCGCTCAGTGGTCACGTGTCGCGCGTCGATCCGGGTGGGACCCTTACGGCGTTCGACAAAGCGCCCGAGGTGAAGCCGTCCGTACTTCGGCCGAAAGATCCCCGATGGAACGCGAACGAAGCGCCGATTCGCCGCGCGATACGCCTTGGATTGCCGCTCGACGAGGCGACGGCGCTCGTGGTGTCCGACGGAAATCTCGTGAACGTGAACCTCGCGACAGGAGAGCTCGTGAGCGTTGCGCCCGGGCGTCTGCCGCCCGATGCGACGTGCGAAGCCCTGCGCGCGCAGGATGACGTAATCGTCGCATGCACGCGTCCGAACGGGGGCGCGAGCTTTGTTGCCTCGCACGTCTTCGGAGACAAGGCGCCACTCATCGAACAGACGTTCACCGCGCCAGGTGTCTTCTACGGATCCGATGATGGCTCGCTCGCCTTCGGTGGCCCCTGCACGCGCGCGAAAGCCTCACGCCTCGTCACGTGTGTTCGCAGCGCGACGGGAAGCTGGCAAGAATACGACCTCGAGAACGGCGACGGCGGCGGACCGGCCGTGGACGTCGGACGCTGGGTGCCGCGCGCGGACGGCGGCGCGTACGGGATCCTCACCCAACCGAGCGTGGGGACGATCGACGCTCGCACCGGGGAAATTCACCCGTGGAACATGGAGTCCGTCCCCGCGGGCGCCCGCAACTTTCCCGAATTCCGTCCGCACAAAAAATCTGATCGCGAGACGTTGCGGGTCATCGATCGGGTGTGGTCGGCGACGCCGCAGGGAACCTTGCGCGGCTGGACCGACGGCGGCTCCGCGGAGGTTGCGGTCAATGGTCAGATCGCCGTTGCGGCCTTCGGCTTCGAGCGCCAGGCTTTTTCCGGCCCGTACGCCCTGGCCCGCACCAAGGAAGGCCGCATGTGGCAGACGCTCGATCGCGGGTCGTCGTGGACCGAGGTCGCGGCGCCGCTCAGCACCGAGAGCGACCGCTTCTCGGAGCCGCGCATGTGCTCTGCCGTGGGCTGCGATCTCGGCGGGTGGTACCGCATTGGCTGGGTGCCGACCGCCCCTCACGTGGAGGCCCGGCCGACCGTCGCCGCGAGCGCGCCGATTCTGTCCGCGGGGACGCTGCCGCAGATCATCTGCAAAGTGACGGGCGACGTCCGATCGACCTCGGCGGTACGCGGCCCCGTGAGCCCGGAGGACCTCGGGCTCGGCGCCAGCAGGATCGCCTCCAACACCGACGACACGAGCTACGAGTTCGTGCGCACGCTCTTCGCGCGGGTCCCTCTCAACCCGCCGCACAGCGTCGATCCCAGTCCTTCGCGGGAGGAGGCTGCTCCGCGCGCGCTCTTCCACGGGTACTCCATGTCGACGAACGACGCTCATCTCGTGGTGGTCGGGCCAGTGAAGGACGCGCGCGCGCTAAGGCGGCCCGTAATGTTCGTCTCTCCCTTCGATCCCAGCGGTGCGGTGCGCAGGACGAGCTTCGGCGTGAGCGACGTCGTGAGCGCGGCGCGCGCCATCGGGCTCAGCGCGGCGGACGTTCTCGGGGAGGATCCGACGGCGGTTACCGGCCTTACTCCACTTCTCGAGACCGATCCCGCATCACCGAGCGACCTGGCTTTTTTTGGCGCTGCGGGGCTGGTGGGCGTCCTGCGCTCGGGCCCGGTCGTTCGAGCGCGTGTGGCGCTCCGTGTGCGAAAGAGCGACGAATCGATGCCGGTGAGCGCGGTCGCGCTCGGAGGCGACGACACGGCGATGCTCGAGCTCGATCCAGATGGAGCGGAGCACGTGATCAAGTGGACGGCGTCCGGCGTGGCGGATCTGTTCGAGCTACCGGCCCCAGTGAGCGCCACCCTCTATCCCGCGAATCCCGATGCTCTCGCGGTCGGTCCGCGCGGTGAGCTCGGCGTTCTGCGTACGCCATCGGGGGGCACGCCCGCGTCGGTCACCGACCCTGCGCTGCTCTTGATCCCGGGGTCCGCGGCGGTGCCCCTCGCTTCCTGGTCTACGCTCGTGTCGTCCGACGATCCGGCATGCAGGGCAGACCCGGGCGGGTGGCGGGCGATCGTTCAGACGGTGCGCCCGTGGGTGAAAATTGGTGGCGGCGGAATGCACGCCGAAGAGGACACCCCGAGCTTCGCGCGCGTCCGCTGGTCCCAGACCCGCGTGTGCGTCGAGGCAATCGAAGTGCGTGTGGCAGACGTCAAGACGATCGCGCGCGAGGTTTCGAGCGATCACACGACATGGGCATCTCCGCGTCACGTCGAGTCGTGGGTCATTGCTCGCTTCACCGGCGCTCCCAGCGCGAGCCGCGTTGGGGTGAGCGTGGGAAGCGAAGTCCGTAACGCGCTCGAGTGCACGGTCGCGCGTCCATAAAAGAAAAAGGAAGGCGCCTCGTGGCACCCTCCTCGTTCGAAACCTCCGTGCGCTTACTGCCGCGCGGGCTTTGGTCTCAGCTGCTTCGTCAGTTGGTCAGTTGCTCATCGCGCCGAGGATGGCCTGGATGACGCCGACGATGACTTCGAGCGCCCAGCCGACTCCCATGATGATGAAGGCAGTCTTCACCTTCTTGCGCGCGGTCTCGAGATCGCCCGTCTTCTTCGCGCTTCCAGCCTGGATCGCGAAGATCAAGGCGGGGATGCCGAAGAACACATTGCAGCACAGCACAAGCTGCACGATGCTGAGAATGAGAGGCAACGTAGTGTTCACGTCGCCGCCCGCGCCCGGCATCATGGGGCCGCCGGGAGGAGGAAATCCGCCGCCGGGGGGGCCGAAACCTTGCGGAGGGGGAGCGCCGTAACCGCCCGGGGGTCCGCCTTGCGGGGGACCGCCGTAGCCGCCGCCCTGAGGAGGTCCGCCGTATCCGCCGCCGCCGGGGGGTCCGCCTTGTGGGGGACCGCCATAACCGCCGCCGCCCGGAGGTCCGCCCTGAGGAGGTCCGCCGTACCCGCCGCCGCCCGGAGGTCCGCCCTGGGGAGGTCCGCCGTACCCGCCGCCGCCGGGGGGTCCGCCTTGTGGGGGACCGCCATAACCGCCGCCGCCGCCACCCGGGGGAAAACCGCCGCCGCCGCCGCCACCCGGGGGAAAACCGCCGCCACCGGGGGGGCCGTAACCGCCTTGAGTCTGAATGCTTTCGTTTGCGCTGATCATAGGCTTCGTATCTCCAGGTATTTGCGCGCCATCGACGTGGCTTAAAACGCTTCGATTCCCTGACGCGGACGTCTTCCTTCGCTTCGGGGGCCCCCGGGGTTGACCCCCTAGCGCCGCGCGAGCATCGCATACTCCAGCGAGATGTTAAATCGAAACCAACCGACGTCGGCACGCGAGCCTTTTTCGAAGGCTTTTCTCGGTCGCGCGGCAGGTGCGGCTGCCGGAGTGGGCTTGTTTGGCCTGTTCTTGCTCGTCGTGCGCGTGCGCTGCCCGCTCGCGGAGTTTTTTCACGTTCCTTGCCCGGCGTGCGGCTCGACCCGATCGGTGTGGGCGCTACTTCATCTCGACGTCGTAGCGGCACTGCATTTCAATCCGGTTGCCCCGTTCGTTTTCCTGTTGATCGGGCTGGTCGCGGCGCGTGCGATTTTTCTCGTCGCGCGCGAGGGGTCGACGCAGTGCCTCAGCCAAGGTCGCTTCGGAAAATTCATTTTCTCGGGGCTCGTCGTGGCGGTGGTGCTGGAGATGGTCGTGTGGGCGTTGCGTTTTTTTGGGCTCTTCGGCGGTCCGGTCGCGGTCTGATATATAAAAAAGCACCTCTCAAGGGCCGCGCACGATGAAAATCTGTCCGAGCTGCGCCGAGCTTTATCCTGACGACGGCGCGTTTTGTCCGCTCGACGGAGTCGGGCTCAAGAAAGCCACCGACCCTTACCTCGGTCGCACGATCGCCGGACGATTCAGGCTGATCCGGCGCCTCGGTGCAGGCGGCATGTCGGCCGTCTACTTGGCGCGGCACGTGATGATCGATCGCCTGAGCGCGATCAAAATCCTTCGCCAGGATCTCGGCCTCGATCCCAACCACCGCGAGCGTTTTCTTCGCGAGGCGCGGGCAGTCAATCGGATCAACCACCGCAACATCGTTGAGATCACCGACTTAGGTGAGCTCGACGGGCTCGCGTACCTGGTGATGGAGTACATCGCCGGCGAATCGCTCCTCACCCATATTCAGCGCGGCGGATTCAGCTGGGATCGCGCGGCGAAGGTCGGGCTGCAGATCGCCTCCGCGCTCGGACGCGCACACCAGATGGGCGTGATTCATCGAGATTTGAAGCCTGAAAACGTTCTACTCCTGCAGGCGCCCGACATGCTCGATCAGGTCAAGCTGACCGATTTTGGCATCGCAAAAATTCTCGACGCGCCTGCGCTCACGTTCTCCGAGCAGATGTTCGGGACGCCCGGATACATCGCGCCTGAGTACCTCGACGGAAAATCGCCGGACGGTCGCGCAGACCTCTACGCGCTCGGCGTGGTCATCTACGAGATGCTCACCACCGTTCTTCCGTACGACGCCCGCGGGCAGTCCGAGCTGCTCTTGAAGCCGCTCACCACCGCGCCGATTCCGCCGAGCACGCGCGTCGCGGGGTTGCCGCCGGAGCTCGAGAGCTTGGTGCTTTCACTTTTGGCGCGCCAGCCGGAAGACAGGCCAGCCGATGCGTTCATCGTCGTCGACGCGCTGACCGAAATGCTTCGGAGATGCGCTCCCTCGACGAAGAGCTCGATGACACCGCGTGATCTCGAGGCGCCGTTGCCGCCCCCGCGCGACATCTCTCCCACGATCGCGGACGTGGAGTTGCAGACCAAGGACCTGCACGTGACCGCGAACGTCGGCGGTCTTCACGCCTCGGCGATGACCACGCGCTGGGCCGCCGCCCTGAAGGAGCTCGAGGTAACGATCGAGCGGGCGAGGGGGAGCGGCGACGCCTCTCGCGCGACGAAAGCTGGGCGCGCGAGTGATTTAGCGGAGCGAGCGCGTGAGCTCATTGCAAACGTCGAGCGCGCGTCGCGGCGGGTGGCGGACTCGCAGGCCAAGGTCGATCGTCTGGAAGCGAGCGGCCGCGAGTTCAAGGCTACGCTCGGGCGCGCGCTCGACGAGCTCGTGCGCGATCGGTCGCGAGAGAGAGCGCATCACGCGGCGATTCAGCCCCGCCAGATTTCGGTGGTTCCGCCCCCGAACCGCGCTCTCCGCGCGACCGCCTCACACACACCCGCAGAACGGGAGAGCGACGCGAACGCCTGGGAAGGTGTCGCGCTCGCTGCAGAGGAGCAGCGCATGTCGGCGGTGGAGCGTGATCTCACCTTTCAGATCACGGAGCTCGAGCTCCGCCTCGAAGTCGAAAACGTGCAGCTCGATCGCGCCCTCGCGGAGGGAACCGGGATGCTCGAAGGGGCCATTTCCGCCGTGCGCCAACTCACGAACGAGCTCGTGAGAACGCTGGATGACGCCGCGAGCCTCGTGGCTCCGAGGGTGCAGATGCCGGCGTAGGCTCCGGGCGCGGTTTCGCGGAACGAACGCGATCGACTACGAGTTACGCTGCAGCAAGCCGCCGAGTCGGCGCACCCGAGCCCCGTCGCCGAGAGCGCCCAACCCCAGCGCGCCTCTCCGCGCACCTGATGGAGAAGGCCGAAGGCGACGGCCGCGAGCGCGACCCCAGCGATCGGAACGAGCATCCCCCGAAAAAAAAGCTCTTCGGCCAGCCCACCACCGAGCGCGGTGAGAAAGAGCTCGGCTTCTCCCACGCCGCGCGTGACGGGTCGAAGCTCCGCGTGAAGTGCCCGAGCCCACTGAAATCGCCACACGAGCGCCCGCGAACCGGTGATCACTCCGGCCGCCAGCGCGACACCAATCAGCAGGCTGAGAGCCACCGAGGCGAACGCCGTCGTCCCCAGCCACGCGGTCGTTCGCAGGGGATCATTTCCGGCGACGACCGACCCGACGACGCCGAGCGCCCCGAGCACAAAGTACGCGAAAAGAACGGTGGGACCGCGACGCATCGGAGAAAAGTCCATCTCATTTAGGGCGGTTGCACGCAACGCAGCCAGAACCTGATAAACTCATGGGACCTTCAAGGCGGCATGACCAACGTGAGTGAAGAGCGCCCGCGCGTTCTCATCGTAGACGACGAAAAGTTCATTCGAGACATCCTTGCCGACTTCCTCGGCATGGAAGGTTACGTCGTGCGCACCGCCGAAGACGGTGCCGCGGCGCTGAACGAGCTCACCAACGCTCACTACGACATGGTCATCAGCGACCTGAAGATGCCGCGAATGGGCGGGATCGAGCTGCTCGACGCCATCGCCACCACCGCTCCCAACGCCCTCACGGTGATCATGACCGGCTTCGGCACGGTCGAGACGGCGATCGATGCCATGAAGCGTGGCGCGTACGACTACATCTTGAAGCCGTTCAAGGTCGAAGAGGTCATTCACGTCGTCGCCCGCGGGATCGACAAGCAGCGCCTGTCCGCAGAGAATCTGCGTCTTCGCGAGGCGCTCTCTCTTTACAAGGTGAGCGAAGCCATCGCCGCCAGCCTCTCGCTCGAAGAGGTTCTCGCCACCGTGGGGGACACGGCGCTCAACGAAATCAAGGGCGATCTCGTCTCCACCTGGCTCGCCGACGGAGAAGGCGACTTCTTCGAGCGCCAGCGTCTCACCCAGCCCAACTCGGAGCTCAAGTTCGATCTCGGGGTCATGTCGCCGGCCGCGTTCGTCGAGCGCTTCGCCTCGGCGGATTCGATCGTCCTCGAGAACGGCGTGAAGGGTGAGCCCTTCTTCGCGGTGAGGCCGGGGCAGCCGGTGCAATCGATCCTCGCCGTGCCGCTCCGCATGAAGCAGCGACTGATCGGCTGGATCTCGGTCGCGAGCTTCACGAAGACGAAACGTTTCGATGAGGGGCAGCGAAAGCTCCTATCGATCGTGGGCTCGCGCGCCGCCGCGGCCATCGAGAACGCGCGCCTCTACGAAGATCTTCGAGCCACGTTCCAGCAGACGATCGAGGGGCTCGCCAAGGCCATCGACAAGATGGACCGCTACACCGCTGGCCACTCGGAGCGCGTCGCTCTCTACGCGATGTACCTCGCCGTGAAGCTCGGCCTCTCGACCGACCAAATCGAAATCGTCCGCCAGAGCGCGCTGATGCACGACATCGGTAAGCTCGGTTGCGTGATGAACCTCAACAAGCCCGGAAAGCTGACCCAGGAAGAGTACGAGATCTTCAAGAAGCACCCTGGCTTCGGCAAAGACATCCTCGACCCGATCAAATTCCTCCACCCGCTCATCCCGGGCGTCCACCTGCATCACGAGCGCTGGGACGGAAAAGGTTATCCGCTCGGATTGAAGGGCAATGACGTTCCCCTCATCGCCCGCATCATCGCCGTCGCCGACACCTACGACGCGATGACGAGCGATCGCGCCTACCGCCGGTCGCTTCCGCACGAAGTGGCAGTGACGGAGATCGAGCGATGCGCGGCAACGCAGTTCGATCCCGAGGTTTCGGGGACGTTCTGCAAGCACCTCGACGAGTACCGCGAAGAGCAAGTCGCGGCGGGCTCCAAAATTCCCGAGTAGCGCCTCGTCGGCCTCCGGGAGCCTCGATTTGCGCGCGGAGAAATGTAGACTCCGCCGCATGCTCGATGACGATCTCCGAGACACGCTCACCTTCGACGACGTTCTTCTCCTTCCGGCCTACAGCGAAGTTCTGCCGAAGGACGTCGACGTAAGAACGCGGCTCACCCGAGAAATCGAGCTGAATATTCCGCTGGTCAGCGCGGCGATGGATTCCGTGACCGAAGCACGAACGGCGATCATGATGGCCCGCGAGGGTGGCATCGGGATCCTCCACAAGAACCTCCCGCCCGAGCTTCAGGCGCGGGAGGTCGAGCGGGTAAAGCGGGCGGAGAGCGGCATGGTGATCGCTCCGGTGTGCGTCCGTCCGACGCAGTCTCTGCGCGAGGCGCTCGCGATCATGCGCGAGCATGACATCTCCGGCGTTCCGGTGACCGAAGGGCTCACCCCGGTGGGCATCCTCACGGCACGTGACATTCGCTTCGAGCGCAACCTCGACCAGCCGGTGAGCGCGCTCATGACGAAGAAGCTCGTCACCGTTCCGCCGGGCACCTCCAACGATCACGCAAAAGAGCTCCTGCATCAGCACCGGATCGAGAAGCTCCTCGTCGTCGCCGACGGAAAGCTCGTCGGCCTCATCACCATCAAAGACATTCTCCAGGCCGACAAAAACCCGAGCGCCGTCAAGGATGGCAAGGGACGCCTCCTCGTCGGCGCCGCCATCGGACCAGGGCCCGATCGCGCGGACCGGGCAGCCGCTCTCGTCGCAGCGGGGGTCGACGTCATCGTCATCGACACCGCGCACGGTCATTCCAAAGGTGTGATCGACGCCGTCCGGGCAACCAAGGCCGAGCATCCACGAATCCAGATCATCGCCGGCAACGTGGCCACCGCACAGGGCACCGAGGCTTTGATCGACGCCGGGGCCGACGCCGTGAAGGTGGGGATCGGCCCTGGCAGCATCTGCACCACACGGGTCGTTGCCGGCGTCGGGGTGCCGCAAATCACGGCAGTTCGCGACTGCGCGCGCGTCGCTGATCGCTTCGACGTGCCGATCATCTCGGACGGAGGCGTGAAGTATTCGGGAGACGTCGTAAAGGCTATTGCCGCCGGCGCAAGCTCGGTCATGGCCGGCTCGCTCTTCGCGGGGACCGACGAATCACCCGGCGATCTCGTCCTCTACCAGGGCCGAAGCTACAAGGTGTACCGAGGCATGGGCTCGCTCGGCGCCATGAAAAAAGGCTCGAAAGATCGCTACGGCCAGTCCGGTGCCGCCGACGAGAAGCTCGTCCCCGAGGGCATCGAGGGTCGCGTTCCTCACCGCGGTTCACTCGCATCGATTCTCTACCAGCTCATCGGCGGTCTGCGGAGCGGCATGGGCTACACCGGGTGCCGCACGATCGCCGAGCTCCGGGCCAACGCGCGCTTCGTGCGCATCACGTCGCAGGGGCTCCGCGAGAGTCACGTGCACGACGTGATCATCACCGAAGAAGCTCCGAACTACCGCAGCTAGAAATGAGCCACACGTGAGAAGCGCGATCACCGCGCATTTTCTGGGACGCGTCCCCTACGGCGAAGCGCTCGCTCTTCAAGAGCGCCTCGTCGAAGCGCGCCTCAATGGCAGCATCGGAGACACGCTCCTTCTGCTCGAGCATCCACCGGTAATCACCTTGGGTCGCGGCGCCGAGGCCACGCACGTGCTCGCCAATCCGGAAGCGCGCGCGAGGCTCGGCGTCGACTACTTCGAAACGGCCCGCGGGGGAGACGTCACGTACCACGCGCCCGGTCAGCTCGTGGCGTATCCGATTTTCGATCTCAAGCCGGATCGCTGCGACGTTCGCCGCTACGTACGCGATCTCGCGGCGGTGATGATTGGTCTCGCGTCCGACTACGGCGTTGGTGCCGGGATGATCCTCCCCGATGCGAAGATGATCGGCGTGTGGGTCGATCGTGATTCCACGCGCGATTTTCCGAGCCCACCGGGAGAGCGCGTCGCGAAAATCGGAGCCATCGGCGTTCGCTTGTCCCGCTGGGTGACGATGCACGGCTTCGCCTTCAACGTCTCCACCGCGCTCGAGGGCTTTCAGCTCATCGTGCCGTGCGGACTGTCTCTCGGCGTGACGTCCCTCGCCGAGCTCGGTGTCACGGCACCGAGCATCGAGGAGGCCGCGCGCCAATCGCTCTTGCATTTCGCGCGTGTCTTCGACGCCGAGGTCACGCTGTCTTCGTCGCCACCACCAGAACATTCGAAAATGGCGTCCCCGCCCAGCACGGCGTGATCGTCACGACGTAGAATTTTTTCTCGAGGATCGTGCGGATCGCAGAGATCGGTCGCGGCTGCACCCGCGCGCCTCGATTGACCCCGAGCGAGGTGGTGATGCCCTCTTGAAACTTGGTGATCCGGCTCCGCCAGCCGCGCTCCGGATCGAGCTCGCGCACGATGACCCTTGACCGTGCGGCGTCGGCGGCGCGCTCGAGCAGCGCGTCCTGCTCGTCGCTCGTCAGGTAGTGGAGGACGTCGATCACCAGGACCGAGTCGCAGGCCGGAAGCTTCACGTTGCACACGTCGCCGCGCTCGAACGACGCCTCGAGGCCGTCTGCCGCCGCGTTCGCTTCGTCGACCTTGGCGGCGTCCCAGTCGAAGCCGATCACCCGCTCCGCTGCCGTGCCGAGGAGAAGCGCGATCGCGAGCTGCCCGCGGCCGCACCCCACGTCCACGACGTTCCCAAGGCTCCGGAGCTTTCCGAGAGCCGTCACCTCGCGCACCACCGGATCGCGAGCCAGCTTCGATTTCACGTAGCCACGCGTGAAGTTGCTTCCATGCGCGTACCTCTCGGCGACGTCGCGAAAGAGCGCGTCCATGGGATCGACCTGCCGCTTGAGCACGCTGAGGAGGCTGTAGGTGATGACCCCGCCGACCACCGCCACCGCCGGCGCGAAGATCACCGTACCCACCACGATCTCCCGAAAAAATGCGGCGAAGCCGTGAGCTCGGACCGCCTCTGCGCTCAGCTCCAGCCACGCTCCGCTCAGCACGCGGGCGCCGATCTCGATCTCCGCAAACGACAGAAACGGTGCGATGAACGGGAGCGAAATGTTCGCGGCCAGGTAGGCGACCGGCGCGTCGAGCCGAAGGGGCACGCACACCGCGAGGACGAGCCAGAAGTGAAATCCCCAGAGCGGCGTCACTCCAATGGCCAGCCCCACGGCGACGCTCAGCGCGGCGCGCTTCGGCGTGAGCTCATCACCACGCAGTCTCTTCCAGCTCGCGCGGAGCACGTCCCTGAGGGGCTCCATCACGCGAGAGGAGGAATCGAGCCTTTCGCACGCTGCGCGCCGAGCATCCGGAGGTACATCTTGGCGTGCGTGTTCTCACCGTCTATCTCGAGTGCTTTCTTCCACTGCTCCTCGGCGAGATCGGCATGCCCGAGCGACAGCAGCGTCACGCCGAGCTGAATGCGCGCCGGCACGTATGCGCCCCGCGCTGCCACCGCAGCCTCGTACTCCGTGCGGGCCGCTGCGAGATCGTTCACTTCGCGAAGGAGTGTTCCCAAGCGCGTGCGCAAATCGGCAAATTGCGGACAGAGACCGACCGCTTTTTTCATCTCGTCGATCGCCTCGCGCGGCAATCCTGAATCGGCATAGGCTTGCGCGAGATCGGCGTGCATGTTCGCGAGCTTGCCGCGCGCGAACGGGTCGAGCGTGTTGATCGCACCGGTGGGCTTGCCCTTGATGCGCGCGTAGACCTCACGCGCCGCCTCGTACTTGCCACGGTCGTTGTAGGTCACCGCCAGGTTGAGGGCCGCCTCGGTGTACGAGGGGTTGAGCTCCACCGCGCGCTCGAAATGCTTTTCGGCGACGATGAAGTTGCCGCGCGAGTGGGCGATGACCCCGAGCATGTCGTGCACGTCGGCGAAGCGATCGTCTTGCTCGAGGACCTGGCGGAGCATCTGCTCGGCCTTGTCGAGCTCGCGCTTCGAGTAATGCTCTCTCCCCAGAAGAAGCAGCTGCTTGAGGCGCTCGTCCATGACGTTTCTCGCAACCTAAGCCAAATTCGCGCCCCTTGGTAGTTCTTCCCCTGGGCTTCGGTGGTTGCAAAGCGGCCGTTCGGCGGCTAAGCGGCTTTGGTGCAGGATTCGCCGGACAAGGTGAAATGGGAGCCCGATCGGCCTTCCCCCACCTCGCCGCTCGTGATGATCGGGCTGGGCGCGCTCCTCATGATTGCAATCTACACGCTTTTCGTGAACCCGTATTTGGCGCTGTCCCACCGTGCCGGCCTCGGAGGAGTCAGCCCAGCGCTCGTCACGGTGAGCGCCGCGAAGCCCGCTCTCGAGGACGCGTCCGCGCCGCTCGTCGTCGAAGATGCGGGCCCAGTGAGGGAGCCGAGACCGTTCGTGTGGAGGACGGCGCAGCTCGCGAGCGATTCGGCCTTCGAGCTCGTGGAGGGGCAGGTCGGCCATCGCGCGCTCGTGGCCGCGCTGAGCGCGAGCGGGGTCAGTCGCGTCGACGCCAGTCGGCTTTTTACGGCATTCGAGCGCATTCGCACCTTCGACCGCACCCATCCAAAAGACACCTTCAGCATCGTCAAGAAGAAGGGCACCGGTCACCTCGCCGCGTTCGAGTTCGCGACCTCGATCGGCGAGGTGTGGCAAGCTCGCGAGAACGATCTCGGAGTGCTCGAGGCGAAGAAGCTGGACCTTCTTGTGGAGAGAAAGCGCGTCGCCCTAGGGCTCACGGTCGGCGATGATCTCCGCGCGTCGATCGTGAGCGCCGGCTTCGAAGGCGCCTCCGCGAAGCACGCCGGCCAGGACGACGATCTCCTGAAAATGCTCGATGACGCGCTCGACGGACACGCCGAGCTGTCCGATCTGCATCCGGGGGTGCGGCTGCGGATCGTGGTCAGCGAAGACGACGTCGAGGGCGCCTTCGCCCGCTACGCGCAGGTCGACGCCGTCGAGTACACCCCAGAGAACGGCAAAATTCCGCCAGTCCGCGTGTACTTTTTCGGACACCCCGCGACCCACCTGGCAGCGACGAACGGCCTTCTCCACGGCGCCTTCTACGACGCTAAGGGCCATCAGCCCACGCATGGCGGCTGGCGTACGCCCGTCCCATTCGCGCGCGTCTCGTCGCGCTTCAACCCGCACCGGATGCATCCGGTTCTTCACACCGTGATTCCTCATAACGGCGTAGATTTCGCGGCATCGACGGGCACGCCGGTCTACGCGACTGCCGGTGGAACCGTGAAGATCGCCGGCGATGGCGGCCCGTGTGGCAACATGGTGCAGGTGCTTCACCCGAACGGCCTCGTGAGTGCGTACTGTCACCTCTCGCGCTTCGCCGGTGGGCTCCACGTGGGGCAGCACGTCGAGTCGCGTCAGCTCGTCGGCTACGTCGGGCAGACGGGGCGCGTGACGGGGCCGCATCTCCACTTCGCCATCAAGCGAGGGGAGGTCTTCCTCGATCCGCTTTCCCTCAAGCTCGACGGCATGCGCGTCCTGCCGCCCCAAGATCGCGAGGCGTTCGACAAGCTTCGTGCGGAGGACGACCTCGTCCTCGCCGCCGTGCTCCTCCCGGCTGCGACCACCGAGCTCTCCGCCGGCGCTGCCAAAACGAGCGGGGAGGACGCTGGCGTGGAGGACACGATCTTCGACGAGCTCGGTGGCGACGCAGGGCCCTGAGTGCGCCTAGTGGCGCTGTGGACGTCGATGCTTAAGCTTTGGAGATGAGCGAACACCCGAAGCCTGCCGAGCCCTGCCGCGTGCGGGCCAGGAAGCTGGTTCACAAGTACGCTGCGTTTGGCACCGCGTGGGCCATTCTTCCCATCCCGGTTGCCACTAGCCCGGGCCTCACCGCGCTCGAAACACACATGATTTACTGGATCGGACGGATCTACGGAGAGGAGCTCGCTCGCGGCGACATCTTCATGGCCGGCGCCGGGCTGGAGCTCGCGAGCGTCGGTCTAAAGACGCTCGCCATGAGCGCCGCGAACTTCGTCCCCGTCATCGGGTTGGGAATCAAAGCTGTAATTGCCGCCAGCACCATCGAAGGTATCGGCGAAGCCAGCATCCGCCACTTCGAGGCGAAGTACCCCGGCAAGTAGAAAGACGTCAGGCCGACCCGCGTCGACCTTCGATGGTCACGACACCTTGATTTTGCTCGCGGGCGTGCAGCTGTGTGTCTCGTACGCTGAAAGCGTTGGCGGTCCGGCAAAGAAATCACGGAGCAGGGCGACCACCGCCCGGGCAGCACCGCTGGTTTCGTACGCCGCTCCGTCAGCCGCCGTCCGCCAGACTGTACAGCCCACGAAGGGCTCCCCCGCCTTGACCTGAAATGATCCGAGCCTGACTCACATGTTTCCTCCCGAAATGCCGCCGATCGAGCTCGACGCCGCCGACGTCGGAGCGACGATGGTGACGCGCGAGCCACGATGACGATGCGAATGGTCTCCGGCGACGCTACGCAGCCTACCAGCTGATCTTCAGCTCGCACGCTCCGGCGCCGTGGGCCAGACACCACTCCTCGGAGATCTTAGGCTTGGCCGCGGCGAAGCGAAGGAGCGCGAGCAAGGAGCCGCGAAGGTAGCGGCACATGATGGGCGCGAGCTCGTTCGGCATGCGAAGCGTGAGCGAGGCATTTTCCGGAGTCGTCTGGGTGATGACGATCTTTCCCCAGTCGTGGAAGCGATAGAGGAGCGGAGACGATAGGTGGAGCATCGTCGAAGGAGTCCGCGCGACGGGGATCGTCCGGAGGAGACCGGGCAATACCGCGCCCGTGACCGCCGTGGCCAAGTCTTCCACCCGCTGAGGGTCCCCTCCGGCGTAGGCCTCGAGATAGGCGACGAGAGCCGCCGTCGAATGCCAAGCTTCGTCGTCCACCACCGATTCGACGACTGCCCTGTCGATGTCGGCGACTGACGCAAGGATCTTCGCCTCCTCAGCCGCCCCCAGGCGCTCGGTGACCTCTGCGCGTGCGAGACGAAAGCTTCCGCCGCGGCTCGCCGGCAACGAAGCTCCCGCCTGCGCAAGAGCTGGAATGCCTTGCGATCGCGAGCTGAGGACTTCTTCGATGGCGTGCGCAAACGCTAGGACGGAATCGTGACGTAGGCTCGGGTCGACCGACATGCCGCGCGCCAGCACCGCGTCGAGGCCCTCGGGGAGCCCGGGGCGCACACGCGACGCTGGCTCGAGCTCTCCGAGCATCTGGTAGGCGACGCGCGCGAGGCCGTGGGCCTGATGAAAGGGCTCTTTTCCCGCGAACATGACATAGGCAAGCGCCGCCAGGCCATAGACATCGAGAAGCGGGCTGAGGTGAAGTTGCGTGTCCGTAGCGAACTGCTCGGGGGCCGAAAAACCGGGCGTCCCTCCGCGGAAATCGCCGCCGAGCCCGAGCCCGAAATCGATGAGCACAGCGCGATCGAGAGCCACGTCGAGGATGACGTTGTCCGGCTTGATGTCACCGTGGAAGATGCCCGCAGCGTGCAGCGTGGCCAGAGCGCCTGCGAGCTCGCGAAGAATCTTGAGCGCCGCGCTAGGATGGAGCGGCGCCGCTCCTTGCGCGTCGGCGGCTAGGCGATCTTTGAGAGGTTCGCCCGAGAGGTACTCGAGGACGAGGTAAAGCTGCTGCTCGTGCGTGCGCCCCCAGCCGTGCACCTGAACGATGTTCGGGTGACGCACCCGGGCGAGGGCCGTCGCTTCGCGCAGCAGCGTCTGTTCCCCCGTGATCGTGCGCATGACCTTGATGGCGACCATCTGTCCGACCACGCTGTCGCGCGCGAGCAATACGTCCGAGAGACCGCCTGACCCAAGGCGCGCGGTGATCCAATACTTGTGGTCGAGAAGGTCGCCGATTTGGAGCCCGCCCGCTCGCTTCGCCTGTCGAGGCTGCGCCGCTTCCTTCCGGCTGGCAGCTTGAAGGGCGAGGTGAATGCCCGCCAGCCGCGCGGCGAGCTCGAGGGTGGCCAGATCTTTTTCATCGAAATGGTGAGGCGCGTTCGACAGCGCGCAGACGGTCCCGACCACCACGCCGCCCACTTCGATCGGCACCCCAGCGTAGGCGCGAATGAGGTTCATCTTCACGAGCGGCGTCGACCCGAGAAGAGGGTGCCCGGCCGCGTCTTCGATCACCAACGGGGACCCCGCGGTCACCGCATGCTGGCAAAAAGACCACGCTCGAGGGGTCTCCAGCGCGAGCGCGAGATCGGTCGGCAGCCCCGACTGTCCGACGAACCGCTGCGACACCGAGCTCATGAGGGTTACGAGAGCCATGGGTGTTCCGAGCCCACGGGCAACGAGATCGGCGACCGCAGCGAGCTCGACGTTCGGTCCGCCGAAGGATTCGACGAGCGCATCTCTCTCGGGGTCGGCGAGCAGCTCCGTCGACGTCAAGCCCTCGCGAACGTCCGACGCGAGCACGCGCTCGACGGCGCGCACGAGGTCCTCCGCGGTCGTCGGCTTGAGCACCGTACCGGCCACGGAAGACGCGACGTTCGCGAGGAACGCGGCGACCTTGGAGCTGACGATTAGCGGCACCGGCAACGGATTGGCCCCATTGCCGCGCAGCCATCCTCGGTCGAGCGCAAGCTGCAAGTCCGCGAGGACGGCTCCGTAGGCGCTCGGATCCTCCGAGCCGTCGCCGCGGCGAGCCTCGTGCCCCGAGCGTCGAAGCGCTACGCACGCGTGCTCGCTCTCTATGGCGCTAGGTTCGAAAACGAGAATCGAGGCCATCGTTAATCGACGAAGGCTACCGCGGATTGGTCCAACCACCCACCCGAAAACCCCGCGCGCTGCAGCCCACGCACGACCCACGGACAGCGTCGAAAGAGCCCCCAGATAAGCCCGCTCAGATGATTCTCGATCATCAAAACCATCGGCCCCTCGTTCAACCCAAGCTTCCAGGGTGAGGTCCACCCGTTAGGGTCCCCGTTCGCCGACGGGAACGTCCGATTGAAGCTCGCGTCGAATCCGTCGCCATCTTTGTCCAACTTAGCGAGCTGTTCGATCGCGTGACGTAGCGTGTCGCAGACGGCTTCTGGCGCGAACGGCAACGACGCAACCACCGCCCACGGCGAGATCGTTCCGTCGTCGAGCCCGAATGGCGCGCCCCTGGACTCGTAGCCAAAAAACTCTCGCCGAACGCCGTCGATCACGTGCACGGCCGGGCCCGGTCCGTCGCTCGCGGTGAATCCCCATCCATGCTTCGAGTAGTGCGCGAAGCCTTGCGGGTTCTCGATGCCGTGCTGCTGCTGCGCCAGCGTCGCGCGGCGGCTGTTCTCGAAATAGTCGAACCCCTCTTCACGGTTGCGATCGTCTCCGATTCCACGAAAATCGATCCAGATGTGGGAGAGCTGGTGAATGAAGAGGGGGCCCGCAAAAATGTACGTCATGCCGTACGCCGTCTTTCGCTCGAACGTCGCGGTCCACGCGCGGTAGCCGTCCGCCGGGATCGGAAACGTAGGTGAGCCGAGCGCAAGCACGTACAAGAGTAGCGCTTCGCTGTAGCCCGTAGTCCACGATGACGTGAGAAAGCCGGACTCCGATTTCCAACCGTGGCGAAGCGTCGTCGTTCCGTTCAGGGCCCAGGCCCAGTCGACGCGGCGGTAGAGAACGTCGGCGAGATCTCGAATCTCTTTCTCCGGTTCGCTCGCGCCATCGAAGTACAGGCCCGCGCACAGAAATCCGGCGACGAGAAAAGCGCTATCGACGGTCGACAGCTCGGATCCATCGGCGCGTCTGCCGGTCTGCATGTTCAAGAAGTGGTAGTAGAAACCTTTGTACCCCGTGGCGTCTGGCTCCGGACCCTGCGGGCTCGCGCGAAAAAAACGAAGCGTCGCGAGAGTCCGGGCGATCGCTTCCTTTCGCGACATGAGCCCGCGCTCGACGGCGACGACATACGCGCTGAGCCCCAAGCCAACAGCGGCAATGCTCGAGGGCGAACCCGGCTCCGTCCTGTC
Source organism: Myxococcales bacterium (assembly GCA_043747615.1). GTDB lineage: Bacteria > Myxococcota_A > Polyangia > Polyangiales > Polyangiaceae > JAYTOU01. Next base: position 116,386 of record JAYTOU010000091.1, on the reverse strand, counting down.
CGCGATGAGGCCGTTCTCCGCGTTGATGTTGTTTGCGAAGTACGCGAACGTCTGTGACTGAAGCTCTTCGAGCTTTTTCTGCATCGCGGTACTCCAAACTGCCACAGCTCGACAGGATTGCCTCGGTGCTTCGGTAGAGGCGCCTCCTCGAAAGCGCAGAAATCTAGAGGGCTCAGTCTGTGCCTGGCGGCTTGTTTCTTGCCCTAGCGCCCTACGCCATGAGCAATCTAGCCCAAGTAACCACGAGCAATCTAGCCAAGGTACCGACGCCTGCGTCCTCCAAGCGCGCGCGACCGGGCAGCGATCCCGATGCGGCCGTCACCGCGATTGGGCATATTCTCGTTTGCCTCGATCGCTCTGTGTTGGCCGACGGATGTCTCCCGTACACGCGCTTCTTCGCAGAGGCGTTCGCGTCGAAAGTTACTCTCTTGCATGTGATCCCCTCGCCCCCGGGCGCGCAGGAATCGGTCCGCGCGGACGCTCTCGAATGGGAGCTTGCGAAGCGAGAGGCAGACCAGTACTTGACCCAAGCGAAGGCCTCGCTCGGAGGTGCACCGCAGGGGACGGCGACGCGGCTCATGCAGGGTTACCCCGCCGATCAGATCCTGGCCACGGCGCGCGAAATGGCCGTCGATTTGACGGTTCTGTCGAGCCACGGCGAAGGCGGTAGGAGCGCATCCGGCCTTGGAAGCGTCGCGCAGCACGTTCTCAGCTTGGCGGGCGGATCCGTCCTCCTGTGTCCGGCGATGTCGCCCGGCCGCATTCCCCCGAAGCGCATCGTCGTGGCTCTCGACGGCTCGCTGCGTAGCGAATCCGTCCTGCCGCTCGTCGCGGAGCTCGCGCGCTTTCATTCGTCCGAAGTGGTCTTGGTGCATGTCGTTACCGACCCGACGACGACGGCCGTTCTTTCGGATCCCGACGACATGCGGCTTGCGCAGTCGCTCGCCTCCCGCGTGCAAGCGAACGCAGAAGGATACCTTCCGCGAATCCGGGCTCGCCTCCTTCCCCACGTTCCTTCGGTGACCACGATGGTCGTGCGCCGGACCGAAGACCGACAGGCCTTGCTCGATATCTGCGCAGAGCAAGCGGCGGATCTGATCGTCCTCACCGCGCACGGAAGCACCTGCAACATGGAGCGCGCCTTCGGGAGCGTCGCGTCGTACCTCCTTGCGCACACGCAGCTGCCGATCTTCGTCTTCCAGGACATGCCTCGTGCACACCTCGGGCAGGCGCCGGTCCAAAGCGTACGCGTCTCGCCGTCGGGCCGTCCCCCGGAGAGGGATTGAGTCTCGAGAAACGCGCGGCCGAACTCGCCACTGCGCATCGGCCGCTCCGCCGACCCCGAGCACGTTCGGTTCCGCTTTTGGAGCCGCGCGCGCTGGCCGCATCGATCGCGCGTGCGACGCAAGAATTTCGAATGCCGAGACCCGAGGACCCGCTCTTCCAGAAAGCGGCGGAGTGGTTCCTCGACAATCACTATCTCGTCTCGCGCGCGCTAAGGCAGATTGCGACGGAGATGCCGCGAGGGTTCCGCCGGCGCCTCCCCTACGTCGGCGAGGACTCGGTCCCGCGGGTGCTCTCCATCGCTCACGCGTTCGTTGAAGCTACGGCTCTCGATTTCGATGGGGCAACGCTGGTCGCTTTCATCGACGCCTACCAAACCGAAGCCTCGCTCACGATCGCCGAGCTCTGGGCGCTTCCCGCAATGCTCCGGATTGCGACGATCCAGCCGCTGGTGCGCACGCTCGATACGTTCTTCGCGCCGCTGCAGTCCAAGAAAACGACGTGGGAAGGGCTCGCGTCCAACGTAGTCGTCGAGCGCGCGGTCCGGGCGCTTCGGCTTCTGGCCGAGGTGGATTGGCGTGCGTTCGTTCAGCGCACAAGCGCCGTGGAAGCCGCGCTCCGCGACGATCCGTCGGGCACCTACGTGCGGATGGAATTCGAAGCGCGCGACGTCTACCGCAAAGAGGTAGAATCGCTGGCGTGGGACACCGGAATGCCGGAGCTGGAGGTCGCGCGCATCGCCCTCGCTCTTGCCGCAGAGGGGCTCGCCGCAGGGGGCGACCCACGCGAGGCGCACGTCGGCTACTACTTGCTCGATCGCGGCCAGGGGAAGCTCAAGGAGCGCATCGGATACCACGCTCACGGACTCGACCGCGTTCGTGACGTGCTGCGCGCGCACCCGACGCTGGCGTACCTCGGGAGCATCGGTCTGTCGTCGGGCCTGCTCCTCGCGCTCGCCGCGGCCTTCGTTGCCCACGTATTCAAGCCGGCTGGTATCGCGCTCGGTCTGGTGATTCTTTCCGTTCCGATCGTGTCGATCGCCGTAGCGAAGACCAACTGGTGGGTGAATCGGGTGATGGTCCCGCGCCTGCTCGCCAAGCTCGATTTCGCAGAAGGGGTGCCGCCCGAATGCCGAACGGCGCTCGTCATTCCGGCTCTCGCGGCGAGTCGCGAGGACTTCGATCGCCTGCTCGCGAACCTCGAGCTTCATTATCTCTCCTGTCCCGATCCATCGCTCGCGTTCGTGCTTCTTACCGATCACACCGACGCGTCGAAGCTCCCCGACGACGCGGACCTTCTCGCGTACGCCGGAGGCCTCGTCCGCGACCTCAACGCGAAATATTCGTCTCTCCCACGCGGCCCGTTTCACGTCCTCCACAGGGAATCCCGCTGGAACGAGGGAGAGAACCGGTTCATGGGATGGGAGAGAAAACGCGGCAAGCTCGAAGAGTTCAATCGGCTGCTGCGGGGCGACGAGGCGACGAGCTTCAAATATCGACTGGGTGATCCCGCGGGCCTGGAAGGCGTTCGTTTCGTCATCACCCTCGACGCCGACACGCGGCTGCCCCTGCGGACGGCCCGGAGGCTCATCGGTCTCCTCGCGCATCCTCTCAACTCCGCGCGGCGCGATCCTCGAACGGGCCGCATCGTCTCGGGGTACACGGTTGCCCAACCGCGCGTCGAGTCGTCCCCCGTGGAGGGCGCGACGTCGCTCTTCAGCCGAATCTGGTGCGGCGACACCGCGCTCGACATCTACACGCACGCGAGCTCCGAGGTGTACCAGGACCTCTTCGGCTCCGGAGCGTACGTCGGAAAAGGGATCTACGACGTAGACGCCTTCATGGAGAGCGTCGAAGGAAAGGTTCCGTCGAACGCCCTTGCCAGCCACGATCTGTTCGAAGGGATCCACGGGAGGGCCGCACTCGCTTCCGACATCGTGGTCTTCGAGCAGTACCCGCAAAACTATTTGTCCGCTGCGCGCCGCACCCACCGCTGGATTCGCGGGGACTGGCAACTCTTGCCGTGGCTCTTGCCGCGCGTCCCGTCCTCGAGCGGGGCCCGTTTGCCGAACCGCCTGAGTGTCATCGATCGCTGGAAAATCTGCGACAACCTGAGACGCAGCCTCCTCGCGCCTTCGCTGCTCCTGCTCTTTTTCTTGGGATGGATCTTCCCTCCGAGCCCAGTCTCGGCGTTGGTCCTCGCGCCGCTGCTCGTCCCACTGCTGCTATGTGCGCCTGCGTTTCTTGATGGCAACTTCCGACAGACTTTCGAGCGGTCCGCGCTCAGCGTCGCGTTTCTCCCGCACGAAGCGTGGATCGCGACCGACGCCATCGTGCGCGCGGTCGTGCGTATGGCGATCACGAAGAAGAACTTGCTTCAGTGGGTGACCGCCGACGCCACCGAGCGCGCGTTTGCCGCTGGATCACGAGGGCTGTTCTGGCGGGACATGGGGCCGGTCGTTATCTTCACGTCGTGCCTGGGCGCGCTCCTCGGCGCCTGGCATCCCGATGCGCTGCCGTTCGCCGCTCCCGTCCTCGTTCTGTGGCTCGTCTCGCCGGAGATCGCCCGCTGGGTCAGCGCTCCGGATGTTCACAAGAAAGAGCTCTCAGCCGCGGGCCGCGTCACGCTGCGCCATCTCGCTCGCCGCACGTGGCTCTTCTTTGAAACGTTCGTCGGCCCAGGGGATCAGTGGCTCGCGCCGGACAACTTCCAGGTGGAGCCCGGAGGGATCATCGCGCACCGCACGTCGCCGACAAACATCGGTCTCATGCTCGTGGCCGACCTCTGCGCCTGGGATCTCGGGTACATCGGGCGCGCAGAGCTTTCCGCCCTCGTTCATCAGTCGATGGAAACGCTCGCGCGACTCGAGCGCTACCGTGGTCACTGGCTCAATTGGTACAACACGCGCACCCTCGAGCCGCTGCTCCCGCGCTACGTGTCTACGGTCGACAGCGGTAACCTTGCGGCCGCGTTGATCACGCTTGCGAAGGGGTGCCGCGATGCCGCGCACGCGCCAAAAGTGAGACCGGTTCGGTTTCAGGGCCTCGGCGATACGCTCGACCTACTCGAGGAGAGCTTCAAGCGACTTGCCATTGCCCACGCACCAGCGTCGAAAGCGATCGCGGACATCCGGCTCACGCTCGGCCGTGGATATCTGAAGCCGACCGAGAGCGACAGCGCGGCGAAAACGCTCTCCACGTCGGAAGTACCTGCGCTCGAAAAGGCGCTTCTCGACGTCCTCGATCAGACGACGGCCGATCCTGACATGGCCACGTTCCGCGAGCTCCAGACCTGGCTCGCACGCTTCCGCCATCAGATCCGAAGCTTGCTCGGTGACATCGATGCGGTTGGAGACGAAGGCGCCCTTCGTGACGGGCTTCTTGCCCTGGCCGATCGCGCAGACGACGCGCGGGGAGGCTTCGATTTCAGGTTCCTCTTCGATGTTGCGCGGAAGCTTTTCCACATCGGCTACAACGCCACATCCGATCGGCTGGACGCGAACTACTACGATCTTCTGGCCTCCGAAGCGCGCATAGCGAGCTTTCTGGCCGTCGTGCAGAGCGAAGTGCCGCCCGAGCACTGGTTCACGCTTGGACGCCCCGTAACGCGCATTCAAGGCGAGGCAGCGCTCGTGTCGTGGGGCGGAACGATGTTCGAGTACCTCATGCCGACGCTCTTCATGCGCAGCCAGGAGCGAACGCTGCTTTCGCAGAGCACCGAGCTCGCGGTGGCTGCGCAGATCGAGCACGGCAAAAACGCAGGCACTCCCTGGGGCGTCTCAGAGTCGGGCTACGCGCACCTCGATGCACAGCGCAACTATCAGTACCGCTCCTTCGGCGTTCCGGGCCTCGGCCTCCGGCGAGGTTTGGAAGAAGATCAAGTCATCGCTCCGTACGCTTGCGTGCTCGCATTGCCGATGCGACCGCGCGAGGTTCTCGACAACCTCGAGGCGCTGGAGTGCCTCGGCGCGCGGGGATTGTATGGGCTCTTCGAGGCGGTAGACTTCGACAAGGAGCGAGCGAACGAGGTTTCGCGGACGACGGGCGAGACAGCGCAAGGCTACGCGGTGGTTCGCTCGCACATGGCGCACCACCAAGGGATGATCCTGGCGGCTCTAAACAATGCGCTCAACGACAACGTCCTCGTCGAGCGCTTTCACTCCAACGTGCTCGTGAAGCTCGGCGAGCCCCTGCTCAGCGAGCGCCTGCCGCCGCTCCGCGTGGCCGAAGACGTCGCGCCCAAGGCGAGGGAGTCGACCACCCTGCTCGTCGCGGATGCGCCCGCGGTGCCAGGCTGGGTCCCGGATCGCGCTGCAGCGCAAGTTGCGCTTCTCGGGAATGGGCGACTCACGACCGTGGTCACCGACGCCGGCGCAGGTTTCACTTCCTGGAACGGTCTGGCGATCACGCGCGGCGGCTTCGACGCGACGTGCGACCAGGACGGGACGTGGATCTACGTTCGCGATGAAGAGCGTGGACACCTCTGGTCGGCCGCGCCCGCGCCAACCCGCGCTCGTGTCCCGAGTGACGAAGTGGTGTTTCAGGCCCACGCGGTCGAGTTTCATCATCGCGACGAGGGGATCTCGCTCCGAACCGAAATCGCCGTTGGCGCGAATGACGACGTCGAGGTCAGGCAAGTCACCCTGCACAACGAGACCGACGAGCATCGAACGCTCACCCTGATGACGTACGCCGAGCCTGTCCTCGAGTCTGCGGCGGCGTCCGTCCGTCAACCCGCGTTCTCCAGGCTCTTTGTCGAGTGCGAGACGCTCCCCGCGCAGCACGGTCTGCTCGCGTCACGCCGCACGCGCAGCCCGGAAGACCCCGTGGCGATCATGGTTCAGAGCTTGGTCTGGGACAACCCTGCCGTGACGTGGGTCGGCTCGGAGACGGATCGAAGGTCGTTCGTCGGTCGGCGTCACGATGCGCGGACGCCGGAGTGCCACGTGACCACGGCCGCGGTCGAACCCGTTCGCTCGCCACTCGACCCGGCGCTCGTTCTCGCCGTACGGGTCGAGCTAGCGCCCCACGCCCGCGTCGAGATCGCCTTGGTGACCGCCGTCGCCAAGTCGCGCGACGCCGTCCTCGATCTCGCGCGTCGCTTCGGGTCACTCCACGCCGTGCGGTGGGCGGTGCACGATGCACGGCGTGATCTTGCGCGTCGGCTCGATCGCGAAGGGATGTCGCCCGCGCTCTTTCAGCCGGCCATGCAGCTCGTGTCCAGACTCCTGCTTCCCAGCGTCGGGCTGTCGGCCCCGCGTCCTGCGTTCTCTGCGGTGCATCCGTCGAAGAGCAGCCTGTGGGGCCACGGCATCTCGGGTGACTATCCGCTCTTGGCCGTGCGCGTGCCGAGCCGTGCGCCGCCGGATCTCGTTCTCGAGATCCTCGCTGTGTACCGCTTCTTACGCACGTGCGGAACGAAGGTGGAGATCGTTTTCCTCGACGAGGCGCTGACCGGATACCAATCCGAGGAGTTTGGCAGTGTGAGGAGCACACTCATCAACGCCGGCGCCGACGTGTGGCTGAACCAGCGAGCAGGAATTTTCATTCTCCCGATCGATCAGCTTTCTGCAGACGACCGGCTGCGCATCCCTCAAGCCGCGCGCGTGCTGCTCGACGGCGAGAAGGGCTCGCTCGCAGAGCTGCTCTCCGTTGCCGCGCCACCGGTGCCCATGCTTCCTGCGTTCGCAGCGACGCGCCCCCCGGATGGCGAGCCGCCCGTTGCCCTCGCCGTGCCGAAGCTCGTCTTCGAGAATCCGTACGGCGGCTTCACCGAGGACGGCCGTGAGTACGTGATCAAGGCACGAGCCGGGAAGCCGACGCCCGCCCCCTGGTGCAACGTGCTCGCGAACGCCGAAGCGGGGTGCCTGGTAAGCGAGTCGTCGATGGGCGCAAGCTGGGCAGGGAACAGCGGCGAAAACCGCCTGACGCCGTGGAGGAACGATCCGGTGACCGATGCTCCGTCGGAGGCCATCTACGTGCGCGACGAAGAGACGGCGCAAGTCTGGTCGCCGACCCCGCTCCCCGCTGGTCTCGACGTCGATACGATCGTGCGCCACGGTGCCGGCTACACGATCTACGAGCGTGAGAGCCACGGTCTCCACCAGCGACTCACGGTCTTCGTCCCAACCGACGCCCCAGTGAAGATCGTGCGGCTCACGCTGACCAACCGCTTGGCGCGACCACGGAGGTTGACCGCGACCTACTACGCCGAGTGGGTCCTTGGCGCGCTGCGCGAAGAGCAGCAACCTCACATCGCCTGCGAGCTCGATGCCTCCGCGCAGTGCTTGCTGGCAAGGTGCGGATGGAACGCCGACTTCGCAGAGCGCGTGGCGTTCCTCTCCGCAGACCGCGCACCGCACGGCTTCACCTTCGATCGCACGGAGTTCCTTGGTCGCAGCGGTAGCCTTGCCCAACCCGACGCACTTGCGCGCTGGGGTCTATCGGGGTCGACCGAGAGCGGGACCGATCCGTGCGCAGTTCTCCAGACGCACTTCGATCTTGCGCCCGGCGAGTCGAAGGACACCCACTTCGTTCTCGGTCAGGGCCGGGACGTGGCCCACGCAGTCGAGCTCGCCGGTCGCTTCCGGCCTGCCGCTGCAGTGGAAGCGGCGTGGCGTGCGCTTGGCGAACACTGGGACACGGTGCTCGGCGCCGTGCAGGTCAAGACGCCAGAGCCGGCGATGGATGTCTTGCTCAATCGTTGGCTTGTTTACCAGTGCCTGTCGTCCCGCCTTCTCGGACGCACTGCGTTCTATCAGTCGAGCGGCGCCTTCGGGTACCGCGATCAACTGCAGGACGTGATGGCGCTGGTTCACGGCGCGCCCGAGCTCGCTCGCGCACAAATCCTCTCCGCGGCGGCGCACCAGTTCGAAGAGGGTGACGTCCTGCACTGGTGGCACCCACCGGCGGACCGCGGCGTACGCACGCGCTGCTCGGACGACTTGGCGTGGCTGCCGTTCGTGACGGCGCACTACGTCGAAGCCACCGGAGATACGTCGATCCTCGATCAGCCGGTGACGTTTCTGAAGGCGCCGCTGCTGCAAGCCGACGAGCACGACCGGTACGCGCAGTTCCCGGTGAGTCCGCTCGCCTCACCGCTCATGGATCACTGCCGCCGCGCGTTGACGCGCGCACTGACCGAGGGCCCCCACGGACTGCCGCTCATGGGAGAGGGCGACTGGAATGACGGGATGAACCTTGTGGGCAAGCTCGGTCGAGGCGAGAGCGTGTGGCTCGGCTTCTTCTTGGCTGCCACGATGACGGATTTCGCGAAGCTCTGTGATCGGCGCGGCGAGGGGGCGGAGGCGGCGCGGTGGCGCGCGAGCGCGGGCTCACTTGGAGCGCGCATCGACAAAGAAGCGTGGGACGGCGCCTGGTACCAGCGGGCGTTCTATGATGATGGGACGGTGCTCGGCACCTCCAGCGCTCGAACCTGCCGCATCGACTCCATTCCCCAGTCGTGGGCCGTCCTGTCCGCCGCATCGGATCCTGCCCGCGCGACGCAGGCGCTTCGCTCTGCAGACGACATGCTCGTGAAAGAGAAGGAGCGCCTCGTCCTCGTGCTTGATCCGCCCTTCGAGGGGGGCCGGCACAATCCCGGTTACATCAAAGCGTACCCGCCTGGCGTCCGCGAAAACGGAGGTCAGTACACGCACGCCGCGACGTGGCTCGGCTTCGCCCACGCCCACGCAGGCGATGGCTTCCGCGCCGAGCGCGTCTTTCGCATGCTCAACCCGCTCTTGCACTCGACCTCGGCCAAAGACGCCGATCACTACCGCGTCGAGCCGTACGCCTTGGCGGGCGACGTCTACGGAGGCAAAGCGCCGCTCATCGGGCGCGGCGGCTGGACGTGGTACACGGGAGCTGCGGCCTGGATGTGGCGACTCGGTGTCGAAGCTATCCTTGGTCTCCGCAAAGAAAACGGCGGACTTCGTGTCGCTCCTTCTATCCCTTCGACCTGGCCGGGCTTCGAGGCGACGGTCAAGATCGGCGCGCAGGAATGCCACGTGGTCGTCGACAACACGAGCGGCGCAGGCCATGGAGTCTCGTCGGTCACCCTGGACGGCGTTGCGGTCGCGTCGCCCTTCGTGCAGCTCGGTACGGGCTCCGCGCGGCGCGAGCTGCGCATCGTGCTTGGTGCCGTTGCCAAGGCAGCGCGCGCCGGTTAACGCTTACTTCAGGAAGTTGCGGACCAATTCTCTCACGGTCTTCACGTCGAAGGGCTTTTCGATGCGCTCGTTCGCGACCCGCTCGAGGAACTCACGTGCCCGAGGCGTAAACGCGCCGCCGCTGATGAACACGATCTTCGCCGCGTCCTCGGGGGAGCTCTGCGCGAGCTCGTCGTAGAAATCCATGCCCGTCATTTGCGGCATCATCAGATCGGACAAGATGATGTCGAAGTGTTTCCCTGATCGAATCAGGGCGAGCGCTTCCATCGCCGTCGCGACGGTCGTGACTTCGTGATCTCCAAGCACCCGCGCGAGCGCCACGCGGATGGGCGGTTCGTCGTCGAGGACCAAAACTGCGCCACGGCGTGTCATGGGCGCCGTTGGCGTTACCAGCGCACGGGCACCGGGAAGCTGCTGAACGGCGGCAGCGGGTAACACGACGCGGAATGCCGTTCCCCGGCCCAACTCGGAAGTCACCGAGATGTCCCCTCCGAGGCCGGTGACGATGTTGTGGCAGATGGAGAGCCCAAGTCCGGTTCCGGCGCCGACGGCCTTGGTCGTGAAGAACGCGTCGAACATGCGACCGAGCACTGCGTCGGGGATCCCTGGGCCCGTGTCGACGACCTCCACGACGGCGCGGCCCTCCGGATCCGTCGAGGTCCGAATCCGTATCTCGTTTGAGTCAACGTTGCCCTCGGGAATGGCTTGGGCAGCATTGACGAGAAGGTTGATGAAGACTTGGGCCAGCCGAGCGTCGTCGGCGTAAACGAGTGGGATTTCGCCGAAGTCCTCCACGAGTCGTGCGCGGTGGCGAATCTCGTTGAAGGCCATGTTGATCGACAGCTCGATCACCGGCTTCACATCCAGGACCGCGCGACTCTCTTCGTCGACACGAGAAAACGTCTTCATGCCTCGAACGATTTTGCGGACGCGCTCCGCTCCATCACGAGCGTCGAGGATCATGCCCTCAAGCTCTCTCATCCGACCAGAAGAAGAGCCACCGGCGAGCGCGCGGATCTCCTCGAGCACCATGTCGAGGTTGACCGTCATGTAGCCGAGCGGATTGTTGATCTCGTGGGCGACTCCTGCGGCCAAAGTTCCCGCGGACGCCATGCGATCGGAGACGATGAGCTGCTCGCGAAGCTTGTCCCGAGCGTCCTCCGCCTCTCTTCTCGGGGTAATGTCGCGCGCGGCGGCGTAGAACATGCCGCGCTCGCCGTCCGGTCGTGCCCGCCACTCGAGCCAGCGATAGCTGCCGTCCTTGCACACGTAGCGGTTGGTGAATGAAATGACGGAGGCGCCTTCGTTGAGCTGCGAGCCTGCCCCCGCGGTCGCCCCGCGGTCGTCGGGATGCACGAAGTCCAGCCAGGGCTTCGACACCAGCTCTTCATCCGTCCAACCGAGGATCGCCGACCACAAGGGATTCAGTCGCTTGAAGAACCCATCGAGCCCGACGATGCAGAGGAGATCGAGCGACATCGCAAAGAAGCGGCCGACCTCCTGCTCGACATGGTTCCTCTGATCGTCGATATCGGTGTTGATGCCGACCCAGCGCCGAATGACGCCGTCCGCATCGCGAACAGGGTTTACGCGCGTCAAAAACCAGCGAAACGCGCCGTCGCGGCGACGGAGCGGAAACTCCATTTCGAACGGCGTCCCCGCCCGCAGGCAGCTCTCCCACCGTTCGATAACGCGCGGAAGCATCTCTGCGTGGTGCACCGACTTCCACGCCCAGCCCTTCATCTCTTCGAACGTCGTGCCCGTGTACTCGTACCAACCGCGGTTGTAGAAATCGATAGAGCCATCCGGCTGCGCGGTCCATCCGAGCTGCGGCATGAAGTCGAACAACGCGCGGAGCTGCGACTCGAGCGCGAGGCCCCGCTCGTCCAGGTCCGAACGGAGCTGGCGGTTTTCGGCGCGGAGGCGCGCAACCTCGGGGTCAACCATCGAGGTCATCCCGTTGGGCTCGGCCACACGGGACGTTGCGAAGGCACGGGGCGCTCAAGGACCATGTACAGCGATACGGCCGGGTGCCCGACGAATTTAAGGGACCCCGGAAAGATGCGCCGGCGGTCGCCACGCCCCCTAAGCCCCTCCCCAGCAGGGGCGGATCGCGGTAATGTCGCGCCGGGATGGCAAAGGTTACGCAGGCGGCAAAGGTCGGGGCATTCGTCCTCGTAGCCGGCGCAGCCACGTACTTTGTCTACCGCACGGTGAGCAAAGAGGTCGGGAGCGGCGGCGGCTACGTCGTTCACGCGTACTTCGAGGATGCGACGGGTCTCGCTAATCACACCCGGGTCACCATCGCTGGAATTGCCATCGGGGCCATCGACAACATCACCCTCGAGGGCGGCAAGGCGCGGATCGACATCAAGGTGAACAAAGACGTCACCCTCTTTCGCGACGGTACCGCCGGGAAAAAGAGCGCGTCTCTCCTCGGTGAGTCGGTGGTGGTCCTCACGCCCGGTACGCATGAGCCTAAGCTCAAGGACGGCGATCAGATCGACACCATGCCGCCCGATCCTTCGATCGACGAGATAAAGAAGAACGTCGCCGAGATCTCGGTGCTGGTGAAGGCGGTCGCCCAGCAGCTCGCGAACTCGCTCGGCACCGACGCGGGCGGGCAGAACCTCGCGTCGATTCTCGAGAACCTGGCACAGGCTACCGATGCCATGAACCACACTATCCGCGAGAACCGCGAGTACATCCACGACACTCTGAAGAACGTCGATTCGATCTCGAAGAACGGCGAACCGCAGGTCGCGAAGATCCTCGAGAACGTGCGGGTCATCACGGAGGACGTCCGGGTGCTCGTCTCGGCGAACGAAAAAAATGGCGGTGGCGGCGACGTTCGCGAAACCATCTCCAACTTGAATCGCGCCTCGAAAAATCTCGAGAGCGCGCTCTCTCACATCGACAACGTCGCCGGGCGAGCGGATCGCGGCGAGGGCACGATCGGCCGTCTTTCCAAGGACGAAACGCTCATCAACGAAGTGCAGGGCGTGGCCGAAGGCGTGAACGACTACGTCGGCGGCATCCAGCGCCTCCAGACGATCGTCGGCCTGCGCAGCGACTACAATTTTCTCGCCAACACCATCAAGAGCTACGTCTCGCTCCGGCTCCAGCCGCGCGAAGACAAGTACTACATGATCGAGCTCATCAACGACCCGCGCGGAAAGACGAACTTCACCCAGACGGACGTCGACACCAACAACCCGAATCAGCCGGCGCACTCTCGCACGATCACCACGACCACCACCGACGCTTTTCGCTTCTCACTCATGTTCGCCAAGCGGCTCGGCCCCGTCACCGGGCGCTTCGGAATTTTGGAGTCGACGGGCGGGCTCGGTCTGGACCTTCACTTGCTGAAGGATCGCTTCGAGCTCAGGCAAGATCTCTTCGGCTTCGGAGAAGAAATTCAGCCGCGCTACCGCGTGTACATCGGCTACGAATTCATTCACCGCCTTTGGCTGCTCGGCGGCGTCGATCACCTCTTCAACGGCAACCGGCGCGACTACTTCCTCGGCCTCCAGCTGCGGTTCACGGACGACGATCTGAAGACGATCCTTCCCTTCGCTGGCGGCGCCGCCGGCGGCTCCGGGAAATAAGCTCTTACGGCTCCTTCCAGGCGAGGAGCTTTCCGGCGAGGAGCACGCGAAGCACGCGCAGAACGTCGCCCGCGCTGGTGGCTCCTGCGGTAGTCGCGCCTCCGCCCGAAGTCTTCTGCAGGAGCTCGCGCAGGGTGAGCGGCCCAGAGCACACGGCCATCACGCCGGTCACCACAGGAGGCCACTTGATCCCGCGCACGAGCCCGCGCCGGTCTGCGGGGCCGCGGAGGAGCGTGTTGTCGAGCCAGCCCCGAAAAGCGTCGAGGGGCGCATCTCCGGGCTCCGATGCTTCGAGCCCGGCGAGGATGAGCGCCGGCAGATCGAGGGCGAGCGGGAACTCGACGTGCGGCGCGGCCTGGCCACGATAGAAGCTTACTTTTCCCTGCTTCCACGTGAAGATGTCGGCCACGCGATCTCTTCCCTGTTCGCGGATGGCGCGGACGATGTCTAGTGGATTGGCCAGGCCGAGGGCGATGAGCGTGTCCCCGATCCGGCCGTTGTAGCGAGGCAAGACGGCGAGTGCGAGATCGAGCTCTTCACGCTCGATGCGACCGCGACGAACGAGGTACTCGCCGAGGAGCTCGCTCGCGTTGCTCGACGCCACGTGATGGAGCTTGCCGTCGAGGAAGTAGAGCTCCTTGCGACTCGCCTCGTCGATGCCTGCCGCAGTGCGCTCCGCGAAGAGCACTCCGGTCTCGTGATTTTCGAGGACGCGAAGGAGCACGTCGAGCATGGGCGTCGCCGCCAGATCGTCGATGAAATCCGGCGCTCCGGGCCCGCTGAGCTGATTCGTGGTGACACTTTGGGGCTGGAGAAAGCGCACGAGGTCTTCGATCTCCTCGACCGCCTTGAGATCTCGGCCCATGTAACCAACCTGATCCCCGCGTCCGACTTCCCCAGTTGCCAGCGCCTCTACCAGCTGTGCGAACGTCCACGGCCCGTGCCGCGTTCCATCCGAGGTCACCACGAACGAGGGGAGCCCGGCGTAGCGCGCAGTCGTCGGCTCTTCCCCCGACGGGGCAAGTCCTGGGGGAGCGGCGTCGTTCTGGCGCGTTTCATGGCGTTGTGCGGGTGGAGGCTCGACCCTCGCCGCGCGCATGGCGCTCGCACTCTCGCGCACCGCTTTCATCGCATCGCCCGACTGCGTGGCTTGCGCGCGCGTCACCAGGAACGCGAGCTCCTTGTGGGTGACGTCGGGGTGGGGATCAAACGGGGCCAAGGCCTCACCGAACGTCGCGGCGGTCTGAAACCGTCCATTCGCTTCGCGCGCGAGAGCACGCTCGAGCACATCGAAGAGCCCTGCCGGGAGCTTGTCCTTCACTTCGCGGAGTGGCTCGATGCGGCAATCGCGGATCGCCAGAAGAATGGCGAGCTGCCCCGCGCCCGGGAAAAGAGGCTTTCCAATGAGCATCTCGGCCAGGACCGCCGCCACGCTAAAGAGATCGGCGCGCGCGTCGAAGGGCTCGCCGGCGACTTGCTCCGGTGCGAGGTAGGCGATCTTTCCCTTGAGCATCGCGCTCGCCGCGTTTCGCATAGTCGAGCGCCTAGTGGAGCGCGCGATCCCGAAGTCCCCGAGCTTCACGTCTCCGTCCTTCGAGAGGTAAAGGTTGGAGGGGGTCACGTCGCGATGGATGATCCCCATGGGGTCCCCGGATGGATCTCGTGCGCCGTGCACGCTCGCGAGCGCCTTGAGCACCTCGCGGATGATGTGAACGCTGACGTGGGGCGGGCACAGCCGTCCGTCCTTGTGAATGCGGCGAAGCAGTCGGTACGCATCGACCCCGTCGATGTACTCCATGGCCAAGTAAGGTTCGCCCGACTCGCTCGTGCCCGACTCGAATACCTTGACCACGTTCGGGTGCGTCACCGCCGCGTGGAGCAGCGCTTCGCGCTCGAACATCGTCCGACCATCTGGGTCGGTGAGGAAATGAGGGAGCAGGCGCTTGACGATCAACCGCGGGACCGAGCCCTTGGATTCCGCCCTGGGTCGCGCCAAATACACTTCCGCCGTGCCCCCGACCGCAATGCGGGCGTCGAGGAGGTAGGGACCGAAAGGAATCGGTCCTCCGCGAATTGGTTGCGGAACCCCTCGCTTCGGCGGGTCGTCCGTTGGCACGTTGGGTAGAGTAACTGTAGGCCCGACGTTCACAAATGAATCTGAGCCAAATCACATGACTGCTTCTCATCCGCTCTCCTCAATTCACCGCTTGATGTCGCTCGCTCTCTTCGTGTGCAGCCTCGGTGCATGCCAAGGCTGTCACCCCTCGCCGCAGCCTTCCGGCCCACCTAAAGACGGGAAAAGCGCCCCAACCTTGCGCCTGTACATCGTGTCCGATCCGTCCGGCGCCCTGGAGCCCTGCGGATGCGTGAAGGACCAACTGGGTGGCGTGGACCACCTCGCCGCGTACGTGGAAGCGGAGCGTGCGAGCGCGCCCGCGAGCGCGTTTCTCAGTGCGGGACCGTTCTTCTTCATGGACCCGACGTTGAAGGACGATCACAAGAGTCAGGACGTCGCCAAAGCAAAGACGATGGCAGTGTCCTTCAAGCAGATGGGCCTCGTCGCGTTCGCTCCCGGCAAGAACGATTTTGCCGCGGGCGAAGGGGAGCTCGATCACCTCCGCGCCGAGAGTGGGGCGTCGCCGCTCCCGTTCGTGCGCGAGATCAACGGTGTCACGGTGGGCTTCGTCGGCGTGAGCGCGGTTGCCACGGGCGCGCCTGAAAAGCCGTCGATCGACGCCGTGAAAGAGCAGCTCGCGGTCGTGCGAAAGGCGGGCGCGAAGGTTGTCGTGGCGCTGGCTGCGGTCGGTCGAGGAGAGGCCAAGCGGATCGCCGACGCCGTACCGGAGCTCACCGCCGTCGTCGCCGGCTCGCCCGGTGGGGAAGGAGACGCGAACACCGAGTCGCCGCCGGGTGAGCGAATCGGAAACGTCATCGTGGCCCAAACCGGTAACCACCTCACCACCGTCGCCGTGCTCGACCTCTTCGTGCGCGAAGGGTCCTTCACGTTCGCCGACGCGAGCGGCCTCGACGACGCACGAAAGCGCGCGGACCTCGCCCGCCGGATCGACGAGCTCCACAAGCGGATCGCTATTTGGGAGCAAGACGGAAAAGTCGCGAAGGCCGACATCGACGCGCGCCGTACGGATCTCGCGAAGCTCGAGGCCCAGCGGGTGGAGCTCGATCACCGCCCCGCGCCGGCGAGCGGCAGCTTCTTTCGCTACGCGGTGACGGAGGTGCGCGACACCCTCGGAAAAGACAAAAGGGTCACCGCGCAGATGCTTGCATATTACAAGCAAGTAAACGAAGCGAACAAGCTGGCGTTCGCGGACCGAAAGCCGCGCCCTGCCCCGGCCGGGGAAGCGAGCTACGTGGGGACTGACAACTGTAGCACCTGCCACCTCGACCCGAAGGACGTCTGGGACAAGACCGCCCACGCGCACGCGTACGCCACGCTCTCGAAGCAGTTCAAGGAGTTCAACCTCGATTGCGTGAGCTGCCACGTCACCGGCTACGATCTCCCCGGCGGAAGCACTGTCACCCACGTCGCGAGCCTCGAGAACGTGGGCTGCGAGGTGTGTCACGGGCCCGGCTCGAAGCACGCAGGGAGCCCCAAAAAGGTGAAGGTGCCGATCCCCAAGCCGCAAGGGGAGCCGTGCCTGACGTGTCACCACGCTCCTCACGTTCACGAGTTCGACGCCAAGGCTAAGATGGCCGAGATCCTCGGCCCCGGTCACGGAAAACCGTCGAACTGATCACTACGCCGTGCGCGGTCTCACGGGAGCGCGTCGACGAAGGCGAGGATCGCCGCAAAGACTTCTTGGGTCGCGAAGAGGTCATTGTGGTGACCGCCGTGAACGACGATGAGCTTCGCCCTGGGAAACGCGGCGGCGACTTCTTTTCCCATGCCTACCGGGACGACCTCGTCCGCGTCTCCATGCACGACGAGCACCCGAGGTAAAGAGCAGCGAGGGTGATCAGGACGCGCTTGGCTCGAAGCATGGTCAGGTCGCCGCCGCCGCGACGTGTTTGTTCACCGCGCCACGCCAGGTGCCGCGCGCATAGACGACCGTATAGACGACTGCGCTCACGACGTTGGTAACGGCGACGCAGCGAAATAGCCCCTCGATCGGCGTGTGAAAGAAGACCGTCGCCAGAATGCACAACGGCGTCTGGAACCCGAGGATGACCGCGACGTCGATCCACATGGTCGTACGTGTCGCTCCCGCCCCGGCCATCGCATTGCCGAGCACGACGCCGAAGCCCAAGGCCACGTAGGTCGGTGCGACGATCCGGAGGTAGGAGAGGGCGATCGCGATCGGCCCTGAATCGTCGTCGAAGAGGCGAAGGATCCGCTCTCCAGCGTAGAAGAGCAAGGCTATCAGAGCGAGGTTGGTGACGGCGTCGTAAATGGCGGTGACCCATCCGCTCTTTTTTGCGCGCGCGTCGTGCCCGGCGCCCAAGTTCTGTCCGACAAAGGTTTGCGCCGCGCTCCCCCAGCCCATGGCGACGAAGAGGGCCATCGTGTCGAGCCGAAAAACAAGGCCGACAGCGGTGGTCGCGGTCTGATCCGTCTCTGTCGTGAAGAAGCGCGCGACGAGCGAGTTGAGCAGGAGCATCGCCATGATCCGGATGACGAACTGCGCGCTCGACGGCCACGCGAGGCCGATGATGCGCTTAAGCTCCTTTGGATCCGGACCGCGTGCACCGGCCGGAGGCCTGACGATCTTGAAGCGGCGCGCGAGCACGATGAGGTTCGGGATGAGCACGAGGGTCCGCGCAAGGATCGTCGCCCACGCCGCACCGAGCATGCCCATGCGCGGGATGTGCAGTGCTCTGGCCACCGCCGCGCACCACCCGAGACCGGTCGGCGCGGGCCCCGGCCCAAAAATGAAGAGCAGCGCCAAGAACACGTTCAAGACGTTCCCGAGAGCCATGAGCGCGACGGGGGTCTTCGCCGATCCCAGCGCACGTTGGATGCTCGTCAGCTGCAGAAGGAAGAAGATCGAGAAGCTGCCTCCGACGATGACCCGCAGGTAGCGCGTGGCGACCACCGCCACCCCGCCTTTGGCGCCGATGACGTCACGCACGACAGGCCCCGCGAGCGCCAGTCCGATCACGCCGAAGGCCACGCTGAGGGCGGCAACGATGAGGATCGACTGCCACGCCGTGTGCTGAATTCCCCGCTCGTCCTTCGAGCCTTTTTGGTTTGCGAGGATGGCGCCGGTCGCCGTGGAGACTCCATAACTGAGGATGGTCCCGAGGGCCGCTACCTGGTCGCAGATGCCGAGAGCGCCGATGGCCGGACCCACTTCATCTCGCGGGAGCTGGGCAATCAGGTAAGCGTCGACCAGATTGAAAGTCGTCTGGAGGGCCATCCCCACCGCGAGGGGGACGCCGAAGCGCGCTACCTCCCATCCAAGGGGCCCCTCGAGGATGCGGCGGGCGGACGCGTCTGACACGGGGGCGAGTGTATACGAATGAAGCCAAAAAATAGGCCTGTGAGTTGCCGCCCCCGCGTGGCAGGAGGTATGGATAACTCGTGAAGCCGCTCGGAAAAGACCACGCTTCAGGCGTCGGGTCAGACCAGGATCGCCCTTCGCGGCGTGACGTGCTCGTTCGCGTCGGAGCGGCCGCGGGCGTGCTCGTGGGGTCGGCGGCGCTCGGACGCGCGCTCTGGGATCACAAAGGCGGGTTCGGCGTCGCAGAGGGAACCGGCTCACGGCAGGTGCGCGACTACCGCGTTTCATCGTCGCAACATGAGTTTGCCGAGCTCGCCATTGCCCGCTCGAACCAGCCTATGCGGCAGCCGGGCGCGTCTGTGCTCGAAGGTCCGCGGCTCTCGCCGGAGCAGCTCGTCCGCAATGCGATGGCCGCGATGGGCGGGATGGAACGCTTCGTCAGCCGCGGCGACGTAGTGGTCATCAAGCCGAACATCGGCTGGGATCGCATGCCCATCCACGCTGCGAACACGAATCCAGACGTGGTCGGCGCCGTCGTCCAGATGGCGTTCGAGGCCGGGGCCAAAACGGTGCGCGTGGCCGACGGCTCGTGCAACGATCCCAATCGCTGCTTTCAGCGTTCGGGCATCTGGCGCAAGGCGTACGCGCTCGGTGCCGAAGTGATTCTCCCGGCCGAGCATCGCTACCGCACCATGCGTCTCAAGGGCGACGTCCTCGACGAGTGGCCGATCTTCACGACCCTCGTCGACGCCGACAAGGTGATCAACGTCCCCGTCGCCAAGCACCACAACCTCGCCAAGTTCACCGCGGCGATGAAAAATTGGTACGGCGTCCTCGGCGGCCGTAGAAACAGGCTCCATCAGAACATCGACACCTCGATCGCCGATCTGGCGACCTTCATGCGCCCGTCGCTCACCATCATCGACGCCGTCCGCGTTCTCATGCGCAATGGCCCCCAGGGCGGCAACATCGACGACACGAAAGAGATGCACACGGTCATTGCCTCGGTCGATCAGGTCGCCGCCGACGCCTTCGCGTGCACGCTCATCGGCCAGCACCGCGACAACATCCCGTACCTGAAAATGGGTCACGAGCGCGGCATCGGCACGATGTTCTGGGAGAACCTCCGGGTAATGGAGGTCTAGCGTTGGCTGCGCAAACTTCACACGGCGCGGCGGTCCTCGACGTCGCGAATATCCTTCCACCTCCGTCCGAGCTCAACGCAACTTTCCCGGAGCCGATTCCGTGGAAGACGGGGAGGGTCGGCGTCGTGGCTTCGATCGATCGCGACACGTCGTGGGTCCTGCGTGCGCCCCTGCTCGCGACCACGAAGGGCGCGACCGCGAAAGACCCGGCGAAGATGACCGCGGCGGCCGCGTCGCGCGTGGATGCGATGGCGCAGATGCTCGGGATCGACGCCGGAGCCGCAGCGGCGCCAGCCCCGTCGAAGCCCAAGAAGCAGGATCCAAAGCTTCCGGGCTCGGGAATTCCGGCGCGGCCGAT
Organism: Myxococcales bacterium; assembly: GCA_043747615.1. GTDB lineage: Bacteria > Myxococcota_A > Polyangia > Polyangiales > Polyangiaceae > JAYTOU01. The sequence continues at coordinate 96,362 of JAYTOU010000091.1, read as the reverse complement.
CATCCGTGGCCTGGTGTGGGCGCGAAGAATTTCTCAGGTCTTCTTCTTCGGCCTCTTCATGTACTTCCTCTTCCAGACGGCGTTCCGCGGCACGTTCGCAGCGCAGTCGGACACGCCGGTGCGTCTGCCGCTCCCGGTCGAGGCTTACCTCCTCGCCGATCCGTTCGTTGCGGCGATGACTGTCCTCTCCACGCACACCGTTTACCGCGGGCTCCTCTGGAGCGTGGGTCTCCTTGCCGTCACGCTCGTCGTCGGACGTGTCTTCTGCGGCTGGATTTGCCCGTTCGGCACGCTCCACCATTTCTTCGGCTGGATCCTCCCGAGCCGTCGGGGGCGCGGCGGCTTACGCGTCGAAGCGAACAAGACGCACGTCTACCAGCGCGCGAAATACTACCTGATGTACGCGTTCCTGCTCGCCGCGGTGGGCGGCAGCGCGATCGGCGGTCTCTTCGATCCGATCTGCATCGCGGTGCGTTCGATCGGGCTCGGCGTCATCCCTGCCGCGCAGTACCTGGGCGCGCGCGGTCTCGGGGCTGCGGCCACGATCCCCTCGCGTCCCATTCAGGGTGCCGCGGATCGCACCCAGGATTTTCTCTCGCACGCGGTGTGGCAGTCGCATCAGTTCTACTTCCACCAGACGTGGCTGATCGTTTTTCTCCTCATTGCCGTCCTCTTTGCGAACCGCTTCATTCCGCGATTTTGGTGCCGCGTCCTGTGCCCGCTCGGCGCGTTTTTAGGCGTGTTTTCTCGCTTTGCGCTCTTCGGGATGGAGAAGGATCATGCAAAGTGCACGGATTGCAACCTGTGCCTCGTCAACTGCCAGGGCGCGGACAGCCCCCAAGGCGGGGTGAAGTGGCGGCAGGACGAATGCCACATGTGCATGAACTGCGAAGCCTCGTGCCCCGAGGACGTGATCAAGTTTCGCTTCCTCCCCAACCGCCGGAGCGCCATCACCAGGCCCGACGTCGAGCGGCGCACCGCCCTCGCAGCTGCAGGAGCGGGAGCCCTCTTTCTCCCCGCGGCGCGCATCGCCGACACGATGGACGTCAACTACCAGTCGAAGGTGATCCGCCCCCCGGGTGCAGTGGAAGAGCGCGCCTTTCTCGAGCGGTGCATTCGCTGCGCCGAGTGCATGAAGGTCTGTCCGAACAACGCGCTCCACCCTGCGTTTCTCGAAGCGGGCGTAGAGGGCATCTGGACGCCCATCCTCATTGCGCGCATCGGCTACTGCGAGCACTCCTGCGTTCTCTGCGGCCAGGTGTGTCCGACAGGGGCGATCCAGAAGATCACCGAAAAAGAAAAACAGGGAAAAGGTATTCCGCCGATCAAGATCGGGACGGCGTTCTACAACCAGGGACGCTGCCTGCCTTGGAGCATGCAGACGCCCTGCATCGTCTGCGAAGAGTTCTGTCCGACGTCGCCGAAAGCGATCTGGGTGGAAGAGGTCGACGCTCAGGTGCGCGACTCGAAGCCCGGCCCCGACGGCGCGCAGCCCGCGATGAAGACCGTCCATCTGCAGCGCCCTCACGTGGACCCGAGCTTGTGCATCGGCTGCGGCGCGTGCGAAAAAGTCTGCCCGGTTCAAGACGATCCCGCCGTGTACATCACGAGCGTGGGCGAGACCCGCTCGAAGTCGAACGTGATCCTGCTGGAAAATACCAACTACAACCAGAAATCGTAGGATCTAGCTCGTCACGTTGCTCGTGTCGCGATCGTCACCGACGAACGGTGCGATGCGGACGCGCACGCGCGATGGGCGAGCAGGCAGAGGGATATGAGTCCGACGAATCGACGGGGGACCAATATGGCTGGTGCCCCGCTAAACGCTTCGCCGTCTCTTCGCAATCCTGCGCTAGTCTGACGGGCACATGATGAATGATCGCTTTCTGCGCGCATGCCGTCGCGAGCCCGTCGACGTGACTCCGGTTTGGTTCATGCGCCAAGCGGGGCGTTACATGCCGGAGTACCGTGCGCTCCGAGCCAAGTACACGCTGATCGAGCTCTGCAAAAATCCGGAGCTCTCCTGCGAGGTTACCCTCCAGCCCCTCAAGCTCGGCTTCGACGCGGCGATTCTCTTCGCAGACATCTTGCTTCCACTCGAGCCAATGGGCGCATCGTTCGAGTTCGCAAAGGGAGAGGGACCGGTCATCCACGAGCCGATCACCAGCCGCGCGCAGATCGACAAGTTGCGCGTGATCGAGCCGGAGGACGGCCTCGGCTACGTGCTCGAATCGATTCGCACGATCAAGAAGGAGCTCACCGGGAAGCTGCCGCTCATCGGCTTCGCGGGCGCGCCGTTCACACTCGCGAGCTACCTCATTGAAGGGGGAAAGAGCGCCCACTTCGCGAAGACCAAGAGGCTCATGTACTCGGATCCCGAGGCGTGGAACGCGCTGATGGGAAAACTCTCCGAGGTCGTGCGCCGCTACCTCCGTGCGCAAATCCTCGCCGGGGCCGACTGCGTGCAGCTCTTCGACTCGTGGATCGGTCAGCTAAATCGTGAGGACTACATCGAGTTCGTGCAGCCGCACGTCGCCCATATTTTGAAGGACGTGATGACCTGCGGCGTCCCCGTGATCCACTTCGGAACCGGCACCCAGGCGCTCCTCGATCTCCAGCGCGACGCAGGGGGTCACGTGATCGGGCTCGACTGGCGCACGCCGTTTGGCGAGGGCAGGGACCGCGTCGGTCCGAATCACGCCGTCCAGGGCAACCTCGACCCCACGACGCTCTTCGCGCCACCCGCCGTTGCCCAGAAGCACGCGAAGCGAATCCTCGATGCAGCTGCGGGTCGGCCCGGTCACATCTTCAACCTCGGACACGGGATTTTGCCGGAAACTCCGGTAGAGAACGTGCAAGCGGTCGTGGACTTCGTGCACTCCTACGAGGCCCACAAATGAGCGCGCGATCAGCACTTCTGCTCGTTGCGCACGGGACAGTCGAAAATCTCGACGACCTCCCGGCGTTCGTCACGAACATTCGACGAGGGCACGCGCCGCCCCCTGAGCTCATCGCCGAGCTCCGTCGTCGCTACGCCGCCATCGGAGGGCGCTCGCCGCTCCTCGACATCTCACGCTCGCTCGCAACGAAGCTCGAGGCTCGTCTCGGCATCCCCACCCGCATCGCGATGCGCCTGTGGCATCCGTATGTGGCCGACGTGGCGAAGGAGCTCGCCGCCGAAGGAATCAGCGAGCTAGCCGTCGTGCCGCTCGCTCAGCATTCCGCTGCCGTCTACGGTGACGCTGCAAAAAAAGCCGTTTCGGAGCTAGGCAGCTCGATGACCGTGCGTTGTGCAACGAATTGGGGGCAGTCGCCGTTGCTCGTCGCGGCCTACGCGAACGAGGTCCGGAAGACTTTCGCCCCCCTCTCGACGCAGGACCGCAAGAGGACAACGCTCCTCTTTTCGGCGCACAGCCTGCCGGTCGCGATCATCCGCTCGGGCGATCATTACGAGAAGGAATTTCGCGCGAGCGTCGAGGCCGTGGTGAAGCTTCTCGGAGAAGACGCCCCGAAGCACGTCGTCGCCTTTCAGAGCCAGGGGATCGGAACGGGCATGGAATGGCTCGGACCAAATCTCGAGACCACCCTCGGCGACATCGCCAAGGAGGGCCAAAACCGAGTCATTTTCGCGCCGATCGGCTTCCTCGCCGACCACGTCGAGATCCTCTACGACCTCGATGTCGAGGCCCGCGAGTGGGCCCGCGCCCTAGGTCTCGAGACGATCCGTGTGCCCTCGCTCAACGATTCCGACGCGCTCGTCGACACCATCGCCGCCGTCGCCGCTCCTCTTCTCGCCACGGCACAAACGCAGTCGCGATGAGCGAGCGCGTGATCGTCGTCGGCGGGGGTATCACTGGACTCTCCTGCGCGTACGAGATCCTCGAGCTCGCGGCGTCGGCAAAAAAGGTCATCGAGGTCAGCGTCCTCGAGCGGAGCGGCCGCCTCGGGGGAGCGATCATCACCGAGAAGCGAGGGGGATTCGTCCTCGATGGCGGTCCCGATTCGTGGGTCTCAGCGAAGCCTCACGCCGCCGACCTGGCAAAGCGGCTCGGCCTCGGCCACGAGCTGATGGGTACGGTGGAGACGAATCGCCAGGTCTACATCGCCTGGGAAAGAGAGCTGCTTCTCATGCCCGAGGGGCTCGTCCTCGGGATCCCCACGGAGATCGGACCCATCGCCCGGACCCCACTCTTCTCGTGGGACGCAAAGCTTCGCATGGCGCTCGAGCCGTTCGTCCCGGTGCGGACCTTTCACGACGACGAGGATGAATCGGTGGCCGAGTTCATCACCCGAAGGCTCGGCGATCAGGTCACCGATCGCCTCGCCGCCCCGCTCCTCGGAGGGATCTTCGCCGGCAACGCCCAAGCGATTTCGGTGCGTGCCGCCTTTCCCCAGCTCGTCGCCGCCGAGGCAAAATATGGATCGCTCATCCAGGCGATGCGCGCGCTGCGGCGCCTTCGTGAGGCAGCGGCGGCGCAAGCGGACAGCCCGCCCAGCATGTTCGAGTCACTCCATGGAGGGATGTCACGTCTCGTCGAAGCGCTCGCCGAAAAGCTCGGGGACCGCGTGCGCACCAGCGTCGGGGTGAAGGAGGTTTCGCTCCTCGACCACGACGACGCTCGCGGACGCTTCGGAGTCGAGACGACCGACGGCGGCCTGGAGATCGCCGATCACGTGGTGCTCGCCGTTCCTTCGTACGTCAGTGCGTCCGCGGTTCGCACGATGGACCCGGGGCTCGCCCACGCGTTCGACGGGCTCATGGGTCACGCTTCGTCGGCCACCGCCTTCTTCGCGTTTCGCAGGCAAGACGTCGCTCACCCCCTCGACGCCAGCGGTTTCATCGTGCCGCGCGCCGAAGGGAGGGCGGTCCTCGCCGGAACGTGGGTCTCCAGCAAGTGGGGCCATCGCGCACCCGGAGGTCATGTTCTCATGCGCGTATTTCTCGGAGGGGCGGAGCGCGAAGACATCCTCGATCGAGACGACGACGCCCTCGTGGCCCTCGCGCTTCGTGAGATCAAGTCGATGATGACGATCACCGCGGAGCCCTTATTTTCAAGTGTATTTCGCTTCGAGCGGGCCAGCCCCCAGCCTTACCTCGGCCACCTCGGGAGGGTGCGCAAGCTGCGCGCGGTCCTCGAAGAGATTCCCGGATTGCACACCGCATCGAACACCTACGACGGCGTTGGCATACCCGACTGCATTCGCCAGGCCCAAAAAATCGCCCGCGACATCGTCGGCTGAGAACTAAAACTCTGCCGGGTCCGTGTACGTTCCGAAGACGTCACGGAGCACGTCGCAGATTTCCTGCTGCGTCGCATACGCCTTCGCGGCGTCGATGATCGGTGCCATCAAGTTTTGCTTGGAGCTCGCCGCGACGCGAACGGCATCGAGGCAAACCTTGACCCTCGCGGCATCGCGCGACGCCTTCAGGGTCTTCAACTTGTCGATCTGTGACTTCTGCCCCGCCTCGTCGATCTTGAGGAGCGGGATGGCCGCATCCTTGTCAGTCACGTAGGCGTTCACGCCCACCATGATTTTTTCGTTCGCCTCGAGCTCGCGCTGGAAGCGGTACGCGCTCGCTGCAATCTCGCGCTGCGGGTACCCCTTTTCGATGGCCGCGACCATACCGCCCATCTCGTCGATCCGCTTGATGTAGGTCATCGCTGCGGCCTCCATGCGGTTCGTGAGATCCTCTACGAAATAGCTGCCTCCAAGCGGATCGATGGTACTGGCCACGCCGCTCTCCTCAGCGATGATTTGCTGGGTGCGAAGGGCGATGGTCACCGCGTCCTCGGTGGGAAGCGCGTACGTCTCGTCCATGGAGTTGGTGTGGAGGGACTGCGTGCCCCCGAGCACCGCGGCGAGCGCCTGGAGGGCCACCCGCACCACGTTGTTGTAAGGCTGCTGCGCGGTGAGCGACACGCCTGCAGTCTGGGCATGCGTGCGGAGCTTCATCGAGTCGGCGTTCTTAGCCCCGAATCGCTCCTTCATCAGACGCGCCCAGATCCGTCGTGCGGCGCGGAATTTCGCGATCTCCTCGAAGAAATCGTTGTGCACGTCGAAGAAGAAGGAGAGGCGCGGAGCAAACGCGTCGACGTCGAGACCCCGCTCGACGCAGCTCTCTACGTAGGCGATGCCGTCGGCGATCGTGAACGCGAGCTCTTGAGCGGCGGTGCTCCCGGCTTCACGAATGTGATAGCCGCTGATCGACACGGTGTTCCAGCGTGGCACCTCCGTCGTGCAGAACTCGATCATGTCGGTCACGATCCGCATCGCGGGCCGCGGCGGGACGAGCCACGCGTGCTGGGCGATGAACTCCTTCAGGCAGTCGTTCTGCACCGTGCCGCCGATGGCTTTTCTCGAGATGCCGCGGACGTCCGCGAGCGCGATGTAGAAACACAAAAGGACGATCGCCGGCCCGTTGATGGTCATCGAGGTGGTGACCTTGTCGAGCGGGATCCCGTCGAACAGCGTCTCCATGTCTTTCAGCGTGTCGACCGCGACGCCGCACATGCCGACCTCGCCCAGCGAGCGTGGAGAGTCGCTGTCGTAGCCCATGAGGGTCGGAAAATCGAAAGCGGTGGAGAGCCCGGTCTGCCCTTCTTTGAGGAGATAATGAAAACGTGTGTTCGTGAGCTCCGGGGTGCCGAAGCCGGCGAACATGCGCATCGTCCACAAGCGCGAGCGGTACATCGTGGGCTGCACGCCGCGCGTGAACGGATATTCACCCGGAAACCCAATGTCTTTTGCGTAGTCCATCGGAACGTCCGAAGGGTTCACCACGTCCGGCACATCGAGGTCGCTCGACGTCTTGAACTGCTCGCGCCTCGGCGGCATCTTTGCCGTGCTCTTCGCGAGCGCGCCTCTTCGCCATGCAACCGTCGCCGCACGCAGCGCCTCGAGGTCCGTGCCGGGGACTTCGCCCTGCGAGGTGTAGCTGTCCGATTTTTCGGTCACGCGGGGTTGTGGCTTCGGATCGACGACGTCTTGCGACATCCAAGGAATCTACCGCGGAAACGCAAGACGCCCAAGGCCGGCGCGGTTCAGCCGCGAGCCGGGGCTGCCCCGTTCTGGGATTCGTGAGCCGGGAGAGAGGACTTGAATGTTGGGCGGCGCCGGGCCGTCCATGTACCGTGCGCGCTCGCGCATCTTCGATTTGGGGCACGCTGCCCATCTGAACTCTTATCGGGAGGAAACCATGAACAAAATTTTCAGAGCAACGTGCCTCGGCGTCCTTGGCCTCGCGGCTGCGAGCGGCGGTTTTCTCGCCTGCTCTTCGACCTCCGCCACGAACAACGACGGCGGAACGACGGGTGATGGCGGCTCCGGCGGTGAAGGCGGCGGGGGCGACGGGGGCGGCGGGGGCGACAGCGGCGGCGGCGACGGCAGTACGGGGACGCGCAATGTCGGCCTGATCCGCGTCACTCAATTCAACTTCTCTGGCACCTACGACTTCAGTGCCAACGCCTCCTTTCAGAGGACCATGTTGTCCACGGTCACCCCGATGCCGTGCCCGGAGATGGTGAACGTGACGATGGGCGCCTGCATTGCGAGCAAACTTTGCATTCCGCCCGCGACCGACGCCGGAATGCGCATCATTCCGAACACCCTCAACGCGGGCACGATCACCATCGCCGGCGGCACGGGCGACGCCGGAGCCGCGACGCTCACCTACGGCCCGCAAGTCGTCGGCCCCTATATGTTCAACGGTTATAAGTCGGTAACCAGCAGCCTCCAGTTCTTTGCGGGTGGCGACATGCTCACCGCGACGGGCGCTGGCGGCGCGGATCTTCCCGCGATTCCGACCCAAACGGTCGTCGCTCCAAGCGACATTACGGTCACGGCCCCCGCCTGCACGGGGAGCACCTGCCCCGACGTCGATCGCACGGTGGACCTCGTCGCGACGTGGACGGGAGGGGGAGCGGGCAAGGCTTTCTTCACCTACGAGTCGCTCAGCGACAGATTCGCCGTCATCGTCAGCTGCAATTTCGATGCGTCCGCGGGGACGGGCACCGTGCCTGCGGCCCTTCTTGCTCACCTCGAAAAAGCCGGCGATCCGAACATCGCCGGCGTATTTGGCATCGGCGTAACGAACGAAACCCCCAGCTTCATGGTGAGTGACATCCCCACGAAGTTCGAGGTGCAAGGCGGCGGCATCAGCGGCACGCTGACCATCTCCAAGTAATCACCGAACGCGCAACGCGAACGCCGCGGAGGTCCTCGTCAGGGGGCCCTCGCGGCGTCGTAGTTTTGTAGGTCTACTTCTCTGTTGCGGCTGCGGCGGCGAGCTTGTCGGCGTCGCGGTAGCTCTTGAGAGCCTTCAGGCGCGAGCGCACGAAGAAGATCGCCGCGAGGATGATCACGCCGCCAATGACGGCGTCGAACTTGTGCATGAAGTGCTTGAGCGGCGAGCTCTCTGCGAGCAGCTCGAGGCCGAGCTTTTGGCCGACCATCGCCAGACCGAGACACCAAGGAAACGATCCCACGAAGGTGTAGACGTGAAACTTTGTGCGGTTCATCCGCGCAACGCCCGCTGGAAAAGCGATGAACGTGCGGATCACCGGCAGGAGCCGGGCAACGAGGATGATGATCTCGCCACGTTTGTCGAACCAGCGATCGGCGATCTGCAGCTCGTGGGGGCTGACGAGCACGAAGCGCCCATACTTTTCGATCGCCTTGCGTCCGCCCGTGGCGCCGACCCAGTACGCGACTTCGCTCCCGAGGTTGCAGCCGATCGCGCCTGCGAACGCCGCGATCCAGATGTTGAAGATCGGAAGACCGATGTGGAACGTCGATGCGAGGGACGCGTTCACCGCCGGATCGGTCATCGCCCCCGCGTAGGGCATGATGAGCTCGCTCGGCAGAGGAATGCACGCGCTCTCGATGCCCATGAGAAGCGCAATCCCCGCGTAGCTCAGGGTCCCCATGACGTAGACACAGAACCCGCCGAGGATCGTGAAGATCGCTTTGACCATTTTATCTCAGGGCTTCGGTTTGTTGAGCGAGTCGGAGGCGCCGGCCGCACCTGGGTGCGTCGGCTCTTCGCCGAAATTTTCCGGAGCTGCCGCCTGCTCGTGAGGCATGGCTTGATTCAAGATCGCCGCCTTGGTCTGGATGACCGTAGGCCCGTCACCGGAGACCGCCGACGGAGGAGCGGCGTCTTCCACGGTGTCTTGGAGCTCTTCGATCTTGATGAGGACCGCGGTGATGTTGTCCTCGCCGCCGTGCTCGTTCGCTTTTTCGATGAGCTTGCGACAGGCTTCGCCGATGTTGTTCGCGCCGGTGATGATGCGCTGGATCTCTTCGTCCACGATCATCCCTGACAAGCCGTCGGAGCAGAGGACGTAGACGTCGCCGTCCTCGGGGCTGTCATGCTGTAGATCGACGACCACCTGATCCTGCATTCCGAGTGCGCGGGTGATGACGTTCTTCGGGAGCTCGCTCCGCTGCTCTTCGCTGAGGTCGGGCATCGCAAGCAGGTAGTCGTTGATGAGCGAGTGATCGCGCGTCATCAGCTGGATGTTGCCCTTGCGAACGCGGTAGCAGCGCGAGTCGCCGACGTGACCGATGTACATCCGCTTCTTGCGCGGGCTGAACATGGCGCCGACGACGGTGGTGCCCATTCCGTGAAATTCGCGGGAGCGTGTGCTCCGCTCGAAAATTTGGCGGTTCGCGACGCGAATGCCCGTGAGGAGGCGGTTCTCTTCTTCCGACAAATTCGTGTCGAAGTGGAACGGCCAGGTCACGTCTTCGTTCGCCGTCGACTTGAAGAACTCGCTGATCGTCTCGGTAGCGAGCTTGGACGCCACATCGCCCGCGCGGTGCCCGCCCATGCCGTCGGCGACGACGAACAGATCGTATTCCTTGAGAACGACGAAGGAATCTTCGTTGTGCTCGCGCTGTAGCCCTACGTCGCTCAGCCCGGCTGCGATTGCCCGCATCAACGAATTGGCTCCCTACTCTGATGAACACAGACTGGAAAGATGAAGAATTTCATCGGCCGGCAAGAGTGTCAAGGCCGCGCAAGAGACGGTCAGACTTCAAGGATGTCCTTTTCCTTGTGAGCAATCATCGAATCGACTTGTTTGATTCCTTCGGCCACGGTGTCTTCGACCTTTTTCTTCGCGCGGTCGACGTCGTCCGTGCTTGCTTCGCCGTCTTCGTCGACCTGTTTGAGCATGTCGATGGCTTCGTGACGGCCTTTGCGAATGGAGACTTTGCACTCTTCGCCGTACTTCTTGGCGATCTTGACGAATTCTTTTCGGCGCTCTTCCGTGAGCGGCGGAAGCGGGATGCGTATCAGATCCCCGTCCGATTGGGGATTCAGACCCAAGTCCGATTCGCGAATGGCTTTCTCGGTCGCTTTGATCATGCCCTTGTCCCACGGCTTCACCGTGAGAAGGCGCGGCTCCGGGACGCTCACGTTCGCCATCTGGGTGAGAGGCGTCATGGTCCCGTAGTAGTCGACGCGGATGCCATCGAGCAGTGCGGGGCTCGCCCGGCCGGCACGGAGCTTCGTGAGCTCGCGCCTGAGGGCCTCTTGGGCCTTAGCAATTGATGAAATCAGCTCTATTTGGACGTCGTCGAGCATCGCCAGCGACTCTCCTCAGGTTTGACCTAAGCACATCGCACCTTACCGCCATTTTGAGGCGAACTGCCAGGTCTACCGGTATGTTGGAAGAATAAAGCGTTGGCGAAGTGCGTCCAACTGAGGGGGAATACCCAGCTAGATGCTGAAGCGCACGTTGAAAATCGCGATCGTCCTAGGAGCGGCCATGGGCGTTGCGCTCATAGCCGAGGCGGCGCCACCCCCGCCTTCCGACGCAGGTCCGCCCGCTCCCAAAGCGGACGTGTCTCCGCCGGCCATCGAAGACGTCGAGCACATGTGTGCGCTCCTCACGTCGTGTGAAGGCGTGGCGATCCCGTCGTCGATGATCCCGCGCGACTTCGGGGCGTGCGTGAAGACGATGTCGCACGAGATGACGTCGCCGAGCGCCGTGAACTTTTCTCTCACCATCCGCGAGTGCGGCCTCCGGGCCAACTCGTGCGGCGCGCTGCGGACGTGCGCGCTCCGTGGCGCGAAGCCGGAGACGTGCGTCGGGCGGGGAAAAAATGGCTCGGCGGGGTTCTGCGATGCCGATGGCCGCGCCATCAGCTGTTTTCACGAGAAGGTGATGGCCGTGCGCGACTGCCCTCGCGGCGGCGAGCAGTGTGCCGTGCGCGAAGGCGAATCGCTCTGCACGCTCGGCGCTTGCCCGGCAGACATGAAAGAGGCGGGCGCCACGTGCTCCACCTCTGGCACGCGGATCCTGCGTTGTGAGAAGGGAAAGCTCGCTTCACTCGATTGCGGTGCGTTCGGGCTGAAATGCGTGAGCACTCCGGAAGGCGCCGGCTGCGCCACCGCAAATCGCCCATGCACGCCGGACAAACGGGTCTGCGAGGGAACGAGCGCGCTCGGTTGCTACAACGGCCGGGAAGTGCGCCTCGATTGCGCCGCTGCAAACCTCTCTTGCCACGTCGGGTCAGACGCGATCGCAATCGGTGCGTGCAGCGCGCCCACCCCCGCTCCTGCCGAACGCTGCAACACGAGCGCGGTCGCGAAGTGCGAGGGGGCGAGCGTGAGCTACTGCCTCGGCGGAAAAGCGCGTAGCTACTTCTGCAAGGCGCTCGGCTTCACGAAATGCATCAACGACGTATTGGGTGCCCGCTGCGCGAACTAAGCGCCCGGTCGCCAAGTCCGTAGTACGTTTCGCGCGTGCGTCTTATCCCGCTCGCCGCTGCGCTCGTCTTCTTGTTTGGAGGATGCACGTCGTGTCGCAAGGACGCGGCGCCCGGTGAGAACGTCGGCGCATTGCTCGCTGCCGAAGCGCCGCTGCCCACGCCCGAGGGTCTCCTCGCCGAGCTGGTGGTCCCCGTGCCGGACGCGGCGTGGAGCAAGCTTCAGCGCGGCATCGGAGGAGCGACGGCGCTCTTGCCGACCACGACCGGAGGGCTGATTTGCGCGGTCGCGGGGATCGATCCGTCCCTCGGTCCGGAGATCGACGGAGCGTCGCCTTTGTACGGAGCGCTCGCGCAAGATCATGACGACGTGGCGTATGCCTTCGCGGTGAAGCTGGTCGAGCCGCGTCGCGCTCAAACGGTGCTCGTCGACGGAAACGGGGCGCGCTACGCCGCGAAGAGCGAGGGAGGAATGACCATCTTTTCTCCAAAGGGGGGAGCGACGCTGCGGACGGCCATCGCCATCGCGCGCGGCGGGTATCTCGTCGTCGCCGGAAACGCGGCGGCCCTCGCGCGCCTCGGCCCGTACGTGCACCGAACGCTGCCCACGCATCCGCTCCCCACGAGCTCGGCCACGATGGAGATCCCACACGCGGCCCTCGCAGGACCGGTGAAGACGAAGCTCCTCGCCGACTGGGCCGCGTTTCGCGCCGACAAGGAACTGCAGGACGCGAAGATGCGCGAACAGCACGGTGGACGCCCACCCGACTTCGCGGACCCCCGGACCATCCTCGCGCTCTTAGACGGCTTCGTGCAAAAACACATCGCGCTCATGGCCGATCTGGAGCGCGTCAAGGCGGACGTCGAGGTCGGCGACGCGGACGTCAACGCCGAGCTCACCTTCGTTCCAAAAGGCGGTAACGGTCCGGCCGCGCAGCTCGTCGCCTCGATGCATCCCGGCGAAGCGCGCTCGGTGCTCGAGGCGCCCTCTGACGCGCTCGTCGCGATCTCAACCCGCGGCGCGGCCGTCGAGCGGGCAGCGACTGCGGGCGATTTCGAAGAGGCTCTCACCAAGGCGCTCGGCGAGCGTCTCGGTGCCCAGGATCGAAAGAGCGTGCACGCGGCGGTCGCCGACTGGTCGAAGGGCCGAGGCGACGAGCTCACCGCCTGGTTCGTGCAGGGGAAAGCGAAGGGCATTTTTCTTCGGACCACCGCGGTCGATCCCGAGGCCGCGACCCGCGCCATTCATGAGGGCGTTGCGCTTGGCACCATGCCCGCGTTCAAGGAGCCGTTGAAAACGCTGCTCAACGTGGAGCGCATCACCTTCGGCGTGAGCGAGATCGCTGGCCTCGGCAAAGTGGATCTCGCCACTCCGTCCTTCTCCAAGGGCCACGGCGTGACGGCCGGCCTTGCGTGGGTCGCAAAGGGCGCGGACCTGAGCCTCTCGCTTTCCGACGATCCGACGGCGCTGCTCGTGAGCGGCGTGGCCCCGAAACAAAGGCTCCTCGACGACGCCTACATTTCCGCGGCCGTCACCGCACTCCACGCCGACACCACCTTCGCTCTCGTTGCGCAGCCTCTCGCGCTCGAGCGAACGGGCGTCCCCGCGCCTCTCGTCTTCGGATGGGGGCGGCGAGGCTCGAATCTGTGGGCGCACGCGAACGTGAGCGATCTCCTCGCGCGCGCCGCAGTGAAGCGCGCAGGCGGATTCTGAGTTGCGGTCGCGCTTTTTCGCGTGATCCCCGCCGCCACCGCTCGGAACCGCTGCCGCGCCGCTCACCGAAACGCCAATATCGACCTGTAAAACGTGGTTTCGCCGAGAGGGACCGGCTACGCTTCGCCGCATGCTTCACGCTTACAAGCGCCTTCTTAGCCTCGCCTTCTTTGCCGCATTCCTTGCAATGATCGGCGTTGCTTGTGGCCGGTCGAACCTAGACGGTTACGACCTTCTCGCCGATGCAGGGGTCGACGCGCATCCGGACGGCGGTGACGGCGGGAATCCCGACGCGGCGGACACCGGCCCCGGTGAATGCAACGCGGCCACGTGCCCGAACGGTTGCTGCGACGCGAAGGGCAAGTGCGAGACCGGAACGCTCGTCCAGTCGTGCGGCGGCAAAGGACTGGCATGCGTCGACTGCGTCAACGAAGGTTTCGATTTCTGCGACCCTTCGCGCCGCTCGTGCGCGCGGGAAGTGAAAGTCTGCGACGCGATGAGCTGCGCCGACGGCTGCTGCGCGAGCACGGGACCGGGCAGAAACATTTGCCTCCAAGGAGACTCCCCGAAGGCGTGCGGCAAGGGCGGCGATATGTGCGCAACGTGCTCCGACTTCGCCGGCCCCGGAGTCTGCGATCCGAGCACCCGCGTCTGCAAAACTGCAGCATGCGGCCCCGGCAACTGCCCCGGTTGCTGCAGCGGAAATGAGTGCCGCGTTGGCCAAGATCAAACCGCGTGCGGTGCGAACGGCGACGCGTGCCAGGACTGCACGACCAGCATGGACATGTGCAGCTCACAGGGCATGGTCGGCGGTCAGTGCCAGACGCAGCCCGCGCTCTGCAACCCAGCGTCGTGCCCAAGCGGCTGCTGCTTCCAAGACACGTGTCAGCCCGGGACGGATCTGAATTCCTGCGGCACGGGCGCCAAGCAGTGCGAAAATTGCGGCGCCAAGGCGTCGACGTGCGCCGGTCAAGCGTGCGTTCCGATCCCTCCCACGTGCACCGCGGCCAATTGCGCGCAGGGATGCTGCGACGCGCAGCAAGTTTGTCACGGCGGCTTTTTGAGCGCGCGCTGCGGGTCGGGCGCGCAAGCCTGCGTGGACTGCACGGCCTCGGGATCGACCTGCGATCTCGCCGTCTCGCCGAGGGTATGCGCGAACATGCAGAGCACCTGTCCGGCGGCGTACCCAGGATGCCCGGGGGCGAGCGTTTCCACCGTAGCGCCGTCGATTCAGCACGTGTGCCCGGCAGCGGATCTCGCCGATGCGCGCGCAGCATGCGCGACCGGAGCGCACTCCGCGGCGTGCGATGCATTCTACTCTTTTGAGCGGTCGACGAACCCGACCTGTGCCGCGTGCCTCACGCCCTTCGATTACAACTTCCAAGAAGCGAAAGGCATCTTCAGCTGCGTGGCGCCGTTCGTCACCTCGACGTGCAACACGTCCACGGGATGCGCCATCGACTGCCAGGACAAGAGCTGCGCGCAGTGCGACGCCGGCGCGATCCAGGGATGCGACAACAGCGTTCGCCAAGGCCAGTGCAGCACCGACTTCCTCGCCTCTCGCTGCATCGCGACGTCCTTTGGGGCCGGGGCCGGCGCGTTCTGCAATCCTTTCAACTACGGCGGCAACTTCGGCCGCTGGTTGCAGGGAGTCGGCGGCCACTACTGCCTGTAGTCATGGCCTCTCGCTACGAAGAAGTCGTTCTGCTGACGGGGTATCCTTCGTTCGGCGCGCGCAAGATGTGCGAGGAGCTTCTGCGATCACCCAGCACCCTCGTGCACGCCGTGGTGCGCGCGAAGTTCGCCGCAGATGCCGTGGCGGCGCTCGACGGTTTGCCCCTCGAGCAGCGCCAGCGCGTGAACCTGATCGACGGGGATGCCGCGTCGATGGATCTTGGTCTCTCGGGAAAAGAATTTCGCGCTCTCGCCGCCGAAGTCACGCGCATTCACCACTGCGCGCAGGTCTCGTATCCCGGCGTCGATCAGGCGACCGCGATGCAGATGAACGTGAACGGCGCTCGGGAAATACTGGAGCTTGCCGAAGCGTGCCAGAGCCTCAAATGCCTGGTATTTCACTCCACCGCGTCCGTCTCGGGGGACCGCACGGGTCTCGTTCGCGAGGACGATCTCGACCGCGGACAAAATTTCCGCAACGTGGTGGAGGAGACGAAAGCGCGCGCTGAGAAGATGATGCGCAGCGCGATGACGAAGATACCGATCGCGGTAGTTCGCCCGTCGATGGTGGTGGGGGACTCGAAGACCGGTGAGGTGGATCGCTTCGACGGCCCGTATCTCCTCATCATGGTGATGGTCACCTCGCCTCCCGAGTTTGCCCTCCCGCTCCCCGGCCGGGGGGACTCGCCACTTCACCTCGTGCCCATCGATTACGTGGTACGTGCTGCCCACGCCATCGGGCGAGACCCACGCTCCGCCGGGCGTACCTTTCATCTCGTCGATCCTTCACCCCTCACCGCCCGAAGGATTTTCGAGCTGGTCGCGCGCGCCGGTGGACGCCGTGTGCCGCGCGGATTCATTCCTGCGAACCTCACGAAGGCTCTCCTGCGCACTCCCGGTCTCGACCGCTTCGCCAAGAGCCCGCGCGCGTTCCTCGACGCGCTGGGGACGCCCGTTTCCTACAGCTCCGCAAATACGGATGATATTCTCTCCGGAACGGGCATCGTGTGCCCGCCGTTCGAGAGCTACGTAGAGCGCCTCGTCGAGTACGTGCAGCTTCGGCTCCGCGAGAAAAAAGAGAAGCGCGTGGCCGACCGCGAGCTGGACGATCCCCTCGGTTGAATGGCCCGCGTACCCGTGGAAACGTACATCGGTGAGGGCATGGTCTCGAGGCGCGTGATGCTGCGCGCGAAGGACGTGGTCTTCCTCAAAGGCATCGTCGAGGCCTCCGAAGGCATTGCCCAGGTGTTCGCCGAGCGCGGCGGCGATCTCACCCTCGCTTCGCCAACTTCGCGCGAGCACGACCTCGATCTGTTGATCGAAGACCTTTGCGCCGAGCTGGGCGCCATGCGCGCACCCTGAGCCGAGATGCGCTTCGACGTCGACATAGCGATCGTCGGGGGCGGGCCGGCGGGCACGAGCACCGCGCTTCACTTGGCGCGCAGAGATCGCATCGGAGCCGCGCGCATCGCGCTGATCGAGAAGTACGCGCACCCTCGGGAAAAGCCTTGCGCAGGCGCGGTCAGCACGTGGGGAGTCGAGGCCCTCGGCCGGATCGGCGTGCCGATCGACGTGCCGTTCGTTCGCATGCGCGGTCTGCGGATCCTCGATTCGGGCGAAGCCGGTGCGTACGATCGCAGTGACCTCGGGGTGGTCGTTCGACGATCGGAGTTCGACGCGAGCCTCTGGCGAATGTGCGAGCGCGACGGTGTGGCGGTGAGCGATCGCGAAGGGCTGGTCGGCCTCGAGAAGATCTCCGGAGGCTGGCGCCTCGTCACCTCCAAGCGCACCCTCACTGCCCGTCTCGTCGCCGCGTGTGACGGCGCGGGGAGCACGACGCGCAAGCTCCTCGACCTTCGAGAGGCGGAGCGAAAGGGCCACCTCTACGTCACCGAAACTCCCTATTTTTCAGGCGATCACGGCCCAACGAGCGGCCTGTGCGATTTCGATCTCACGGATGTAGAGGAAGGCCTTGAAGGCTACTACTGGGATTTTCCGACGGTGATCGATGGTCGTCCGGCGGTGAGCCGCGGCATCTATCACGCGAACATTACGGCTTCGCGTCGGGTGAAAGAAGTCCTCGCCCGAGCGCTCGCTCGCCGCGGAATCGCCATTGGCGATGTGCAGCTCAAGCCCTTCAGCACACGCCCCTTCGTGCGGTCGACGATCCTCGCCCTCGAGGCCATCGCGTTCGTCGGTGAAGCGGCAGGCATCGATCGCACGACCGGCGAAGGGATCGCCCAGGCCATCCTCTTCGGCGAGATCGCTTCTCGTCATCTTGCCCGCGCGCTCCGCCTCGGTTCGAGCTTCCTCGACGGCTACGCCCGCGACGTCATGGGCTCGCGCTTCGGTCGACACCTCCTCCAGAGCGCCTGGCTCGCGCCGCGCGTCTACGGGAAGAACGGCTCTCTCTACCGCTCTCTCCTGCTTCGTTCCGAGCCCGCGCGCGCGGCGGGTGCGCACTGGTACAAAGGCGAAAAGCTCTCCTGGCGCACGAAGACGAAGCTGGCCTACGGGCTCGTCCGAGAGCGCGTCACCAGCTAGCCCGTCGGCGCCTAGAAATTACTCGAGCGGTCGTCGTCGTCGGCGGTGAGCTCTTCATGCACGCTCGGCGCAGCGTTTTCCTCGATGGCGCTTCCGCGCGTGTGCCCCGAGTCGGGAGCCGGCGGCATGCTCGATGTGCCGCTCGTCCCCAGCGCATTCTTGTGATCGAGGAAACGGAGGGTGCCGGATCCGCTCGTGCGCTCGAGGACAGCGCGTAGATCGCCCGGGAGCGGTCCTTCGACGACGAGCCGAGCACCCTTCGTGGGATGGTCGATCTCGAGTCGCACGCAGTGGAGGAAGGTGCGATCGAGGGCGTGCTTCTCCTCGAAAAAACGGTTGGTCGGAGGATGCCCGTAGCGATCGTCACCGAGCACGGGATGCCCGACGGCAGCAAGATGCCGGCGGATCTGGTGCGTGCGTCCTTGCTCGGGGATCACGCGCAGGAGGCTGTGGCCGCTGGTCACCGCGAGGCGACGGTAACGAGTGCGCGCGGGGACTGGAGCGCCGTCTTCGCGAAGCTCTCGCGTGATCGTGCCCTTCGTAGGAGTCACGCCGCGGACGCCTACCACGAAGATCTTCCGGGCAGTCGCCGACGCAAGAGCCGCCGTCCACGAAGGAACGTACTTCGGTGAGCGCGCAAAGGCCACGAGCCCGCTCGTCCCCACGTCCAGCCGATGGATCGGCACCGCCTCCTGGGCGCCAGGAATGCGCTTGACGCGATCGAGCAAGCTCACGAAGTATTCGATCTGGGTGACGGTCGGCTCGTGCGGTCCTTTTTCGATCACCAGTATCTCCTCGTCCTCGTAGGCGATGCGCGGCCTCGAGATCGCCGTGCGCCGCAAGATCGCGATGGTCTCGACCTCCTCGGTGAGCGGGATCATGTCCAGGGGCCGAAGGGTGGTCGTCACGTAACCGAGGCGCGACAGATGATCGAGATCGCGCGCGAGCGTGTCTGGATCACAGGAGACGTAGGCGATGGTCGCCAGGTCCAGGCGCGCCAAGAGCTCGCGCGCCGTTGAGCTCACCCCGCGGCGGGGAGGGTTGACCACTGCCGCATCGAAGCGCTCTTTTCGCTGCACGAACGCGCGCAGTGTGCCTGCCACGTCTCCGCACTCGGTCTCGATGGAGAGGCGCTGCGTCTCCGCCGCGGCCCTGGCATGAGCGACAGCGGGAGCGAACGACTCGACGAGGTGGACCCTCGCACCTGCTTCGGCGAGGGCGAGAGAAATGGCCCCCGATCCTCCGTAGAGATCGAGGACGCGGAGCGGCGTCTTGGCGGTGAAAGTTTCGGCAAGAATGCGATGCACGCGCCTCGCCTGTCCGCGATGCGCTTGAACGAACGATCCAAACGTCGCTAGGTGCGTCGAAGCTCCCACCCGATCTGGAGCCGACGCGACTCCGCACAGCATCGTGGTCTCGCTCCCAAGGATTTGCGGGGCGTCCCCTTCGTGAAAATTCACCGCCACCCCGATGATGGATGGCTCGGCGTTCATGAGCGCACGTCCGGCCGCGCGCAGGGTGTCGAGCACGGCGAGCGCCGAACGCTGCACGACTAGTGTCAAGAGTACCGCCGGTGGTGTGTCGTCACCCACACGTACCTCGCGGAGATCGATCGCGCGCAGGATGCCGCCGCTGCTGCCGTCGAAGGGGGCGAGCAGACCTCCCGATTTCTCATCGACTATCAGCCGCGCCCGCACTATCCCCGCGACCTTCATGAGCGCCGGCGAAAGCACACGGCAGCGCGGGATGTCCACAACGTGGTGCCCGCCGCTGCTCCCGAACAAGCCTATTTTACTGCCAGATCCGACGATCAGCTTGGCGCGCGTGCGGTACTCGGTAACCGGTTCTGCCGGGACAACCTGCTCTGAGTACACGAGCTCGAGCGACGCGTAGCGCGCGACCGACTGCACCACGCGGCCGCGCTTCAGCGTGAGCTGTTCGCCGTACGGAAGGGCGATGAGCGGACACCCTCCGCACTCCTCGCCGTGATCACAGAGGACGCGGAGGCTGCCGTGTGGCGACGAGGCGGGCTCGCGGAGAGCGCCTGTGTCTAGAGGAGAAACCATGCTGCCGGGGAGGCGCAGACTAGCAGGCCCGAGGCCCCCCCGGGATAGCAAGACCTATTGCGTGAGGACCACCGCCGGCCAGTCGCGGGTCTGCCTTCCGGTCGACTTGGACACGATGGCGTACTGCGCGTAGCCGGATTGGGGCTTCGCTTTCAGCGTGATCGTCAGGTTGATGTGCGAGCCGTTGTGAGCCTTCGTCTTGTCGAAGGCGAAGCTCAGGTAGCCCGGGCCGCCCTGAAATTTCGAAAAGTCGACGGCGGAGACGGTCCAGTCAGAGAGGGGTCCGTCCGAGAAGGCGTCGAGGACGATGGTCTTGCTTTGACCAACGGTGGTGAGCTTGATCTGCTCGCTTCCAGGGTTGGGCGCGACGTTGTAGTACGCCTCGCCCGGGATGGCCGGGACGCACGGGTCATGGCTTGCCTTCGCGGCCTTGTTCGACCAAGAGCGCTGCACCGTGTAGCCGCTCTCTTGGTAGAGATCCGATCCCTGCCCGGTAAAGTCGACGCACACGTCGCCGACTTCTCCGCCTGCAAAAGCCCAGAGCTGATCGTTCATGTAGTAAGCGATGTCGCTGACGCCGATGTTCGGATCGGTGGCCGCTTCGATGAACTCATGGCTCGCGGAGACCGTCGCCTCCGCTTCTCTCGCCGAGCAGCGCGGCATGATGGCGTACGGGGTGACCACGCTCGCTCCTGCTGCCGCGTCGGCCCCAGCATCACCGCCCGTCGGCGCCGCGAGGCTGAGCGTGTTGTGGTAGGCGCCGAACGCCTGGCAGCTGCCCGAGCCATCGAGATCGATGGTGACGCCGTCGGCGAAGTAGATCGCGTAGAGGGTGTTGACCGTGGGCGCGGGGAACGTTCCGGCGGCGACTTGAGCCTTGATGAAATCTTGGATGCTCGAGGGTTTTCCCTGCGACGAGTCGGTGTACGACGTCACCGCGCCCGCCGGCAGATGCACGTGCTCGCCCGCGGTGCCACGGCCGATGCAGGGGCTTCCGCCTTTGTTGCAGTAGCCGGCGCTGACGGCATCCCACCACGGCGTGGCGGTGATGATGTCCCCAAAGCTCTCAAGCCGACTCCGCAACGGATCGCCGTCGAACGTGATGGTGACGATCTTCGGTGAGGTCATGATGTTGCCGCCGTTGAAATCGACGAGCGGGATCGGTGCGTGCGCGGAGGGGTAGCTGGGGTTCAGCGGATCGTCCGGCGGAGCGGAATCCATGACGGGCGCGACCGGCCCGGCGTCCTGGTCGGGGATCGCTTGAACGGGCGCGTCGACGGTGGTGCCACCACAGGCGCCCGCGAGTCCAAGGGTGAACATCATGCTGACCACAGAAACGTTACGGAGCGTCATTGGGGGGTCCACTTCCGGAGCAAGAAACCACTTCACGAGCCGTTGATGCCGGCGCGCGCCCTAACGCAAGAAGCAGTCCGGAATTTCGCGACCACGTGGTGGGATAATTCCCAAGCTACCGCAAAGAACGGGGCGGGGGCAGCGCGTGCCGTGCGCGCCTTGACAGTAGGCGCATGTCAGACGTGCGCTGGCTGACGCGCAATAGTGTGCGTGACGGTGCGAGTTTACCTACCCGCGAGCTATGCTGAAGCGAGACGGAGCAATCCTCGCGCCAGGCAGGATCTCCCTAGAATCCTGCTCCTCTTGCGCGGTGCATGGCCGAGCGTGTCGCGGGAGTAACGGGAGGCCGGGGCGTTATGATAGGTGAGGCTGTGGATCGTCCGCTGCGCGTCTTGATGGTCTCCGCCGAGGTCGAGTCGTTTGCGCGGACGGGAGGCCTCGGAGATGTGGTGCTCGGCCTCTCGAGGGCGCTCGCCGCCATCGG
The DNA here is from genome assembly GCA_043747615.1 of Myxococcales bacterium. GTDB lineage: Bacteria > Myxococcota_A > Polyangia > Polyangiales > Polyangiaceae > JAYTOU01. The sequence continues at coordinate 74,809 of JAYTOU010000091.1, read as the reverse complement.
GGTGGAGACGGTGATCGCTACTCCGCTCTATGGCGTCACCCATGTACCGAACGGAGCCGTGCGGTGGACGGACACCCTCCACGCCAGAACCGGATGGGGCAGAGACGACGTTCGCGAGCTCGGGGTGATCGAGGCCACGGTCGGCAATCCTGCGGTGCGGGTTTGCTTGCTTGAGCATGGAGAGCTCTTCGGGCGTCAGGGCATTTACGGAGACTTCGCCGGGACCTTCGGAGACAACGAGCTCCGCTACGCAACGCTCTGTCGTGGCGCGCTCGCCCTCGCACAGCGGTTATGGGGCGTCGACGACGACCAGCCTCCGAGCTTCGTGATCCATGCGCACGACTGGCACGCGGCGCTCGCGGTGATCACCGCCAGGCTCACGATGGGCGAGGCCTGGCGAAGAGTGCCGAGCGTCTTCACCATCCACAACCTCGCCTACCAAGGCATGCTCGGCCCCGAAGCGCTCGATCGCCTGGCTATTCCCCGCGATGCTTTCAACGCCGGCTGCCTCGAGCACGGTGGGGCGGTGAATCTTCTCAAGGGGGCGATCGCACTTTCCAATCGGGTCACCACCGTGAGCCCCACCTACGCACGCGAGATCTTGCGGCCCGAGAACGGCTTCGGTCTCGATCCTTTTTTGCGCGCGCATCACCGCAAGCTTCGCGGGATCGTCAACGGAATCGACGCCGATCATTTCGGCCCTGCCTCCGATGGAACGCTCGTCAGGCGGTACGGAACCGAGGACGCCGCTGCTGGAAAGCGTGCCTGCAAAGAAGCGCTCTTCGCAGACTCGGGGCTCAAGGATCCGGACGCGCCGCTCGTCGCGAGCGTCTCGCGGCTCACCGCGCAAAAAGGCATCGAGATTTTTCTGGATACCGTCCCTGCGCTCGTGGCGCGTGGGGCTCGTGTGCTCCTGGTCGGCACCGGAGAGGCACGTCTCGAGCGTGCCCTTCGCGATGCACAAAACCGCTTCCCTGGAAGGGTTTCGGCGCGGATCGCGTTCGACGAAAACCTCGCACGCCGCGTCTACGCGGGCTCGGATTTCTTCGTCGTCCCTTCGCGCTACGAACCGTGCGGGCTCACCCAGCTCTACGCCATGCGCTATGGCTCGATCCCGGTGGTGACCAACGTGGGCGGGCTCCACGACACCGTCCTGCCTTTCAACGGCTTGCACGACCGAGGCACGGGTTTCGTCTCGGCCGCGGTCGACTCCACCGCGCTCCTCGTCGCCCTCGAGGACGCGCTCAACGTCTACCGCGACGCGGACGCCCACGCGAAGCTCGTCGGGCGAGCGATGGCTCGCGACTCTTCCTGGAAGCGCTCCGCCCAGGCTTACGTCGACGAGATCTACGATCCCCTTCTAGGGCGCTAAGCGGTTCAACATGCGCGGGAAGGGAATGGTCTCCCTCACGTGCGGCAGGCCGCAGATCCACGCGACGGTGCGCTCGATCCCGAGACCGAAGCCGGCGTGCGGGAAGCTGCCATAGCGACGCAAATCGAGGTACCACTCGAACGCGTCCCGCGGGAGGTTGTGATGATCGATCGCCGCTTCGAGGCGCGCAAGATCGTCTTCGCGCTGACCGCCACCGATGATCTCGCCGTAGCCCTCCGGAGCGAGCACATCCATGCATAGTGCAAGGCTCGGATCGGCCTTGTCGTGCGCGAAATAGAAGGCTTTCAGATCCTTGGGGTAGCGGTGGACGATGACCGGCCGGTCGAACTTCGACGAGATGACGGTCTCTTCGTCGCCGCCAAAGTCATCTCCGATCTTGGCTTCCGGATGCCCGTTTTCCTGGAGCAGCTTGATGGCCTCGGCGTACGTAATGCGAGGGAAGGGGGCCTTCACCTTCTCGAGGAAGGCCGTGTCGCGCTCGCAGACCTTGAGCTCCTCTTTCCGACCCTCGAGGGCACGCCCGACGACGTAGGCCAGGAGCTCTTCGGCGAGGACCATGTCCCCGTCGAGGTCCATGAACGCCACCTCGGGCTCCACCATCCAGAACTCCGCGAGGTGCCGGCGGGTCTTCGATTTCTCGGCTCGGAACGTGGGCCCGAAGCAGTACACCTTCCCGAACGCCGCGGCCCCCGCCTCCATGTAGAGCTGCCCGGACTGCGTGAGGTACGCGGGCTCGCCGTGATAATCGGTCTGAAAAAGGTTCGACGTTCCCTCGCACGCGTTCGGCGTGAACACCGGCGCATCGATGAGCGTGAACTCGCGCCCGTCGAAGAAATCGCGCACCGCTTTGATGATGGTGTGGCGGATGCGCAAGATGGCGTGTTGCCGCTTCGAGCGGAGCCACAGGTGCCGGTGGTCCATCAAGAAGTCGGTGCCGTGCTCTTTGGGGGTGATGGGGTACTCCCGCGCGACCTTGCTGATGACGCGCACATCCTTGGCGTCGAGCTCGTAGGTGCCCTTGATCTTACCGTGCTCTTTCACCGTGCCTGTCACCTCCACACTCGACTCTTGCGGGATGTGATCGGCCATCGTGAAGAGCTCGGGGCTCACGTTGCCCTTGAAGACGACGCACTGGCAGATGCCGCTGCCATCTCGGATTTCGAGGAAGTGGAGCTTACCGCTCGACCGCTTGTTGTAGAGCCAGCCTTGGAGAGTGACGTCTTGTCCGACGTGCGTGGCGAGCGTGGCGATGGATACCGTGGGCATGCACCCCGACTATCACACGCGCCCGCTTCGTTCGAGCCTTACGCGGCGGCGCTCTTCGCCGGCTACCTGGGAGCGCCTCACGGTGTCCGTGTCGAGAAGGAGGCTCGGAACGGGCGTCGGGGCGCTGTCCGCGTCGATGGCTACGAAGACGATGCGCGCGTCGACGCAGGGCCACTGGCGGCGCGTGCGGGAATCCTCGCCCTCGACGACCACCTCGATCTCCATGGAGGTACGGAACGTCGCCGTGATTTTCGCGCGAAGCCGGACGACCTCCCCGACCTTCACCGGAGCCTGAAATTGCAGATCGTCGACGAACGCGGTGACGGCGGTGCGGCCGCTGTGCCGCTGCGCACAGATCGCCGCGCAGAGATCGACCCAGGCCATGATCTGCCCTCCGAACACGTTGCCCAGGGCATTGGCGTGCTGAGGGAGGACGTACTCGGTCATCTCGGTGAGCGAATCGGATTGCGCGCGCGGGTCCAAGGAGGGCTGAGCTTAGAGGATCGCGCGTCTTGACGGGGCGATCGCTTGCAGTAACGCTCCCCGTCATGTCCGCGTCGAGCAGTAGTCTTTCTCCGAGGACCACCATTCCCGGCAAGCGCCTGGTGATCGTGGGCGGCGTCGTGATGCTGGTGGTCATCGTTGCGATTACGACGGGATTCACGGTCTTCGGGCGCGCCCGCTACGTGCGCTCGTCGAAGATGGCGGAGGGACGGATCCAAACCGTCAACTTCGCGCGGGGGCTCCTGGCCTGCTCCGACCGCGCGCTCCCCCCGACGTCCAAGCCGGTGCCGGCAACGGTGGATCACGTCGCGGGCCATGCTTATGAGAGCGTGCTGACCGATTGGAGCGATCCGGCGTTCGCATGCGCGAAGTTCGCAATCGTCGGCCCGCAGTACTTTCAGTACCAGTGGGAGCGCCTTTCCCCCAGCGGGGGCGTGGTGCGGGCAGTGGCGGATCTAGACGGGGACGGCGTGGAGATGCGCTTCGCGGTGACCGTAGCCTGCGACGAGAACACCGGGAAATTTGCGTGCGTTCTGGGGCCGCTGCAGGAATCGACTTCGAGTCAGTAAGACGGGGGAGACGGATCACCGAAGTCGACCGGGAGCCGCCGGCTGCTCCTTGACCCGCGTGGTCGCGCGCATTACAGAATGAACGTTCAGTCCATGTCGCGGCCGACGCCCCCCCCCGATCCCGTACAGTAAGTCTCCGGCACCGCGCCAAGAGCAGGTCCAAAAAATCGCGGACAAGCGCGAGGCGATCCTCGCCGCCGCGCTGGATCTCTTCGCGGAGCGCGGATTTCACGGGACGGCGGTACCGCTCGTCGCCGAACGGGCAAAGGTCGGAGCAGGCACGATTTACCGCTATTTTGCGAGCAAGGAGGAGCTGGTCAACGCGCTCTTCAGGCTCCAAAAGGCAAGCCTCGGCCAGGCGCTGATGCGCGGCTTTCCCTTCGATGCGCCAGCCCGCGAGCAGTTCCACTCCTTCTGGAAGCGCGCTGCGGCATTCGCCAAGAGTCACCCCCAGGCTCTCCGATTCCTCGAGCTCCACCACCACCAGGACTACCTCGACGCGGAGAGCCGCCAGATCGAGCTCCGTGTTCTCACCCCCGCCCATGCTTTCTTCGAGCTGGCGCGGCGAAATCAGGTGATGAAGCCGTTCCCCTCCGACCTCTTGATGGCCGTTGTTTGGGGCTCTTTCGTCGGCTTGGTAAAGGCGAGCTGGGCGGGACACCTCGAGCTGACCGCAAAGGTGTTGGACCAAGCCGAGCGTTGCTGCTGGGAGGCGATTCGACGCTAAGCGCTTCGCGCTCGCTCTTTTTTTTTTGAGCAATACAGAATGAACATTCATTCTTTTTAGGGAGTAAGAGTTCAACGACTGCGCGATGGAGTGGGCGGGAAAATACCAGGCGACCGATTCGCCGTATTCGTCGGTGCTCGCTCGGGCGGAGGCGATGCGCGTGCAGCTCGAGAAGAGGTCGGTCGGTCCGCAGTCGGTGGTTCGAGCGATCGTCAACGCGATCGAATCGCGTCGTCCGCGCGGCGCTAGATCACCAGGGTCTCGACGTGCTCGCCCCACACGGCGCGCAGCACGTTCGAGATCTCACCCACGGTCGCGGAAGCCTTCACCGCTTCGAGGATTTCCGGGACGAGGTTCTGCTCGCAGCGGGCCGCGGCGTCGATGCGCGTGAGAGCGGCCGCGCATTTCTTTGCATCCCGCGTGGCGCGTACTTTCTGCAAGCGCTCGACCTGGGCGGCCTCGATGTTCGGATCGATCTTCATCACCGGGACGGGAGCCGAGTCTTGAACGAAGGTGTTCTGTCCCACGATGAGGCGTTTTCTTGACTCGATTTCGAGTTGATACGCGTAGGCGGTATTTTGGATCTCGCGCTGGGGGTAACCCTGCTCGATGGCGTTCACCATCCCGCCGAGCTCGTCGATCCGCGCGATGTAGGCGTTCGCTTTTTTCTCGATCTCGGTCGTGAGGGTTTCGATGGCGTAGCTTCCGCCGAGGGCATCGACGAAATCGGCAACGCCCGATTCGTGGGCTACGATCTGCTGAGTGCGAAGGGCGATGGTGGCCGCTTCGCTCGTGGGCAACCCGAGCGCTTCGTCGAAGCTGTTGGTGTGGAGCGACTGGCAGCCGCCAAGGACCGCGGCGAGCGTCTGCACCGTGACCCGCGCGATGTTGATGAGCGGTTGCTGCGCGGTGAGCGTCATTCCCGCGGTTTGACAGTGGAAGCGCAGGGCGCGGGCGCGCTCGGTCTTTGCGCCAAAGCGGGCCTCCATGATTTTCGACCACATCCGGCGCGCGGCGCGGAACTTTGCTACCTCCTCGATGAGGTTGTTGTGCACGTTGAAGAAGAACGAAAGCTGCGAGCCGAACGAGTCGACGTCCAGCCCGGCCGCCATCGCCGACTCGGTGTACGCAATGCCGTCGGCCAACGTGAACGCGACCTCTTGCACCGCGTCGCAGCCTGCCTCACGAATGTGGTAGCCGCTGATGGAGATCGTGTTCCACTTCGGTACTTCGCGCGCGGCGAACGCAAAAATGTCGTTGATGAGACGGATGGAAGGGCGGGGCGGATAGATGTACGTCCCGCGGGCCATGTACTCCTTGAGAATGTCGTTCTGGATGGTGCCGCGGATCTTGTCGCGCGAGACGCCGTTCTCTTCGGCCACCGCGATGTAGAGGCAGAGGAGGATCGCGGCCGTCGCGTTGATGGTCATCGAGGTCGAGATGCGATCCAGCGGTAAATCTCTGAGAAGCGCGCGCATGTCATCGATCGAGTCGATGGCCACGCCTACCCGTCCGACCTCTCCCATCGCGCGCGGATCGTCCGAGTCACGCCCCATCTGGGTCGGCAAGTCGAAGGCGACGGAGAGCCCCGTCTGGCCTTGCGCGAGGAGATAGCGGTAGCGCTCGTTGGACTCGGCGGCGGTGCCGAAACCGGCGTACTGACGCATCGTCCACGGGCGACCTCGGTACATGTTCGCCTGGATTCCGCGCGTGAACGGCGGGCGTCCAGGAAACCCGAGATCGCGCACCGGATCGAACCCGTCGCGCTCGAGATCGTCCGGGCCGTAGAGCGGTGCGGCATCCGTTTGCCCTGCGAGGAGGAGAGCGCGCACACGCGGAGGATCCTTGGCTTCGAGCGGCGAGAGGGTCGATTTCAGCCACTCTTCACGGAGTGATTTGTACGTAGGCATTCGTTCCTGATCTAGCGCCTTAGAACCACGCGCGCGAGGGCATCGCCGGCCGCCCGCGCGAGCTCCTCGATACGTTGGGTGGCGAGTAGAGTGTCCCCGAGCTCGTCGGCGATGATCAGCACCGCGGCCCGACCCTTCACGCGGACCGCTGAAATAGCCACGTCGCGGGTGGTGGCGCCCATCACCGACAGAAGAGGGGAGTGCGTGGCCGTTCGATGAAGCGGTCCGAGGTACGTGCCGCCCGCGGTCACGGTCGCGAGCGCGCTTGGCTCGGACGAGGGAATTTGCACGGCCTTGAGCTGCGCTTCGTCGCCGAACTCCTGCGTGCACGCCCAGCCAACGAAGGCGTTCTTTTTCACGACCAAGAGGGCCACCTTCCGCCCCACCATGCGCACCCCCGCGAGGAGGTGAACGAGGATCTCATCACGCTTCGTGCTCGTTCGGATGGACGCAAGAATAGCGGACGGATCCCCGAACGGAAGGCTCGGTGCGTGCGGCGCGTAGGGCTCCCGCACGGTGTGTGGGACCTGAAGCGAGAGCGGTCTCTCGCTGTCCGGATCGGTGTCGGTCTCGAGCACCGCGAATCCGTACGGAGAGGTATTCACCGGGAGAAGATCGACATCGAGGTCGTCGTGCGTCTCGCCGACCGGAGCGGCCTCGACCACGCTCTTGCGCACGAGCGGGATCGGAATGTCGGAAGGGGGATGAGCGGGCGGCTTGTCGGTGGGACGGCGCGGGGTGAGCGCAGTGTTCGGGCGTTGTTTTGCGCGCTCCTCTGACTGGGCTGCGGGCGTCCCCCAAATCGGAGTGGGCCTCGTCGCTTGTTGGCTTGGCATCCACATCGGCGGCGCCAGGGCCCTCGCCTTCGGGGGCCCGCCGACCATCCGTTCGAGCGCGGCCTCGAGGGCGGCGAGCGGGGCGCGAACGATGCGTACTGGCGCCTTCAGAATGTAGGCAATTTCTCGAGCGGCGTGAGGGTCGCGGGGATCGACTACCGCGACGTCGATGGTCCCCGTGAGGGCGTCGCGGCGAATCGGCAAGGCGAGGAGCCGGCTGCACAGGCCCTCCGGGAGGGCCTCGAATAGCTCGGCAACGGGGACCACGTGACGAACCAGCGGAACGTCGGTGCGCGCCAGCTCCTCTTCGAGGCGTTCGGGATCGACGGCGCCGAGAGAGATGAGCGCTCGCGGCAGCGGGATCCCCTCCGTGGCGACGGCGTAGAGCGCCCGCGCCAGCGCGCCCGAGGTCACTGCGTCGGAGAGAAGGAGGGCACGTCCGAGCTCGAAGGCCATGAGGCGAACGCGAGTCTAGCTGACCTTCGCGTCGCCTAGTCCAGATCTTGGGCGCGCCGGGCGGAGGATAGGCCTGAGCCTTTGCTCGTCCCAAATTGGAAGACGACTTCGCTCTTGCGCACGAGCCCAAGCTGGTCGCGCGCGATGCGCTCCACAGCCGCCGGATCGTCCCTGAGCTGTTTTACCTCGGCCCGGAGGTGGGTCACGTCTCGACGCAGCTCGGCGTTTGCGCCGTTGACCTCGGTGAGCTCCTTGTCGAGCGCTCGCATGCGCGGAAGCCCCGCAGGCTCGAAAATCAGGAGCGGTGCCCCTACGAGCGCGACCGCCAGGATCGCAATCGGGAGCGCACGTTGAAAAAAGCTGACGAGCTGAGACAAGGAGAGATCGAGGGTGCCACGGGGCGCGGATTTGGCCCAATTTCAGCTACACTTCCGGGCGTCATGACGTCCCCCATCTCTGGCTCCATCGCCGGCCGGTACGAGCCGGTCATCGGTCTCGAGGTGCACGCCCAGCTCCTGACGCAAACCAAGGCATTCTGCGGCTGTTCGACAGCCTTTGGGGCCGCTCCTAACACCCAGGTCTGCCCGACGTGCATGGGACTTCCGGGCGCTCTTCCCGTGCTCAACCGCGAGGCGGTGCGACTGGCGGTGCGCGTCGCCCTCGGCCTCGGGTGCACGGTCCGGAGCGTGAGCCGTTTTTCGCGAAAGAACTATTTTTATCCGGATCTCCCGAAGGGCTACCAAATCAGTCAGTACGACGAGCCCTTCAGCGACAACGGGTACCTCGACATCGAGCTACCGTCGGAGACCAAGGGGGCCGACACGAAGCGCCACGCCCGCATCCTTCGCGTGCACATGGAGGAGGACGCGGGAAAGAACGTCCACGACAAGGGAAGCGAGTCGATCGTCGATCTAAATCGCTCGGGTGTGGCGCTCGTCGAGATCGTGGGCGAGCCGGATCTGCGGAGCGGCGCAGAGGCCGCCGAGTACTTGCGCACGTTGCGCGAAGTCCTCGTTTTTCTAGGGGTGAACGACGGAAACTTGGAGGAAGGCTCCTTCCGCTGTGACGCAAACGTGTCGATCCGACTCGTGGGCGAGACGAAGCTCGGGACCCGCGCCGAGCTCAAGAACATCAACTCCTTCAAGTTCGTCGAAAAGGCGATCGCCTACGAGATCGATCGCCAGGAGCGGGTGCTCGAGGGCGGCGGAAAAGTCACCCAGGAGACGCGCGGATGGGATGAAAAAGGGGCCAAGACCTTCTCGATGCGGAGCAAGGAGAGCGCGCAGGACTACCGTTACTTCCCGGAGCCGGATCTGCCGCCGCTCGTGATCGACGAAGCGTTCGTCGCTTCTATCCGCGCCGCGATGCCGGAGCTGCCGCGGGACAAGCGCGCGCGATTCGTCTCGGACTTCAGGCTGACCCCCTACGCGGCGACCGTTCTCACCCAGCATCCGCGCATCGCGGCGTTCTTCGAGGAGGCGGCCACGCTCCATGGCGATCCCGTCAAGGTCGGTAACTTCGTCCAGGCCGAGGTCCTGCGTGACGTCGTCACCCATGGTCTCTCCGCGGAAATCCCGGTGTCGGCGAGCCAGCTCGCGCAGCTCCTTCGCTTGGTCGACGATCAGAAGATCAGCGGCAAGCAGGCCAAAGAAGTGTACGCGAAGATCGCCCGGACGAGCCGCATGCCGGGAGACGTGGTGGCCGAGCTCGGCATGACGCAGGTAACCAACCCGAAGGCCATCGAGGAGATCTGTGAGCGAATCGTCGCCGCCCATGCAAAACAGGCGGAGGCGTTGCGAGGCGGGAAAACGAGCCTGATTGGCTTCTTTGTGGGGGCGGTGATGAAAGAGACGAAGGGGAGCGCGAACCCCGCCGCCGTCAACGAAGCTCTCAAGCGCGTGCTCGGTTTGCCATGAGGAGCGCAAGCCTCGGACGCGTTCTCATCGTCGACGACAATCCCGATCTGGTGGGGTCGCTGCGCGATGTCCTCGCTCCTCAGGGGTACGAGGTGGTGACCGCGTCGCGTGGAGATCAGGCCCTGAAGATCGCCATCGCCGAAGGCTTCGATGCGGCGATCGTGGACGTGAAGCTTCCAGACGCGAGCGGGATCGATCTCATCAAGCCGCTCCGCGAGATCTCACCTCACGGCGAGGTCGTCCTCATCACCGGGTTCGCGAGCGTGGATGCAGCGATCGGCGCTCTTCGCTCCGGAGCATTTGCCTTCGTGCTCAAATCGTTTCGTCCGGAGGAGCTCATCTCCATCGTCGAGCAGGCCACCACGAAGGTCCGCCTGAAGCGCGCGCGCGAAGAGCTGGAACGACGCTACCGGGCCCTCGTCGAACTCACCGATGTCTTGGTGGTCGCGTTCGATCCCCTCGACCGCGTGGCGCTCTTCAATCGCAAGGCCGCGGCGATGACCCGGGTGTCCTCCGAGGACGCGCGCGGACGCGATTTCACCGAGAGCTGGATCCCCGCCGACGATCGAGGCCGAATGCGCGAGGCCCTCATGCAGTCACGTGTCGGCGATCGGGCGCGCGAAGTCGAGACGGCGTTCATCGGCGATCCTCCGCGCCGCATTCGCTGGCACTTGTCGAGCGCGCGCGACGCAGAAGAGGCACCGGATCTCGTCTACGCGATCGGCATCGACATTACCGAAAGGCGGGTCCTCGAAAAGCGCGCCGCCGACGCCGAAGCTCTCAGCGCGATGGGCACACTCGCTCTCAATCTTGCGCATGAAATTCGTAACCCGCTCAACGCCGCGGTTCTCCAGCTCCATCTTCTTGGCCGCGACATCGACAAACTCGCCGCCGACGCCGACAAGCGTGCGGCCATGCATCGGCGGACGGAGATCGTGGGTAGCGAGATCGGCCGCTTGAATCGCCTGCTCACGGAGTTTCTCGAGCTGGCGCGGCCGCGCGGAATCAGCCACGAGCCCGTGCACGTCGGCAAGCTGGTCGACGACGTCCTCGACCTCGAGCACGATGCCGCGGAAGGGCGGGGAATCACCATCGTCCGCAACATCGCTCCGGACGGCTGCGTCGCTCTCGGCGACCGCGAGAAACTTAAACAGGTCATCATCAACCTGGTCGTCAATTCAATCGAGGCCATGAAGGACGGAGGTACCCTGACCGCGAAGGTCTCGGGCGCCGCAGAAGTGACGCTCGACATCACCGACACCGGCGCGGGCATCGAGCCCGAGCTGATCGCGAACGTGTTCGATCCCTTCTTCACTACGAAAGAGGCCGGCACTGGGCTCGGGCTCTCCATCGTGCGAAAAATCGTCGACCAGCACGGCGGCACCGTGCAAATCGAGAGCGAACGCGGCGTTGGTACCCGCGTGCGCGTGTCTATACCGACGGGCCGCTAGTCGCCGCGACCCGCCGTTGGCTTACCAGCAACGGATTGTCAGCGACCGGGCGGGCGTAGCGGTAACGCCGTGGTCGACACGGGAGCCGGGGGGACCTTGCCAGGCCCCTTGGTGCCAGTCGTTTCCAGCGTGGAGTCGGCGACGGCTTCGAGCGCCGACAGAGCGTTCATCACACGCTCCATGCCGTGCTCTTGGGCCGCTTCCTTCAGGAAGGTCGCGACCACGCGCACGAGGCGAAGTGCGGTGGTCTTCCCGAGATCGATCTCGCGCTCGAGGAACGCCTCGAAGGTGCCGTAGCCCTTGGCTTCGTACAGGCGCTTGGCCTGGATATCGCGGAGGATGTGCCCGATATCGTAGAAGCTCTTCGCCAGGTTTTTCCTGAGCGACTTGATTTGGACAAGCGAGTTGTGAAGATCGCCGATCTTTTGCTTGATGTCGTCCGCCCCGGAAGGCGTACGAATCGTCGCTCGGGCGCTTCCAGGAAGCGGTGGCTCGGCCGCGCGGGCGCGTGCCTCCGCGGCGTGCTTCGCGGCGTGCCTTGCGGCCCACGGCGCTGCACCGCGCAATCCCAGCTTGCGCTTGCCCCCCTTGTCGTCCTTCCCCTTGGCAGCGGAAGCTTTGCCAGCTCCGTTGACACCTGCAGCAGGCGTTTTTGTCGCCTTTTGCACCGCATTCTTTTTCGTCGTCGCCATGTCTTAAAAGCTCGCGCTTTCTCGGATCCCGACGGGCCGTGTACCAGGAATCCGCAACCGACGTCCAGCACCGATGACAGAGTTCTTCGTCCGGACCGCTCAAATGGTAGAGACGCGGTCCAGCTTTCATGGCCACCTTCACTGCGCTCTCGGAAACCCAGATCGCCCAATTTCTCGGCAATTTCGCGGTCGGGAGGCTCGTTTCCTTCGCCGGGATACCGGCGGGAAGCGTGAATTCGAACTTCGAAATTCAAGCGGAAGAAAAAAGTCGTTATTTTTTGCGGGTCTACGAAGAACAGGGTTGGGAGGGGGCCCTCGCCGAAGCCAAGATGCTCGCGCACCTGGCGGCCCTGGGCGTCCCCACGCCGGCGCCCATTGCCCGGCGTGACGGGTCGACGGTCGCGCTGCTTGCGGGCAAGCCGGCCGCGCTCTTCCCGTGGCGCGAGGGGACGATGCGGTGCCAACAGGCTGTCACTACGGATGACACGTCGAAGCTCGGCGCCGCGCTCGCCCGGGTGCACGCTGCGGGAGGGGGTGAGCCCCGCGGACCTGGGCGTTTTCGTACGGAGGACCTTCTCCTTCGGGTCGAGAAGATCGCTCGGGAAGGCGGAGCCGAGCTTGCCCCCCACGCCCCGTTCCTCGCATCCGCGCTGAAAGGTGCGTGTGCGAAGCGGGATCCCGGCCTTCCTAGCGGCCTCGTTCACGGAGACCTTTTTCGAGACAACGTCCTCTTCGGGGCGCACGGGGAAATCGCCGCGCTCCTCGATTTCGAGAGCGCCCACGATGGCGCGTTCGCCTACGACATCATGGTCACCATGCTCGCCTGGTGCGTCGGGGACACGCTCGACGGTGCCCTCGCCGCCGCTCTTGTTCGTGGCTACGAGTCCGTGCGTGTGCTCACCGCCGGGGAGAAGAAGGCATTGCACACCGAGGCGAGCATCGCCGCCCTTCGCTTTACGATTACCCGCATCACCGATTACGCGATGCGCGACGGAGGAGTGGGCGAGCGCGTCGCCAAGGACTGGCGCCGTTTCGCCATGCGCCACGAGTCCCTACAGACGCTAGGTCCGCAGGGGTTTGCGGCCCTTCTGGGGATCTGAGCGCCAGCCGTGGCAAACGGCGTTACGCGTTCAGTTGGTCCAAACCGATGCGAACTTTGTCGCGCGGGGCCCAGAGAGCCGCGCGCATTTCTTCGAGCTCGGTCGTCGCCGCTTTCAGTTGCTCGGCCTGCTTCTCGACGTCCTCGAGTGCCTCAGCTTCGGTGCGCGTACCGGCCGCTCGCGCCTCTTGCGCCGCGCGCAGTACTTCGAGGACTTCGCGGTGCAGCTCTTCACCCGCCGTCACCACCCAGGCATGGAGCTTTTGCGCGAACTCTTCGATCATCTCGTCCATCTTCGGACCGGCCTTTGCGGCTGCCGCACGGACCACTTCCGGCGCGAGCTCTTTCGCGCGCTTCTTGTATTCGCCCTCCACTTTGTCCTTGAGGACGAGGGCGAGGACGGGCGCGGCGAGCGCGAGCAGCCCACCGAGCAGAGCGTTTGCGAACATCACCCCCAGGCCCACGGCGAAGAGCGCAAAAATTCCGACATCGTAATTGAATGTGTCGATCTGCACGTCGAGGCGCTTGACGTCCCCCCCCGCGCCCAGCGCATCGGACACCCGCTTGGTCGCTTCGTGAGCATCCTCACGCACGAGAGCGATCGTCGTCTCCGCGAGCACTTCGAGCTGAGCCGCGATCTCCTTCGATTCTTTTTCGGCCCACTCGTGAAACGTGGACTGCAAAAAGGCGGGCAAATATTGCTTCAAATCTTCGCCTTTGGCGGAATCGATCACGTTCGGGAGCTGGCGAATGACGTCGTCTACGAAGCGATCGAGATCTTTTCGCGCGCCTACCTTGATGCCGTTCACGTCCTCGCGGATCTTCATGCGCCGCTGCTCGATGGTGCCCGCTTGTCCGGCGAGATCCTTCGACAGAAGACCGATCCGTCGTTCGAGCTCGTCGCTCTTCATCGCCACGGCCCGCCTTCGCGCATCGACGCCCTTCAGGAGAAGCTGACTCACGTTGAGCCCCTCGCCGAGCGCGTTGTCGAGGAGAATGCGCCCTCGCTCCTCCGCCAAGAATCGCGTCAGGTGCTGGACGAGCTCGGGCATCCCGCTCTCGGAGGTGTTGCCGGCGAGGGCGGTCTCCGCGCTGATGGCGAAAACGATGGGGTCTTTCACCAGACGCGCAAGTTGATCCTTCGCGTAGGCGAGCGCCTCGGCCCGCTCTTCGGTGCTGAGGATGTCCCACTTCGTGATCACGAAGACGATCTTGTCGCGTGACGCTTTCAGCAGTTTTTCCTGGAGAAAAACGCGCTCACTCTCCTTGAGGATTTGCCCCGCGTCGAGGAGGAAGAGGACGGCGTCCGCTCGCGGGATGTAGCTGTAGGTGATGTCTGCTCGCTGGAGCGACAGATCGTTCACTCCTGGCGTGTCGACGAGGAGAATCCGCTCCTTCAGTAGCGCCGCCGGGTAGCTCACCTCGATGAAGTCGACCTCTTCATTCGACTTCTGTCCGCCGACGGAAAACTTTCGCACGTCTTCGAAGGCGAGCGCCTCTCGCTTGCCGGAGGTGTAGACGACCGTCGCCTCCGGCTTCTCTCCGTACTTCAAGTGATGGATGGCGGCGGTGGTGGGGGTGACCCCGATCGGCAGTGCGCTGTGACCGAGGAGCGCGTTCACGAAGCTCGATTTGCCGTGGTTGAACTCGCCGACCACCACGAGGTGAAACCGGTCCTCTTCGAGCTTGTGGACGAGATCGCGCGCGATGCGCTCCGTGAGGCTCTTGGCGCCAAGGCCGATCGCAATTTCACTCAGCCTCTGGAGTGCGAGCGTTACGTCGACCTTCTTTTCGCGAAAGGCCGTGAGAGCCCCCGCATGAGCGGCAGCGCTCGCTTCGACCGCCGGACCTCCGTTGCCGTTCACTATGCCCGTCGGCTTGGTCTCGTTTTCCATCAGGCATCCCCCTTGAGGAGCGCGAGCACGCGATCGTCTACTTCCTTCATCGACAGTCCGCCGATGCCGACTCCCGCCGCTTTTCGGTAGAGCTCGCTCTCGCCGAACGCACGCATCGCGAGAACGCGCTTCGGGAGCCACGGGTGAGTCGCGAAGACTTCCATGTATCGGCCCATGCCATCTTTTCCTTCTTCGTACTGATCGAGGAAGGCGTCGATGTTGAACTCGCTGTAGAGCTTGACCGAGCCAAGCGCGAGCTTCGTGAGCGCACGCGCCGCGACGACGTCACTCTTTGCGCAGAGCATTCCCGCGCGATCGCAGGTGATTTCTGCGCGGCGCGACCAGGCGCGAAGGGCCATCAACGCCGGCTCGACGGCCCATTTGACGAAGACGCCCGCCATCTGGGTGAGGTAGTGGAGCGCCGTGAGGTAGACGACGTGCGAGTTGTGAATGTGGCCGCACTCGTGACCGATGACGGTGAGCAGCTCTTCGTCCGAGTAATGATCGACGAGCGCAGAGTGAACCATGATGAAGGACTCTTCGTTCGTGCCGTACGTCGCTGCGTTGAGCGTCGGGCTGTTCACGATGTAGACGGTAGGAGGGTTGATCTCGAGGGTGTCGGCGCACGTTTGCACCAGGCGATTCAGCCTGGGAAACTGCCGATCGGAGACCTTGACGGCGCTCCCGAGCAGCTGGCTCCTCCACACCTGCTTGAACATCCTCACAGTGCTGGTCACGGCGAGCTCCACGGGCTTCATGCGCTCGAAGGTGGCGCGCATTTGCCGGTCGGAGATGTACGCGTATTCGTGGCCGGTAGAATCTGGACCGCCTGCGCGCTCCCCTTTTTTACGTTCGACGTACGCGTTGAAATCGAGCTGGGGTGCTTGCGCCATGGCGGGTCTCTTTTCTCTATCTTTTACGGGCAAATCCCGAAAAAGTTCTAACACTACACGCGAAGAGAAGCGTAACGACGGCCTGCACGGTCCGCAATCGCTCGCCCAGGTTAAAGACAGCTCCCGGCCCCCGGATCTTCCCAGCGGGCCCGCGTTTCGAGGCGGAGTTGCTTTAGCGGACACCGCCGTTGACGAACCGGGTGTCGTGTCCTCGCGTGTCGAACGCGCCTGCCGCATAGAGCGTGAGAGTCCCCGCAGCCACGACCCCAACGCCCACGCTCGCCCACGTGGCCCACGGCGGCCAGGCGTGCTTCTTCTCGCCCACGAAGGGGACGGGCGAAAAAACATGCGGCGTCGCGGCGCTCCACTCCACGAACGAGCCGCACCGACCGAGGTCGCACGTGGCAACCTGCACCACTCCTGGGCGCGGACCTTCCGACGCCGCCACCCAGCTCGGACAGGTGACCGCGAGCCTCGTCTCCGGATTCGCGGAGCGCGCGCTCTCCACGTCGTCCGCCGAGCACGCCGTGGGCTTCGGAATTCGAATGAGGACGCGCGAGCTTGGTCCGATCGAAATCCACGAGGCGTAGGTGACCTGACCGTTCGGCTTGGAGACGACGACTTGGTGCTCGCCTTCGGTGCGGTGGAGAGCCGCGTGATTCGCGGCGACGGCGACGACACCGTCCACCGAGATCACGGCATTTGGTGCGGCGTCGACCTCGAGCCGGGAGTCTGCGTCCGCGCGAGAGGGGAGGGGCATCGCTTCACCGATGCCTGCGACTCTCCCTCCGTCGAGCACTGCCGCACGCTGCCAGGCACGTTCGGCGCGCTCAGGATCACGAGGCTCACCACGAAGCCAGCGCGCTGCCCATCCCCGCTCGACCTCCGCGCGGAGCCACGCGGCCTGGGGGAGCTCGGGGTGGGCCCTCACCAACGTTTCGGCTTGAAGGAGGGCGCGTTCGGTGGCGTCGACATCCAGTGCGGCGAGCGCGTCTCGCGAACGGTCGAGACTTTTTTCGATGCTGTCGGCGATCCCGAGATCGATGGCGATCGCGGGCGTGTGCTCTTCGAGCGGCGCATGAAGGGCGATTCCGCGGACGCGCGCCCACTCCTCGAGCGCTCGCCGCGCATCCTGCGATGGCTGCGCAGGTGCGAGCCACACGACGGTCGCCGTCTCGCCTCCCGTCACCCCAGCTCCTTCACGGCCGCGAACACCTCGTCGACGTGTCCGGCGACCTTCACTTTCGCAAAGACGCGCAGGATTTTCCCCTTCTTCCCGATGATGAACGTGCTGCGGATCGTCCCCATCAATTTTTTTCCGTAGAGCGTCTTCTCGCCGTACGTGCCGAAGGCGTTGTGGACCGTGAGCTCCGGGTCGCTGAGGAGTGTGAACCCGAGCTTGTACTTGTCGCGAAATCCAGCGTGGCTCTTGGTCGAGTCCTTAGAGATGCCGACGACGGCGGCGCCGGCCTTCGTGAAGTGCGTGCTCGCGGCTGAAAAGCCCTGCGCTTGCAGGGTGCATCCGGGAGTGTTGTCCTCGGGATAAAAGTACAAAACGAGCATTCGGCCCGAGAAATCAGCGAGACTTACTTTTGCGCCGTCGTCCCCCTCGAGGGTGAACTTCGGAGCGGCATCGCCTTCATGGAGCATCTGGTGCGGCCTCTCTGTTGGGTCCCGTCATGAATATCACGCGACACAGCCTCACGAAGGTCGGCTAGAGTGAGCGAGTCCAAGTGCAGCTAAACTTCGCAGCCCGTGAAGTCACCATCAAGCTCGTTTATTACGGGCCCGCGCTCAGTGGAAAAACGACTAACTTGCGGGCGCTCCACGAGCTGACGAGCGAGGAGAGCCACGGCCGGCTCATGACGCTCGAAACCAGGGACGACCGCACCCTGTTTTTCGACATGCTGCCACTCGTTTTTCGATCGGCCGATGGTGGAATGAGTCTCAGGCTCAAGGTCTTCACCGTCCCCGGACAGGTCCTTCACGGTTCGACCCGTCGACTGGTCCTCCAGGGGGCCGACGGCGTCGCCTTCATCGCCGACTCTCAAATTTCGGAGACTGAGAACAACGCAGCCTCGTTCCTCGACCTGCGCGCGAACATGAAAGAGCTCGGGATCTCGCTTCGAGACACCCCGCTCGTCATCCAGTTCAACAAGCAGGATCTCGCGAACGTCCGCCCCGTGGAAGAAATCGAGCAGCTCGCGCGTCGCGGTCGCGAGCCGGTCTTCAAGGCCACAGCGCTCAACGGAAAAGGAGTGCTCGAATCCTTCTTCGGTCTGCTCAGCCTGACCTGGTCGAAGCTCGAGGCGGAACATCAGCTTGCACGCACCCTCGGCATCGAGGCGGCCGAGTTTCTACCGATGGCGGCGAAGCAGCTCGGTTTCAAGGGAGACGTCTCGACGCTCCTGTCGGCGTGCGTCGGTGGATCCCTCAAGTTCGCTCGCCCCGAGGTGAAGGCATGAGCGGGCTCCCCTCCGAGCCGGACGCTCACGCATCACTCCTGTCGGATCCACCGGTGCCCACCCCGTCGTCGTCCCCGGACTTGAGCTTCGATGGCCGGATGCGCCTTGAAGATCTCGTTGATCGCGAGGGGCTGGAAGAGCTCTGCACGAGCTTCTTCGCCCTCTTCGGCATCCCGGTGCGCATCTACTCGACCGACGGCGCGCTCCTCGCCGATGCCTCGAAGGAGCACGAAATCTGCGCCTACGTGAATACGCTCATCGCCGGCCGTGCGGCGTGCGGGGCCACGGTGAGCGCCGTCAAAGCGAACGAAGGCGGCCCCTCGGGGGACGTGGTGCATGGCTGCTTCACGGGCAACGCCTACCGGATCGTCGTTCTCGAATACGACGCGCGCAAGATCGGTCGGATCATCATCGGCCCGTACCTGCCGCCGTCGGTGACTGAAGTGCCGCAGTCGCTGCTCGATGTCGACAAGGGGATCGATCCGGCCCGCGCGCGCTCGCTGCTCCCCCGCGTGCCTCGTGCAAAAGAGGAGACCGTCACCCGCATCGCTACCCACCTGAAGAGCGCGCTCGATCTCATTCTCTTCAGCGGGCACAAGGCGCTCCTCACGAGCACCATGCACCTGGCGAGCGTGCGCGAGAGTTACCGCGAGCTTCAAGAGAAGAACGCCCGCCTGCAAGAGAGCTTCAGCAAGCTCAAGGAGCTCGATCGTCTCAAGTCGAACTTCCTCGCCACGGTGAGCCACGAGCTCCGCACGCCGCTCACGTCGATCATCGGCTACAGCGAGATGCTCACCGAAGGCATCGCCGGTCCGCTCGCTGGCGAGCAAAGAGACTTCGTGGGCACCATTCACGAAAAAGGGGAGCAGCTCCTCGGTCTCATCACCAGCCTGCTCGATCTCTCGAAGCTCGAGAGCGGCTCGATGAGCGTCAAAAAGCGCTCGATGAAGGTCCAAGATCTTCTCCAGCAAGTGGTGAGCACCCTCACCCCGACGGCGCGAAAACGCGGCATCACGCTCAAGCTCGAGCTCGGTGTCGACATTCCTGAGGTCAAAGGCGATCCCGAGCGCCTTCGTCAGGTTTTTCTCAACCTCGCCGACAACGCCGTGAAGTTCACCCCCACCGGCGGCTCGGTCACTCTCACCGTCCGAAACCTGGGGATCGACGGCGGAGCAGAGGGAGCGGAGGACGACGACGCTAGTGGCTTTGCCCTGCTCGCACCCGTGCAATCGAGCTTCGAGATCCGGGTGGCAGACACGGGAATCGGCATCCCCGCCCGCGAGCGCTCGAAAGTGTTCGAGCCCTTTTACCAGATTGATTCGTCGTCGACGCGCGAGTACGGGGGGACCGGCCTCGGCCTCTCCATCGTCAAGCGGCTGGTCGACGCGCACGGCGGCACCATTCACATCGAAGACAACATGCCTCAGGGCACCGTCTTCGTCGTGCGCCTCCCCGCGTCCGACATCAATGCCTAGAACGACCAGATGGGCGCGAGCGAGTTCGACAAAATCGGCCGTCTCGCGAAGCTGTTTCGGAAGCTCGGTGCGAAGGGGGTCGTGACCGGCATAGGCGACGACGCCGCGGTCCTCGACGCGCCCACCGGCAAGCTCGTCTGGACGGTCGACGAACAGGTCGAAGGCAGCCATTTTCGGCGGGAGCTCGTGAGCTGGAACGACGTCGGGTGGAGATCCTTCATGGCCGCAGCGAGCGACGTCGCGGCGATGGCAGCCACGCCCTGGTGTGCCCTCAGCGCGCTCTCGCTCCCCGCCGACTTCGAGGATCGCGCCCTCGACGAGCTCGCGCGTGGTCAAGAAGCCGCGGCGACCGCCGTCGGGGCACCGATCGTCGGAGGAAACCTCACGCGCAGCCCGGTAGTTAGTGTGACGACGACACTATTGGGATCGTGCGCCAGAGCCATCGAACGCGGCGGCGCCCGCGAAGGTGATGGGCTCTTCATCTGCGGCCCGCTCGGTCTGGCAAGCGCCGGCTTGGCAGCCCTCGAGCGCGGCTCGTCGGATCCGGACGTCGCTCCCGCCGTTGCCGCCTGGCGTAGGCCGATGGCTCAGATCGACGCGGGGATCGTCCTTGCTGCGGTCGGCGCGCACGCCGCGATCGACATCTCCGATGGCCTCACCCAAGACCTCGCTCACCTCGCCCATGCGAGCGGCTTGCGCGCCGTTCTCGACGAGGCGGCACTCTTCACTCATGCGGGAACGTCGCTGCACGAGGCGGCTGCTGCGCTCGCCATCGACCCGCTCGAGTGCATCCTTTACGGCGGCGAAGACTACGGTCTCGTCGCCGCCAGCGACCGCGATCTGCCTGGTTTCTTCCGCATAGGAACGCTCTTCGCGGGCAAAGGAATCTCCCTCACCCGCGGCGCCGCCGAGGAAGCCATCGTCCCCCGCGGCTTCGATCACTTCACTACGTAGCTTCGACTACGCAGCGGTCTTAAAGGCCCTGGCAGAGGGGCGGAACGGTCTTGCCTGCGAGCATCGCGCGGAGCGGCGCAAGCTCGGGCGCGTTTCCGCCGGCGGTCGGTCCGACTTGTACCGCGACGCCGTCGCACATCGCTGCGACGCCGAGGAGCTGCTGGGCTTCGGGTGAATTACCGAGCGCCTTCGCTTGCGTGCGGAGCGCGGTGCAGCACTGCTTGGCGCGCGTCTGGTTCGTGTTGAGGCCGGTGCCGCCGTGCTTCTTGGTCGCTGCGTCCGGGCCGGAGTCCGAGCCCGCATCGACTTCATCGAGAGGAGCCAGAAGGGTCGGCGCCGCGTCGATCTCGACGGCGACGGGAGCCCCGGCGTCGGTGTCGGCGACAGGTTTCTTGGGGCACCCGAGGATCACCGTGGGCAGGCCGAAGATGCACGCGAACGCGAAGAGAGTGCGGAAGGGGGAGCGGGGGATCATGTCGGAGATTCTCCTGAGAAGATCGTACGGCGACGAAGCTACAAGGTTCTGTTGCCAAACGTAAAAAAAAGCCCCCGAGTATTCCTCAGGGGCTCTGTCTTTATCTCAGGCGCAACTGACTCTCAGGGAGCAACCGACACTCAGGAGCAGCCCATGGAGTTGCCGCAATTGAGGCACTTGTAGCAAGCGCCGTTGCGGACGGTGATGTGGCCACAGACGTCGCACACGGGCGCGTCTCCCATCATCTCTTCGAGCTGAGCATCGAGCGGCGAGCCACCGACGCCGCTCACGTGCCCTTTACCCGGTGCCTCGAGACCCTCGCTCATCGCAGCGCTTCGGGCCGTTGCTTCCTTCGTATGGGTCAATCCGAACTGGTGCGTGGCAGTCGCGCTCCCCGCGAGGGGCGGCGGCGGCGGCATGCTCGGACGATCGGGAGGCGTCTTCACTTCCGTGTCTTCCGGCTTGATGTGAGCCAGATCGTAGCGGTGCAAGTATTCGACGCCGAGGACGCGGAACAAGTAGTCCACGATCGAGGTCGCCAGCTTCACGTTCGGGTGCCCCTCGACGACGCCTTGCGGCTCGAAGCGCGTGAACGTGAATTGCTCGACGTAGGTGTGAAGCGGGACGCCGTACTGCAGCCCGACGCTCACGGACATCGCGAAGCAGTTCATCAGGGAGCGGAACGCCGCCCCTTCTTTGTGCATGTCGATGAAGATCTCGCCGAGCGTGCCGTCCTCGTATTCTCCCGTGCGGAGGAAGATCTTGTGGCCGCCGACGCGCGCTTCTTGGGTGAAGCCGATGCGCTTCTTCGGCAATCGAACGCGCAGTCCATGCGGACGACCAGCGACGGGGAGCGTGAGCTGAACGCTCTCCTGCTGCTCGCTCGACTGCGGAACCGGTGACAACGAGGAGTTGGCGATGGCCGCCGCGCGGGCTTCTTTCGCCTCACGGGCGTCGTCCTTTGACTCTTTGCTCGAGGTCGATAACGGCTGCGATGCTTTGCATCCGTCACGGTAGAGGGCGACGGCCTTCAGACCGAGCCTCCAGCCCTCGGCGTAGATCTCCTCGATGTCTTCGACCGTGGCGTCGTTGGGGAGGTTGACGGTCTTCGAGATCGCTCCGCTCAAGAAGGGCTGCGCGGCTGCCATCATCCGCACGTGGCTCATGGGAGCGAGGTACCGTTTACCTGTTTTTCCGCAGCGGTTCGCGCAATCGAAGATCGCGTAGTGCTCCGCTCGGAGGTGGGGTGCGCCCTCAATAGTCATCCGTCCGATGATTACGTCGCCCGCCTCTTCGATCTCCGCTTTGGAGAAGCCGAGGTGCTCGAGGAGTGACGCACGCTTCTTCTTCGCCCCTGCCGCAATGGGGGGGACGCCGAGGCGCTCGAACGTCTCTTCGCCGAGGATCCACGCCGCGAACGCGGAGTCGAGATCGAAGACGCCAAGGACCGCCGCCTCCACCTTGGAAAGCTCTGCGTCCGTCAGTCCCTTTTGCTTGAGGGTGCGACGGTTGATGTGCGGCGCACCGAGCAGCGTGTTCGTGCCGCTTACGTAGGCCACGATCTCTTGCCCCTCCGCCGCGGAGTATCCGAGGCGCTTCAGTGCAGCGGGGACCGACTGGTTCACGATCTTGAAGTACCCGCCACCGGCGAGCTTCTTGAACTTCACGAGCGCGAAATCCGGCTCGATTCCCGTGGTGTCGCAGTCCATGAGGAGACCGATGGTCCCCGTGGGCGCGAGCACCGTGGCTTGCGCGTTGCGGTACCCGTGGACTTCGCCGAGCTTCACCGCGTCGTTCCAGTCTTCGCACGCCGCGCGGTAGAGCGCGCCCTGCGTAGCCGAGGAGTCGCCTCCCTGATTTTCTCCGGGCAGGCGGCAGTCCTCACGCGAAATTTTGTACGCCGCGTCGCGGTGCATGTTCATGACCCGGAGCATCGGCTCGCGGTTCTTCGCGTAGCCGAGGAAGGGGCCCTTCGAGCGAGCCATCTCGGCGCTGGCCTTGAAGGCGTGACCGCACATGATGGCGGTGAGCGCGGCCGCAATCGAGCGCCCCTCGTCGCTGTCGTACGAGACTCCGAGCTGCATCAGCATGCTGCCGAGGTTCGCGTAGCCGAGGCCGAGCGGACGGTAGTCGTGGCTGTTTTGAGCCACTTGCGCCGTTGGGTAGCTCGAGAGATCGACCAAGATCTCCTGGGCCATGAAGAAGATCTTGCAGGCGTGACGGTAGCCTTCGATGTCGAAGACGTCTTGCTGGCCGGGCTGGTGTGCGGGCCGGGCCTTTGACGCGCCGTTCGCGCTCGAGCCAACGTCACTCGGATCGCGCTCTTTCAGAAACTTGATCAAGTTGACCGACGCGAGATTGCACGCCGAGTCGTCGAGGAACATGTACTCGGAGCAGGGGTTCGACGCGTTGATCCGCGCGGTGTTCGGGCACGTGTGCCAGCGGTTGATCGTCGAGTCGTACTGCACGCCCGGGTCTGCGCAGCCCCACGCCGCTTCGCCGATCTGCTTCCAGAGATCCTTCGCCTCGTACGTGTCGCAGACCTCCTGGGTCGTGCGCATGCGTGTTTCCCATTTGCCGCCCGCCTCGACCGCTCGCATGAAGTCGTCGCTGACGCGCACGGAGTTGTTCGAGTTCTGGCCGCTGATGGTGTGGTAGGCGTCGCCGTTGAAATCCGAAGAGTAACCGGCGGCAATCAGAGCATGCGCCTTCTTCTCTTCGCGCTGCTTCCAGTTGATGAAGTCGACGATCTCGGGGTGATCCATGTCGAGGCACACCATCTTCGCCGCGCGTCGCGTCGTGCCGCCGCTCTTCGTGGCGCCGGCTGCGCGATCGAACACCTCGAGGAAGCTCATGAGCCCGCTCGACGTTCCGCCGCCGGAGAGCTTCTCCTGACGCCCGCGAATCTGACTGAAGTTCGAGCCCGTGCCCGATCCGTACTTGAAGAGGCGCGCTTCGTTTTTGACGAGCTCGTAGATTCCCATCAAGTCGTCGGAGGCGGACTGGATGAAGCACGCCGAGCACTGCGGGCGCCCGTACGCGTTCTCGGTCTCGAGGACGCGGTTACCGCCGACGTCGGTGGGATCCCAGGCCCAGTTTCCGCCCGAGCCCGCGATACCGTACTGGTGGTAGAGGCCGCAGTTGAACCAAACGGGAGAGTTGAACGCGCCGTACTGGTTGACGAGGAGAAACGAGAGCTCCGCTTCGAACGCCTCCGCGTCGGCCTTGGTGGCGAAGTAGCCGCCGAAGTTTTCGCCCGCCTCACGAATGGTGTGGGCGATGCGGTAGACGACTTGACGAACGCTGCGCTCGCCGTCTTCGATCGCTTTGTTACCGGTCTCGCCGCGAATGCCGGCCTTCCGGAAGTACTTCGAGATGACGATGTCGGTTGCCAGCTGGCTCCACGTCGCGGGCACCTCGGCGCCGTCCATCTTGAAGACGACGGAGCCATCCGGGTTCGTGATCGCGCTCGAGCGGCGCTCGTAGACGACCTCGTCCAAGGGATCGGTGCCAGCGGTCGTGTATTTGCGGGCGATGCTGACCCCAGCTTTTTGCCGGTTGTCTTCTTGGGGACGCACGGCTTTGTTCTCGGACTTCAGGTCCGTGGCGCGGCGTCCCCTCGCGGGGGCGGCGGATGCGACGTGCGGGACGAGCGTTTGGTTTCCTCGCGCGGCGCCGGGGGGCGCGTTCACGATCGGCTTGTCGACTTTCACGCTCTTCGAATCGCGGTCATGGCCGTTCGGTTTTCGCATTTTGCCCTGGTGATTCGCGCCGTTCGTGATGCCCGATTGTCCCATGTCCCGCCTCATTTCGCCTGGGAGCCCGTGTTTTTTCGCCGCTCGCGCGCCGAACCACCAAACTCCAGAAAAAGATCAAAGCTGTGGCGCTACGCCAGACGGCCTGTCCGTGCGCCTCTGCCATAGCCACTCCCGCCCACCGCCTCGGCCAACCAACTCGAATACGACACGTTAAACGGCTGGCGGGTTCCACGGACTGTCCCGGATACATCTGTTCAGGCCACCGCGCAGCTGCCTCCCGCCCTCACACCTTAGAAGGCCTCGCTCCAGGTCCTGGAAGGGAAGCGTTCAAGCGGGTGGGAGACGCGAGAAACGATGTTGTAACCCCAAGGTATAGTGGTCGTCCACTAAATCGACACCACAGATCGTACATACATCCACCGCGGACATGCTCTCTCGCCTAAGCCCTGAGGATCACTGAACTTCACTGAACCCCGACCCAGGCGTGAACACAGGTTACCCGGATCTTGTTCAGCGCTTCCCCCCAATGTTTCCACAGCCGCACGGCTCAGGCGTCGAGCACGATCTTCGGTTTTTTAGGGTGCCTTCGGTAAAGGAGAAATGTTCGTCCGAGCACCTGAGCGAGAGCGGCCTCTGCTCTTTCGGCGAGGAGCGCGGCGGCCTCGTGACGATCGACCGGGGCCTCGGTGAGAACTCGCACCTTGATGAGCTCGTGGGTGAGCAGCGCGGCGCGCGTGGCGGCGACGAGTCCATCGGTGACACCGTCTTTTCCGATGGCGACAACGGGCTTCAAAGGATGGCCGAGCGCGCGAAGCTGTCGCTGATGAGATCCAGAGAGTTTCATTTTTTCGTGATCTCGAGCGGCGCTTGGGCGTTTGCGGGTAGGGTCTTCGTGGTCTTGAAATCCTGTTCGGGATTCACGATCGTCACCTCGCCGAAGTGCGCGAGGGCCGGCGCGATGATCTCCGCGTCCCCCGCGACGACGATGAGAGCGGCATCGGGGTTGACCAGCGCGCCACCCGCTGCGCCCGCCTCGGTCGCATCCACGCTTCGCACGGCGCCGCGGTAGACGTCCCAGTACCCGTCGGGCAGTCCGAGGGTGTCGGCTTGCACGATGAGATCGGCGATCGACCCAATCGTCTCCATCCGGATGGCGAAGATGTCGCTGAGGAACCGGCGCGCGGTCTCTGTCTCCGCGGCGTCGAGCCCTGACTTTCGCAGCTTCTCGAGGTTGTCGAGGAGACCTTGGGCCGCGAGCGCGGTCTTGGGTGTAGCCGTTCCGGCGTAGGCGACGAAGGGCTGCGCGCCGTGCGCGAGCTCGATGATCTGCGACCGCGCGGAGTAGGCGAGGGAGCGCTGCTCGCGGACGTCGTTGAAGATTCGGCTGGCGACGCCGCCGCCGAGCACTTGATTCGCGACCCGAACTGCAGGCCAATTCGACGTCCTTCGTTCGGGTCCGAGGTTCACGATGAAGACGTCGCTCTGCGCGCTCTTCGGACGATCCGCAATGACCACCCGCCGCGCTTTTGCCACGATGGCGGGCGGGAAGTCGGTCTTCGGAGGATCGCCCCCTTTCCAGTCACCGAACCGCGCCTCCACGAGCTTCTGGGCCGAGGCGTCGACGTCGCCGGCGAGGACGATGGTGACGTTCTTCGGCACGTAAAACCTACGGTGAAAATCCTTGAGCGCGGGTAACGCGATCTTCGCGATCTCGAAAGGTGAGAGGCCGTACGTCGCGTAAGGGTTGGTCGGGCTGTAGAGCTCGCGGAACAGAACGCGCGTCGCCGTCCAGGTGCCGTTCGAGCGAGCGTTGTCCTCGGCTTCGTCCGTCGCTCGCGCCTTCAGCTTCTTGAGCTCGCCTTCATCGAAGCGTGGCTCGCGGACGAGCTCGTTCAAAATGGTGAGCGCCTCACCGAGATGATCCTTGGTGACCGCCATTCCGAAGGTCGAAGCATCGAAGCCAACGTCGACCGAGAGGTTCGCGCCGAGGCTCTCCACGCGGTTCAAGAGCTGCGCGCTGGTCATCGTCCGCGTGCCCCCGTCCTTCAGCATCGCGGCCGTGAGCTCCGCGGTCCCCGCCCCTTGGCCGTACCCCGTGCCCGCGTGAACGAGCACCCGGATCTGGACGATCGGCAGAGCGTGCGCCTCGGTGACGGCGACATCGAGCCCGTTCGCGAGCTTCGCGCGGGCCACCTTCGGAAACGGGGACTCCTTCGACGCGGAGGCGCCCGGCGGCGATTCTTTGCCCGGGGTCACGCTTCCTTTCGTCGGCTTGGCGGTGGTGTCGCGGGCCGGAATGTCGACGTGCTGAGGACCGCGCGAGGCTTGCTCGCCGCCGCCGCACCCGAGGAAAAACATCAGGGAGCCTGCAAGACCGAGCCGCCGCACGTTTCTCACCACGTCGGATCTCACCACGTCTGATTTCGCGAAGCGCATCATTTTTTCACCGGTAGGGCAGGGCTCGCGGGTTTCGACGAGTCTTTTTTCGGTTTCGGATCGACGGGGTGTGCGGCGGCATCCACCGGGGGTCTCACCTCGACGCGCGTGCGCCGCGCCTTCGTGAGGTACTTGGCGACCGCCTTTCGCATGTCGTCGCCGCTGACGGCGAGGAAGCGATTGAGCTCACCGTTGAGAAGGTTCGCGTCGCCGGCGTACATCTCCATCTCGGCGAGCTTTTGCGCGCGCGCAAAATTCGACTGAAGCCCGAGAACGAAGTGAGCCTCCATGCGGGCCCGCGCCTTCTTGACCTCGGCGTCGGTCGGTCCCGTCGCGGAAAAGCGCGCGATCTCGGCGTCGATCAGCTTGCCGACCTCCGCCGCTTTCGTGCCTCCGGCGAGCTTCGTCGTGAGCTCGAGCCAGTCGGGTCCGCGGTGGTTGTTCGTCCCCGCTTCCACTTCGATGGCCACGCTCTTCTCGCGCACGAGCGAGCGATGGAGGCGCGAGCTCTCGCCATCGGTGAGGACCATGGAGGCCATCACGAGCGCGTAGTGCTCCGGATCGCGATCGGGGGGGATCGACCAACCATCGAAGATGGCCGGGAGCTTGGCGTGCGGGTCCTCGATGACCTCGTCGCGCGGCGCCGTCTGCTCCGGCATCTTTGCCGAATCGTACTTGGGGACCTCGACCGATTTCGCGTTGCCGAAGTACCGCTTTACCATCGCGAGCGCTTCGGTCGGCTCGAAGTCACCCGAGATCGAGACGACGGCGTTGTTCGGCGCGTAGTACGAATCGTGGAACGCTCGCACCCACTCGAGCTTGGCGGCGTCCAGATCACGCATGCTCCCGATCGCCGAGTGCTCGTACGGCCAATACCCCTGAAAAACAAGCTCCTGCAGACGAATCTCCGCGGGCACGTACGCCGCGTTCTCGACGCGCATCCGGTACTCTTCCTTGACGACCGCGCGTTGGTTTTCGAAATTCTTTTCGGAAATGTCGAGCGACTTCAGGCGATCGGCTTCGAGCCAAAGGGCGAGGGCGAGCTCGCTCTGCGGCAGTAGCTCGTAGTAGTTCGTCCGATCGCTGTTGGTGGTGCCGTTCAGCGTTCCGCCGTGGCTCGTCACGAGCTTGAAGTGCTCGCCCCGCGGCACGTTCGCCGATCCCTGGAACATCATGTGCTCGAAGAGATGCGCAAACCCGGAGTGCCCGCGCTCTTCGTTTCGCCCGCCCACGTCGTAGACGACGTCGACCGCGATCGTCGGCGACGTGTGATCGGGAGCAAGGACGACGCGCAGACCGTTCTCGAGCTTCTCGCGCTGCACGTCGAGCTTGAGCTGCGTCGTCTTCGCGGGGATGGTGGGCGCGGCCGGGGTCTTCGGCTTGGGAGCCGTCTTTGGCCCGGCGTCAGGTTGCGCAGACGCGCCGAGAGGAAAAAGAAAAACCAACAGGGCGAGCGCAGAGACGCGGGGCATCATGCGCGCCGATCTACCATGAAATGCCTAGAAAAGCCGAGCGGCGATGTCGTCGGTCCACAGCCAAGCGGGCTTGGGGATGAACACCCGGCCCGATTCGCGAACGAGCCTGCCACCGTCGATGAGCTTCCGAGCGGCCTGCTCGCGATCCTTCGGCCACGCGAGGGCGCCGAGCTCCGTCGCGCTCGCCTCGAGATCGAACCCGCCCGCAAGGCGGAGGCCGAGCATGATCCGTTCGCGCAGGAGCATCTCCCCCGAGAGCGCTTCGCTCGACATGGAGAGCCCGTCCCCTTGGCCGACCATGTCCGAACGGACGATCTTCGCCGCGGCGAGATATTTCTTCGGGTCGATCGCGTTTCGGTAGCGGGTGCGACCGATCTGACCAAAGGCGCCGCATCCGAGCCCGAGGTATTGCTCGCCGCGCCAGTAGCCGAGGTTGTGGCGCGCCTCTTCGCCGGGCATCGCGTAGTTCGAAATTTCGTAGTGTCGAAAGCCTCGCGCGCTCAGCGCTTCGTCGATGGCCAGAAACGATTCGGCGACGAGCCCGTCGTCTGCGAGAGGAAGGCGACCCCGCTTCGCAAGCTCCCCGAACTGCGTCCCCGCTTCAATCGTCAGCTGGTAGCAAGAGAGGTGGCTCATCCCCCGATCGGCCAGAAAAATGGCCTGATCCGCCGCATCTTGGGGTGGCTGCCCAGCGAGGCCGAAGATGAGATCGGTCGAAATGCGGGAGACGCCCGCGGCCTTGGCGCCATCGATCGCCGCAAGAGCCCCACCTGGGTCGTGCAGACGCCCGAGAAACTTAAGCTGCTCTTCGCGGAGCGACTGGGTGCCGATCGACAGGCGGTTCACGCCGACGTCGAGGAGCGCGCGGGCCTTTGCTTCATCGAGTGACGTCGGATTGCACTCGACGGTGACCTCCACGCCTGGCGCGCACCCGAAGATCTCTTTTGTGCGTGCGAGGACGCGCCCGAGCTCCGCTGCACTCCACAGGCTCGGAGTGCCGCCACCGAAGAAGATGGTCTTCACGTTGCCGGCGGGCGTGCCCCACGCCAAGGCTCGCGCGTCGAGCTCCGCGATCACCGCGTCAGCGTACCCGCGGTGGTCGATTTCCTCGCGGGGGGCCGCGTAGCTCACGAAGTCGCAGTAGGGGCACTTTGCGAGGCACCAGGGGAAATGGATGTAAACCGAGGCCATGAACGTGGATTCTTTCCGTGCGGAGTGTTACTTTGAAAAGCGGCGTAGATCGCCAACTTGAATGCTCCAAGTCGAGGAAATCATCCAGCGGGTTCGGTCGTATCAGCCCCTGGCCGACGCGGACCTCATCAGACGAGCCTACGACTTCAGCTTCCGGGCCCACACCGGCCAGACGCGGAAGTCGGGCGATCCCTACTTCGTGCACCCCGCGAGCGTCGCCGGGATCATCACGGAGCTACGGCTCGACACGGCCAGCGTGTGCGCCGGCCTCTTGCACGACTGCGTCGAGGACACCCTCGCCTCCCCAAAGGATATTGAAAAAGAGTTCGGGCTCGAGATCGCGCACCTCGTCGACGGGGTGACCAAGCTCTCGCAGATCAACTTCACGTCCAAGGAAGATCGTCAGGCGGAGAACTTCCGCAAGATGGTCGTGGCGATGGCCCAGGACATCCGCGTCCTGCTCGTCAAGCTGTGCGATCGCGTCGACAACATGCGCACGCTGCACTTCATGAAGCCCGAGGCCCAGGAGCGGATCGCCCGGGAAACCATGGAGATCTACGCCCCTCTCGCCAACCGCTTGGGGATGCAGAATTTCAAGAGCGAGCTCGAGGATCTCTCCTTCCGGTACCTCGAGCCCGAGGCGTTTGCCGAGCTCTCCGGAGCGGTCGCCAAGACGAAACGGGAGCGCGACAAGTACATCGCCGACGTCTCGAAGACCCTCGCCTCGCGCCTCGCCGAGCAAGGGTTCGCTGCCGACGTGACCGGTCGCGCGAAGCACCTCTACTCAATCTGGCGGAAAATGAAGTCGCAGGACTGCGAAATCGAGCAGATCCACGACATGATCGCGTTTCGCGTTCTCGTGGAGAGCGTGAGCGACTGCTACGCGGCGCTCGGCGTGATCCACTCCAAGTGGACCCCGGTGCCCGGCCGCTTCAAGGACTACATCGCGCTGCCCAAGCCGAACATGTACCAATCGCTCCATACGACGGTGGTCGGCCCGGGGCGCGAGCGCATCGAGATCCAAATCCGCACGAGCGAGATGCACCGCGTCGCCGAACGCGGAATCGCGGCTCACTGGAAGTACAAAGAGAAGCACGGCGGCGGCGTGGCCGAGGCAGACGCCCAAAAGTTCGGTTGGCTCCGTCAGCTAATGGAGTGGCAAAAAGAGCTGAAGGACCCGGCCGAATTTCTCGAGTCGGTGAAGGTCGATCTCTTCCAAGACGAGGTCTACGTCTTCACTCCCAAGGGTGACGTGCGGGTTTTCCCGCGCGGAGCCACCCCGGTCGATTTCGCGTTCGCCGTGCACTCCCAGCTCGGTGAGCACATCACCGGCGCGCGCATCAACGGCAAGCTCGAGCCCCTGCGCTACAAGCTCCGCAACGGAGACGTCGTCGACGTGGTCACCGGGCCGAACCAGCATCCCTCGAAGGATTGGCTCGAGTTCGTCGGCACCACCCGGGCGCGCGCCAAGATCCGCAACTACCTCCGCGCCGACGAGCGCGAGAAGTCCCTGCGCCTCGGACGCGAGCTTCTCGAGCGCGATCTGCACAAGTCGAGCGTCAGCCTCAACAAGCTCCTCAAGAACGACAACGAGCTACGCAAGCTCCTCGAGCACCTCAAGGTCTCGAACGAAGAGGAGATGTTCATCGGTATCGGCTACGGGAAAATCAAGGTGGCGGACGTGACCACGTTCGTCGCCCCTCCCGATGACGAAGGTCGGGAGAGCGTTGTCCCCGGGCAAATTCGCGAAGGGCGTATCGAGAACCTCGTTCGCAAAGTCATCAAGGGCGAAGACACCGGCATCAAGCTCAATGGCATCGACGACGTGCTCGTCCGTTATGCCAAATGCTGCAACCCGCTACCCGGCGACGACATCCTCGGCTTCATCACGCGCGGGCGCGGCGTCACCATTCATCGCCGCGGATGCCCGAAGGCCTTCGACACCGACCCCGCCCGCCGCGTCGAAATCAGCTGGGATTCCAAAGCTAAAATCAATCGCAGCGTTCAAGTGCGGGTGATGACGGCAAACCGCCCGGGCATCCTCGCCACCGTCGGTCAGACCTTCAGCGCGCAAGGAATCAACATCAGCGAAGCGAACTGCCGCGCAGGCGACGACGGGCGCGCGGTGAATCTTTTCACCTTCGTCTGCGCGGATCTCACGCAGCTAAAAACCGTCATCAAGGCGCTGCAAAAAGTCGAGGGCGTCGTCGCCGTCGAGCGCACATAGGCGAGCTGCGAAGGATTCGATCCCCTCTCAGGCGCACCCCGCGACTCGGACTACACGGTATAGGGGCAGCATAGGGGCGGCGCATTTGCCTTGAAATCGTGGGCTAATTGAGCGAGCTCCGGCAGGGAAATTAGTTCCCGGCGCGTGCGCTGGATCAACGGCCCGCACCGTTCACTGCTCAAGGTCGTTGCGGTGGAGGTCTCTTCGTGCGAGACAAACTGCCCGGTTCGCACCCATCCCATATTTTTGTAGTTCGCCCGTGGTGTGAGCAACCGATCGAAGCTTTTTATTCCTGTCTCGTCTTCAACATCCAGGAGCATTCATGCGAGTTGCCAGCGTCGTCGCCCTTAGTGTGTTCGCGTCCCTTCTCGCCGGGTGCGAAGATGGGCCGAACCAGACGTATTCGCCCGTTGCTCCTGGAGCGGGGTTCAACAGCGGGACCGGCTCCACGCACGATCCGGTCACCGCCCCCACGAACGCCACCTTCGGCGGACGGAGCAGGAACGAGATCTGCGACGGCCCCGCCAAGGTCAAGCGTTGGGCAGCGATGCTCGCCGAGCCCGTTACGCCGCCCCGTAAGTTCGCGGGCATCGACATGGCGAAAGACGACAGCTGGATCGGGCTCACCGTGGAAGACGCCGAGCTCATCAACTGCCAGGCCGACAGCGGCGGCGACGGCGTCAGCTTCTGGGGCGACAACGGCGAGGTCGAGTTCGACTACGACCTCGGTACGCACATCGTCAACTTCATGGCCCTCAACCGCGGGTACACCGGCATGGTCTCGGGGCCCACGACGCCCGGCACGTTCAAGAGCCGCACCGGCGGGAAATTCGGCGACAACCACGTCTACACGATGCAGATCGGCCAGCAGACGACCAAGGACGGCAAGCCGTTCCAGATCGACTGGAACGATCCCACGAAGATCAACGGCGAGATCACCGAGCTCCAGGACGCGCTCCTCTAC
Source organism: Myxococcales bacterium (assembly GCA_043747615.1). Lineage (GTDB taxonomy): Bacteria > Myxococcota_A > Polyangia > Polyangiales > Polyangiaceae > JAYTOU01. The sequence goes on along the minus strand of JAYTOU010000091.1, from coordinate 41,782 downwards.
TCGCTCAACCCCCTTGGCGCGCCGGACGACGTCGACTGCGTAACGAGCGGCGGCTGCCTCCTCAGCATCGCAGGCAACAGTGGTCACCCCGTGTGGGGCGTCCGCGCGATCAACTTCTATTGGCAGGCGGCGTCTGCAACGGCCCCCCCGCCCGTGCCGAGCAAGCTGGAAACGATCTACACGTTCTACGTGAAGACGGAGCCCTACTCGAACAACCCCATGAACCTGAAGATCGACGCGGCAGGGCCCACCGCCGGCGGCAACGTCGGTCCGCGTGATCCGACAACGGGCATCCGAACCCTACCCTTCTGCGACATCCGCATGGGAATGCTGTGGAGCGAGTTCCTGACGAACTGCATCAACGTCAGCGGCAACCCCGTCGACGACAAGACCAACCTCAACAAGATGTTCGGCGGCCGCACCCACTCGCTCGAAGACTTCGCCTTCAACATCGTCGGCGTGAACCAGAACTTTACGAAGGTTCAGGGCCCCTTCGACATTATCCACGACCTGGACGTTCCGACCGACGCCGACATTGCGAGCGACTTCTACGTCGACGTTCGGGCGAAGGGCGCCATCGCGAACGATCTCGGCGCGAACGGTAAGATCGACAACCACGGGACCGGGGCCTACTACGCCGAGTTCGCGCGCCTCGTGCAAGACGACATCAACGCTCAGCTCGCCGCTGCTGGAAAGCCCGGCGGACACGCGCTCGGCGACGCGGCCTGCACCGGCGTAACTCCCGCGGCCGGTTGTACCGGGATCGAGTTCCTCATGTACCCGGGCGTCGCGCCAGTCGGCACTCCGCCCGCCACCGCCCAGCTGTACGCAGGCAAGCCGAAGACGGGATACGCGAAGGCGCTCGCCACCTACGACCGTTCGTACCTGAAGCCGGGCGACCCGAAAATCATGTTCCTCCCGAACTTCCCGGCTACGGATGAAGCGGCAGTTGGCTCACCCTTCGACACCACGTTTGCCCAGGTAACCCGGACGCTCGGTGGCGGCGACATCTTCGCGCTTCCGCCGGACGTGCGCGATCGCCGCTACTTCTTCCGCTTCTGGGCGATTGCGCTCGTGAAGTACTTGAAGGCCTACGGCGTCTCGCTCGCCCTCCCGGTCGGCGATCCGGCGAACGGTCACCCGACGTCTGCGCAAGTTCACGCAACGACCTACGACAGCCAGGCGCTCTTCTTCGACAGCCTCCCCGGCCAGGACAAGCTTGAGTACGTCGAGCGCGCCTACATGGGCACGACGCACAAGCCCCTCGATTTCGAATACGGTACGGACGTCCTCACCTCGAACCAGAAGTTCACGAACTTCTACTTGAAGCTCGAGCGCGAAGAAGCAGCCATGTACGCCGTCATGGCGACGAACAAAGCGGCCGATCTCGGCGCGCAGAACAACCTCCAGGTCACCAACCTCTTCGGCAGCTCTGTCCTCGCAAACTACGGCTTCTCCAGCTACGCGTGCGCGGTGACGACAGCGCCTCCCCCGTTCCCCGCTGGTCCGTGCACCACGGATGCCAGCTGTGGGCCGGCGCCTTACGGCTTCGTCTGCAAAGATCCGAACGCTGTGGGCGCACCGCCTCCTTTGAAGCCCAAGTTCTGTACCGACCCCGTTTGCGGGGGAGTCTATGCCCCGACCGACGCGGCGGGCGCCAACCTTCTCGACGGCAACGGCCAGCCCATTCTCACGGCATACCCGGGCGCGTTCTCGACCACGCCGTTCACCATCGGTGCATCTCCGCTCAAGTTGCTCGACATCCGCCTCTTTGACCTCGCCGCAAAGGTCGAGCTCCCCAACCAGGCAGACCCGTACGACAACACGTCGACGGCGACCCCTTACCAAGTGCTCGTTCCCTGGACCGGCGTCCGCCCCGGCATCGGCTTCCCCATCCCGATCAGCGGCACCCGCGACCGGTGGATCTCCACCGACCAGCTCGACTTTTCGGGTATCACGACGACGATTCTCGTCGATTACCTCACGGCACCGAACACGGACGGGAGCGAATGCCACCCCACGGCCGCCAAGCCGTGCTCGGTCAAGATCTTGGCCGCCGAGACCCAAGACTTCCTCGGCGACGTCTTCATGTGCGCGGCCCCCAACGGCGACTTGCTCAACGTGGGCATGTACACCTCCGCCGGCTACATCCTCGATTGGCTCAAGAACCATCCCGGGGTGTCCGATCCAGCGAACTGCAGCATCATCACCCGGTACAGCCCCTTCAACAACTACCCCGACTTCATCACGTCGCTCACCAATGGCGTGAAGGTCAACATCAGCCAGGGCTCGGGCTTCGGGCGCGTCATCGACGTCACCCTCTACGACCCCACTCTGTAATTCTGCGAGATATCGGAGAACCATCATGACTAAAAATACTCTTCGTGCATTTCTCGCAGTAGGCGTGCTCGCCATCGGCAGCTCGGTTGCCATGGGTTGCGTCGCCGACCGTCCGTCGCGTAACGGCGTCTTCAACGAGAGCCAGTACCTCCGGAAGGCGTTCCTCGTCCAACCACCGGACGCGACGGCGCAAGACCCGGGCTGGTTCATGAAGGCAACGATCCAGTCGACCACCACGCCGAATCCGTACGCCGAGCTCAACTTGTTCACCGGCGCGGAAGGTACCCAGTACGTCCGCTTCAGCGTCACCTCCGACACACTCGAGGTCATCAACCTCCGCGAGCTCTCGGAGGGTTCGAAAAGCCAGGCGACGCGAACCCCCGAAATCCTGAACGCGTGGCCGGCAACGAACGTGGACATCAAGTACCGCGTGAATCTCGACGGCGAAAAAACGAACTTCATCGAGGAAAACCAGGAGCTCGACTGGCAGCAGCGCCAGTACATCAAGGTCAACCTCGGGAAGAATAGCGTCAACGACCTCGCCGCCCTCGGACCTGCGGCAGCGGCCGTTCTCAACCAGTGCGCGGACGCCGCGAACGCGTTCTCGACCCTCGTGCCGGATTCGTTCCAGGTCGACGAGGCGAGCAACTACATCCAGTGGTCGGTTCAGGTAACGCTGCCGTTCTCGAGCGTGGCCAACGCCGGCTGCACGTACGGCGCGCAAGCGGCGGATCTTGCGAACAAGCTGCCCCGCGGAGCGACGACGTTCAACATCCTCTACTCGATGACCCGCGCGACCCCCCTCGACACCATGTCGCCGACGGCGTACGTGCCCCTGGAAATCGCCGAAAAAGACCCGATTCGCCGCAAGTACGGCACGATCGACACGATCGCCATCGCTCGCGATGACGCAACGGGCCTCGTGGGTGCGCGGCAGCTGGCGAACCGCTTCAACCCCAAGAAGCCCCTCGTCTACTACTTCGCTCCAGGGTACCCCGAGCAGTACAAGGCGATGTTCACGGATCCTAACGGGATCGTCTATCAGACGAATGCTCTCTTCGCCGATGCGAAGGCGGACATCCGCCTATCAGTCAAGAACTTCGATGCGGACATGGTTCGTCCCGACGGCGCGCCGGATTGCGATCCCATGGCCATGCCTGCGGCGTGCACCCCCGCTGGCGGCATTGCCCCCGGACAAGTCTGTTTGAAAGACTCCAAGGGCGGCGGGAATTTCTGCGGCCACCCGCGAACGTTCGGCGATGTTCGGTACAACTTCATTCGCTGGGAAGAAGACATCGACACGGGCAGCCCCTTCATCGGCGTCACCCAGTTCGTTGCCGATCCACGCACGGGAGAGCTCATCTCGTCGTCGGTAAACATCGCGGCCTTCCAGCTGACGGATCGCGTCACCACCCGTCTCGACTTCTACCTCGAGTCGATTGGCGCGCAGATGGCGCTCGACCCCGTTACCGGTGAGTGGCCGCCCGGCCCCGCGAACTGCAAAGACGGGGACGTGATTCCCTTCGACCCCGCGGTCACTGCGCTCAACCACAACGGGCGATCGACCATCTACGCGAAGATGCAAGAGTACCTGCAGAAGCCGGCCGCTGTGTTCGGCAAGCTCGGTCCGCAGGACTTCGTCGTCCCCCAAGACGCCGACTTCTTCAACGCGTACTTCCAGATGATCCCGTACCAACTCTACGCGGACCCCGCGGCGAACTTCTTCGTCACGCCGGAAGGCGGAAAAGCGGCGTTCGGGCCGACCGCGCAGTTCCAGGCGCGCGCCAAGAACACCGACTTCCACAATCTGATGGCGGACCTCGATCACGGCGTCGTTCCCTACGACACCAGCCTCGGTGCGACCGGCCTCGCCAGCGGAGCGCAGTTCCTCGACAAGCTCCACCGCGCGCAGCTCGATCACAATCGGGCGATGTACATGAAGAACTTCAACCACGGCACGGCGCAGTTCGACGACGCCGGCCTCATCTCCCTTATGCAGGTGTTCGAGCGCGATGCCCGTCACTGCGTCAACGGAGTGTGGGAGACGCGCAAGCAGTACATCGACTCCCTCGTGCAGAGCTACCATGCCCTCACGGTGTGGCATGAGTTCGGGCACGCCATCGGCCTTGACCACAACTTCATGGCCTCGGTCGATCGCCCGAACTTCCCACACTACAAGGACGCGGAGGGCCGCGACCACGTCGGCATGTACCAGTCGTCGGTCATGGAATACAACGCCACCCCCGACCGCGTGTTCTGGAAGAACGCGTCCGGCGGGCAGGGCTGGGGCCCGTACGATCAGGGAGCCATCTCCTTCATCTACGCCAACAGCAAGTCGAACCCGGATCCCAAGGCCCCGAAGGCCCTCGGCATCTCCGGTCAGACCTCACCGACGCAGCCCTGGAACGATCCCCACGGCTACAAGGCGGACGCGAAGACCGAGCAGGCGTACCTGTTCTGCAACGCCAACCACCTTCAGTACTCGCCGCTCTGCCACCAGTTCGACTTCGGCTCCACGCCGAGCGAGATCATCGCCGCGCAGATCGACGACTACGAATGGAACTACAAGTGGCGTAACTTCCGCTTGTACCGGAAGTTCGTGGACTTCAGCGCCTACGCAGACGCGCCCACCCAAATCATCCACGACATGCGGCGCTTCATGCCGATGTGGACGTTTGACTGGAGCCACTCCGAAATCACCGACACGCTCCGCCGCATTGGAGTCGCGCCTCCCGCGGGTGCTGTCGCCGCGACCTACTACGACCAGCTCGTCGACAAGTTCACCGCTGACATCTCCGGCGCGAACGCGATGGTCGGCGCCTTCCACGAAGCCCTCATTCAGCAGGGCTCCGGAGAGCGCCCGTACAAGACGATCTACGACAACTTTTACGGCGACACGACCCAGCAGGGCATCTTCCTCGACAAGCTGATCGCACTCCAGTCGTGGACGGACATCTGGCAAGTCGACAACTTCGATCCCGACCAGGCCGGCGGTGTGTACCTGTCGTCGTACAGCAGCGAGTTCGGCGACCCCGTGTACCAGACCGTTGCCGAGACGGCGGTCGACTCGATGATCGGCGGTCAGTACGACGTCTTCCCGTTCGCACGCCCCCTCGCCGTCATGCAGTTCTCGAAGGCTACGCACGACGTCAACTTCTCCGGACGTACCGAGATTCGCGATTGGACTGGCGGCAAGGTCTTCTTCCGCGAGGCGGACTTCCTGAACTTCTTCCGCACGCTCCAGGTCCAGTTCCACACGACCGTGTCAGCCCAATCGAACCTGGGGCCCGCCCCGTTCGCCTGCGCCGACGTGACGAGCTGCCTTTACGACCCGCGCGTGAAACAGGCGAGGTCGACGGACCTGAATCACTCGGACGCCTACAACGAGTTCCTCGGCCCCGACAATCGTCGCTACGCCTGGATCTTCGTACAGGACCGCAACCAGTGGGTGGTCGTCGATCGCGACCGGAACACGGCCGCGTACCTCATTGTTCGTAACTACAACACGGACGTCATCAAGCTCGAGTCCGACGGTAACTTCGGGCCGGATCTTTACGGCGACCTCCGTCAGGTGAAGTACTTCATGGATCTCTTCCAGCAGTACAACTGACGTCACTGCGCGGGTCGGGGCCTTTGCGGGCTCGATCCGCGCGTGGTCAACGGAGCGAGCCATGCGATTGACGACAGTGAAGATTCTCCTTGCCGCGCTCCTCGTCGTGGGGAGCGCTAGCGCTGCTGGCGAAAAAGGGGGCGGTAAGGGTGGCGGCGGGGCCGGCGGCGGCGCCGGCGGACGTGGTGCCGGCGGCGGATCCTCCAGTGCCAGCGCGGGCGGCCGCGGTTCGACCGGACTCAGCGTTGGCGGCTACGACGGCGAAGTCGACAGGGTCGTGGATCCCGATCGGGTCGACGCGCGCGATCTCGAACAGAAGAAGTGGGAAGTCTCGGCGGGCTTCGAGGTCCACCGCCTGATTCGTCAGGAGGACTTGAACGGCGCAGCGGCCAACAAGCAAATCAACGTACTTGCTGCTGCCGTTGAATACGACTTCACCAAGAACGATCGCCTGCGCCTTCGTGGTTACCTCCTCGAGCGCTTCATCGCCGACCCGGGCGAGAGCGGTTGGCGCATGGACGACCTCATCCTCCAGTACACGCGTCACATCGCGCTTCCGTGGCAGCTGACGCTGAAGCCCGGCGCCTGGGTCACGGCGCCGATCTCATTCCGAAGCCAAAAAGAGGGCAACATCACGTCGCCCCGCGTTTACGTGAGCCTCGAAAAGGAGTTCGGGAGATACCTTCGTGTCGAGCCGCGCGGCTACGGCGAGGTCAACATCGATCGCTTCCGCGAGAGCTCGGACGGCGGCACTCAGAACTTGAAGTATCGCCTCGGCTTCGGTCTCTCTGCCGAATACTCGTTGCCGTTCCATCCCCAACTGTCGGTCGGCGCGGATCTCGCGGTGGCGTACCTTTGGTACTACGACGTGGGAAACGGCGCGCCCATGAACTCCGGGAACGTTCGCACGTTGCTCGTCACGAACGGTGCGCAGCAGCCGATTGGCCAGACGTACGGCGGCGAAGTTTTCGTTCGCTACATCCTTCCTTCGTTTCTCGGCTTCCACTCGGACGCCAGCGTTGCCTTCGCGCAGGGCGACCCGACGATCGGGTACACGTCTCTTCTCCACGACGGCAACTCGCACGTTTACGCCGGCTACCGGCAAAACTCCGAGCTCTACGCGACGCTCACCATCCGTTATTAGTCGCCGAAAGACCGAGCTGTGCTCTCGAAGGGACGGCTGAGGGGTCCGCTCGACGCGGAGAAGCTCAAGACGATCTTGGTGGTCGAGGACGACGAAGATCTCCTTGAGATGCTCGTGGAGGTCATGGCGGCTGCCGGCTACGAAGTCGGCTGGGCCACCAACGGAGCGGGCGCCCTCGAGGAGATCCGGCGCGGCGGCGTGCCAAGCTTGATCATCCTCGACATGCACATGCCGGTGATGACGGGCGCTGAGTTTCTCGAAGCGCGCATGGCCGACCCCGATCTCAGGAAGGTCCCGGTGGTGGTGATGTCGGCGCATCCCGTGAACTTCTCGCGCGCCGCCTTTGGGATCGTCGACGTGATCGTGAAGCCGTTCTCGGTCGACGCGATCCTTCGCGTGGCGAAGACGTACACCGGACTGAACCTCACTCATTGAGTGATCTCGCATGAGTGATGAGGAGCGCGTCCAAATCGTAGGCGGTGGGCTCGCGGGGTGCGAGGCCGCGTGGCAACTCGCCGAGCGCGGCTTCGAGGTGACGCTCATCGAGCAGAAGCCGGTGAGGCGGACGGCTGCGCAGACCACCGACTCGTTGTGCGAGCTAGTGTGCTCGAACTCGCTTCGCGGGGCCGCCCTGGTGAACGCGGTGGGGCTTCTCAAGGAGGAGCTGAGGCGGGCGGGCTCACTGATCTTGAGGTGTGCAGACGAAGCAAAGGTCCCCGCAGGGGGCGCGCTCGCCGTGGATCGCGACGTGTTCGGTGCGGCGGTCACCAGGCGCATCGAAGGGCATCCGCGGATCACGCTCGAGCACCGCGTCGTGATGACCATCCCCGAGGCGAGCGGGCGCTCCCCGGTGATCCTCGCGACCGGACCGCTCACTGGCGACGAGCTTGCCGCCGATCTCGCATCGAAAGTCGGCGCCGCGCACCTTGCGTACTACGACGCCATCGCGCCGATCGTTGCCGCCGAATCCATCCTTTGGGACAAGGTCTTTCGCCAGTCACGCTGGGGAAAGGGCGGGGAGGGCGATCCCGATCTCAATCACCCCGCCGGCCACAAGGACGAGCGGGATGCGACCGCGCTCGGCGACGAAGCGTACGTGAACTGTCCCTTCGATGAAGCCGGATACAAGGCGTTCGTCGCTGCGGTGGTCGGCGCGCAAAAAGTGGAAGCTCGCTCGTTCGAAGACGTCCGTTACTTCGAGGGATGTCTGCCGATCGACGTTATGGCCGAGCGCGGTGAGCTGACGCTCGCGTTTGGTCCGATGAAGCCGGTGGGGCTTACCGATCCAAAGACCGGCAAGCGGCCCTTCGCGGTGGTGCAGCTTCGCGCGGAGGATGCGGGCGCCACTGCCTACAACCTCGTCGGCTTTCAAACGCGCATGACGTACGCCGAGCAAACCCGGGTCTTCCGGATGATCCCCGGACTCGAGGAGTGCGAGATCATGCGTTTCGGGACGGTGCATCGAAACACGTTCGTCGACGCGCCCGCTCTTCTCGACGAGCGCATGCAACTTCGCGCGTGCCCGAATGTGTTTCTCGCTGGGCAGGTGACGGGCGTCGAGGGCTACGTAGAGAGCTGCGCGGGCGGGTTTCTGTGCGGGGTGATGCTCGCCCAGGTGCTTGCGGGAGAGCCTCTCACGCCGCCCCCCGCGGCTACCGCGCTCGGTGGTATTCGCACCCACTTGATGCGCCCTCAGCCACGATTTCAGCCTTCGAACATCACCTGGGCGTGCTTGCCACCGCACGAAAATCGCCGCCTCAAGAAGCGCGATCGCTACGCCGCTCTCTCCGAGCGAGCGCTGGTCGAGATCGATCGCTGGATCGCGGAAGCTCCGCTGGCGAGGGTCGTGTCGAGGCCCTAGCCACCGCCGGCGAGCGCTACTGCCGCGAGCGAAATGCGCAGTCGTCGAGCGCTTGGTCGACGCAGCGTGTGCGCTCGGCGTCCGTCGCTGCGCGCGCCTGGCAGTCGACCAGCTCGTTGCGGAGCGCGATGGGGCAGTGTTTTTCGCTGAGGGCGACGCAGGCTCGATTGCGCTGGAGAGACACGCCGCCGGAGCTCGGGGTGAACCAGCCATCGATCGACGCGAACTCGTAATAGGCTTCGACGTGACGCGGCCCCGACGCTCCCCCGCCGTACACCCAGTAGCAAGAGGTCTTGCCGGGGTTGTAGAGATGAACGGGAGCATCGGTGACCTCGACGTCCGTCGACTCTACGGGTTTGTCTGCGGATCCGATGGCGTACGCGAGCGTGTGCTTGCCACGCGTCACGCGGATGGATCTAGGCTTCGTTTCAAGGACATTGGGGAGGATCGATCCCGCCTTCGTTCCGTCCACGAAGATGCTGACCTCCGTCGTTCCCGTGTTGTCGACAACAACCTCTTCGTTCATTGCGTAGAAGAACCACGCGCCGACCAAGAATCCGCCGACGACGAGTGCGACGATTGCGCCGAGGAGTCGCGTGCTGGGCATCCCTCGAGGCTACACGCGGTTGGCGGTGGTTTTTCATCGCTGACTTCGCATCGCCGTCTGCTATAACATTCGCCTGTCCAGTGTACGGGAGGCGCCCTTGGCTGCACGCAAGACGATTCGACGGAGCGGACCTCCGGTTACGGCGAGTGCCTCTTCAGCGCGGCGCGGGCGCGTCCATGACGGTGACGACATCGGAGCCGCCGAGCTTGGGCGGCGCGTGGCTGACAACCTCCGCGAACGTCGTAAGGCGCGCCGAATGTCACTCGACGATCTGGCCCAGGCCTCGGGCGTCAGCCGCGCAGCGCTCTCCCAAATCGAGACCCACAAATCCAATCCGACCGTCGGTCTCCTCTGGAAAATCGCTGTCGGTCTCGGCGTGCCCTTCGCCGATCTGATCGGAGCCGCAAAGGCCGAAGTGTCGATCCTGCGGCGCACGGATGGGCAAGTGCTGCGTTCCCTGGACGGCAAGCTAGAGAGTCGCCCTCTCGCCCCGGCCGGGTCTTCGCCGAATGTGGAGCTCTACGAGCTTCGTCTCGCCGCGCGCTCGACGCACCTCTCCGACCCTCACGCGCCCGGTACCCACGAGCTCCTCGTAGTGCTCAGTGGATCGCTTCGAATGCACCTCGGGACGGAGTCGTACGACCTCGCCGCGGGGGACTCGATCGCGTTTCCCGCCGACGGTCGGCACGCCTACGAGAATCCGGGCGGCTCCGAGGCCAGATATCACAACGCGATTATGTACCAACGCTGAGTCGCACCCGTTGACCCTCGGTGCCCGTCCACTATACTAGACACGCGTTCGCCGTGGCGAATGTTGGCACCAAAGGAACGTGAGATGAGCGGTGTGCGAAGGATTCGACGAGGCAAAGTTTGGTTGGTGGGCGCTGGCCCGGGCGACCCGGAGCTCCTCACCATGAAGGCATACCGCCTCATTCGCGAGGCGGAGGTGCTGGCCTACGACGAGCTCGTCTCCGAGGAGATCCTCGCCCTAGCGCCCACCTATGCCGAGCGCATCACGGTGGGCCGGAGGGCGAGCGGGTGCCGGCATCACGAAGCGAAGATCCATCCGTCGGTGATCCTGCGTGCTCTCGAAGGAAAGACGGTTGTCCGTTTGAAGGGAGGCGACCCCTTCGTCTTCGGGCGTGGAGGGGAGGAGGCCGCGGAGCTCACCGACGCTCGCGTGCCGTTCGAAGTGGTGCCCGGCATCTCGGCGGCTCTGGGTGCGGCTGCGAGCGTGGGCATTCCGCTCACCCATCGCGAGGTCTCTCGGTCGGTTACCTTGGCAACGGCGCACGCGCAATCCGGAGAAGCGTGGCGTCTGTCGCCGTCGCTTCCGGCCGAAGGAACGCTCGTCTTCTACATGGGGCTCGGGAAGCTGACAGAAGCCATCGCTGGGCTCATCGCTCAAGGCCGCAGTCCGAGCACGCCGGCCGCCGTCGTGGCTTCGGCCACCTTGCCGAACGAGCGCTTGGTGCTCGGAAGCCTGGCCGATCTCGCGCAGAAGGTCGAAGCGGCGGGGATCCAGCCGCCCGCGCTGGTCATCGTCGGCGAGGTGGTTGCTCATCGGGTGGTGAGCGTCGCCATCGAAACAGAGAGAAAATCCGCGCGTCTCAAGAGGGCGTAACGGCCGCTAACCGTCGCTTCTGTCCATTTTAGTGAACTCGCGGAGAAGCTCGGCGAAGCGAGAGGCCATGGGCGTCTTGTCTTTTTTCCAGCGCGCCCGAAGCGTCCTGGCAGCTGCGACCCAGCGCTCGTCCGGGAGGGCTTGCTCGATGACTTCGCGTAGAAGGCGGGTGAGGCCTGGAGCTTCCGCCGACGACGATATCGAGACGATGAAGGGCGGGCGGCGAATGATCGCGCCTCCGTAAGCGGAGCCGTGGGGAAGGTCGTCGACGGCGAGGACGAAGACATGGCGGGCCTCTGCCTCCTGGAAGATGCGGCGCTGCACTTCGGCGTCGCCAGTGGCGGAGACGACGAGCCACACACCGTCGAGATCCGAGGGTGCAAACGCTCGTCTTTCCCAGGTAACGGCGGATCCCGCAACGAGCGCGCGAACGCGGTCGGTAGCTTCGGGAGCGACGACCCGCACCCTGGCTCCGGCGCCGATCAGCTCTTCGATCTTCCGCTCCGCCACGGCACCCGCGCCAAGCACGACGACGGTGCGTCCGCCAAGCAGCAGGAACAGCGGATAAAGAGGAGACAGAGCGTTCATGGCTCGACCATGCATCCGGCATCGCGCAAACGCTTCGTGCTCGTGTCGATGGCTAGTCGCCCGATGTCACATCCGACGGACCGTCGGCCGAGCGTGCTCGCAGCTTCGAGGGTCGTGCCTGACCCGCAAAAGGGATCGAGGACCAGCCCCCCTCGCGACGTGGATGCGCGCACGATCCGATCGAGTAATTTCAGGGGTTTCTGCGTCGGGTAGCCGGTCCCTTCCCTTAGGAGCGGGGTGTTCGCGACCATCGCCGGGCAGTCCGACCACACGCTCCCGAGCGCGCGCCCTTCGTCCGCGTAGTAGCGGTACGTCTTTTTTCCGATGGTGCGATCGCGGTAGGTCCGCCCGTCCGCATCGGAGTGCGTGAAGTGCATGGCGAGGCTCGTCGTGGCGAAAGGAGCACGGAGGGCAGGGTCGCGACCGTTCCAGATGAACGATTTTCCAGCGGCGTACAGGAGGAGCGTCTGGTGGCTCATGCCCGGACCGCGGCGCGCCTTGCTCCCGTTTCCTGGAACCCACACCACCTCGCCGATGAAAGAGCCCGATCCGAAAATCCGATCGCAAAGGCATTTTGCTTCGTGCACTGCGCGCTGATCGAGGTGGAGCCACAGCGTGCCTTCCTGCGAGAGAAGACCGCGGACGACGGCGATGCGGGGCTCGAGCCACGCCAGATACACTTCGAGCGAAGGCCAGCGATCGTCGTACGCGACACGGGCTTTTTCTTTGGGTAGCGCGCGCGCAGAGAACGTTTTTCCGACCGCGAAGGGGGGATCGAGGTACGCGAGCTCCGCGCTCGATGCCGCTACGTGCCGCCCGAGCTCAAGCGCGTCCGCGTGGATCAAGCGGACGCTGCCCTTCGCGACGCCGTCCACGACCGGACGCGCCGTCACCGCCCGGCCGAGACTTCGCGCGCCGGAGGCTCTTCGTGCTGGCGGCTCGGGGAGAGCGGCACCAAGAGCTCGCGCGCTTCGTCCGAAACGTTGTTCGTGGCCAAAATTAGCTGCGAAATGAGCCAAGGGCGCTCCGGGCCCGAGGGCTCGCAACCGTGGGCCACGTCGTCGTCGCTGCACGCGGAGCGCACGTGAATGTGATCGTCGTGATCTCCGCCAGGGTGCGGCTCGAGGAGCACTACCTCCGCGCGCCACACCAGCTCGGTCGTTTCTCCGCGCGCACGTGCCCACTCGACGAGCAACGCTTCGATGGCGTGATTCGCGAACATCCACTGGATGCGCGCCTCGGGATCTTCGAGCAATGCTCTCACCAAGATCCATTCGCGCTCGACGTCGAAGCGGAGGAAACGCTGATGCTTGTCGTCCCAGGCGAGCCCGTCGGGGCCGAAGTGGACGAAGCCGGGGCTTTCTACGGGCGCCCCTTCGAGGGTCGTCGCGTAGAGCAGGAGATCGGCGTCACGCCCCGTGCGATGGGACAAATGCGGAAGCAAGCGACCGCCACGGGCGACCGAGAGATCGCCGATGACGAGACGACTACCCGGCCGCTCCTGATCGACGCGCGCTGCGGCTCGGGTGAGCGCGTTCGCAAAACGGGACAGCCCGTAGTGCCGGTCGTTGTCGCGGAGAAAACGGTAGCCGGCTCCGCCGGTCGGCATCTCGACCGCGTCGGTGAGCACACCGCGATGCGGTAGGCCGATGGAGCCGGACAGCGCGGGGGCGAGCGGCGAAGGAGCCTGTGTGCACGAGGCGGCAGCGAGCAGCAGCCCGACCAGCGACGTCCATCCTTTGCCCACGGCTAGTAGGGTAGCTGAACGATCCGGCCCGACAAAGACTTCGACCGAGGAGGCGCATCACGCGAGCTTCGGCAGGGTGAACCCGCTCAATTTTGCTTCGATCGTGCGGACGGTGGTGGCGTTGGCGTACGACTCGGGAAGGCTGAATTTTCCGTCGCCGCGCGTGAGGTAACCCTGGTCGACGAAGGACGCGAAGGCGTTCTCGATCACCGGGCGGCTGACGGCTTCGCGGCGCTCGATGTCCCCCGCTAGGAACATCCGCTCACCGGTGGCGATGGCGCGCTTGGTGAGCTCCTTTGCGGTGAGCGGGCCCTTGAGGAGCGCGGCAAGAGCGCGAGCGGCCACGCGGTAGGCCTCGACGAAATTTCTCACGGCCTGCGCGTACAGATTCACGTTCCCGTCCTCCGGACCGAGGACGACGTGCGCCCCCTCATACGCGACCTCACCGTCGCGTGTCATCTGCGCGAGGGTGTCATCGAAGATCTGATCGAAGGTGGCGTCGGCGCGGAACTTGAACTCGTACTTGAAGAGGCGGGAGAGTGACTGCACGCGCTCGCGCAACAAGACGGGCGCAAGTGAGGTGCGTGAGGCGAGGAGCACTGTCGCCACCATTGCGCGTGAGACGAAGAAGTGAACGACGATGTTCTTCGCCAGATCGAGGGAGAGCCGCGCTTCGTCGGGCACGATGTAAATGGCGTCGTCGACCGTCGTCCCCGCTTTGAATACGGTGTTTGCCTGATGAGGAGTAAGCGTTCGACCCGGCAAGCGAACCTGCACGTGCCCCGCGCGAACGAAGAGCTCGCACGCTTCGCGTACCGCGCCATCCCGGATGAGGTCGGCGTTTTGGGGGTGAACGAGCGAAGGAGCGAACCGTGCTCCGAAGGAGCGAAGGATCTTTGCGAGACGGTGACAAGCGCGCAGCAGGTCTTCGTGCCCCATCCCTCGTTGCTCGTGGGTGAGGAGTGCGGTGGCCACGAGCGCGCCCGGCGTGACGGCGGTCACCCGGTTGATCTCGTTCATCACGCGGTACGCGAGGCGGGTGACGACGGCCCGCTTGCGCGCGGGCGTCAAGTTCGTGAGCGTCGGGCCATCGCCGTTGGGCTCGAACTCGCGAAGGACACCTTCGAGCGTGAGGAGCTCGCCGAACTGAACGTTGACCCGACCGTACCGCCCGCTGAGAACCGCGGCGCTGGAGAGGAGACCGCGCACGTCCTCCTTTTGCTTCTCGCCTCCCGAGAGCTCGCGCACGTACGATTTTTCCTCGACGACGCGCTCGTATCCGATGGACACAGGGGCAAAATAAATTTTTCGGGCGGTGACGCCAATGGCTGCATCGACCACCAGCGACAAGAGGCCCACCTTCGGCGGAAGGAGCTTTCCAGTGCGCGAGCGCCCTCCTTCGAGGAAAAACTCGAGACCCCAGCCGTCGATCACCAGCCGCCGCATGTACGCGTCGACGACCGCGCCGTAGAGGCGATCGCCCTTGAAGCTGCGGCGGATGAAGAAAGCGCCCGCTCGCCGCAAAATCGGCCCGAGCGGCATGAAGTTCAAATTTTCGCCGGCGGCGATAACTGGCAGCTGGATGTGCTGTCGATAGAGGACGTACGCGAGGACGATGTAATCGATGTGCGACTTGTGGCTTGGGAGGAAGATGACCGTCCCGTCCTTGGTCGCCGCGCGAAGTCGCTCGATGCCCTCTTCGTCGATCTCCAGCGCAGAAAAAATTCGAGTGACCACTTGCTCGAAGCCCGCATCGATCGCCGCGATGGTGTTCATGTCGAGCGAGGCTTCCATCTCGCGCAGCATGGCGAGCGCGCGCCAGGTCATCACCCGCCGCTCGGCCTCGCCCCCACCGGACATGTCCGTGATCACTTTTTGAAGCCTGGGGCTTCGCACCACCTCTTCGCGCATGCGGTCAGGCGGCTTCTTCGTCGGGCCAATTACTCCGCGGCGCTCGCGTTCGAGGCGGCGAAGGAGCGTATAGGTGATGCGACGAACGAGGACGTCGTCGGTTGGAGCGGGTCGCTGCGGGCCCTCTTCCTGGGCTTGCTGGGCGAGAAATGTTTTCACGTCGACCGGATCGCCGGCGCGGAGCGTGACGTGGCGGTAGTTCGCGAGAAACTGAGCGACGGTGCGAATTTTCCCGGGCCACTCACGCGGCCCTAAGACCGCGTCGATCGCGCTGTGCTCGGCGGCATCCGGCTGCTTGGACCACACGAACACCTGCGGCACGAGGAGGATCGGACGCTTGCTCGTCCGCTGCACTTCGAAGAGCGCGCGGATGTAGGCGTCGCCTTGGGATTTTCCGCGTGCGCTCGGCTCGAGCAACGTCGGTGGCCGTTTCAAAAAAAGGGCAGCCGACGCTCCGGATGCAACGGCGCGGCGCAGATCATCGGCGTCGGCTTCTTCGCTTCGCGGGGCGAACGCGTTCCACCATCCGCGGCCCATCGGCTCTAGAACGGAGAGGCCGAGATCGTTCGCGAAGAGGACACGAGGGAGCTTCAGTCGCTTCGTGAGATGGTCGAGAGCAAAAAAATCCACGAAGGACAGATTGCGCAGGACATAGACCACCGTTCCGCGCGCGTCGGCCTCGCGCACGCGATTGGCCCACGCTTCGTCGACCTGTATGTGCTCGAAAAAGCGCTGGTACAGCCACCCCAGGAGCGGGTTCGGCTCGTACGAGACCAGGGGTCGCGCGGTCATTCTCTAGCGCCGGATGGCGGCTGGAATCAGGTGCCGCCGAAGTTCTTTTGCATGACGGCGATGATGCGCTTGGTTGTGTCGGCGCTCAGCCCGGTCTTCGAGCCATGCGGCCACGCGAAGCCGAAGCTCCGAATCTGGTTGCACGACAGCGAGATGAGGATGTCCGCCGGGGGCTGATTGACCTGGGCGATCGAGAATCCAAACTCGGCAAACATGCAGTTCTCACGCGGCACTTCGAAGTTCGCTTCCTTACCCATGATGTCCATCAGCTCGTCGTGGTTCTTCGCGTCAGTCATGTTTTGCCAGCCGAGAATGCGGAAGTCGTGGAAGCGCGCGACCTGCTGCTGCGGCGCGACCGGTGCGGTGCTGCTGCCAGGGATGAGCCCCGGGGGAAGGAGGCCGGGCGGAAGCATCGCCGCGCCCGCCGTCATCCATTGCTGGATCTGCGGAGGGAGCTGAAACGCGCCCGCCGTCGCCGGTGCATTCGGCGCCGGAGGGGGGGGCTCGTAGTTCTGGAGTCGATAGGCGGTGACGGGAGCGTTCTTCATCGCGTCGAACGGCTGAGCCAGGCTCGCGCCACAGCCTTCGAGAACGAACAACAAGACACCGAGAGTCGCTGCTTTTAGCCACGCGGAAGAGCACATTTCGCGAACGATAGGCGGAATCTTGGCGCGCCGCTACGGGGATGATTTATGAGTGGCAGATGTTCGCGATCAAGAAAATCGATCACGTAGCGGTATGCGTCAGCGACATCGACGAAGCCGTGAAGAAGTACCAAGAGGTGTTTGGTTTGGTGCCGCGCTCCCGTGAGCTCGTGGCGTCGCAAAATACCGAAGCCGTGCTCCTGCCGATCGGAGATGGAAACATCGAACTCATCTCCCCAAAGGGAAATGCTGGGCTCGAGAAGTTTTTGCAGAAGCGGGGACCGGGCCTCCATCACATCGCTGTCGAGGTCGAGGGAATCGAAGCGGCGCTGGCCTTTTTGAAGGGGATTGGCGTTCCGTTGATCGACGAGACGCCGCGCATCGGCGCTCGCGGGCACAAGGTGGCGTTCATCCATCCGAAGGCGACGGGCGGCGTTCTCGTCGAGCTCGTGGAACCGTAGCGGAGCGATTTTTCGAGCGCCATGTCGTTCGGCGCCGCCGAGGGTGACGCAAGAAGGCGACACCGAAGCGTTCGCGATCGCCAGCGAATCATACGCAAATCATGCTGCATATCACGCGGCACGACGATTGCTGCGTACGTTGGAAATGAGATCACGAACGACGGCGGGGAAGGGCGCGTACGCGGCGGGGGCGCTCTTCTCGGCGCTCATCGCGTGCAGTGCCGACGTCCACGACCACGACAATTTTCGGGAAGACGTCGCCTACTGCGAGGAGGCGGTCGCGTACCTCGGCGAGTGCTGCCCCGGCTTCGACACCCACGCGGTCGTCTGCCAGTACCACCACGACTACACCGCAGGATCGTGCGGCGACCCGAGCACGACGGACAACGAGAGCCCGGCGCTCAGCCTCCCCGAGAGCAAGTGCATCCTCGGCGCGAAGTGCGGCGCCCTCATCAGCTCGGGCGTGTGTGCACGCGCGCAGAAGGCAAAGCCGTACATTGACGTGTTCCGTCGCGGCGGAGACTCGCATTACGATCCGTCGAATGGCACCGTTCAGTCGGACAGCCACGCGCCGGTGTGTCACCAATGAGGGGCGCGGTCGCCGCTCTCTTCGCGCTTGCAGTGGCTGCCTCGCCGACGATCGCCCGCGCCGACGACGAGGCCACGGGCGAAGCCGCGCCCCCTCCGAAATTCGTTCCCCGCGTCGAGGTCCACGCGGCCGGTGGTCCGGCGGTTCGTGGCGTCTTCGGGCTGCCGCTCGTCATGGGCACCGGGGAGCTCGGCGTGAGGGGTCGCGTTCTCGAGAACCTCGCCGTCGGCGCGACCTTTGGCTACGAGGAGGGAACGACCCCGCACGGGCTGAGGGCGCGCATGCTCACGCTGACTCCGTCGCTCGACGCCGTCTTCGATCGTTTTCGCGTCGGCGTGGGCGTGCCCATCGCGGGCTTCGCGTTCTGGCGCGTGACCGACGGCAGCGCGATCACGCCTCACCTCGGCATCGGCCTGCGCGCTTCGGCGAGCTTCGACGTCGTGACCACGGACAGTGTCGCCGTCTTCCTCGGCGCGCGCGGCGAGATCGAATGGATGTTCCCTTCAGCGATTCTCGGGGGAACCGGGCTCCTTGGCATCCGCTTCGCGCCGCGGCCCTGATGGGCTGAGGCGCTCACGCGAGCGTTCGCAAGGACGCTTCGCGGTCCCACTGGCGGGTCTTTGCGGCCGCCACGAAGGCTGGCGTGTCGCTGATCTCGATCACGCCTGCGTCCGGCGCGATGAGCGCGTTTTTCAAGAGCGTGATCCCGCCGAGATCGACGCCGATAGCCTTGAGGTGACCGAAGGCATCGCGCACGAAGTCGATCGCAGCTGCTTCCTTGGAGAGGAGCTTGGCCCCCGCGTCGGAGAGGATGACCACGACGGCGTCGAAGACGACCGACGGCGTTCCCGCGAGCTGCCCGTCGGGCTTCACCGCCGAGCCATCGGCGAGGGTGGTCGAGCCCACCTTGGGAGCCACGATCTTGACGCTCGCGCCTGCGTCGATTGCCGCTTTTTTCGCAGCCTTCAGCGCTTTACCGTCCGACCCATCGGCGATGAGAATTCCCACCGCTCTGCCCTCGAGGGTGTCCTTCATCTTGCCGATGATCTGCAGCGCGGGCGACGGCTTCATGGTCTTCACCTCGGCGGCCGCAGCGGGCGCGTCCGGAAGCTTACCCAGCCCAAGGCCGTCCGCGACGCGCTTGGCGAGGCTCTCGTCGATGTGACGAAGGTGACCAACCATGGCTTCGCGGACATGCAAATGGGCGACCTTGGAGAGCTCGAACACCAGGGCCGAGGCCAGGTGGGCTTGCTCGTATTTCGTCTGGCTCCGGTAGAATTGACGAGCCTGTGAGTAGTGATCGGCGAAGGTCTCGCTGCGGATGCGGCCCCTTTTGCCGCTCTCTTCTACCGCCGCCGATCGGAAGCCCCGGCTGGGGATCTCTCGCGGCGAATCTTTGGCGAGCGAGTTTGGTTCGTAGTTCACGCTCCCTTTGGGTTGCGCCATCTGCATGTGACCGTCGCGTTGATGGTTCGCGAAAGGACACTTCGGCGCGTTCACCGGGATCTGGTGAAAGTTCGGCGAGCCGAGTCGGGAGAGCTGCGTATCGAGGTACGAGAAGAGGCGGCCCTGGAGCAGTGGATCGTTCGAAAAATCGATCCCTGGTACGAGGTGAGATGGGCAAAAAGCGACCTGCTCGGTCTCGGCGAAGAAATTGTCCGGCCAGCGATCGAGCACCATTCGTCCGATCACCTGGAGCGGAATGGTCTCCTCCGGAATGAGCTTGGTGGGGTCGAGGTGATCGAACGGGAGCTTGTCCGCCTCTTTCTCGGTGAAGAGCTGCACCGCAAGCTCCCACTCCGGGAAATTCCCGGCCTCGACCGCCTCGAACATGTCTCGACGATGAAAATCGGGATCAGCTCCAGCGAGCTTTACCGTCTCGTCCCAGATCGTCGACTGGAGCCCGAGCTTGGGGCGCCAGTGGAACTTCACGAAGGTCGACTCCCCCGCGGCGTTGATCAAGCGGAAGCTGTGGATCCCGAAGCCCTCCATCATCCGCAGCGAGCGGGGTAGGGTTCGGTCGGACATGATCCACATGACCATGTGCATCGACTCGGGCGTGAGCGAGATGAAATCCCAGAAGTTGTCGTGCGCCGTGGCGGACTGCGGGAAGCCGCGATCGGGCTCCATCTTCAGGGCGTGAACGAGATCGGGAAACTTGATTGCATCTTGAATGAAGAAGACGGGAATGTTGTTGCCGACGAGGTCCCAGTTCCCTTCCTTCGTGTAGAGCTTCACCGCGAAACCGCGCACGTCTCGCGGTGTGTCGACCGAACCCGAGCCTCCCGCCACCGTAGAAAAGCGCGTGAAAAGGGGCGTTTTGACCCCGACTTCGCTGAGCACCTTCGCGGTGGTGAATTTCGAGAGCGATTTGGTGAGCTCGAAAAATCCGTGCACGCCGGTGCCGCGCGCGTGCACGATGCGCTCGGGGATCCGCTCGTGATCGAAGTGCGTGATCTTCTCGCGGAGGATGAAATCCTCGAGCAAGGTCGGACCCCGCGGATGGGAGCGCAGCGAGTTCTGGTTGTCCGAAATCGGGAGACCCTGGTTCGTGGTCAGCGGTGGGTGCGCACCACCCGCGATCTGGTGAAGGTCCCCTGCGTTCCCCGCGGTGGTCTCGTCTTTTGCGCGCTTCGCTGCCACGATCTGAACTTTCTTCACAGGCGATCTCCCGGTTTGGTTAGTGAGTGAGCTGGTGCGGAGGGTTCATGGCTGGGTCAACGCATGCCCGTGGGCTTGAGGACTGAGATGGTCGATTCCGCCGTTCGGTAGCGCGGTTCCGCTCGAGTGCGGCGTTTCTAAATAGGCAAGCCTCGTGTCCATCTCACCGTCTGGTTGATTGGAACGAGGTTGCTAAAGCGGACGCATGCTTTCCCAACGCGTCGCCCTCGCCCTCGCTCCCTTCACGCTTGTCGCGTGCGCCCTCGGATCACCTTCCAATCCGCAATTCGATCCGCCGACGAGCTCTACGCCGCTCGTCGAGCAAGGGGCGGCGTTCGTGGCGCAAGAGGGCTGTCCAGGCTGCCATCAGTCCCCCGTTGCGAGCGACGGCATCCTCTCCGGAAGCGACGTGCCCAAGGGCGCAAAAAAAGCGTTTCCGAAGAATCTCACTCCCGACCCCGAGACGGGAATCGGCATGTGGAGCGACGCTCAGATCATGGGGGCGATGCGCATGGGTACGGACGATCAAGCGATGGCGCTGTGCGACGTGATGCCGCGATTTTCCGCGATGACGGATGACGAGGCGAAGGCGATCGTCGCCTACTTGCGGGCGCTTCCTGCGGTGAAGCGCGACATCCCGCAGAGCGCGTGCGATGGACCGGCGACCGACGACGACGCGGGGGCGCCCGAGGCCTCAACCGTAACGGATAGTGGCCGTGACGTGGTCAGCCTGGATGCGCCGACGACGACGGGCGCGGTTGCTGCCGCTCCTGGCGAGCTTGTCGTGAACGAGGTGATGTTCAACCCCGCCGGGAGGGAGCCGAACGAGGAGTGGTTCGAGATCTACAACACGTCGAGCGCTCCCAAGCTCCTCAGTGGGCTCACGCTCGCCTCAAGCGGTCGTCGCACGCACGTGGTCCCTCCGAGCCCCGAGCTTACGATCGCCCCGCACGACTTCGCGCTCTTCGTGCGAAATCGCGCAGCGGCCGAGATCGCGTCGGTTGCGTACGGCTCGTTCGGGCTCGGCAACAACGGAGCGAGCATCCAGCGAAAGACGCTCACCACCGCCGCGAGCTCGCTTGCGAGCGACTGGTGCACAGCCCACACCGCGTGGTCCGGCGGCAACGGTATGGGCACCCCCGGCGCGGCAAACGACTGCCCTTGAGCGCTCGTGATCGTCATCGCGATCCACCTTATTTTAGGCTGGATTTCCTTCACATAGAGCGTTTCCAATTTGGCAACGCCTCCGTCGAAACGAGCTCCTGGTGCGCGCTCGGCTCGCTGGTAGATAGCGTCATCACCTCACACAGGAGCTAAATCAAATGCGCAAGCAACTCGTCCTTCTCGTCCTCGCCCTCACCTCCTTCGGCTGCGCGAGCGCGTCTCCCGATTCGTCGGATACTTCCGAAGAGGCCATTCGCCGATCGCACGGCAACATCCTCGTCTCGGATCAATTCAACAACCGCGTCATCGAGATCGACGCTCATCACAACGTGGTGTGGTCCTTCGGTGATGGGTCGAGCGTGGCCGGACCGACGTCGGTCGTCGCGCCCAACGACGCGCAGCGGGTCGGCAGCTTCACGCTCATCGCAGGCACCGGCGCACCCGCAGGCAGCGAGCCGTCGTGCACCACGGCATGCAACGACAGCCGCGTGATCCTCGTCGACCATCAGGGCGCGATTCGCTGGCAGTACGGTCAGGCGAACGTGACCGGAGCAGGTCCGAACGAGCTGAATACCCCTGTTTGCTCGGTGTATTTGCCGAACGGCAACGTCCTCATCACCGATCAGGGAAATAGCCGCGTCATCGAGGTCGACGGTGAAAAGAACATCGTGTGGCAGTACGGCACGACCGGCACGAACGGGGCGGACGCGAACCAACTCAACAACCCGAACAGCGCGGAGCTCCTCAGCAACGGTCACATCCTCATGGCCGACGAGAACAACAACCGCGTCATCGAGGTCGATCGCGCGAAGAACATCGTCTGGTCGTACGGCTCGCCCTCCGACACGACGACCCTGAACGGCGCCGCCTTCGCGAGCCGCCTACCTAACGGAAACACCCTCATCACCGACGCGAACAACAACCGCGTGGTCGAAGTCAACGCCGCAAAGGCCGTGGTCTTCACCTTCGCCACGAACACCCGCCCGATGAGCAACGCGAACCCGAACCCCACCCGCGCCATCCGTTTGAAGAGCGGCAACACGCTCATCAGCGATCAGAACAATCATCAAGTGATCGAGATCGATCGCAAGGGAAAGATCGTCTTCACGCAAGGCGCGATCAACGTCTCCGGAAGCGGGTTCAACCAGCTCTTCGGCCCCTACGACGCGAAGGTCATCGGCGACTACACCGGCATCACCTCGCCGGACGCGCACTCCGGTTACTAAGCGCGCCGTCCGCGCCTCCGCCGACTTACCTCACTTGCACAGAGAAGTGCACTCGGAGTCCGTCGTCTTCGCGAGACGAAATCCGTTGCACTTCTCGTCGCTCGGCGTGCACGCGGGATCGCACGGCGGTGGGGGTTGGCCTGCCGCGCCGCCGCAGCTGCTGAGGGCGCAGTTGGGGTAGTCGCAAAAAACCGGCGGGCAACGGGTGCCGCACGGGCTAGGAGTGCACGTGACGCCCGTGTACTCCGAATGCTCGATGACGCATTGGGCGCAACCCACGACCAAGCCTTCGGTGAAGCCCGTGCACGACTCGATGCACGCGTTCAGATCCGCTGATTTGCATGGGCCGCTGCTGGGTGGAGCGCAGGCCACTTTGCACTTCGCGAGGTACTGGCTCGCCATGGCTGCAGGACTGAGAGGAGCGCCTGCCGCAGCTCCGTCCCCAGTGGCTTGAGCGCCCCCATCGCTCTGATTTTTCCCGACGTCGATCGTCGAGCCGCACGCAAGGGCAACCGAGGCGCTCGTAAAAGCGATGGCAACGAAAGTCGAACGACGCATAGGAGCTCCTGAATTCTAGGTGGAAGTGAGCACCGGCGAACGGAGCCAATGCGCCTCGAACCAACGCGAGGCACTAGGGGATTGCCGCGACCGCGGAGTCTTTGTCACGAAATCGTACGTTCGGCACGTGAGGGGGTAGGACGCGCGGCGCTCGTCTCGACTCGTGGTGTCGAGGCCCTGCGGGGGGCTTTGCTTACTCCCTTGCGTCTTGTAGCCTGCAAACGGAGCGTCCGCGTAGGCGGGGCGCTCCAAATCAGGAGGCAGGGCCGCTCATGACCCCGAGACGTGGAATCCGAGTTCAAGCAAAGCTGATCGCAGGCGCACTCACCCTGGGCCTCGCGCTCACGCAAAGCGCCGCACTCGCGCAGCCGGCCCCGAAGCCCGCCGCGGGTGCGCCCGCGCCCAAGGGTGCCGGCGCCAAGCCAGGCATCAACGACGCGAAGACCCACTATCTAGCCGGCGAGGCCAAGTTCAAGAGCGCCGACTACGCAGGGGCGCTGACTGATTTTCAAGCCGCGGACGCCATCAAGGCTACTCCGCACGCCGCCCGCTTCATCGGACTCTGCCAGGACAAGCTCGGACACTACCCAGAGGCGCTCGCCGCCTACGATCGCTTCCTCGCGGACGTGCCGCCGAAGCTTGCGAAAGAGGGCGAGGAGATCAAGGCGCGTGAAGCGGAGATCAAAGCGCTTCCTGGGAAGGTCCACGCCGAGAGCACGCCCGCGGGAGCGGCTCTCCTCCTCGACGGAAAGCATGTGGGCGGCGCCGCCGGCACGCCGACGGACTTCGATGCACCGCCCGGTCATCACACGCTGCATTTTTCTGCCGATGGGCGGCTCGGGTTCGACAAGGACATCGACGTGACCTTCGCCTCGAAGCAAGACGTGAACGTGACGCTCGAGCCCGCGCCGGCTCCCGTCGCCGTGGTGACGCCTCCTGTCGCCGACGCCGCCGCCGTTCCTGTTGCGCCTCCGCCGCCCGAGCCGCGAAGCAAGCTCCCCGCGTACGTCACGGGCGGGCTGGCGATCGTCGCTGCCGGCATCGGCACGGCCTTCGGCGTCGTTGCCCTTGGGGACAAGAGTGATTTCGACAAGAACCCCACGACCGGAAAAGCCGACGATGGCGAGAACCACGCGCTCATCGCCGACATGGCGTTTGGTGTCGCCATCACTCTCGGCGTTACCAGCGCCGTTCTCTTCCTCACGAAGGACGAAGCTCCCGCTCCGGCCGCCGCGAAAAACGGCCATCCGTACAGGGCCGCAGCCAAGCCTTACAGAGTGACGGTCACGCCGTCGCCGATCGTAACGCCGCACGGTGGTGGGGCCGGCGCTTTGGTGCGGTTCTAAGACGATGAAGAACATCAGACGCGCGGTGGCACTCGGTGTGCTCGGGATGATGGGCGTCGCGGGCTGCGAGCTCGCGGTGGATTTCGATCGCACCAAGATCGATTCAGGGACGGTCGATGCCTCCGTGTCGGAGACGTCGACGGACGCGCCGGTGACGATGGACGCTCAGGGCGACGGTACCGTGAACGACGCTGCGATGGACGCGGCGAGCGACGTGCTCACCGACACTGCGGCCGTCGACTCGAGCGACGGCGCGACCCCCGCGGATGCCGACGACGCCTCCGACGCCGACGGCGGTTAGACGCTCAGCCGAGAAATCTCGGCGCAGACGCGTTCGACGTCCGCCGGGAGATGAATCGGGGCGTTCGCGTGCTTGGACGTGACGGAGGCGAGCGTGCCTTCGTTGTAGCCCATCTTGAACTCCGTGAACTTGAGCGCGTTTGCCGTCGAGATCACGATCACCCGATCGTCGTCCTCGATGAGCCCGCGCTCGCGCAGCTTGAATGCGGCCGCGAGGGCGACCCCGGTGTGAGGGCACGTGTAGAGACCCGTGCGATCGGCGCGCGCGCAGGCATCGGCGAGCTCGTCCTCGCTTGCCTGCTCGACGACGCCGTTCATCGCCTTGAGAGCCGCCATGGCTCGCGGTGCGCTCACCGGGTTGCCGATTTGGATGGCGCTGGCGTGGCTCTTCTTCGCCGCGATCGGCGTGACGGTGGAGTCGCCCGCCGCGAACGCGCGGTACATCGGATTGGCGTTCTCGGCCTGCGCCACGCACAGGCGCGGATAGCCTTTGGTGAGCCCGAGATCCACCATCATCCTGAAGCCGGCGTGGAGCGCTGCGGCGTTTCCGAGGTTGCCGCTCGGCAGGATGACCCAGTCGGGGACCTCCCAGTCGAACTGCTGGACGATCTCGATGGCCACCGTCTTCTGGCCCTCGATGCGAAGCGGGTTCATGGAGTTGGCGAGATAGATGAGCTCACGCGTTGCGAGCTCCCTCACGATCGCCATGCACCCGTCGAAATCCGTCTCGAGGGCGAGCACCTTCGCGCCGTGCGCGAGCGGCTGGACGAGCTGCGCTGCCGACACCAAGCCACGCGGCAGGAGCACGACCACCGGAAGACCCGCCGCAGCTCCGTAGGCCGCGAGCGACGCCGAGGTGTCGCCGGTGCTCGCGCACGCCAAAACCCTCGTTTTCAAGGTTCCTTCGCGAAGCGCCGCGCGGACGGTGCTGACGAGGACGGTCATTCCGAGATCCTTGAACGAGCCCGTGTGCGCGTTGCCGCACTGCTTCACCCAGAGATCTTCGACGCCGATTTCTTTTCCGAGCCGCTCTGCCCAGAACATGTTCGTCCCGCCTTCGTCGGTGGAGACGATGAGGTCGTCGGGCACCGCGGGGGCGACCCACTCCCGCTTCCCCCACACGCCCGACCCGTACGGCCAGCTCGTGCGCTTGTAGCGATCGTCGAAGAGACGCTTCCATTCCTCCGCGCTCTTCGTGCGAAGGGCTTCGATGTCGTGGTGCACCTCGAGGAGACCGTCGCACGTGGGGCAGCGGTAGATCGGCGTGGTGAGGGAAAACGTGCCCGCGCAGCCAGCGAAACACCGAAAGTGAGCGTTGTAGTTGGACATGGCCTGGGCGACGCTCACGGTTTGATGCAGCGAAGGACGCCGTCCGTCCCCGGCCTGCACACGCTCAGCGCGGGGCAATCGGTGTCGAGGCAGCACACGCTCGTGCAGTGTCCAGTTTCACAGAACGTGGACAGACAGTCCGCGCCCGTTGCGCACGTGTCGCCGAATTTTTGTCCCGCGCCTGCCGATGGAAGCCCAGCGCATACGGACGAGTAATCCCCCTTGGTCTGCGCTGCGCTGGCGACGATGCATGCCACCGGCACGGACGTACCGAAGATGGTGATCGAGCCGCACGCCGTCGACGCGCAGCACGTCGCGATGCAGCGCGAGGTGAATCCATCGTAGTTCGCGCAAAAATTGCTCTTGCACGAGGAATCGAAGCTGCAAGTCGAGTTGCGGCCCGCGCCGCCCGGCGGATCCCCGCAGGAATAGACGGTGTGGCCGGTCACCCCTTCGAGACGGCAGGTCGTACCGTTGAGGCAGTCCGAGTCGGCGCAGCACGTGTCGACGCATTTGCCGTTCCCGCACACGCCGGATCGGCACCTGGTGGGATCGGTTCCACACGCTTCGCCGCCGCGAAGTGCGCCGAGCCCGCCTCGGCTGCCGGCGAGTGCAGGCGTCACGCAGTATTTCCCGCCCGTGCCCGGAGCGAAGCAGACGAAGCCCGCATCGCATTGGTCTGAGGTGCAGCACGTCTTGGTGCACACGCTCCGTTGGTTGGCCGCGGCTCCAAGGGTCGACTTGTCGCCGCAGATCCCGCTCTTGCACTCCTTGTCCGACGCGCACGGGAGGCCGATGTCGAAGTTCGCGTCGGGGTTCGCGCACTGCTGCGTCGCCGGATCGCACACCTTGGGGGGCGCGCAATTCGCCGGCGAGCAAGCGGCGGCAGCGGGGATGCACGACTGCAAACGCGGCGCGCAAACTTGATCCGGAGGGCAGACGACACTCGGCTCGTCGATCACGCCGTCGCAGTCGTCGTCGACGCCGTTGCAGATCTCTTTGGCACCCGGGTGGACCATCGGGTCGTTGTCGTTGCAGTCGACCTCGACGAGCATTTTTCCATCTGCCGAGAGATGACCGCAGATCGTGTACGTGTCGCCGTCCTTGTCGCTGCCGGGCCCGTCGTCGATCTTGCCATTGCAGTCGTTGTCGAGGCCGTCGCAGATGTCGAGCTTCTCACAGGCCACGCAGCCAGCGCCCTTGCAGTATTTTCCAGCGGGGCACGCGGCGAGCTCCGTGCCGGAGCAGGTGAACGCGGGCACGTCGCTTCCGACGATTGCTTCGCAGCCGCCACTCCCCACGAGGAGCGCGAGGAGCGCGACGACGAACCCGAGCGCGGCAAAACGAGCGCCCATTAGAACGTCCTTCCGATGAGCACGCCGCCGCCATGCGGAGTGACCGACGCCGAAATCGTTGTCTCGCCGCCTTTCGGCGCTTCGACGTGATGAGGTTTTTTCATGCGCGCGAAGTAGAGAACGGCCGTGCTCACCGTCGCCGCGATGCCGACCGCGAAGCAAACGTCGGCGAGGACGGCCTCGGA
The DNA here is from genome assembly GCA_043747615.1 of Myxococcales bacterium. Lineage (GTDB taxonomy): Bacteria > Myxococcota_A > Polyangia > Polyangiales > Polyangiaceae > JAYTOU01. Next base: position 13,740 of record JAYTOU010000091.1, on the reverse strand, counting down.
GTGAGCCGTGTCTTGCTTGGCCTGAACCGACGCGTACGACATGCCTCCGGATCCGGTGGTGAAACCCGCGGCCGGCTTGTCCGACGTGGCCTTGATGCCGAAGATCGTGCCCACCGTGAAACCGGCGACGGCCACGCCGGCCGCGGTGTACGTCCAGACATCGAGTCGGCCGCGCGAAGGTGGCTCGGGCGTCGGTGCGGGCGGCGGCGTTGGAGGAGTTGGCACCACCTCGGGCTTCTCTCGTTTCGCGCCTTCTAGCCGCCTGATCGCCGATTCTGCACGGACCCGCTCGCCGCCATCGAGGTTCATCTCGCTGTACATCCGCATGTACCGCAGGGCGTCGTCGATGCGGCCGAGCTTCTCGGTCACCAGCGAAAGATTGAAGACCAGATCTTTCGCCTGGGGATCGAGGGTGTGCGCCGCCTCGAGCTCGCCGAGCGCGTCGCGGTAACTTCCTTGCTGATAGAGCTCACGCGCCTTCTTGAAGTGCACCTGCGCCTCGGCCGCGTCTTTGGCGGAGGCTTGCGCCGCTCCGCCCGGCGAGGTGCGGGGTGGCGGCTGCGCGTGCGCGCTCGACGGCAATAAGACGGCCGCAAAGACGAGCGCAAATGGCAAGCGGAGCCCGCAAAAGCCCATGACCGGGGAGCATACCGCACAGCCGCTCATACGCGGCCAAAACAGGGTGTAAGGCTGCCCCGCTCCCGCGCGTTCACCATCCGGAGGATCGTAATAATGCGAGCGGATCAAGTTTTCTTGGCATGTGGGTCGGCCCTGCTGATGACGTTTTTCGGCGAGCTTTCTGCGCGGGCGGACGAAGCAACGGTCAGTGTCGGCAATCCGAGCGGCTTGGAGGGCCGCTACGCCGCACCGCTGCCCGACGCACCCGTGGTGAGAACCGAGCCCGCTTATGACGATCACTATGACCCTTCGCCCTACGCCCCCGAGCCTCTGCGTGAGGCCTATCGCTCGCCGTTTCGCCTCAACCTCGGACCGGCCGGTGTCACCAGCGGACGCGGTCTCGGGCTTGGCCTCGGTCTCGCAGCAGATTTCGGGACCGGCACCGTGGGCGCTCGGATCGCTGCGGCGTGGATGCGCGGCGAAGAGCACAACGACGCGCTCGCCTTGAACGCACCGCTCGGAAACGGCCTCGCCCAGTATACCGGCGAGCTCACCCTTGACTTCCACAAGCGCGGCCCGGTGCACCCGGTGTTCGGCATGGGGTTCGGCTTGGCGCATGTGAGCAAACCGGACGCAAGCGGCAACGCGGGCATCGGCACCGTGCGACTCGGGATCGAGTACGCGCTCGGGCTCGAGGATGCCGACGTGCGCATCGGCGGCGCAGTCACGGGCGTGCTCTCTGGACCGTCGGAGCGGGAGGTCGACAACCTCCGCGGGTACGCCGTCGTAGCGGGGACCTTGGCGATCGGCTTCTAAAAAAGCGAAAGCTCCACCTAAGACTTTTTTTCGTCGCGAAGAGAGCGCGGCTGCGTTCCGTCGATGTCGGTGAATCCATACTCGCGGGCGAGCTCCGCGACCACGAGGGCTTGTCCGGCGCGCTCGATGCGCTTCGGATCAGTGGCGATCGCAGCGACCGCCCGTCCGCTGAAGAGAGGCGACTCACCGTGGGTCGGGTCGAACCCTAGGCGATCTGGTTCGAGCAAGAGCCTCTCGGTTTTGACGATGCCCGGCCACAACGAGACCGCGCAAACGCCGTGAGGCGTGAGCTCTGCGGCCATGTCGCGCGACATGCGATCAAGCCCCGCTTTGCCTACGCCATAGGCCACGTTGACGGCGCGAATCTTTGCTCCAAACGACGAGACATTGACGATGAGCCCGCGCTTCACGTTCACCATGTGCGGCGCGCACAGGAGGCTCGCGACGTAGTGAGAGCGCAGACCCACGCGATGCATGGTGTCCCATTGAGACAGTGGCAGCTCCCAGAAGGGGCCGGTGATCTTGCCGTTCGGAATGGCGAACGCGTTGTTCACTAGAACGTCGATCCGGCTGTTTTCAGCGATGACGCGCGCGATGAGCGCCTCGACGTCAGAGTCGACCGCGTGATCGCACGCGACTGCGATGCCGCGACCACCGGCGGCGGTGACCTGAGCGGCGGTCTCTTCGATGGTCCCCGGCATGTCCCCCGGCCGCGCGCCCTCGGTCGTCGTTCGACCGGTGACGTAGACGGTCATGCCCGCCTCGCCGAGGCCGAGAGCAATGCCTTTGCCTACGCCGCGACTGGCGCCTGTGACGACCGCGATTTGGCCAGCGAGCGCGCGTGAGGTCACGGTCGTCACAGCGCCGACGCGTCCGTCTCGACGCCGAGGAGCACGCGGCCCGCGAGCGTCGCCATGGTCGAGGAGACCATCGCGTGTTGCGTGGTCACGTGCACGTCACGGAAGCAGCGTTGTAGCGGGCTCGTCGCGTAGATCGAGGTGCCTCCCGCGGCGGTGTAAACCAGGTCGACCGCAGCGGCAGATTCTGTGGCGGCGTTGCACGCAGCGATACGCAAGAGCGCGCGGGCGTGAAGGGAGAGGGCCTCACCGAGATCGGTCTCCGCTTCTGCGGCTTCGATGCGCTCGTGAAGCAGCGCGCGGGCGCTGCGCACTTTGGCCTCCGCCTGTGCGACGGCCATTTGTATGAGCTCTCGGTGCGCGATGCCGCGCTTCGACCCGAGCGGAGTCTTGCTGCGAGCAAGCTCCAAGAACTCATCGATTGCTGCTCGCGCGATACCAAGAGATACGGCAGCGACCCCCGCAGCGAGCACGCCGAGGAAAGGCAAGCGGTGAATTGGCCCCGTGCGCCGCATCGGCGTCGACAGGAGAGAGAACGTGCGCGACGCCGGCACGAATGCGTCCGTCACGCCGAGATCGTGACTGCCCGTGCCGCGCAGACCGTGCGTCGTCCACGTGTCGATGACCTTGGTGTCTTCGGCGCGGAGGAGCACGCATCTCACGTCCGGCGCTCCGCTCGGCAATCGCTCGGGAGGATCCTGCGCGACGATGGTTCCGACCATTCTCCACGCTGAGTGTTCGCAGCCGCTGGCGAACGCCCAGCGCCCCGTGACGCGAAAGCCGCCGTCGACGGGAGTTGCGCGCCCCATCGGAGCGGCGACTCCGCAGGTGATCGCGTCTGCGGGGGAGTAGATCTCGCGCGCCACCCCCTCCTCGAGGAACGCGCTCATCAGGCCGGAAACAGCGCCGATCATGGTGCACCAACCCGCCGATCCGTCCGCGCGCGCGATCTCTTCGATGACCGTCAGCAGTGTGAGCGCAGACGCACCTCCGCCCCCCAGCTCGCGCGATACGACGAGCTTAAAGAGGCCCCCCTCCGTCAGCGCGCGCACCACTTCGTGTGGCAAGCGCCTCGACTCCTCGATTGCGTTCGACAGCGGCGAGATGATCTTGCCTATCGCTCGCGCGCGCTCGACCGGGTGAAGATCCAGACTCGACATCTCCAACGGTGTAGTCACTTTGCGTGGGCGCGGAAAGCGCCGACTACTTCGAGAGGATCGACGCTTCGGTCGTAGCCACGTAACGGGCCTGCGCAGCGGCGCCCGTGAGGTAGGTTTCAAAGGCCGCGTTGCCACGCAGATGCCGCTCGAAGAAGGCGACCATGAACGCGCGCGCCAGCTGGTTCACCTGCGCGTTCGGAGCGGTCGCGGCATTGCAGAAGCCGCAGACGAAGCCGCACGTGCTCACGTCGTCGAGAAAGCTCATGTGGTTGGCGCCGGCGACGGTGACCTCTAGGCTCGGCGCGTTCGCCTTCGCGTAGAAGGTCGTGAAGTTGGATGCCGCCGGCGCGCAGGCTCCGAACATGCCCGCTTCGTCGATGGTTTCGCCGAGAAAGCCAGTGGGCACATGCAAGCCCGGCAGGAGGCTCGCCACGTTCACGCACGCCGGCGCAGTGCAGCCAGACGGACCGCCGTCGTCGACGGGGTCGAGGACGATCGAGGCCTTCACGCGAGCGTCGAGCGTCGCAGCAAGGAGCGCAACTTTGCCGCCAAGCGAATGACCCGTCGTACCCGCCTTGGCGGTGTCCACGTTGGCGCCGAACGTTGCGTCGGCCGCAGCCCAGTCGATGCCGGCGATCATGTCCTTGGCTTCGTTCGGATTGTTTGGGCCGCTGGCCGCGGCGGGATAGTTGACGGTCATCGCCACGTACCCGAACGACGCGAGCCGACGCAGATACCCGTAGTACTGCGGCGGCATGAGCTGAAAACCATGTCCAAAGACGATGACCGGAAAGCTTCCCGCGCCCTTCGGGTAGGCCACGTGGATGGCCACGTTGTCGCCGGTCGCCGCGACGAGCGTCGTCGCGTCTTTCTCCGCATACGGGTACGGTCCGTCTCCGTTGGGATCCGTTCCGCCGTCGCTCGGGTGAAGCGCGCCGTCTGACGTAGCCGCATCGAGTGAGGCGCCATCCGCGCCCGGCTGCGCGCCGTCGACATCCGAGGCTCCCACACCCGCGTCACCGAGGGGCGCGCTGCCCGAAGACGGTGTGCTGCCCGAGGACGGTGTGCTGCCGCAGCCCGCGGCGAGATTGCCAACGAAGACCAGACCGCTCAACGTGAGAAAAAAAGGCACGGCAAGGCTGCGCATCCGAGGGTTATGCGGGCTGACTTGCTTTGCGTCAACGGTGTACGCGGTCCGCTCGTGGTAGTAGCTTTGTATGGCCATCGAAGCGGAAATCCGAGCGATCGGCATGCGTGCGCGAACGGCGTCGCGGCTCCTTGGGCCGCTCTCGCGTGACAAGAAAGATGCGGCGCTCCTCGGGATCGCTGCCGGGATCCGTCGGCACCGCGAGCGCATTCTCGACGCCAATCGTCAGGATCTCGAGGCCGCCCGCGCTCGCGGCACGAAGGGTGCGCTGCTCGATCGTCTTGCCCTCGACGCGGATCGGGTCGAGGCCGTCGCGCGCGCTCTCGAGGAGATCGCCGCCCTCCCTGATCCGGTGGGCGAGACCATCTCGAAGCTGACGAGGCCGAACGGTCTGCGGATCACGAGGGCGCGCGCTCCCCTCGGCGTCATCGCCATCATCTACGAAGCGAGGCCGAACGTGACCGCGGAGGCGAGCGCCCTCTGCCTGAAGGCGGGAAATGCCGTCGTCCTTCGTGGTGGCTCCGAGGCGAAAAATTCGAACGCGGCGCTCGGCCGGGTGATCACGGAAGCACTCGAAGCGTCAGGGCTGCCGCGCGACGCCGTCCAGCTCGTGCCGTTCACCGATCACGACGCGGTGCGGATTCTCGTGCAGCAGTCGGAGACCATCGATCTTGCGATCCCACGCGGCGGAGAGGCGCTGATCAAGTTCGTCACCGAGAACGCGCGGGTGCCCGTGGTCCAGCACTACAAGGGCGTGTGTCATCTTTTTCTAGACGCGGGGTGCGATCCGGACATGGCAGCGCGCTTGGTGGAGAACGCAAAGCTCTCTCGTCCGGGCGTGTGCAACGCGCTCGAGTGCCTGCTCGTCGACGCGTCGGAGGCGGCAAAGCTTCTCCCGCCGATCGCGCGCAGCCTTCTGAATGAGGGGTGCGAGCTTCGTGTCGACGAGCGCGCACTCGCCATCCTCCCGAGCGCGCCCAGCGTTCGTGCCGCCACGGATGAAGACTGGGGCTTCGAGTTCCTCGACAAAATCCTGGCGGTGCGGGTCGTCGATGGGCTCGACGGTGCCATCGCCCATGTGACGCGTTATGGCTCGGGGCACACCGAAGCCATCTGCACGGCCGATGCCGCGCATGCCGAGCGCTGGCGTCGAGAGGTGGATGCGGCCTGCGTCGTCGTCAACGCCTCCACACGCTTCCACGACGGCGGAGAGCTCGGTCTCGGTGCAGAGATCGGAATTGCGACGAGCCGCCTCCACTGGCGCGGTCCGATGGGGCTCGAGGCCCTCACCACCATGAAGTGGATGGTGGACGGCGAAGGTCAGACGCGGTAACCGCTTGCTATGGCGACAACGAAGCCCAAGAAGGCGGCAAAAACGGGGGCCAAGAAGGCTCGGCCCACGATTTCGTCATCTCACGGTGCGCCGCGCCGCGTAGGGGGAGGCACTACGGCCAGGCCGGGGGCGAAGCGCGCCGCCGCACCTGCTCCGGAGCGAGCGAGCTGGAGCCGCCCCACGCGCCCCGGTCGTCCGAAGGCCGAGCCACGCGGCAAGCAAGATGCTCTTCGCCCGCGAAGGCCGATGGAGCGCGAAGCCCAACCCCGCGTCGACACGCCCCGTGTGAAATCGTCGCACGCCGTAGACGGCGCGAAGAAAAAGATCATCAAGGCCACGATCCCACGCCTCTCCGGGGAGTCGACGAGCGTGGCGAGCGACGACGCGCGCGAGCTGGCCATCATGGTGGCGGCTGCGGCGCTCGAGAAGAAAGCCTCGGGCCTGGAGATCCTGGATGTCGCCGGAAAGGTCGACTACGCGGATTTCTTGGTGCTGATGACGGGCACGAGCGATCGCCAGGTTGCGGCTCTCGCGCAGGGAATCGAAGACTCTCTTCGCCTCAAGAACCGTCGCGCTCTGTCGATCGAAGGCCTACCCCACGCTCACTGGGTGCTCATGGACTACGGCGACGTCGTCGTCCACGTCTTCCAGGACGAGACGCGCGGCCTCTACGATCTCGAAGGCCTGTGGATGGACGCTCGGCGTCTTCCGGTGCCCGTCCCCGACGACCTTCGTTAGATTTCGCCGCGCCATGTGCGCGCGTTCGACAGGTAACCGTCGAGATCGAGCTTGCTCGCGGCGGAGCGGCTGGTCATGCAGCGCACGGTGCCGTAGATGGCGCGCTCCGGCCACGGGCGATCGTGGAGCCCGAAGCACCAAGAGATGTTCGTGTAGCCATTGGGATCTCTTCCGTCGAGCGCGTAGCGATCGTTCAGATGGACGAGCGCGGCGTGTGCGTCGGCGGGGCTCTTCATCCATGTGATGGGGAGCTTTCCCCAGAGCATGCGCGCATAGTTGTGGATGACCCCGCGGACGCGAAGCTCGAGCTGGGCGGTGTTCCACACTTCGTCCGGCGTGCGCGCGCCGTCGAGCTCTTCGAGGGTCATCAGGTACGGCCGAGGGTCGGCCGCATGCTTGGCGAGCGTGCTCTTCGCCCAATCCGGAAGCGCCGCAAACGTCGCGTGATCGGGGCGAGTGCGCGCAAAGTTGTAGGCGAGTGCCCGGCGTACGAGGAGCTGCTCCAGGAACGCGGCGTTGTCTTCTTCGGAGCCCGTCTCCGCCGCCTTCGTTTCGAGAGCTATCTTGCGGGCGCTGATCATCCCGAAATGCAGGTAGGGCGACAGATGGCTCGTCGCGTCGCGCGAAGGCTCGTTGTGATCCGCCACGTAGGCCGAGAGCCGGGAAAAGAAGCCCCGGAGGCGCTTGTTCGCCGCCACGGAGCCCCCGCGAAATTCAGGGACGGGGGCGACGCCATGATCGATGTCACACGATGCGACTAGGGACGCAACGCTCTCTTTGGTGAAGTCGATGGGCGCGAAAGGAAGATCAAGCTTTCCAGGAGGATCGACCCGCGGCTTCGTCTCTTCGATCGGACGGAGCCAGGCCTCGAGCGCCCGATGAAACTTCGGACGCAGGGTGCGCGCCGCGTACTCCTGCTTCGGAAAGAGCGAGAGTGGAATCACCGCGCAGTCGTCGACGACTACGTACGTGCACGTTGCGCGACGCGAGGCACCCGCGTTGTGCTCCTGTACGACGAAGGTCGGACAATCATCCGAGACGATCAGGGCCGCTCTTTCCGCCACTTTCCGGAGCACACCGCGCGCTTCGGCCGGCGTTCGCGGAAGAAAGAACACGTGCTGGATTCCGCGCTTGGCGAGCACGCGCGCGGTGTCCGCTGCGCCCTCGAGGACGAACGTATGGAAGCGATCGCTCGCGAACGGGTAGTCGGAGCGCAATGCTTCGTAGACCACGCAAGGAAGCCCGAGCTCGTTTGCTCGCATGATGGCGTAGGAGAGCGCCGCGTTGTCTTCACCCCGCCGAAAGATCTGGCAGAAGTAGAGAACGAACGTTCCGTCCTTCCGAACGGGACGATCGTTGAGAAGGCGAACACGCGGGTCGGACGACGCGAAGGCAAGCATGCTCACGCCTCACCCGCTTTTCTAACGTGGATCGTCATGGGCATTCCTTCGTGCGGTCTCGAGGTGACGAGCCGCTCGGGCTCGACGGGATGGCCTGGCACCGTTGCCGGGGAACTTGCGGAGCACCTCGAAGCCCCGCGTCGCCTTGCTGTAGCTCTTAGGATTCTCCTGGAGGACGCGTCGGACCCCATCGGGGTGAGCCACGAGGACGCCGAGCGCGTCGCGGTTCATCTGCCGCACGTGGGCGAGGATCCCGGCGCCAGGGACGATTGGGGCGAGAGGCTCGATGGTCATGGCGCGTCGTCCTTCTTCTTCTTTTTGCCAACGACGAAGGCGATGCCGATCGACAGGAAGTAAAGAGCGATGAGCGCTCCGCTCACGGCGAGCTGGCTCGAGATTTCCGGGCCGGGGGTAACCACCGCGCCGACCAAGAAGGCGAGGAGGATTGCCCAGCGGCTGAACTTCACGAGCTGCATCGGCGTGACGATCCCAGCGATCGCCAGAAACGAGATGAAGAGCGGAAGCTCGAATACGAAGCCGAAGGCGAGGAGCATCCGCGTCGCGAAATCGAGGTAAAATTCCAGGGTCGGACGCTGGGTGAGCACCGTGCCTGATTCGCTCACTTGGCCGAGGAGAGAGAAAAAGTAACCGAAGGTGAAAGGGAACGCGACGTAGTACGCGAAGGCGACGCCAGAGAGAAAGAGCCCCGTCGAGAAGAAGACGAACGGAAAGATGAGCCGCTTCTCTTTGGCGTAGAGGCCCGGGCTAATGAACGCCCATAGCTGGTAGAAAATAATCGGCGCAGCACAGATCACGCCGCCGAAAATCGAGAGCTGCATGTAGCCGACGAACGCGTCCGCGGGCGAGAGCGTTTGGAGCTCCGGGGCACCGGGCATACCGTGCTCCCGCCACGCCCGCTCGTACGGAACGAGGAGGAGAGCCAGGATCTTCACGCGGAAGTTCCAGGCGACGATCGCGGTCACCATGAGACCGATCGCCGCGCGCACCACGCGACCACGGAGCTCGTTCAGATGCTCCCAGATCGTCATCTTCTCTTCTTCGCCGTCGGGTCCGACGTTCTCGGCGGTCATGACTGTACCGGAGCCGCGGGCGCCGCCGCTCTGTAGATCGGGTCTTCGGCGTGCGCCGAGGCGGGGAGATCGGTGTACACGATCGCCGTATCGGGGAGCGATCCGTAGTTGTCGGCGCCCTCACGGGGATACTCGCGGTCGCGGAGGATGGCCTGCTCCACTTCGTCGTACGCAGACGGAGCGGGGAGGGCCTGGAGCGTCGAGGCCGCGACGACGTGATCGAGCTCACCGCGCGCGAGCTTGCGAATCTCGTTGATGTCCTCGCTGAGGCTGCCTTCGCGCAGAACCTCGTCGATGCCGCTCTGGGTGCGGAGATCGAGCGCCATCCGGCGCATTTTCCCCGACCATTGGCCGAGCCTGCGGAGAATTTTCGGCAAGTCCTTCGGCCCGATGACGACGATCGCCACGACGATCAGGACGACGAGCTCACCGAAGCTGAGGCCAAACACGCTGCGAAACTAACACTTTTTTGGGCTGGTTTGGCAGGATCGGCGAACTCAGCTACGGAAGTGGCGCGTGGCCCAGAACCTTACGACGATTGCGCTCCAAGGCCTGACGCCCGAGGGGCTCTCACGAGCGCTGCCCCTCGTCACGCTCGCGGAGGCGCGGAAAATCGTGAGCGCAGTCCATCGCCACAAGGGAGTCACCCTCCCGATCACGGGTGTCCGGCGGCAGAGCATGAACGCCCTTCGCGCCCACGGCGTCATCCCCGAGCTCGAGATTCGCGAGGAGCGTTCGAGCGCCCTCGATCCATTCATGAAGCTCGTCCTGGCGACGCCCGACGGCAAGCTCGTGGAGACGGTGCGCATTCCCCTCGAGAAGGCAGGGCGCTTCTCGGTGTGCGTGAGCTCGCAGGTGGGTTGCGCGCTGGCCTGCGCCTTTTGCGCCACCGGAAAAATGGGCCTTCTGCGCAACCTCGAGACCTGGGAAATCGTCGAGCAGGTGCGGAGCATTCGGCGCACCCTCGGTCCCGGCGACAAGATTCATGGCGTGGTCTTCCAGGGAATGGGCGAGCCGATGGCGAACCTCGATCGCGTGCTCGATGCCATCTTCGTTCTGTGCGATCCGAGCGCGCAGGCCATCGACGCGCGCGGGATGACGGTGTGCACCGCGGGCATTCCGAGTGGAATTCGTAGGCTCGCGAAAGAAGCGCCGAAGGTGCGGCTGGGGATCTCGATCTCGAGCGCACTGCCGGTGCGTCGCTCCTTGATGCCGATCGATCGCGCGCATTCGCTCGACGAGGTGATCGACGCGGCGGTGGAGCACGCGAAGGTGACGGAGCTCTCGCCGATGTGGGCGGTGACGCTCCTCGAAGGGGTGAACGACACCGTTGATGATGCGCGAGCCCTCGCTGCCCTGGCGCTCTCGTTCGCCGAGCGAGCGGGAGCACGCCCCCGGATCAGCATCATCCCGTACAACGCCACCGACGAAGTGGGGAAAGATCCGTTTCGGCGCTCGAGCGACGATCGCGAGACGGCCTACCGCGAAGCGATGCGTGCCTCCGGCGTCAACACCCACAAGCGCTACAGCGGCGGCGGCGACATGGGAGCCGCGTGCGGCCAGTTGGCTTCACGAGCGTAGCTCTTCAGAACCCGCATTCGTCGTCCGCTCGAGCGGGCGTGCCCGCGGGAAGGAAATTCCGGGATGATCCCGTCCTTCAAAACAGCTTGGCGATCCACACGGGAGCAAGCGTGCTGCGAAAGAGCACCGCTCCACAAAAAAGTACAAAATAAAGCCGAGCATCGCGCGCCAGAGCAGCACGCTTCGGGGGTGAGTCGAGCGGCGCGCCAAGCCACGCCAGGAGCGTGATTAGGTCCCACTCGTACGCTTCGCGGAGCGAAACGAACATGAGCGTCAGCCACATCAGCACGGCGACGTCCATCCAGGCGCGCGCGTACACGAGGGCGGCTCCCACCACGCCGAGCACGAGCACATACGCGAGGAGCGCGTGGGGCACGGGTTGGCCGGGCGCGAACGAAAGCGGACTGTACGTCACGGGCATTGCCTTCAGCGTTGGCCACGCCAGCGCAAAAACGAAGAGCGACGTTGCCCCGAGGATACCGGCAATGAAGGCTGCGGCGGCGTCGCGGGCGCGCCACGTTCTCCAGTGGCCATCGGAGAGCACCGAAAAGGCAGCGTAGAGTAACCACGGCGCAAAGAAGAAGGCGCGAAAGTGGATCGTCGCAGCGACGACGTAGGCCACGACGGCTGCCAGCATTCGCCGCTCGTAAATCCATTTCGCGCAAAGGAAGAGCGGCGCGAGGACGGCGGCCTCGTAGAACCCTTCGAGCGTCCAGTGGATGACCTCTCCGTAGACGACGAGGATCGTGAGAAAGCCGACGGCCGATGCCCTTCGCGGCCGCATCCACGCCTGGAAATAAAAGAACAGAGAGACGTGGGCGCAAATCAAGAAGGAGAGAATCAGCAGCCGATTCGCCCACGTGAACGAAAGAGAAGTGACCGAGTAAGCCAGCGCCACGGGCGCGATGATCACGAGATCGCCGGGCGGATGAAGGCGCGGCAGATGCGTCCAGCTCGCAACGAGAGGCTTGTCGATCGGCCAGTCGTCGACGGCGAAGACCTCTCGATTGTTTCCTCTGGCAGGGATGTCCGGGGGGAGCCGGCGGGTCTCGGCATCCGTCAGCGGGCGGCCGAAATCACGCGTGGGCTTCGTCCAGATATTGATTCCGACCAGCGGAAAGAGCCTCGTCGTCGTGAGGTGACTGAAATGATCGGTGAAGCTCCCTCGCGAGAGATCGCCGTACGGATGCGTCTGTGGACGACCGAGCTCCCATGCGGACCACAGACACAGCGACGTGATCGTGACGATCAGCGCCGCGTGCGCCGACCAGAGTCGCCGAGCCCCCTTCATCGCGCCGGCTACTCGCCCAGAACGGTTGGCGCGACGTTAATGTGGGCGACGCTCTTTAGCGTGGCGCCGGTGATGTCGCGGACTTCGACGTTCACGTCGAGCGGTTTACCGAGGAACTGTTTGTAGTCGATTCCGCCGTTGTCGAGCTGGTAGCGGAGGCCATAGAGCTTGCAGTAGCCCCCCTCGTCGCGATCGAACGTGAAGACGAACGACGTCGGTGGGATGGCGACGTTCGTACCGGGCTGCACTCCGGTGATGGTGGTGGTCGATCCGGACTGCTTCATGTTGCGCATGCGGACCGCGATCCACAGGTGGTGACCGCGCTGGGGGCCGAGCTCGGCCTGGAGCGTTTGACCGTTCGTCACGGGAGAGAAATCCGTCTGACCGGTGCCGACGACGACATCGGGTGCACCGTGATTTGCCGGTCGGCAGATGTCGGGCGCGTCAATCGCCCAGTTGGGCTCGTAGTCCTCGAGATCCTGGGGAAGGACAGTGTCGTCTGCGCATCGCCCGGACTGACAGGTTTGGGGAGCATTGCACATCGGCCCGCCGAGCCCGCCGATGAGACCGACGATGCAGCGTGCTTCCAGACGAAGGCGCATTAACTTCGTTTGTCCCTCGACGAACCCGCCCGCAGCGAGGCGGGTGAGAATCGGCATGGACGCGCCCGCGGGGAAGGCTTCGATCTTCACGTCGATCTTGGCGCTTGGATCGGCGGAGACGAGCCTCACCTCGTGAGGAAATACGGCAGGAGCGCCGTTCACGACGTTCAGCTCTTCGTCGGTCGCCACGGCTCCGTTCACGGTGGCCACGATGTGCACCCGCGCGATCGCGCTTCCGACCTCTTCGCTCTGTACGCCGAGGATGATCGTGGAGGACGACGATCCACCGTGATGAGGAGCGCAGGCCGCGATCGCGAGCGACAGCCCCAGGCAGACCCGACCCGCCTTCATGACAAGCTTGGTCAAAAGCAGTACCGGGTGTGCGCTTCTTCCCAAGGAAAGAAGTACGCGAAGAGGTTGCAGTGCTCCTGGGTCTCGACGTGAGGGCCGAAGGTGATGTCCATGTCGGTCATGTTGTCGAAGTCGCACGTGTAATAGAGCCCGCCGTTTTGGGCGATCGGGCGTGGCTGCTCAAGAATGACGAACGGGGGCTCACTCCAGTCGCGCGAGCGGTACACCTCGTCCGTCGGATGCGCGCCGTCGGGCGCGACGTTCACGCTGAAGGTCTTTCCTCGGCTGTGGAAGTGGCCGGTCATCGCCACTACGTTCGCGTCTTTCGGGAAGGCGCAGGTGGTCGAGAATGAACGCGATTCATGCGGCGGAATGTGGATGTTCACGTTGTTGGCGAACATCGTCCCCATGTGCGCCGTGATCTTCGTAGCGTCCGGCTCGGTCACCAGATTCACCTTCACGTGGCCGACTCCAAGCGGCGTCGCCTGCGAGGTGGCATTCACGTAATGAGTCTGCAGCATGATCTGGCGGTGAGCCTTCAGCTTGAAAGCGACGCCGGCCGGGAGCGTCCAGTCGAAGTCGTGGCTCTGCGATCCGACGATCAGATCGTAACCGTTCGGACTCTTGGCCGAGGAGAAGTCGACCGGGCCGAAGCAGTCCGCGTCGTGGTCTGGGACGTCCTGGTTGGTCTGGAAGAGATTCATGTGATGGCTGCCAGTCAGGTATTTGATCTGGAACTTTACGACGTCGAGATC
>JAYTOU010000090.1:0-27201 GCA_043747615.1 Myxococcales bacterium | reverse complement strand
CCGGCGTTCACTCGTCGCCACCGGCGGCTGCTCGCTCCGAGGAGACGATGTCGCGCTGCCGTCCAGTGACCCCGCCGTTCTCGCGCTTCGAAATCGTGGGGTCGCTGGGGGGCGAAGGCTGTCCTCCGGATCCTTCGCAATCCGGCGTACGCAGGTCTCCTCGCCGACGGGACGCAGGGGGGGCCACGCTGCCGTCGTCTCGCGCGAGCTCTTCGACCGCGTGGCCGCGACGATCGAACGGCGCCGCACGCGACCGCCGACGCCGCGCCCGGACGTCGAGGGTGCCGTGGATCCGTTTCTTCTGCGCCGCCTCCTCGTCTGCGTGGCGTACGGACGCCGGATGACGACGTCGTCCACGGGGAAGGTCAGAAGACCGCAGTGGAACGCGCCACACCAGCCCGAGACCGGCACGCGCTACTACCGTTGCCGCGGCCCCTCGCCGTGCCCGAGCTCGCAGGTCGCTGCGCGCGTGATCGAGGGGTACATGCCCAAGCTCTTCGTGACCCCGCCGCCGGGCATGCCCGAGCACGTCCGCGCGACGTTCGTCGAGGTCTCGCGCGCGTGGGACGCGCTCATGCTCCGCAACCGGCGCCGCGTGCTCGTGTCGCTGTGCCGAGAGATCCGTTGGGACGGTGCGCGCAGCGCCGTCGCGCTCGTCGTCGACGAGGAAGGCGTCACGAACTGGATCGAGTGGTGGAACCGGGCGAGCGCCGCGATCGCCACTGGACCGGCTTAGCCGCGACGCGCACCCTCATCATCGTCGCGGCTCGTTCGCCCGCTTCCACCGATCGAAGAACCCGCGCCGGCGGAGCTGGCGCTTCCGCATGGCTTCGAACGGAGCCGCGAAGGGGATAGACGCGCCGTCGCGTTTCGACAGATCGCGCAGGTCCGTCGCGAGCGTCAGCGCCTCTTCGTACGCGCTCTTCTCGACGAGTGCCTCGAGATCCGCCCACGCGGCGTCCACGCGCCCCGACAGCCGATCGAGGCGCTTGTTTCGCGCAGCCTCCGCAGCCTTCTTTGCCTTGTCGGCCTCCGCGCTTGCGAGCAGATCGGCGACGGTGCGGCGGCCCGTCGCGAGCGCCGGCTTCGCCTCCGCTCGATACGCTCGCAGCAACTCGCCGCCGAGCGCGAGGTCGGGCTCGTCGATCGCTCGCCGCAGCCAGTCGTCTTTCATGCGCGGAGTCAGCGCAAGGACCCACTTTCGGAGCGCAGGACGCTCGTCGGCGGTCTCGTTGCTCGCCTCGGCTGCCGCGGCGATGAGATCCTCGTCGATGCGGAGGAACTCCGCCATCGCCGCCTGCGACGCCGTGAGGTCGGAAAGGCCGGGAGGCACCGGCGGCTCTGGATGGTTGTCGGCGACCTCGCCCGCTTGCACCGCGAGAAGCCACGCGAGGTAGGCGACGCGAAGGTCCCCCCGCATCAAGTCCGTGCGGACGGGGGCGAGCGCAGCCAGCGAGCCTTGGCTTTCCTCGTAGTAGTCCGGCTCTTCGTCCTCGCTGTGGAGGTCGAGAATCAGTTGCTCCCCCGCCACCCTTGCGCGTGCCGCATCGCCCACGAAATAGGCCTGCAGACTCTTCAGAGCCACGCGCTTGACCGGGACACGAAGGATCAGCCGGTGCGTGCCCCAGTTCGCGAAGTACATGTGCGCGTCGAAGTACCGCTCGACGAGCTTCGCTGGGTCCGCCTTCAGGTCGCCCCACTGATACTCGTTCCAAAACCTCGCTGGGGTGATGTCCGCGCGCGTGGAGATCGCACGAAGTTCCGCCATCTGCGAGGGCGTGAGCGGCCGGTCGAGAGCAACGAACTCATAGCACTGGTGCTCGCTCATGGCCGGCAGCACCTCTTGAACTTCTTCCCGCTGCCGCATTTGCAAGGGTCGTTCGGTCCCACCTTTGGGCCCTCGCGTCGAACGGTATCCTGCCTCGGAAAGGCCGGTCGGAAGCTGGGATCGTCGTGGAGCTTGGAGCGAATCTTCTGGTGGTCCGGATGCCGCGGGTCATCGACGACCTCCTTCCACGTCTCGTAGTGCCGATGAAGGCGCTCGCGGTAGTCGTCATCGGAGGCGATCATGTTCTCGACGAAGTCGCGGAGCGCGTCGGACAGATCGCTCTGCGGGTTGATCGGATCGATGAAGAGCTGACCTTCGTCGTCGAACGGAGGCTTGGGCGGCTCGAAGGCGTAGTTCAGAGTCGCGACCTGGCGGGGGCGTTCGCCGTGGTAGATCTGGAGCAGCACTCGGCGGCAATCGCAGCCTGGCTCGACACAATACGCCTCGCGCAGCAGGTACGAGCCGGGGAGAAGACGGTCGTGATCGAAAACTTTGATCGTGCGCGACTCGGCGCGGGCGAGGTCGGGGAAGAGCTCATCGAAGGGTGCCATCGTCATGGTCGGCCTCTTTGCGCGAGCGCACGTTTGATGCGCGTGAGCGCCTTCTTGGTGCCGGAGTCCTTCGGATCGGACAGGTCCGCGACGACGGCGGTGACCTTCGTGCGATGCGCGAATCGGCCCAGGACGGCGGCGCGCACGGCATCATCGCTCCGGATCCGGGCGATCTCCTCGAGCATCGGCTCCGCCGCATCGCGATCGTCGCGCGCGCGCACGTTGACGACGACGAGCCCGGCTCGCTCCAGGCCCTGATGCGTCGGCGCCAGCTCCCAGCCCGCGTGCGCGGCCCCCTTGGCGCCGAAGCTCTCCCCATAGATCGCGGCGGCCCCTCCCATCGCCTCTCGTGCTCGACTCCCGCCGAAAGCCGCGCTCGCGGAGCGGCCTCCGACTGCGAGAAGGATCTCCTCGAGCGCAGAGGCGGCCACGGCCGGCGTGCGCCGCTTCGTCCGCCGCAGGAGCGAACTGCCGGCAGGGAGCGGCGGCGCGACGAACACCTCGAGGTCGACGTAGTCGACGGGGCAGTCGCCCTCGATGAGGACGGCTTTCGAGTAGTCGCTCATGACCTTGCTGCAAAAGAAGCCATCGCCGTCTTCCTCTTCGGCGGGAAAGTCGAAGCGCGCGGCACCCGATGCGCCCGCTTCGCGATAGCGCCGCAGCTCTGCGTCGCGCGCGGGCGCGGACTCGACGGACTCGCCCCGGTCATCGTCGCGCCGGCAGCGGACGGTGATCGCGGGCCCGTCGAACGCGCCGAGGATCGCCTCGATCAGGGTCGTCTTCCCCGCGCGCTCCGGCCCCGCCACGTGGATGTACGCGCGCTCGATCATCGGCTCATGGCTTCAGCTTGTAGGCCCGCTCGATCGCGCTCGCCATGTCCGGCCCCTTCCAGTAGGGCTCGATCCACCGCAGCTTCTGTTCCGTCCACCCCTTCTGCGGGCGCCGCCAATGGCCGCGCACCATGAACCGCGAGAGCATCGACCGGCCCTCGGGCGCTCGCTCGAGCTCCTGGAACCGCCGCACGCTGCGGATGTCGATCGTGCCAGGCAGGAAGTAGACGGCGTCCGAGCTGGGCGGCGGCGCGAGCAGCGACTTCGTCTTCTGCGGAGCGCGCGGGGGCGCCGTTCGAACCTGCGGTGTCACGCCGGAACTCGTCGCGTACAAGATCGCATTGATCACCAGTCGGAGCAGGCCGCGGACTGGGTTCACGTCCGGCAGCGGTGGATCCGCGACGGGGGGCGGCGGCGCGACCGAGTCCAGGAACCCCCGAACCGAGGCCTCGGTCCCCGCTGGCACCTCGTACCGCACGAGGCTCGGTAGATCCGCTCCGAGCGCGTCGAGGGCGAGCACGATCTCCAGAACGCGATCCTCCGTGCGTCGCAACTCGGTCACGTAGACCGTCACAACACGAAGGGTCTGCCCGCGCAGCGGATCGTCCTTCGTTCGCGCGAGCAGACGCTCTCCGAGCGAGAGCGCGTGCCGATCGGTGAGAGCGAGCGCGAAGCTTGGGAATGGGACACGCAGCTCACCGCCTGCGACGTCGAGATCGGTGTGCTCGAGCATGTAGGACAGGGCCTCGTCGACCCAGAAGGCTTTGCGGCGGTGAAGGTCGAAGTTGACCATCAACCGCAGGTAGGGCGCGGCCACCGCGCCTTCTCCGCCGCTCTCGTTCGCCGAGCTGCGCTCCACGCGGAGGAAGCGCTGCAGCTCGAGGTCTGCGCGGAGCTCCTCTTCGCCGAGGACCGTTGCCGCGTCCTCGAACCCTGGGTTCTTTCGAAGGCGCTCCGCCGCGGCGTGGGACACCTCTCCGCTGCCGGGCACACGCTCGGCGACGCGGACATGGGCGAGCGGCGGCGGGTGCGACTTGTCGACCTCCGCGCCGAGATCGAGCTCGTCCCACATCCACGATGGATCGTACGCGGGCGCGCCATCCTTCAGGGCGTTCTCGTACATGCCCTCGAGGCCGTGGATGAGATCTTCGAGGCGCGCACGAAGCGCGGGGATCTTGGACGCTTCGCGGGGTGTGCGGCCGTCGAGGGCGGGAACGGGCTCGTCGACCCATGCGCGGTAGTGCCGTCCGTAGTGCTCCGCGACAAGGGCCTCGGCCACCTCCGGATCGAGCCTCCGCTCGGAGGACTCCCGCTTCGCATCGCGTGGGTCCTCGCGGCCGAGGACTTGCGCGGTGACGCCCGCCATGACCTGTCGCCTGAGGTCCTCGTGCGTGGTCGCCCGGTGTCGGAGCGCGCAGCCTGCAAGCCGCTCGAGGAGTGCTCGACCGCGCGCACCTCGCTCCACGGAGTTTGCCTCCAGCGCGAAGGTCTCGCCCTCGACCTTGATGGTTCCCAGGCTCGTCAGCGTGCCCGCCGCGTTGTTTCCTGCCCATGCCCACGCGCCGTCTTCGCTCTTCGTGATGCCTTCGGCCTCGGCGCCGTCGAGAGCTCGCACAAACGCGGCGACATCGTCGACGTGGAACGACACCCGCGTCACCACCATGGACTCGCCGTCGGTGTTCCTGAGCTCGGGAACGGCGGGCTCGAAGATCGAGCTCACCCATGCGTCGTGGAAGAAGGGCGGAAGCTCCTTGTAGAAGTCGTCGAGGGAGCCCGAGGGATCGTCGCGGAAGAACTCCTCACGGTGCTGCTTCAGCGCCGCGAGCACCGACTCGCGGACGAGGTTCGGGATGTGGAGCAAGGCCATCTCGATCTCGGGGCCGCCCGAGCATCCGCGAGGGATCACCCGCGCGGCGAGGCAGGTGTGTCGCGTGATGCTGCGCGAGCCCATGCGCTCATTCACCGTCACGACGGTGCCCTCGACGATATCGCGCAGCGTCATCGACGTGCCGGGAACGGTGTCGGTGACCTCGTAGAGACGCATCGAGGAGCAGCGCAAGGCTGACAGGTACGACCGCTCGCCGGGCGTGAGCTCCGCCTGCTTGAGGAAGTGATCGATGATCCGGGAGTCGTCTTCGAGCCGGTAGTCGAACGCGAACCACGTTTCCTGGACGCCGCGCGACAGGGCGAGGAGGTCGGGAGGGAGCTCGCCTTCGCGGTCGAGGTGGCGCGCCCAGAACTCGTTGAACGCCGCTTCTTCTTCCTCCTCCCACAGCTGGTCGATGAAGAAGTCCAACTTCTCGAACGCGGACCCGCGCTCGGCGGGCGTGTGGACCATGCCCGCTGGCTTCGGCGAGCCGGCAGGGCGTCCACAGCACTTCTTGAACTTGATGCCGCTCTTGCAGGGGCACTGATCGTTCGGGCGCGCCTTTCTTCCCATGTCACGGTTGCTCGTTTCGTGCGGTTTCACTGATCGAAGAAGCCGCGGCCCGGTTGACGAAATAGAGGTGCGCGTCGATGTAGCTCCGCCCCGACTTTCTAGCCCTGTTGGGTGTCCGCCGTCATCCTCGTTCGCGTTGCGACCGCGCGACTCGGGAGGACCAATCGGGCACCTCGGCTTCGAACCCGCTCGGCAGCGACCATCGCCGAGAGCCTCGGCCGGTCGCGCGTAGCATCGATACCGCCTGCGCTGCGGCTTCGGCGGGGAAGTCCTCCGCCCACCCGAGGACCGCCTCGGCGTTCTTGCCGCGGATGCGATACAGGCCGACGACGATTCCGCGACAAGTCTCTAGCGCCGCGGCTTCGGAGCCGAGAGCGATGCACCGCCGGAGATCCTCGACGAACGGATCGATCGCCTCTTGCAGCAGTTCCCACGCGGCTTGCGCCGGCTCGGTGTAGCCGTCCGCGTGCTCCCCAGCGCGCGCACCGAGCGCGTCGATGTCGAGCGCGAGAATCGCCTCTTCGACGGCGGCGGCGACGTCCTCGGCGGACACGCGCGTGATCATCGCTTGCGCCATCGACGCGGCGTCGACCGAGAGCTCCGGGTGGCGCGTAAGAAGAGCGCGCAGGAGCTCCGTCGCTTCGGCGGGTCGCAGCTTGTCGACGGCGCTCGGGCGCGATCTCGACCCCCGCGGTCTCGCCTTCCTCTTCACCGCCCGCCCCATCTCCGCCACCACTCGTTCATCTCGAGCCCCTCGTCATTGCCCGCACAGGCAGGGACTGCTAACCCACGGGTCAGCCGGGCGACCCACTGGTTAGCCGCAGTAAACCAGCGGGTCAGCTTCTCCATTCTCCATGCCCCAAAGAGGCGAGAGAACCGCCTCGGGCACACCCTGAAGGCGCCTCCGCGGAGCGCTTTCGGTTCTCACCGCGCGCGCGCGATCGCGCGTTCCCGCGGAAAACGCCCCGAGGTGAGTTCACCAACGGGTCACGCGCCCCTGCGCATTTGCAGAAGTGGCTCCGACTGCTGGACTCGAACCAGCGACCCGGCGATTAACAGTCGCCTGCTCTACCAACTGAGCTAAGTCGGAATTGGCCGGAATGAGTAGCTTTCCGCGCACTTCTCGTCAAGGACCGGGGCGAGTCTCAGCGTGAAACGGCTCGCTTCGAGAAGAGCTGTCGTGTGCCGGCGAGCGCGTCTCCACGCCGTTGCCCGCGCAACGGTGGACGGCAACGCTCGACGCCGACCGACTGCGCGTCCTTACCCTCACGCAAGCGCGAAAAGAAATCGGAGCGGTGCGTGGCCTCGGTGAGTGGGCACGCCGATCACGTGCTCATGCGCGGCACCGGTCAGACGGACACCCAGCCGGCCGCGGTCTGCACAAGGTCAGTGCTTGAGCGCGCCTGCGTCTCGCGCTCCGGCATCCGATGACGCTGCCAACAGCACGCCCGCGTCGTCGTGGATGCCGATCGCATAAAACGCTCCATTTTTCGGGGTTTCGACGGGCTTCATATCCATCTTGGTGGACGCGGCGTCGATGATCGCGAGCTCTCCGACAAGACGCTCTTTCGCTTTTCCATCCATGTGCGCCGATCCATCGCGAAGGATCAGCGCCTCCTCCTTCCACAGCGTCACCGCCCCCATCCCCGCGCGCCACAGCCCTTGGCCGTACGTTCCTCCAGGCCCTCCGGCCCTTCCTAGATCGCGCTGAACGCAGGGCGAATGATCCGAGGTTCGCTCGGGCGGGAGCGTCTTGTCGTCGACTCCGGCTCCGAGATCGGCGTACGTGACGCACGCTCCCGGAATGGCTGCGGCGATCTCTTTCATCATCGCGCGCGCGTCTGTTTCTTCCGTCGCCTTGTGTGCGAGCTTCGGTGCGGCACGCGCCATCTCGTGAGCCACCGCCAGGCGGAGCGTGTCGGCGCCCGGTCCTTTTGCTGCGCGCATCGAGGCGAGCCAGGTGCCCGGCTCCGGGATCCAGTCGCCATGTTTGTCGCGCAAGAGAACGATGGCCGTTGCTGCGGCGGAAGCCTGGTTCGGAACGGTGGAGAGAAAACCTTCCTTGGATCCAAGCGCCGTGGCGATCGAGACGAGGCAGGCGCGCTTGCCGTCGACCGGCGCTTCGCACGGAGGGAGTCCTTCGATTGCTCCAGAGATCCGCGCGTCCTCACCCGACGCAAGAGCGTCACGGAGCCCTTCAATCCGGGCCATCGGGCTCCTCTTGCAGCCCGATGGTCCGATCGCCATCACCACCATCACCACCATCACCACCATCACCCAAGGGAGTCCGCGGGCCCGAATGCGCATCTATACGGAAGCAAACCCCGCGTCCGAGATGTCCAGCGGGCTGCGATCTTCTTCGAGCATCTGCTTCGCCTTGAGCTCGACGGCCGGAAGGACGGCGCGCGCGTAGTAGAGCGCGGCTTGGATCTTCCCAGCGTAGAACGCGGCGTCGGGGTGAGCTTTGGCAACGGTCTTCAGCTTCTCCTCGGCGATGACCGCGCCGTCGAGCATCAGCCAAGCCACGCACACCTCGCTCATCATCTCGAGGAAGCGCGTCGCGTAGAGCGGCACCATCGCCATTCCGCCCGACTGAAACCACGACAAGAGCTTCATCGCGGCGCCGGCCAGAGCTTCCTGGGCGAGGCCGAGGCGCTTCGTCGCCGGTCCGACCGTCGGATGGTTCTGATGAGTCGTCACGAATTTTCCGATGTCGGCGAGGAACGCTTGAAGATTCGCGCCGCCCGCCTGCCCGAGCTTTCGCCCCACGAGATCCATCGACTGGATGAAGTTCGTCCCTTCGTAAATGGAGAAGATCTTCGAGTCGCGGCAGTACTGCTCGACCGGATAGTCGCGCGTGAAGCCCGCGCCGCCGTAGGTCTGGATGGCCTCTTCGCACACGCGGAAGGCTTGATCGGAGCCGTAGGCTTTGACCAGCGGGACGAGAAGATCGACTTGTCCTTGGTGGTAGGCGACCTGGCCTTCGTCCTTACCGGCGTTCACGTGGACGCAATCGACATGGTGCGCGAGCTTTACGGCGAGGGCGCGAACTCCTTCTACCCGCGCCTTCATGTCGATCAGCATGCGTCGCACGTCGGAGTGCTCGATGATCGGAACCCGCGGGGCCGTAGCGTCTTTCCAGTGATCGATCGATGCGCCCTGCTTTCGCTCCCGCGCGTACTCGAGGGCATTCAGAAAGGCCGTGGAAGCCACGCCGACGCCTTGAATTCCAACCGCGATACGCGCGCCATTCATCATTTTGAACATCTGCGACATGCCCTGATTGAGCTTGCTGTCGCCGCCGACCGGATACCCGATGCACTTTCCGTTGTCGCCGAAGTTGAGGACGCACGTGGCCGATCCGTTGATCCCCATCTTGTGCTCGATGTTGGCACAGTGAACGTCGTTCGATTCGCCGACCACGCCCTCAGCGTTCACCCGGAACTTCGGAACGATGAAGAGCGTGAGCCCCTTGGTGCCTGCGGGAGCGCCGTCGACGCGCGCGAGCACGAGGTGAACGATGTTCTCGGTGAGATCGTGGTCACCGCCGGAAATGTAAATCTTCGTGCCTCGGATCGCGTAGCCGCCGTCCGGGTTTTTGACGGCCGTGGTGCGGCTTGAGCCGACGTCGCTGCCGGCTTGCGGCTCCGTGAGGCACATCGTGCCGCCCCACCTTCCGTCGAAACAACGCGAACCGTAGAGCTCCGTCTGCTCCGGCGTCGCGAACGACGCGATGCACTCGGCGACCCCAGAGGCCAGACCCGGATACATGTTGAACGCGGCGTTCGATCCGCTGAGGAGCTCTTCGATCAGGACATGCACGGTCTGAGGCGCGCCTGCGCCGCCGTGCGCCGGGTCCACCGAGATTAATTTCCAGCCAGCCTCGTAGAGCTTTTTCCAGGCTTCGCGAAAGCCGGGGGGCGTCGTGACCTGGCCGTCCGTCAGAGTGCATCCCGTGGCGTCGCCGATGGCGTTGAGCGGGCCGGTCACCTCGCGGACGAAGCGGTAGCATTCGCTGAGCGAGGTCTTGACCTCTTCCTCGCCCCAGGCCTCGAACGGCGCCTTCCCGAGGATCTCACCAAGCCGGAATTGCTCGAAGACCAAGAAATTCAGCTCGCGGAGGTCAGCCTTGTACCGATTGATCGTCTGAATGGGTTTGGACACGCCTTGCTCCTTGAGGGGGTTCGTCCGCAGCTACCGAGTACGGCTCGTGTGCCGTCCCTCACCGCGGAGGAATAATGAATCACCATTCAGTTTAAGCGCTCTTCACAAAAAAGCCAGGGGCAGCTCGGCGATAGCGGACTTGGTTTCCCTGAAGAGGGCGGCATATAAGAGACGAGATGCCTGGTACGACCTCCGACCGCGCCCTCCGCGCGATGACCGACGACGGCGCCTTCCGGGTGATCACCATTGAGGCCACCGAGACCGTGCGCGGCATCCTTCGGGCTCAGAAAGTCCCCGAAAAGATGGCCCGCCTCTTCGGCGAGCTCGTCATCGGCGCGATCCTCATTCGCGAAACGCTCTCCCCCGACCTCCGGATCCAGACCATCCTCCAGGGAGACGACGGGCGCAGCCGCATCATCACCGACGCCCAGCCCGACGGGACCACGCGCGGACTCTTGCAGCTCGGCGCTTCGATGACGAACGTCGCCCTCGGCGCAAAATCGGTCCTCCAGGTCGCCCGGACGCTGCACAACGGCGCCATCCACCAAGGGGTGGTCTCCGTCGGCGAGGAGCTGGGAATTTCCGGCGCTCTCATGAGCTACTTGCAGACCTCGGAGCAGATCGTGTCCATGGTCGCGGTGGGCTGTCGCTTCGAAGGCGAAGATCTCGCCGGAGCCGCGGGCTACATCGTGCAGCTCCTTCCGGAGGTCGGCGAGGGGCCACTGATGGTCATGACGGAGCGCCTGAAGGATTTCGAAAAGATCGAGCCTCTCCTCGCCGCCGGAAAAGCGGGCCCCGCGGATCTCCTCTCCGAAATTCTTTACGGGATGCCGTCCACCACGGTCGGCGAAGTGCCTCTCAGCTTTGGCTGCCCGTGTAGTCACGAGCGCATGCTGATCAGCCTCTCGACGCTCCCACGCGCCGACGTCCAGGAGTTGCTCGACGGCGGCGAGCCTCTCGAAATCGCCTGCGACTACTGCGGCAAGCAGTACGCGATCGCCCCCGAGCAACTCCGCGGTTTGATCGCCTCGAATTAGGTCGCGCGATGAAACGTCACGCGGTCTAGAGCTCGGCTCTGACCAAGACGAACTTGTTGCAGATCTCTTTGGTGGTGATCTCGCGGTAGGTCTTCGCGCCGGTCTCGCCTTTGAGGCCTCCCGTGCGCGAGTGCTCGGTCACGAAGTAGACGACCTTCACGCCCTTGTCGCGCTGCGCCTTCACCCAGCTGGTGTACGCGGCGCCCGATGACACGAATGCCGGAACGTGATTGCCCGTGTAGAAGTTCTCGCCCTTCCAGTTCATCTGGTAGGCGACGAGCGGCTGCTCGGGGCCGGTTCTGTCCTGGTAGTAAGCCTCGATCAGCTCGCGCTGTCCCCAGTGCTGCGCGGTCTCTTTCATGTACACGTCGAGACCCCAGAGCGCCCAAACGAAGGCGAAGACCCCGAACGCCGCGACGATGTGCGGACGAATCTTGCGCACGCTGAGCGCGACCACCAGGACGACGCCGACGATCGTGAAGGCCCCGAGCGCGGCGCTGAAGTCGAGGTTGTCTGGCCAGCTTCGACGGTAGTTGTAGGTGAAGAGCTGGAGCAGGCGGATTGCGCCGGGCTGGTCCGCGTTTTCGGGCTTGATGATGAGATCGCGACCGACGAGGCCGAGAAGGAACGCTCCGGCGATCGCCGCAGCTCCGATCATCAGCTGCTCGTGGTCGGTGCGTTTGGCGATCTCCGCTTCGCTCTCCGCGGCATCGTGAAGCGCGTGGAGCTCCGGGGGCGCACCGGCCGTCACCGCCTGGCTGAGCGCTTCGCTCGGGCGCGGAAGGAAGCCGTACGCGAGCCGCGTGAGGAGGAGGACCACGCCCGCACCCGCGACGTACATGTTCGCGGTCCTCACGGAGAGGCCGAGGATCGAGCCCGTGCCTCCGGGCCACGCGTAGACGATGCCGATCACCGCGAGGGTGATCACGCCACCGAGCATCGCCAGGTAGATCGGCTGACCAATCTTTGGAGCGAGGGTCTTTTTCCCGAGCATGTCGTCGAGGACGACGCCGATGAGCATTGCGACCGGCGGAACGGCCGGGAAGATGTAGTGATGGAATTTCGTTCCCATGAACGAGAAGAGGGCGAAGGCAAAGATGAACCACATCGCCAAAAATACCGACGCATCGCCCTTACCGCGATCCGCCGAGTCCCCGCGGCGAAGCCAATACGCGAGGCCGAGGGGCGCGAGCGCCGTCCACGGAAAGCACGCGTAGCCGAGCTGCCAGATGTAGAAGCGGAAGCTCGTGTCGTCGCCCTCGTTCGTGTCGTGCACGTGCGAGAACGCGCGGTTGAACATGTCGTGGAAGATGAGGCGATCGGTGAACGGCGATCCATGCCGCACGTACATCGCCACGTACCAAGGAATGGCCACGCACAGGATCACGAGGAGGCCGCTCAGCATTTCCAGGCGGAGAAGCTCCGAGAAACGCTTCTTCGTGCATACGTACGCGAACGCGCAAATCATCGGCAAGATGAAGCCGGCAGGTCCTTTGCCCATCGTCGCAATCGCCGCGAAGAACCACGCGCCGATGTAGAAGAGACGCCGCACACGACGCTCGCCCCAGTTCAAGTAAAGGAGCGACCCCAGGATCACCGACCACAAGAGCGCCTGGAGCGCCGGCTCGAACGCGCCGAAGAAGCGGAGCATGAGCTGCCCGAACGCTTCAGGGTGGGCAGTGATGCCGTGCGGGATGCTGGCGGGGTTTTGTAGAGTGCACGCTTCGTTGCCGGGAAGGCCGCAATTTCCGCCGCCGGAGCCGCTGTGGAAGTCGTCGAGATGCGCGCGAAATCCGTGCGCCGTGCTTCCGTGAAGGACGAGCTCGAGGTTGCGCGACAGGAGATAGAGAATCTGCGGAAGCGCGCAGACGAGAATGGCGCCGAAGACGACGTGCCACCCGGAGAGCCGGAAGCGGGCTCTCGCCCCAACGGCAACTTCGTAGACCCCGACCTTCGCTTCCTCGGCGGTGTGCAACCCGAGGAGAAGAAGGCCCATCGCTGCCGTCATCGACGCAACGAACGGCATGTCGGTCATCGTCTGGTGGGCGAGGAAAAACCAGTCCGGCATCGTGGCAAGAACCAACCCGCCGAGGAGCCCGGCGCGGCGGCCGAAGACCTTGGCGACGCCCTTGTAGAGCAGGTACATCGCGACGACCGTGATCAAGAAGTTCGGCGCGCGGACCACCCATTCGGGGTGCGCGTTCCAGGCGCTGACGCCGTGGAGCATTTGGTCGGGTTGGTAGTGCGTGCCGAGCGACGCCATCGCTATCGACTGCATCCAGAAGTTCAGGATCGGCTTCGACCAGAACCAACCGTCTTGCGCCCACCAGAGCGAAATCCAGTCGTCACGCGTGAGGATCTCGCGCGCCACTTCTCCGTAGTGGGTCTCCCAGGGATCGATGAGCGAGAAGCTACCGAGCATCGGAAGGTATAGGACGGCGCCCGCGGTGATCACCCAGAAGCCGTGGCGACGCCAAAGCGGACGCGGGAGGCCAAGCTCGTCCGTCGCGAACGGGCCGAGTTTAACCCCGAGATCGTAGATGCTCGCCACGAGGAGGAGGAAGACGGCGGTGATGATGAGCCCCCAGAGCCACTGCGCGAAGAGGCCGCTCGCGCCGCCCATGAGCGCGCCCGCAAAGAGGAACGTCGAGCCGAGCATGCGAAGGATCGGACCCGCCAGATAGCGGAGCGTCGTGGCGTGGACCACGTGCTCGTCGGCGTCGTCGAAGGTGCCGAGGAAGTCCATCACTCCCCAGGCAGCAACGGCGATGAAGACCATCCCTAACGGCACACCCAGCCGGAGCTGCGCGTTGTGCGCCATGAGGAGAAACGCGAAGAGCGAGCCCAGGCCCGCCGTGAGCCCTCCGCGAAATTTCCGCAGAGCATTCCCGCGGTCGAGCAGGGGAGGCCCGCTCTGCGCTTCCTCCTTGCCGAGCTCCGTGGATTTCTCTTCCGCGGCCGCGTCGTCCGTCGTGGTTTCGCCGTCGGCCAACCCGGCGCCTTCTTCGCCAGCGTCTTCGTCGACGCCTTCGGTGACGGTTTCGCCGGTCATGGGCGGGAGCTTCGGCTCGGACTCTTGGGTTTCGTTTTCGCTCATGGGGTACGCCGGGGTTCGGCCGGGGCCACGGAGTAGCAACTTTGCCGCCCGGGGACTAGCGCGATGGGGAATCTGCGGGAAATCGTGCCTCGGTGGCGCCATTGGGGTGCCGTGAAACGCCCACCCCTGGGCGGATCTTCCAACGTGACCAGCGCTTCACGGGGGCGACATCACGATGCACCACGGCTGGTGGTCCGCGAGCTCTCCGGTACACGAATGGCGCTGGATTCCAGGCGTCGAAGCGACGGTCGGTACGTGAGCTGCGCGAACGTCAGGTGCGTTGCGCGCGCCGCGAGAAGCGTAAAATCGCCTGGAAAACCTCGTCCACCGAGTCTGGATCGAGGCCTAGCTCGTCGGCCCACGAGCGCCGCGCATTTCGTAGCTCGGCCTCGCGCGCCGGATCAAGCACACCATGGCCGAGAATGCTCTTGGCGTGGGCGGCACGCTCCGCAAGCTCTGCCCGCTGCGCCAGCAGACCGGTGATCTCGCGATCGATGGCATCGATGTGCACGCGTGTTTCCCTGAGCTCCGGGGAGAGCGCGCCGAGGTCCGGGATGATCAGCCCTTCGTCGGCGGTGGATGCGCTCCCCGTGGTCTCCGGCGGCGCGTGCAAGAGCGCTTCGTCTACCTTGTGGAGCGCGTCGAGGAGCTCGCGTCGTGCATCGGCCGCGTACGGATTTTCGAGCTGAATCGCCCGGAAGAGATGCCCGGCGTCGGAGCGCACCGCCTCGATCGTCCGGAGGATTCCCTGGAACGATGCGGGCGCGAAAGGCACGGGCGCGGAAGCCCCAGCGTCGATCATTCCCTTGGCGACGAAGAACGTGAGGGCGTGCGTGCGAGCCATCAGGCGATCGTGCTCGCGCGGATCCTGCTCGATGACCTCGCACCCAAGGTGCTCGAAAAACGCTCGTGCACGCGGTGCGGCCCCAGGCTGCTTGATGTTCGGGCAGACGACGACGCGCAGCGGGCGCTCGGCCAACGCGAGGCTGAGAGGCCCGAAGAGCGGGTGCGTCCCCACCCACGGAATGCGATCAGAAAGCGCGCTCTCGAGTGCTTCGACGGGATGGACCTTCACGCTCCCGACGTCGATCACCAGCTGCGTCGGCGTTAGAAACGCTGCGATCTGCGCGAGTGCGTTCGGAAGCACGGGCACCGGAACGGCGACGACCACCAGATCGGCCCCCGTGACGAGCGCTTCGATCGAAGGCGCTTTCCATGGCGCCGGAATGTCGGCGTGAGGATCCCACGCAGAGACTGTCTCGCCGGCGTTCTCGACCAGCCCGGCGAGGGCTCGTCCGAAGCGTCCGAAGCCGAGGAGCGCGACGTGCACGCGCTAGTCCACCTTGGGGAGCTCTTGGCTCCGCCCGTTGAATCGAAACTGGCGCATCCGGATCGCGGGGGCGACGATCGCGCCGGCATCGGTGAACCACGTGGGGACCGCCGCGCGGGCCGACGTCATGGCGTCGCAGCGCTCGAGCCCTTCGAGGAAGCTGTCGGTGAAGCGCATGTTACCCACGGGAGCCACGATTTTTCCTCCCTCGATGAGGAAACAGCCGTCACGCGTGAGGCCGGTCATCACCGCCCGGCGCGGCTCGAGGAAGCCGTTCACATAGTGTAGTCTGCACACATAGAGTCCGCGATCGACGCCGGAAATAAGCTCTTCTACGCTCTTCGCCTCGCCGCCTCCGAGCTGCATGCAGCTTGCGGCGATGCTCGAACCGCTGACGCTCGACTCGGGTGGGAGCGCGCTCCCCGTGGAGTCGGCGCCCATGCGTGAGGCGTGCATCCGGTCGTAGAGGACCCCGCGGGCGATGCCCTCTTCCACGAGCGTGACCCTTCGCCTCGACACGCCCTCGCGATCGAACGGGGCGCCGAATCCGAGGTCGCTCGCGTCGGTCGGATCTTCGATGATCGTCACCCGAGGGCCCGTGATGCGCGACTCCATGCGACCTGCGAGCGGGCTCGTGCCCTGCTCGACCTCGGAGGCCATGAAGGCGATCGTGCCCAGCCATTCGAGGAGCACCGTCACCGCTGCCGGCTCCATCACCACGTCGTAGCTGCCGGCTTCCATCGAGCGAGGGTTTCTGCCTCGGGCGCAGCTCTCGATGGCGCGCTCCGTTTGCTCCGCGATGCGAAGGGCTCCGACGTCGCGGTGGAGGTGGCTGCCGAATCCCGCCGCTCCGCCGCCGCCCGCCGTCTCGAGGGCCCACACCTTGAACGACGCGGTCGTGGCGTCGTGCGCGCGCCCGCACCCGCGGGTGGTCGCGACGGCAAAGGAGGTGAGGGTCGTGTCGAGAACGCCTGCGCTGATGAAGCCCGCTTCTCTGATCTTTCGGAGGGCCGGATCGAGGAGCGACGTGCGGTCGTCCGCCGTTGCCCCCGCCGTGTGCGCCGAGAATCGAGGTGGATTGCTGGCTGCGGTCTGGTCCTGCGTGGCAAAGCCCGAAAAGGTTTCCGACTCCGGGACGAGGCGACAAACCTTGGCGGCCTGACTGATTGCGCGCAAAAGCCCTTCTGGATCGAGACGGCTCGTGGCGACCTCCGCCACCTTCTTTCCATGGGCGACGCGTACGACGGCGAGCGGCTCCGAGACCTCCATGTGCTGCCCGAGCTCTCCCACCGCGAAACGGGCGATGCCGCGATCCTGGCTGCGCGCGGAGATCTCGACCTCGGCCTCGCCGGCGCGGGCAAGGACATCTTTGCAGAGTACAAGTAATTCTTGCCCGGTCACGCGCTTCTCCCCGCGTTGCCCACGGTGACCCCACGGAACAGCGCAGGCGCCGCGCCATGACCGACCTGCATCAGCTGCATCGGATCTCCCTTGCCGCAGTTGTTGATGCCCCACAGACGCCAGTCGCTCTTTCCGCAGATGGCCTCGCACGAGCCCCAGAAGCTAGGGGTGATGCCCGTGTACCGCGGATCACGGAGAATGCGCGCGCGCTTCCCGCCCTTGATTTCCCAGGCGATCTCGCAGGAAAACTGAAAGTTGAGGCGGATGTCGTCGATGCTCCAGCTCTTGTTGGTGGAGACGAGAATGCCGTCCTTGGTGTCGGCCACGAGATCGGTGAGGGTGCCCGCGCGCGGATCGAGAGAGACGTTCACCATGCGGATGAGGGGGAGGCGGCCCCAGCCGTCCGCGCGCATCGTTCCCGTGGACTCGCGTCCGAGGGCGGCCGCTGTCTCGCGGCTCGACAGGTAGTCGATGAACATTCCTTCGCGCACGAGCAGGTGCGTCCCGGCGGCCACCCCTTCGTCGTCCCAGCCGAACGTGCCCATGCCCCCGTCGCTGGTTGCGTCGGCCACGAGGTTGACGAGCTTCGATCCGTAGCGGAGCTTTCCCAGCATCGATGGTTGCAAGAACGAGCCGCCGGCCAGCGAAATCTCCGTACCGAGAGCGCGATCGAGCTCCGCAGGGTGACCGCACGACTCGTGGATCTGCAGCGCCATTTGGCTCGATTCGACGAGGAGATCGCGCGTCCCTTCGGGGCAGGGCGGGGCGGTGAGGAGTGCGATCGCTTCGTCGCGAATCTCCTCGGTGTGCCCCATCAAGTCGAGCGCACGGACCCGTTCGTATCCGCCCTGGAAGCCTTCGCTCCCCTCGTTCGTCGGGTAGCTGCGGGTCTGCGTCGCCCCCGCATCGTCACCGGCGACGACTTGCATGCCGCACGCGCCGTACGTGAACGACTGCGAGGTGTCCGTTCCTTCGGTGCTGATGAGGCGCTTGTAGACGCGCGTCCAGCCCATCCATGCTTCGGCCGACCGGATTGGCTTTCCGCCTTTGAGGAGCGCAGCGACCGCTTTTTCGAGCTCGGCGAGCTTCTCCTCGATCAAGATGGCGAAGGGATCGACTTCCAAGCCCGTGTCGTACGTTCCGCACGAAGCCTCTCGCTCGGGAAAGACAACCGGCGCCTGCGCCACGCGTCCTGAGGCTCGCGCCACGCGGAGGGCACGTTCGGCGGCGAGGGCGATCCCTTGCTCGCTGCAATCTGGAGTGGAGGCAAAGCCCCACGCCGCCCGGGCAAGGACGCGAACCCCCACGCCGCGCGACTCCGACGAAGACACGGTCTCGGGTCGTCCGTCACGAACGCGAAGGCGCTCTGCGGTCTCTTCCACGAAGCGCACTTCGGCGTAGCGCACGTCGGCGGATTTCTTCACCTGGGCGAGCGCCGCCTTGATCGCCGCGGCGAGGGCCAATCCACTTGGCTGCCCCGCACGCGGCAGCATCAGAGCTCCTCGGCGAGCGTTTTCGACTCGAGCAGACGCTCACGCGCCTCGCTCATGCTCCCGAGCTGGGCCCTTGCTTCGTCGATCACCGCGGGGGGCGCGCGATCGACGAAACCCTTGTTTTCCAGCTTCTTCTGCTGCGCGACGATTTCCTTCTCGAGCTTCTTGAGCTCGCGATCGATCCGCGAAATTTCTTTCTCCGGTGCGACCAGCCCCTTTAGACCGACCATCACTTCGATGGATCCCTGCGTCGTGGGTACGACGGTCACCACCGCGCCCGCCGCGCGCGCCAGTCCGAACTCTTCGAACTTCGGCGCCGAATCCGTCTTCACCATTGTCTGGATGGC
The DNA here is from genome assembly GCA_043747615.1 of Myxococcales bacterium. Classification (GTDB taxonomy): domain Bacteria; phylum Myxococcota_A; class Polyangia; order Polyangiales; family Polyangiaceae; genus JAYTOU01. The sequence continues at coordinate 8,683 of JAYTOU010000090.1, read as the reverse complement.
GAAGGTGTTCTTCGCGAGCTTGGCCCGGAGCTCGGCGCTCGCGCTCCGGATGCTGAGCGGTACGAGAGCCGCAGGGTGAACCTCGTGCTCGCTGCGGATGGTGCGCGCGGCAGAGATCACGGCCTTCAAGATTTCCATCTCCGCTTCGGTCGCGGCGTCTCCCATGGCCCCCTTTGCGGGATACGGAGCGAGCGCGATCGACGCCGGATGATCCTTCGGCCGCGGCACCTTGTGCCACAGCTCCTCGGACGCGTAGGGCATGAGCGGATGCACGAGCCGGAGCGAGGCCTCGAGAACGAAGGCCAGCGTTTGCCTTGTTTCCAAGGCGAATTTCGCTTCCGGAGAATTCTCGCTCAGGATGGTCTTCGTCAGCTCGAGGTACCAATCACAGAAGTCGTTCCAGAAAAAGCGGTAGGCCTCGTTCGCGCTGTCGTCGATGCGGAAGGTATCGAAGCCAGCGTTGGCGACTTCGGTGGCGTGCTCGAGGCGCGAGAGGATCCAGCGGTTGTAGAGCCCCGTCACCTTGGGGGGCGTCTTGTCGATCTCGACGCCATCCAAATACTGGAGCGCGAACTTCGTCGCGTTCCAGATCTTGTTCACGAAGAAGCGGTAGCCTTCGATGCGCTTCGGGGCGAGGGCGATGCGCTTGGCCGTCGGCGGAAACGTAGCGAGGGTGTAGCGAAGAGCATCGGCACCGAACGCCGGAAACCCCGTGCCCATGCTCGCGGCCGAGGGGTACGCCTTCTTGAACTTGGCGAGGGCCTCTGCCTCGGGCGCGCCTGGGAGTGTCTTCTTCGTGACCTCGGTGAACGTGGCGCCGTGGATCAAGTCCAGCGGATCGATCACGTTGCCCTTCACCTTGCTCATCTTTTCCCCTGTCTCGTCGACGATGAGACCGGACAGGAGCACGCGCTTGAAGGGCACTTCGCCCATGAAGTAGAGCCCGAACATCATCATGCGGGCCACCCAAAAAAATAGGATGTCGTAGCCCGTCTCGAGATCGCTCGCAGGGTAGAATTTTGCGAGAGCGTTCGTCTTCTCCGGCCAGCCCTGCGTCGCCATCGGCCACAGTGCGCTGGAGAACCACGTATCGAGGACGTCGGGATCCTGGGTCCACTCCTTCTCGTTGGCGCACTCCGGAGGGCGCTCCCGCCCCACGCGGATCTCTCCGTTCGGGCCGTGCCATGCCGGGATCTGATGGCCCCACCACAGCTGACGCGAGACGCACCAGTCCTGGATGTTGTCGAGGAAGTGGTCGTACGTCTTCTTCCACTCGACGGGGATGATCTCCGTCTTGCCTTGATTGACGGCGTCGACCGCAGCCTTCGCCATCCCCTCCATCTTCAAGAACCACTGCGTGGAGATCATCGGCTCGACCACTCCGCCGGAGCGCTGGCATCGCGGGAGCGTGAGAACGTGCGGCTTCGATCCGCGGGCGAGCCCTTTCTCGTCGAGGGCGGCCTTCACCGCGGTGCGCGCGCGCTTGCGATCGAGGCCCGCGAACTGGCCGGTGTGCTCGTTCATGCTGCCGTCGAGGTTGAAGATGTTGATCTCCTCGAGGTGGTGGCGCTTGCCCGTCGCGAAGTCGTTGAAGTCGTGCGCGGGAGTGACCTTCACCGCGCCCGTCCCGAACTTCGGATCGACTAGGATGTCGTCGGTAATGACCGGCACGCTGCGCGGTAAAAATGGGTGCGCCAGCCGTTTCCCGTGGAGATGCGTGTAGCGCGGATCAGCGGAGTGAACGGCGACCGCGGTGTCTCCGAGCATGGTCTCTGGTCGGGTGGTGGCGACGATGATTTCTTCATGCTCGCTACCTTCCACTTTGTACGCAAACTCGAAGAGCTCCCCGTTCGCGCCCTCTTCGTTGTCGACCTCGAGGTCGGAGAGCGCGGTCTTGCACTCGGGGCACCAGTTGATGAGCCGCGTCGCCCGGTACATGAGGCCGTCCTCGTAGAGGCGCACGAAGGCTTCTTTCACTGCGCGGTTCATGTCCGCGTCCATCGTGAACTTAGAGCGCCGCCAATCGGGCGAGGCTCCTAGGACGCGCTGCTGCTCCGCGATGCGTCCGCCGCTCTCGGCCTTCCACTTCCACACCCGCTCTTCGAACGCCGCCCGTCCGAGATCTTGTTTCGTCTTTCCCTCGCGCTGAAGCTGGCGCTCGACCACGGTCTGGGTCGCGATCCCTGCGTGGTCCATTCCCGGCTGCCACAGCGCGTTGAACCCGCGCATGCGGTGCCAGCGAATGAGCGCGTCCTCGAGCGTGCAGCGCTGGGCGTGGCCCATGTGTAGCGAGCCCGTGACATTGGGCGGCGGCATCGGAATGACATAGACCGGCCGCGTGTCGTTGGGATCGTCCGAGGCGTCGAAGACGCCGTGATTTTCCCAGAAGGCGTACCAGCTCTCTTCGACCTCGCGCGGGTCGTACGCCCCAATGCGCTCGGTCGCGGCGCCGGGGTTGATGTCTTCGTCAGTCATGTGGCCGCTGAAATACCATGGATCGCGCCACGCCGTGAGAGCGCACGCGCCCTCCGGATTTCCAGAGGATCAGCCTTCTTTCGTGAGCCGGGCGATCTCTTCTTTGATGAGTGCCTCGGCGAGCTGCGGGACGACTTCCCACACGATGCGTTCGACGACTTCGCGTGAGAGTGCCATCACCGCGTCTGCTTGCTGCGGGGTGAGTCCGAGATCACCGAGCTTCGACGACAGGTGTCCGTTCACTGCCGTGGCGACCGCCGTGGGCGCGGGCGCATGTGCTGGAGCCGCGGCTGGAGCGTGATGGAACGTGGCGGCGGGCGGGGCGAGGGCGATCGACGCGGGTGCGGGAATCGGCGCGGGCGCAGCCTGCACGGCAGCGGGCGGAGGCGCGGCGTGTGGGGGAGCGACCGCGGACATCGGCTTCGGCGCAGGAACGTTCGAGTCGAACATCAACGTTGCCGAACGCGACTTCACGGGGGGAGCGGCGGGCTTGGCAGGCGGAGGCGCAGCTGCTGCGGGCGCGACGACCGCTTGATTCGAGGGGGACGTTTGGGGCGTAGGTGCAGGCGCTGCCGCTACGTGCGAAGGAGCGCCGCTCTCGCGCGCGAGAACCGCCTTGCGGACCTTGTCGATCGCCGCTTGCGTGTCGAACGGCTTGTCCATGAAATCGTCGGCGCCGACGTCTTTGCCGCGGGCTGCGTCGTACGGATTGTAGCGGCTGGAGAGAAGAACGACGGTGACGTTGGGATCGCGTTTTCGGATCTCCTGGCAGAGCGCGTAGCCATCGCCGGTGAGAGCCGCGTCGATGAGAACGACCGTCGGTTGCTCGGCGAGCTTCGCGAGGGCCGTGTCGCGCCCGTCGGCGGTAATCACCGTGAAGTCATCACCACCGAACGTGATTTCGAGAACCTTACGCATCGTGGCGCTGTCATCGACAGCGAGCAGGGTCTTCGGCACAGATGGCTCCTCAGGTTCCAGTAGTTTGCTGGTGGGGTCAGGACACGGACTGTCGTACGATACTCGAAAGTCTCGTGCGATTGTGAAGAGGACAGTTGCGACGTGTCAATATTGGTGAACCGGACCGATGACCAAGACGACCCCCCAGCAGCGCGATCAGCGCCACGAAATCCCCGAAACCCTGGCTAAAAAGCCTCTCGACATCGTGGTCCGCACCCTTTTCGACGTGTCCTGGACCAAGGCGCGGGACTGGATCGCGGGGGGTAAAATACAGCTCGATGGGGTGGTCACGGTCGACTCGCGCCGGCTGGTCAGGGGTGGAACGCATCTTTTGCTCCAGATGAACGCTCCCAGGCCGCGCCCAAATTCCCTCGAAGACAAACGCATCGTCTTTCTCGACACGCACGTGGTCGTGGTCAACAAGCCGCCCGGCGTCAGCACCGTCCCCTACGACGAATCGGAGACGGGCACCCTCGATGAGCGGGTGCGCGACCTCCTCGCCCGTCGCGAAAAAAACAAAGGGGCGCGGCCCGCGCTGGGCATTGTGCATCGCCTCGACAAGGAGACGTCTGGGCTCCTCGTCTTCACCCGCTCATGGCTCGCGAAAAAAAGCCTCACGCAGCAGTTTCGCGAGCACACCACGAAGAGGCGTTACTTGGCGATCGCGCACGGCGAGGTGAAGTCCCTGACCATCACCACGCACCTCGTCCAAGATCGCGGCGACGGTCTTCGCGGCTCACTCGAAGCGATGCGCGCGCGGGGAATGCGCGGGACGGGCGGGCAAGAAGGACAGCTCGCGATCACCCACGTCGAGGCTCTGGAGAAGCTCGACGGAGCGACGCTCATCTCGTGCAAGCTGGAGACGGGGCGGACCCACCAGATCCGCATTCACTTGAGCGAGTCCGGGCATCCTATCTTGGGCGACCGCGTGTACAGCCGGCATTTCTCGGGCGAGCTGATCCCCGCGCCACGCCTGATGCTTCACGCGACCGAGCTGGGGTTCGTGCATCCTGCAACCAACTCTCCGATGCACTGGGAAGAGCCGATGCCCGACGACATGAAAGAAACGCTCACGCGTCTGGACCACACACGCCGCCGACAATCGTGAGGAGCCGCTTCAGATCAACCGGCAGCGACCTTCTTCGTGCGACCGCGTCCACCCGTCGGTAGCTCTTTTGCCTAACGAGTGGCCGGCTCGGTGCACGTCAGGTCGACGTCAAATGATTCCCCTCGAGTGAGGAGGCGACTCTCATTCGGTCGGTCCGCAGAGGAGCTCCAGGAAGCGCGACGCGGGCCACTCCCGTGGGTCCTGCTGCCCGCGCGCACCGTCCCAGGGCATCTCCGCGAAGAAGCGCGCTGAGGTTTTCCGCACGTCACGCCCGTCGGCGCTGACGGGGCGTGTGCTCCCGCTATCGACCGACGGCTTCACTCGCCGTCACCGAGCGCGCCGAGGACGTCGCCGAGGCTGCCGGCCTTTGCAATCGCATCGTCGAGCAAGACCTCGCGGCGCGCGCCCGTCGCGACGAAGGTGCACTCCCCACCACCTTCGGCCGCGCAGTGCGTCTCGCGCACCACCATGGGGCTCGAAGCAACGTGCGAGAGCAGCGCGCGCAAAATGCCGCCGACGAGAGCGCACCTCTTGGCTCCGAGCGTGCCCGGGGCCTCGGCGAGCGCGCTCCGCTCGAGCGTGAAGATGACCACGCCTGCGCGGGCGGGGCGAAGATCGGCGCTGAGCGCGCCCCAGCCTTGCCGCCGGATCAACCGGGCGATCATCTCCATCAGCGTCACGATGGGAACCTCGCGTAGTCCGGCGTCGAACGATTCGCCCGCCTCGGCTTCCAGGTCGATCGCGATGCGCCGCCCGTACGCGACGCCGAGATCCTCGAGCGTGCCGCGGGGCTCGCGCGTATAGGCGGCGCTGAGCGCGTCGAGGAAGCTCGCGTCGACGACGAGGTTGCGGCGATCGGCGTCGTCGCGAACGACCCCCTTCTTCGCTTCGTCCGGCGCGAGTTCGGACAGAGCGATGCCGTCGAGCGCGCCACCGGGCACTTGGCGCACGGCCTCCTGACGAAAGACTCGGCGGCCGACGCAGATGTAAACGTGATCGGGCGAGGAAGACCGCACCAGGTCGATGTCCACCTCTTGAGATCCGAATCGGAAATTGAAGACGTACTCAAAGCGTAGGCGCGACGGGCCGCGGGGGTCGTCGGCGAAAGCTCGAAAGCGACCCTCGAACTCCGGCGTCGCTGCGCACGGAGCGATCTTGCGAAAGAAGTTCTTGCCGAGAACGAGGGCGCGATCGAGGCGCGCGAGGCGTGCTTCGACGCGGTTGTAGCGGACGACGGTGCCTTCGCGGTCGAGGGCAATGACGCCGTACGGCAGCAAATCGAGCTCTTGATCGGTCTTCGTGTGGAGATCGAGGAACGATCCCGACGAGACCGCAGACGAGGGGGGAGAGGTGAGGGCAAGGGAAGATGTCATCGGGCGGCTCCTTCGATGGTCTCGTGAACGCTTTCTAGCACGGCGCGGATGGCGCGCGCGCGGGTCGCGGCAGCCTTTCGAATCTCGACGAACGCGGCCGTGGCGCGGATTCCCGCGAGGGTCGGCGACAGCTCGAGCCACGTCATGTCGACGACACCCCCCTTGCCGAGCGCGGTGAGGAGCGTCATTGCGCGGGCGGATTCGCCGCATGTTCCGGCCACGTCCACCGCGAGCTTGCGGAGAGCATCTCCGCGCTGACGCGAGCACGACGCGTTCGCAGCGTCAGCTTCGATGCGGTCAATCGTCGCATGGATCGGCGCGCGCGCCAAGACGGCGTCGAGCGCACGCAGGATGGGTTCTTTGTCGCGCGCGAGCACTTCTCCGAGCTGCACGCGCAGAACGTCGCAGCGCGCGAGATCGCGCCGGAAGAGCGCGCACCTCACACGCCCGAGCCACGGGCCTGCCGCGAGCGGGTCGACGTCGGATGCGGCGTCGAGGAGTTCGTCCGCCTCTTGCCACCGCCCGTGCGCGGCGAGCGCGCGCGCCTCGTCCCAGATCGCACGCGAAGAAGCGACGTCACGCGTCGCTGCGGACCGAAGGAGCGACAGGCCGAGGTCCACGGCGCCGGCCTCCACGGAGAGGTGCGCCACGACGCGCTCGACTTCCGCGTTACCCGGGGCGAGAGCGCGCGCGAGCGCCGCAGACTGAGCGGCGCCGACGAGATCGCCGCGATCGATGAGCACCTCTGCCAGCGCGTGGTGAGACGCCGCGAGCCTTGGCGCGAGCATGGAGGCCGACCCCGCCATCGCGAGCGCCTCGTGCGCGTCGCCGGGAAACTCCGTATCGGCGAGCCTGCGTGCGAGCGCGAGGGCGTACGCTGCGTTGACCCAAGGGTCTTCGGGGGAGTGCGAATAGGCGCGTTCGAGGAGCGATATTGCGCGGTCTGCGCTGTCGGGGGTGGACCTTGCGATCTCGAAGCGCGCTCGCAAGAGGAGCTCCATTGTTCGCGAGTCGGCCGGCGGCGCGGCAGGCGGTGGCGCCGGTGGGACGAGGAGCGCCTCTGCGATCTCGCGCGCGGCGTCGTAGGCTGCGCCGAACGGGTCGCGGCCGGCGTTCGGGAATGTACGCGCCCACAGAACGAAGCCATCGCGCGCGTTCACGAGCGTGAGGCGCGCGACGCCCCCCGCGAACCTGCCTCCGACGACGAGGGGGACGTCGAGCTCCGCGCCGATGGACGCGAGCTCGCGGCGCGCCCTAGGAATCAGTCTCTCGCCCCGCGCGCGCACATCGATTCCAGGCCGGCCGTCGAGGGCGTCCGCCACGAGCTCCGCGATGCCAAAGGCCGTCGCTTGCGCGGCGTCGTCGTCCTCGCACGCGAGGGGAACGACCGCGATCCGCTGCACCTGGCGGAGCGGCCTTTGCGATGCGTGGCGGGCGGGGCGCACCGAGGAGCGGCCGCGCGAATCGTTGCGACCGGTCGTCGGAGCCAGCGCCGCGAGCGAATGGACTACCTCCCGCGCCGAGTCCGGGCGGCCCGCGGGCGATCGCGCGATCATGCGTAGGACAAGCTCCGCTAGAGGCTCAGGAATCTCGACGCGCACTGCACGCGGATCCGGCGGAGGAGCGAGCATACGCGCCGTGATGATCGCGAGCGCGGAGTCTCCCGTCCACGCGGAGCGGCCGGTCAGCATCTCGTAGAGGACGATGCCCCACGCGTAGACGTCGGTGCGAGCGTCGATCGCGGCTCCCTCGATCTGCTCTGGCGCCATGTACTCGGGCGTCCCCACGATCATGCCCGCCGTACGCTTGGCTGGGCTTGAGATTGCGATCGCCCGCGCGATTCCGAAGTCCGTGACGACGACACGCCCGTCGTGCGCGAGCAGGACGTTGTCGGGCTTGAGGTCGCGGTGCACGACGCCAGCTGCGTGCGCGGCCGCGAGCCCTTCGCCGATAGCAATGGCCATGGCTACCGCGTCGCCGATTTGTAGCGCCCCGTCCCTGGAGAGCCGCGCCGCGAGCGACTCGCCGTCGACGAGCTCCATCGTGATGAACTTCTCGCCCGCGTGCTCGCCGAGATCGAAGACGCGCGCGACGTTGGTATGCGTGACCCGCCTCGCGAGCTTCACCTCGCGTCGGAATCGCTCGAGCATGCCCGGCTCCGCGACGAGCTCTCGGCGCAGGACCTTCACGGCGATCATCTCGTCGAGCTCTCGGTCTCGGGCCCGATACACGGAGCCCATTCCGCCGACACCGAGGAGGCCGGCGAGCTCGTAACGCGAGGCAAGAAGCACCGGCTGGTTCGTTGCGTCCACCATTTGTATAACTATTGTCTAACACCACCCGAGTGGAGCGCAAGGCCCTCGACGACGAACGCGGCTGCATCGCCTCGATGACGCCCGCTCGGCCGCAACGCGCTTGCTTTTCCTGCGCGACTGACCGCGATTTGGATCGCGAGACGTCGCGACGTGGATCGTACCCGTGGACGTACGATACCCAACCGATCCATCTGGGGTAATGTCGTACACGGCCCGTTTTGCGGGGATTTTGGCGTATAAAGCGTGGCACGAAGAGTGCGTAAGGGTGACTCATGCAATCCACTACGCGTCTCTTCGCCTTCGCCCTGTCGACCGCGGTCGGCTCCCTCCTGGTTCCCGGCTGTTCGGCCGCGCCCGGCGAGGATCCCTCAGCCTCCTCCTCGAATGAAGAGGCGCTCAACGCGGCGTCGATCGCGAGCGTGGGCCTCGCGAACGTTGGCAAGAGGGCTTGCTCG
>JAYTOU010000089.1:0-29801 GCA_043747615.1 Myxococcales bacterium | reverse complement strand
TCCATGAACGCCAAGTTGCCCATGCCCGTGCCGACGAAGACGTCGAAGTTCATGCACGCAGCAAACTGGCTGTACGCTTCTTGAAGGCTCTTCGCCTTCGCCACGGCGCCCGGAAGGTGACGAGTGGTCGCTTCCATTCCGAGCCAGATGCCGAGCACGTTGGCCTGGTCGCCCGTTACCTTCTCGCGACCATCGGCCCGATTCATGTGTTGATAGATGAGCAGCGGGCTCTTCTGCGGCGCGCTGATGTATCCGACCGTCTTTTCGATCTTGGAGTAGGCAGCGTTCGCGTCCATCGGATCGAGGAACGCGCACGAGCCTCCCACGCAGGGGCTGTCTCCCCCGGCATGACAAGCTCCGCACGCGTTCGCACCGGCGATGCGGGGGAAAACCGAAGCGACGAAGTACTCCTTGGAAGTTTGTTCGTGCGGCTTGTTCGGATCATCCGCGCTGCTCGTTGCGGCTTTTTTGCAGCCCCCCGACACCGCAAACAACGCGATGGTGGCGAGAGGTGCAATCCAAAAATAGACTCGACGCATAATCGATTACCTCAGCGGGCAGAGCGGCGACGAATGCGACGGAGGCCGAGCACGGTCAGACCAAAGAGACCGAGTCCTCCGAGCGTGCTGGTCGCGGGGCGCGCGCCAACATTATTGCATGCGCAGCCGGTGGGGGCGGCATTTTGCGCGTCGGGAGTCATGGTCGTGAGCGTGGGCACGTCGTTGGCGCTGAGCGGGTTACCGGGGGTGCCGACAGTGTCGGTTTCGGCGGGGAGCAAGCTCAAGTAGAGGCTGTTTTTAGGGTTGCCGACTTCGCGACCAGGAATCGCCGCTGCGAAGAAGCTAGAGACGTCGGACATGAAGCCGCCCGCGACGCCGTGACCGGGATTGGGAATGTCGCCGACGCAGCGCATGAAGTCGCGGCCTTGGTTTCCCGGGTTGTCGCCGTACATGTTGGCGAGGAAGCCGGAGTCACCGTTGAAGTTGAGCGGCCACGCGTCTTGCTTCAGATCGTAGCTGAAAGGCACGACGGCTTTCGCGTCCACGTGGACGGTGAGGAGTGCGGCGCGGCCGATGCCGGTCGGAGATGCGCTGACCACGGCGACCGTCGGCTTCTTGTCGACGCCGAACTTGCCGGTGCAGATGGCGGAGTGCGTTTGGTGAACCGCCGCGCCGACGAGCTCGCCGCCAACGACGAGGGCCTCGGTGCCGGGATTGATGCTGGTGTGAAGGAGGTGAGCGGTGTTGGAGCCCTTCAGGTTTCTCTGGATGTTGCGCGCCGCGCCGTTCGATTCGAGAACCGAGATGGCGAAGGTGCCGTCGCCGAGCGGGGCGATCGTGGGCTGACCAAAGTACTTCCGCTTGTACGGGTCATTGTCCATCACGCCCGTCGCCACGTTGTCTTTCCAGATGGTGGCGCCGGTGCTGACGTTCATGTGTGCACACTGCACGTTTGGCTCGGGGCGATTTTGGCTGCCCGAAGCGGCGCACAAGAGCGCGCGATCACCGCCGTTGGCAGCCATTGCCGCGCGGCCGATGTTTGTCGGGCCGAGGACCATGACCGGCTCGTAGAGCGACTTGATCGCGAGAATACCGGTGGCATCCGAGAGATCGATTGCACCGAAATACGTGGCCTTGTCGGTTCCGTTGCTGAAGTAGCCGAACGACATGCGGGCCGCGCCGTTGACGATGCCGTGTGACACGAGGTCGGCCGCTCCGCGGTCGTTGTTGGTTTCGTTGATGACGGAGCTGATCTTCGTGTCGGGAAGAATCTTGTTGCACATCTCGTCGACGACCGAGAAATACGTCTTGGTGCGGTTGGTACCCATTTGCGAGCCGTAGGTGTAGGCCACGACGTTCTGACCGCTCGCGAGGGAGACCGGGATCGCCTTGGGATGGTTCGCCGAACGATCCCCGGGATTCTGCGTAATCCACTTGTTGCTGACGACTTGCGTGGGCGAGCTCTTCTCGTTCAACTTGAACGAGCTGCACGACATTTGGTAGGGGCCGAGGTTGTCCGCCCGCGGAAATTCGGGGCTCTGCATCACGATGAGGACGATGTAATGCGCTTTGTCGGCGCCGACGATGTGCGCGATCGTGGACTGCTCGAAACCCGGTCCGGCGCGGCGATTGGTGTTCGGGTCGACGGCGTCTTCCACTGCCGGGCGGCCTAGCGTCTTGTCGCGACCGCTTCCGATCGTGAGGAGCGCGGCAGAGCGGTTGACGGGCGCAGAGTTGGCGGCAGTATCCGCAAGAGCAGACGTCGCCGGGGCCATGAGCGCAGATCCACCGACGAGAAGTCCAATCAGACAACGATTGCGATTAACCACGTGCATCCTCCTTTTTGAGCGGTCCGACATCGCTAGAGTGCGTTGTCTTGGTTGTTCTGGTTTGCTGCCTGCGCCTCGGTCTCACTGGGTACGGCTACGACATCCGGCGGGGCGAGCCACCGTTTGGGGGGTTCAGTTGCGACGTAGAGCTGAATGCTACTGATGCGCGCCTTCGCAGCTTCGAGGCGGGAAAGATTCATCACCGCTTGCCCACGGCTATGCGTGGGAAGAGAAAAAGTGAGACCGGATTTTTGCTCGGTCCAATGACGGACATCGAGACGCTCGACCAGGTCGTCGTCCGACATGAAGTCGATCGCCTTGAGCTCGGCGGGGGCGTGAATGAGGTCGAGGTACTTGACGAGCGAGAACGTGGAGCTCGCTCCCACCTCGCCCGTGAGGACGCTATTCGGAAGAAGCTTTCGCTTCAGCACTGCAATCCTCTTGCCGTCGACGTAGACGCGCGTTCCTTTGAGTTGCTCACCGTCGGCGTAGGCGATTCCCTCGATCGGCTTGCCATCTGCGAAGGCGAGATAGTCTCCCCCGGCCCCGCTGTGCTTCGCTGGGGGCGTCTTGTCGACGTAGATCGTCATGTTCGACAGGAGGTCGATCGTCGTGTCGATGTGGAGCGCGCCGGGGAACTCCATGTTCACCTTGCCGCGATCGCCCATCGTGAACGTGAACGATAGGTCTTTTCCATTCTTGCGGAGGTCGTCGCCGTCGACGAGAACGACGCGGCTTCCACCGTGGAAATGCACGGCCTTGACCTTGGCGACGTCGACGTGGAGCGCGGCGAGATAATCGGTGATGAGGTAGTGCTCTTCGGTGCCCCATTGGCTGGGCGCCGAGCGCATCTTGAGACCTGGGGGCAGCTCCGTCGCGCGGAGGACGGCGACCGGGACTCCGTCCACGTAGATCGTGGACTCCGGGGTGCGGCCTTTGCGGTTGCTAGGTGCTTCGCGGATTAAGGGGTTCGAAGACCCCGCGCTCGGGGGGTTGGCCCCACCGAGTGACGCGACGGGCATCGCGGCTGCAACTTCGCCGGACTCACGGGAGGCCGCGAAAACTGCTCCCGCACCGAGAAGTGCGCTGACCGTGAGAATGCGCCGTAGCATCGTGTTTGGTGCCTAGAAGCGAATGTCATGCCGCTGCAACAATTATGTAACAACGTGCACGATGTAGGACTCCAACCTGCTCGGGGCAACACGTGCTTTCGTCGGCGGTGCGCGGCTTGCAGCGGTGTTGGGAGGCGCCGCGTCACGAAGTTCATTCCCGCGCGTCCCCGACACTTTGTTACAGGAGGAAGAACTAAATGATGACGACACGTCGATGGTGCGGGGCTGGCCTTGCGGGAGTTGGACTGGCGATGACGATCCTCGCCCCTGCGTGCAGCTCGACGAACGACCAGGTCACTCCTTACAACGGCAACCACGCCGATGGCTCGAGCACCGACACCAGCGTCGCTCAAGAAGCGGCGACGGTGAAGCCGCTCTGCGATGTGCTCGGTGGCTACGCAGGAGTGCAGACGAGCACGACCGGCATCATCACCAAGCTCGAGAGCGACTGCCGTATCGGCCCGTACTTCACGGCGCTCACCGCCGCGGAAAAGCTGCACCACGCCGACTGCATGCAGACGTTTTTGGCGGCCTCCGCCGAGTGCAAAGACAGCACCGGGGCGAAGATCACGTACCTAAACGCGAAGGACTCGATGGGCGCGGACTGCAAGCCCATTCCCGAAGCGCACATCGGCCTCAAGCTCACGAAAGACGACTACAGCGCGTTCCAAGAGGACGTCGTTGCAGCGCTCTCGGCAGCCAAAGTTCCGACGGAAGGGCGCAACGCCGTTCTGGGAATTTTGAACGGGCAACCTGGCGTCTACAACGGGCAGAAGCGGGGCAATGCCATGTGCTATCCTGCAACGTGCATGGGATGCCAAGCGGTACCTGACGCCGGCCTCGACGCAGACGCCGCTTCGGATGCTCCCACCGAGGGCGGATGATGACCCGGCTGAGATCGCCCCGTGCTTCCCGCGTCGTCGTCGCCGCGTCACTCGCGCTCGGCGCGATTGCATGTCAGTTCACCGGCACCAACGAAGTAACAACGGTGTCGAACACCACGGACAGTGGGACTCGAATCACCGCGGGTGATAGCGGTCTGCAAGGCGCGTGTGGACGGGCGGGTGGCCCGAGCGGCATCGTCGCGATCAACGCCGATGCGATGACGCGACTCGCGGCGGACTGCCGGATCGGTCCCTATTTCACGGGGTTGAGCGTCAAGCAAAAAGCTCACATGTCTGATTGCATGGAGAACTATCTGAACGAGGTTCTCGTTTGTCCGGGCGCCCAGTATTCGGGCTCTAAAGACAAAGCCGGTGTGGTCTGCAAGAGCATGCAAGACGCCCACGACAACCTGAACATCACGGCGGACGATCAGACCGCGTTCGCGGACGTCTTCGTCGCTTCGCTAAAAACGCAGCCTGGGCTGATCACGACTGACATCGGCGCCATCGTCACCCAAATCACGCAAGCGCGGAACGTCAACAACGGCGATCGGGGAAATCCGAAATGCATCTGCACGCCCGCCTCCGTCTGCCTGATGGCCCCCCCGCCCCCTCCGATCGACGGCGGAAGTGACACTGGGCCCGTCGACTCGGGAACTGACACGGGACCCGTAGATGCGGGACCTGGCTGATAGCCCGCGCAGCGTCGGGCGCTTTGAATGGCGCTTCACGCGGCGTCGCATCGCCGTCGCGGTTGGCTTGCCGCTCCTGACGGTCGGTCTGATCGGGCTCGCGCATCTTCCCTTCGCACGATCCCTTCTCGCCGCCGCGGGAGGATGTCCGGCGGCATTTGCCCGCGCGACGCCTGCCGAGCTCGAAAAAACGAGGGGCGAGGCTGTCATGGCGCTTCGTACCGATCGCATTGCGGCGGGTCACAGCGCGCTGCGTTTCACACTCGGCGAGTCCACGAAGTCGGAAGTGATGGACTGGGCAAGAGCCTCGGGCGCAACGTGCTCGGAAGAGATGAAGGGCGCTGCGGTGCGCTGCAAGGGCGTCGCGTCGCAAGCGGTTCGGGCTCCCGCTTCGGGTCTCGCTTTCTCGGACGTCTTCTTTCGCTTCGACACACATGACGTGCTGATGGCGGTCGACGCAATGCATGAAGGGGCACCGGCCGACCAAGCCGTCCGCTACTTCGAAGAAGCGTCGCGCAAGCTGGCGACCGACTTCGGCCCGCCCACACCGAGCCCGATGCCCACCGCGGAATCACTCGCTGAGCCCTACACGCGCGCGGCGTTCGAATACCGTTTCCGCGATCTGGCCGTGGACCTCACCGCCACGAATCTCGGCGCCACCGGCGTCGTCATCCGCGAGCAATACCGCGCGATCCCAACGAGCCCCCAAGGCGGTTAGCGGCTCGACTAATTATTCGGCGCGCCGCACTTGAGCCACGAGTGGAGCTCGCAGCGCTCGACCTGCGTGAGAGGCGCGCCATTTCCGATGGGCATCGTCGGATTGCATCCGCCGCCGAGGTTGCACTCGATCGACGATTTCGCGGGATCACCCCCCGTGTCGATGTAGCTCAAAAGCGGCTTCGTCGACATTTTGTAGCCGGTAAGGCTGGTGTACGCGTCGTTCTCATTGGCGGGGTCGATCGCCGGGGCCTGCTTGTTTCCAGGCGCATGGCAGTTCGAAGAAGCACACGTCCACGCTCCGACCATCTTCGGAAAGATGTCCTTCTTCCAAGACACCGAGCAGGGTCCGCCGTCTGCTCCTGCGTCTCCGGAACACAGGAGCGGCTCTGCGCCCGCTTCGCCGGGGAGTGCCTCTTTCGTAAGCAGACCCGGCTTACCATAGGTCACGTCGGGCTCGTTCGAGCACGCCGGGCCGAGCGCGAGCAATGCGATGCCGAGTCCCGTGAGGACGACGACGGTGACGTTTCGAGCGGGTCGGTTAACCATCGCAGAAATAGGTAGCACCCCATGTGCCAGCCCAACGGAAAAAATTATGGACACCCCCGTTGATTCGCGTGGTCGATGGCCCCCAGCGAAGCGGCGACGCGCCCCCGATGTGGGTAAGCTGCGCCTTACAAAACGCAGAACATTATCGTTGGTCCGCAAGCTGCTTCGTGGAACGATATGAATATGAAGTTTGCGTCGCGTCCTGATTTCATCACGGTGAAGAAGAGCGTCATGAAGTTGGATGGCGACGGCGGGCCCGTGCTGTCCGACGAGGGATCCAAGGCGCCCCCGCAGATGGACGCTCCGACGCGCGTGCGCCCCTTCAGCGTGGGGAAGTTGCGCAGTATGGTGGAGCAAGCGACGAAAGAGCAGTCGGACACGCGCGCCTCGGCGGGCTCGGTCGCCGCCGTCGTGACTACCGCGAAGGAACCTGCTCGGGCGTCGGCGAGCACGTCGCTCCTCCGCACCCCGGTCAAAATGACAGTCGTCGCAGGCGTTGGTGTGGTGGTGTTCGCGAGCGTGATGGGCGTCCTCGCCTTGATCCCGAAGCCGCAGGCCGCCGCGTCGGCACAGCCACCTCCGTCCGTTGCCACTGTCGCACCTGCATCCGTAGTCGCCCCCCAGGCGCCAGCAACGGGAGCGGGCTTTGTCTTCACCGAGCCCGTCGTGCTCCTTCCCGGCTCACCCGCAGAGGGGTCGGTGGCCGCACCTCCTGTTGTCGCGAAGCCAGTCGAGAAGAACCCGGAACGCGCGCCGGAGAGGCACCACGCTGCCGCGGACAAGCCGGCGCCGCCTGTTGCCGCCAAAGGGGCCGAGCCGAAACCCGATCCGAAGACCCCGCCCGTTGGCGCCGCCACGGCGAACGAGATGGACGAGATGCGCCGAATTCAGCAAATGGCGAACTCGCAGTTGGACAAGAGCATCCACTGACGCCTGACTGACGCTCGAGCGCGTGGTGACCGGATCAGAGAGGCTTGGCGCCCGTCGCACAAAGAACGGGATCGAGCTTCGTTCCGACGAGCCACGTGGTGATGCACTGCTCGGCGGGCTCACCTTTGGTGAGCGCTGGGCCACCTTTGTGCCTCTCGAGCTCGAGCGGCTTCGAGAGGATGACAAGCTTGTACGCATCGTCGGCGGTGCGTGGGCTCGTGGCGAGAAACGTGTTCATCTTCTCGGGCTCTAACCCAATGAGCGATGCGTAGTTGGCATTGAACTCGTCGGCGGTCGTGGCACCCGAGCCCGGCAAGATGCCCGCCTCGTTGGGGACTCGCAGACCGTTCGTACTGTAGATCCGCAGACCGCGGGCCAGCGTCCCGTGGCAGTCGAGCGAGCCGCAACGGCGCTCGAACACCGGCTCCACGGTGCGGAACGCGGTGGGGTCGGCTCCGGGCGGAACACCGGCCGGACCGGTAATCGCCATCGTAGGAATTGCGTCTTTGGAGCTCGGACTATCGGCGCACGCGGCAGCTGCAGCGCAGCCCACCAAGAAGACGACTTGAGCGCCGCGCGCGGCTCGCTTGACGTTGCGCCTCATCACTTGGCTACTCCGAGATCGGGGTCGCGATCGCATGTCTTCGCCTTGCCGACAGGATCGCCGTCGGCACCAAAGACGAACACCGGTCTCACGGTGCCGAAGGGATCCGTGAGCGGCACCTGCGCTTTGTGGCATTCAGCGCACGATCCCGCGCGGTTGATCGGGCTCTGCATGGCGCGCGATACGCCGCCCTTCGTCACGCGGACCGCGATCGGAAACGCGGGATTCCAATCGGTTCGCAGAACGAAAAAATTGCCGACGCAGTTGGTCAGGAGCGGCATGCTCGCAGGCGGGCTGGTCTTGTTTGCATCCACGAGATCGACCCGCGCACCTTCCACGCCGACGAGAGAGTCCGAGCTCGCGAACACCGTTCCCGAGACGCTGAAATCGCTCGTGGCCGAGCCACCACTCTGGTGACAGATCCCGCAGGGCTGACCGGCACGATGGAACTCGTTTGCGGTTCCCTTCTCGTTGCCGAGCGCTTTGATCCCATCGGCTTGGACGGGATCCGCGCTGCAGCTCGAGAGCATGCTCACGACCGCGATCGTCAACGCGTACAAGACTGCGGTTTTGGTTGCGGCTCTCATTCGAACTCTGCCTCGAACCCCAAGCTTCCATAGATGGCGATGCGATCCCGAATATAGACCGCATTCAAGTAGCGCGCACCGAGCGCGTCACCGGTGGCCGTGAGGGCATAGCGAAAGCGTGCGCTCGGCGGCGAAAGATTCAAGCGCGCGCCGCCACCCAGGGTCACTGCCAAAAAGGGGCTCAGCTCGCGATCCGTGGTGCGGTAGGTCGGCACTTGAACGACCGGCGCGATCTCCGCGTGGTAAGCGCGCTCATAGAAGCTTGCGCCCGTCTGGGCGTGGAGACGCGCATGCGGCCAGACGCTTAGGCGCGGCGTAAGATCGTAGATGTAACGAGCGTCCGTC
The DNA here is from genome assembly GCA_043747615.1 of Myxococcales bacterium. Taxonomy (GTDB): domain Bacteria; phylum Myxococcota_A; class Polyangia; order Polyangiales; family Polyangiaceae; genus JAYTOU01. Next base: position 21,052 of record JAYTOU010000089.1, on the reverse strand, counting down.
GTGGACGCGAGCACAGCCCAGGAGTCGCGGTAGATCCGCTCCTCGACGCGAAGCGTGGCTCGTCCCGCGCGGGTGGCGTAGAGCCCGGCCAGCGCGTAGCGATCGCGCGCCAAGGGAAGCTGCTCGTAAGGCCTTAAGGGAAGACGGTTTGCGTTGACGCTGCTGACGCTGGCCGCAAGAGGAACGTTGACGTCGTTCCCGAACATCGGGATCAGGCGGTACGACTTCGACTGATCGCCGCGCTCGAATGCGCCGGAGAGCCCGATTGCCGCGATCGACTTGGCGGACAAGACGAACGTCGCCCCGAGGTCGATGTCGTTGATCGAGAATCCGTGGCTGTAGTCGTTGAAGCCTTGCCCGGCGCGGCCGAGAGTGTCCGAGGTGTGACCGAGACCGAGCCGCGGGCTGAATTGCTTGTTCGCGAAATCCCCGAGGACGCCAATATGCGCGGAGCGAGAAATGTAGTCGCTCTCGGCGGAATAACTGGCCGCGGCGTCGAATCCGAAACGGGCCGGCTTGTAACCGCCGCGGACGGAGACAGCGTGTCGAGTGTCGTGAAAATTTCGGGAGGCAGTCGAGACGATGTCGGGCGAGGCCGAGGAGACGACGTCGATGAGGTACGACGCGCCGACGTTCCATCCGGCGGTGGGTGAGGTCACCGCCGCGCTGAGGGACGGGCTGTAAACGCGGGTCGCCGTGGTGTCGCCGTAGGCGCTCATGGCGACGCCCACCCGCACGACGATCGGCGGCTTCGCGTCGGGTAGACACTTGGCGACCTCGTCCTGGCTCTGCGCGGTGCGCATGCAGATCATCTGGCCTTCCGTGAGGAACTTCGGCGACTCGGGCTTCAGCGTGATGCGCACGGTGAGCGACTGTGTGTCTTTGAATTCTAGGCTCTGGTCGAAGACGAGCTTGATGTTGTTCGCCATGCCTTCCGCATGGATCTTGTGCGTGCCCGGATCGACCGAGAAAGGCTTGTTCCAGCTCTCCGGGGGAACGGGCTTGTCGTCGAACGTCGTCTTCATCTCGGTCACACCGCCGGTGGTCGGAGGGGCGAACGTCACGTGCGGAACCCGCTTCAGAAGCTCCTCGACGCGCCCCGCGGCCTCGCGCGCGAGCGGCACGTCACGCTTCTGGATGCCCGCTTCGAGAGCCTTCTTGGACTCGCGAAGAGCGTCGAGCAACTTGCCGGCGTTCTGATCGCACCCTGCCAAGATCAGGCGCGTTCGCGGCTGCTCTTCGATCGCGAGCGACTCGGTGGCCTTCTGAATGCAAACGTCGCTGTTGCCGGCGAGCGCGGCGGTCGTAGCCGCCACCACCAGCTCCGCGGCGCGCTTGTCCTTGTTCTCGAGGGCGGCCGGGAGCGGAGCCTTGGTCGTCGGCGCGGCCGTCTTCGCTTCGGTGTACATGGCCGTCGCGGCGGGGGACGCGACGCCGGGCAGGTCGACGTTCCTGTCGAGCGCGATCGCACCAGCAAAGAGGGCCTTTGCCTCCTCTGTCTGACCGATTTGAGCAGCGACGACGGCCAGCGCGACATCGATCTTCGCGACCGTCTGCGGGCTGCAGCCGCGCTTGCACTTCTCGGCGAGAGCTTTCAATTTCCGCCGAGCGTCCCCATAGTTCGCGTTGGGGACGTCGTTCGCCAGGATCGACTGAACGGAGTTCGACACGGCGACGTCGGAGCCTGCCGCAGCCGCGGGCGGCGCGACGAACAACGAGGCGATGAAGAGACCGAGGAGCGCGGCAAGAGCCATGCTGCGGCGGCTGAGGCGTATCACGCGCATGACCATACCTTCTCTTGGGCAGCCGAAGAAAGGCGTATGTCACAGGCGTGTGACAGCGGTCGCGGGGGCCATCACCTCGGTTGCGCTCCGCCTTCGAGTAAGCGATTAAGCGCCGGCACTTCCGCAGACCTCCGCACCCCAGGAAACGCGATGAAACTCGAAGGAACGTACACCGCCATCGTCACCCCGTTTGCCGAAGATGCGGCGAAGACCATCGACTGGGCGGCATTCGACGCGCTCGTCGATCTTCAGATCGAAGGAGGGATCACCGGAATTGTCCCGTGCGGAACGACGGGGGAGAGCCCGGCTCTCACGCACGATGAGCAACGCGCGGTCATCGAGCGCACGGTGAAACGGGCCAACGGACGCGCCCAGGTCATTGCTGGGGCGGGGTCGAACTCGACCGACGACACCGTCGAGCTCGCCAAAGCGGCGGAGGCTGCGGGCGCGGACGCCGTGATGGTGGTCGTGCCCTACTACAACAGGCCCAGCCAGGAAGGGCTCTACCAGCACTTCGTGGCGGTGGCGGCCGCCATCACGTGCCCACTCGTCGTCTACAACATCCCGGGGCGCACAGGGATCGATCTTGGCGTGGAGACGATGGTACGCCTCTGCGAGACGGCAAAAAATATCGTCGCGGTGAAAGAGGCCACGGGCAACGTACTTCGCGCGCAAGATTTGATGCGAAGGCTCGGCGATCGACTGACGGTGCTCTGCGGAGATGACGCCCTCACCTTGCCGATGATCTCGGTCGGCGCACGCGGCGTCATCAGCGTGACCTCCAACTTGCTTCCAGCGCGGGTCGTTCATGCCACGCGGGCTGCGCTCGACGGCGATCGGGTGAAGGCACTTCGAGCGCACCTCGCGCTCCTTCCGGTGCACGAGGTCATGTTCGTCGAGCCCAATCCTGCGCCCGCAAAAGCAGCCCTGGCAATGCGCGGGAAAATTCGCGACGTCGTGCGCGGGCCTCTCGCTCCGGCTTCGGAAAAAGCGCGGGCAGCGATCACCGCGGTCCTCGAGTCCTACGCTCGGTCCAACGAGAAATGACACGACTCGCCGTCCTCGGTGCGAGCGGTCGCATGGGGCAAGCGGTGCTTCGCCTGGCCGGCGAGCTCGACTTCGAGGTCGTGGCGCAGGTGAGCGCGGGTGAAGATCTCGCGTCCATCGGTCGCTCTCAACCGGAGGTAGTGATCGATTTTTCGAGCCCCGAGGCGACGCGCGCGCTCAGCGTGATCGCCGCGGATGCGGGAGCAGCGATCGTCAGTGGCACCACCGGGCTCGACGAAAATACCTTGAGCTGTCTCGACGCCGCGAGCGCGAGAGTACCTATCTTTTGGGCTCCAAACATGAGCGTGGGCGTTCACGTCCTCGGCGTGCTCGTGGCGCGCGCGATCGAAATGCTGGGCACGGATTTCGACATCGAGATCACCGAAACCCATCACCGACGCAAAGTGGATGCCCCGAGCGGCACCGCTCTTCGCCTCGCCGAGATCGCCCAGAGCACCCGCTCGGAGCGGAGCACGATCACGCACGGGCGTGAGGGACGACCCGGTGCCCGGACCGCCACGGAAATCGGCATGCACGCGATCCGCGGTGGTGACGTCATCGGTGATCACCATGTTCATCTGCTCGGTGAAGGGGAGCGAATCGAGCTTGTCCACCGCGCTTCGAGCCGCGATCTTTTCGCGCGGGGGGCGCTTCGGGCCGCGCGCTTCGTGATCGGAAAGCCACCGCGGCGCTACTCGATGAGCGACCTCTTCACGTAGAATTCTAGAAAGTTCCCACGAGGTCGATGCCGTTCGTGCCAGGGCTTAGGCGCGGCGCAAAGTGGACGGTCGGCGCGCGGGTCGCCGTCGTTTTGTCTGCACCGCGGAGGTAAGGATCTCCAAGGAGAAACGCGAGGCCCGTTCCTCCAACCACCGCTCCAATTCCGTAGAGAATGATCTCTGCGGTGCGCGCCGATTTCGCGCGATGGATGCGGCTGCAAGCGTCGCTCAGCTCTTGATCGGTCGCCGTGTGAAAGGCAGCCGGGTTGCAAAAATCGTCGGCCCGGTACGCGGTGTGATCGGCCTTGTTGTCGGCCTGAAGCGACAAGAAACGCACGCCCGACACGGTACCCGCGACCCCAAATCCTACGCCGATGCCGATGAGTGACAGCTCGACGATGAGACGCGTAGAGACCGGCTTCGAAGGATGTTCCGGTGGCGGGACGGCGGCTGTGCGCACCGGACGAAGATCGAGCACGAGCTCGGCACCGGGGCGGATGACGAGGCTCTGCCGCATTGGCTCGTAGCCCTCGGCTTTCACCTCCACGACGTGCAGCCCCGGCTTCACCTCGACAATCACGTTTCCGTGCTCGACTTGCCCTTGCGGCATTCCGTCGATGAGAAGTGTGCCGTCGACTTCACCGGCGCGCACCCTGAGCTCGCCCGAGGTGGTAGTTCCCGTCGTCAGCTTTTCGAAGACCTTGCCGGCTATCCTCCGGAGGAGGTCATCGTTCTGATCGCGAAGGTTGTCGCTGAACGTTTCCTTCGCGACCTGCTCGGGCTTTCCTCTGGTCCACAGATGCACTTCCGCCGACACTTGATTCGGCGGCGTCTTCGTCATGACCCCCCAAAAAAAGTGATCGACCTTTACCTGATCGCCGATCTTCTGGAGGCACGTAGGATCGGGCTTCGCAGGGCATTTCAAGGCTGCGGTGAGGAGGCTCAGGGACGTCGCGGATTCGTTGAGGGTCCACTTCGGCGCAGTCCGCACGCGGGAGCGAAACGCGCCGCTCAAGGCTTCCGCTTGGTCCTCCGCGTCATCGGATTCGAGCGTGAGGAACACGACGGAACGCGACGCCGCTTGGACCGCCGCTCCCGATCTCGGAGGCTGCTGCGCGTGCGCCGAGGGCGCGACGGAACCGAGGACAGACGAAGCGCTCAGCAGGAGCCACCGCGAGACACGCATGCGCACCATCTTTCCCCTTCGCTTCCTTCTTGGTGGTTCAGAAGGTCATGTCGAGCTGGAGACCGCCGGACCGAAGCCCGGCGTACGGAGTGACGCGCAGCTTCTTCGCCGTCGTTCCCGATTCTTTGCCTTGGGACCGATCCGTGATGAGGAGGATGCTCCCGGTGGCGATGGCTGCGACGCCGACGCCGCCAAGAACCCACGCGAGCAAGCTCGAGGTCTTTGCGTCTTTGTTCGTAGTGCAGGCGTGAGCGGCCTGCATCGTGGACGGCGAGACGCTGCACGGGTCGGCGACCACCGGACCGGCAACGCCGTAATTTCCCTGGCGATCGGCATTGATCTTCGTCTGCAATCCGCCCCAGTGCGCCGCCTCGACGACCGCCACGACTCCGGCGACGACGCCGAGACCGATGACGCTGTACGCGAGAATTTTTCTTCCCGATCCCGACTTCTCCGCCTCGTGCGGCGGCTCGACGACCGGCTTCGCGTTTTCGGCGACGAGAGTGAGGGTGACCGGTGTGTCTGCACCGAGGGTGACCGGGACGCTCTGACGTGAAGGCTGAAAGCCGGGCGCGCGGACTTCGACGACATGGGTGCCGGGCGCGACTTCGACTTTCGTCTGCCCGTGATCGAGCTGTCCACGGACGACGTTGTCGACGAGGACCGACCCTTCGCCTTCGCCGGCGTGCACGATGATGAAGGAGGCGCTGACCGTTCCGGTGAGCTTGTCCCAAAGGTGCCCTGCGAGGCGCTTCATGTTGTCGTCGTTCGAATCTTTGAGGTTGTCGCTGAACGACTCACGCGCAGAGATGTCGGGCTTGCCGCGCGTCCAGAGGTGGGCTTCGGCGCTGAGCTGGCCCTTACCGCTCTTGGAGACGACGCCCCACACGAACTTGTCGGACTTGATTTGATCGCCGATCCGCTGGAGGCACGCTGCGTCGGGTTTTTGTGGGCACTTGAGCGCGGCGGTCAGCATGCTGAGCGAGCTCGACGTCTCCGCGAGATTCCAACCGGGGCTCGATCGAACCCTGGAGCGGAGCGCCGTGCTCAACGCGTCGGCCTGGTCTTCTGCGTCGTCGGAGTCGAAGGTGAGGACGTGAAGCGCGCCCGTGCTCTTCGGCTGCGCGAGCGCGCCCGACGAAAAGAAGAGGACGAAAAGTGTCGCCTGTGCCGCTAACGCCCAGCGTAAAAATCCGAACATGCGTCTAGGCTAACCTTTTTCTCGGACCTCTAGCAAAGGGCGTCGGTGTGCGGATTACGGGTGGTCTTCATCGATCGAGAAGCCTGCGCGCCCCGCGCGGGATCGAAACGCGTCCCACTTCGGATCGCGTCCGGGAGGCCGTCTTTGGCATTTTGACCTCCGCGGGCGCCATCGAAGAAACGCGGGTCCTCGACCTTTACGCAGGGACGGGCGCGCTCGGGCTCGAGGCAGTCTCGCGCGGGGCCGCGCACGCAACCCTCGTCGAGCGGGGGCGCGATGCTCTCCTCGCGATTCGGGCAAACGTCGAGGCCCTTGGTCTCGGCGAGCAGATCAAGATCATTCCCAAGGCCGTAGAGCGCTGCCTCGTTCTCCTTCACGGAAATGGCTTTCAGCTTGTTTTCTGCGATCCGCCGTACGCCGACGTACCCAGCGGCGCGCTCGCCCGCGCCCTTGCGCCCCTCACACACTCGACGGTGATCGATCCCGATGCACGCATCGTCGTAGAGCACGCTACGGCAGACCCGCCCCCTTCCCTCCCGGGGCTGCGTTTGGAGGACACCCGCCACTATGGGGACACAACCGTGAGCTTTTATGTGAAATCCGGGTCCGAGGACTGACGTAAGTTTGTATACTCGCGTCCGCTACGGAGTTTTCGTATCGTCCGAAGGCATGAGGTCAATCCCGAGATGAGTACGAGCGTCGTGCCCCCGCCCACTGGCGGAAATGGAAAGTACATCGCCGTCGTTTTGGTGTTGGGAGCCCTCGTCGCGATCGTGCTCTTCAAGACGTGCGGGGGAGAAAAGCCGACGCCGGTCGTTCCCGTAGCCTCGGTCGTCGTCGCTCCATCTTCAGGCCCAGTGCTTCGGATCGATGACATTCCGCTCCCCGTCGCGGTGCCCGATGCGGCGGTCGAGCCGGTGCGACACGCGACGACTACCAACAGCAACGCCGGATGCGATCAGAAGAACTGCACCGGTGGCACGACTCCCGATCTCGAGAGCGCCCTCGCCTTCCGCGCCAAACAAGCACACCGCTGCTACGACACGGCGCTCGCGCAAGACAACTCGCTGCAAGGCAAAGTCTCTATCAGCGTGCGCATCGCGCCAAACGGCAACGTGTGCAGCGCCGGCGTCGCGAGCAACGACATGGGGTCGGCTGGCGTGGGTCAGTGCGTCGCCAACATGTTCCGCCAGTCCGGGCATTTCCCTTCCCCGAAGGGCGGATGCGTGGACGCGAACGTCCCGATCGCGTTCGTCCCCGGCGGTCGCTGATGCCTCGGCGTGCACCCGCTCGAGCTCGGCGAAGACTGGACGCCCTCGTCGCCGCGTTCGTAATTCTCCCCGCCGTCCTTCTCGCGAACGGCGGTTGCTCGACTGACGGAACAACGCCCGACTGCAGCCTGCCGAACACGCATTGTGGCCCGGACTTCGAGGGCGGGTCTGCTGAGGGAGCGGCGGACGAGGCAGGCGAAACGGGCGCCGACACGGCGGTAGACGGCGGCAACGACGCTCCCGGGGACGCAAAAATCGACGGCGACGCGGCGCCTGACTGATGTAGCCTCGAGCGATGCGTCTGTTGCATGTCGCCATCTGCTTGTTCTTCGTTGGCATGATTGGCGCGTGCACCGAGACTCGAAGGACGATCGGTGAGGATTGTCTCAAGGCCGATGACTGCTTGTCGGGAGTTTGCTCGTCCCAAAAATGCACCGCCGCTCCGCCTCTCCTCGACGCGACGATGATCCCGCCGGTGCCGGATGCGCAAGTCGGAGACGGCATGAGCGACGCGCCCGCTGACGGACCGGCCATGAGGGATGCAGCGGCGGACGTAGCCGAGGCGGGTTGATTCGTGTCGGTGGACGACGACAAGACGAGGCGGGGCGCTGCGCCGACTGCGCGCTCGATTCCTCCGGTGGGCGTGCGGCTGCCGCGTCCTCCTTCGGTGCGTCCTCCGTCGGTGCGTCCTCCTTCGGTGCGTCCTCCGTCGATGCGTCCGCTCGTGGCGGCGACGCGGCTTTCGGAGATTGATTTCGATCTGGTGAATGCGTCGCGGCGGATCGTGGAGAGCGCGCTCGGGCTCGTCCGTGGTGAACGCCTGCTCGTCGTCAGCGATCGCGCTCGCAAGGATGTAGCCCTCGAGATCGAGGAAGGCGCCGGCCACGTCGGGGCGACGACGGTGGTCGTGGAGCTGGAAGATTTTGGTGAGCGGCCCCTGCGGCGGCTACCCGAGGGCGTCCGGAACGAGGTCGAGAAAGCACAGGCGACGCTCCTCATCGTGGGCTGCGACGACGGTGAGCTTGGCATGCGCGAAGAGCTCGTGGGTCTCGTTAAAGCCTTGAATTTAAGGCATGGGAGCATGCTTGGGGTCACGCGGCGGTCCATGCTCGCCGGTTTCACGGTGGACCCGTCGCGCATCCTCGACGCCACGCGGGCGGTGCGTCAACGCATGCGTTCCAACTCGAAGCTTCACCTTCGCACCGCCGCAGGATCGGATCTGGAAGTGCGGATCGGAGCGGACCGCCGTTGGGTGGAATGGGTCGGCGTGGTGCGCCCCGGGCGGTGGGAAGATCTGCCGTCGGGGCAGCTGATCACCGCACCCGCCGACGTGAACGGAACGTTCGTAGCCGACGCCAGCATCGGCGGATTTGCGGGCGCCGCGGCAGGGCTGCTCGAACGCCATCCGGTACGCGTCGAGATCGAAGGTGGCGTTTGCAAGAACGTCCGCTCGACGGATCTCGCGCTGCAGCGAAGCGTCGAGGAATTCTTGCGACGCGAGCACAACCTCGATCGCGTCGGGCAAATCTCCCTCGGAACGAACGTCGGAATTCTTCAGCCGATCGGCGAGCTCACGTGCGACCAGAATTTGCCGGGGCTCCACATCTCCTTCGGCTCGACGCTCTCCGAGCTCACGGGCGGCACCGTCGCCACCCGAGCGCGGCTGGCCATGACCTGCGCTGGCGCCGACGTAGACCTCGATGGATCTGCGCTCATGCGATCCGGGCGCTATATGGTCGTGTAGTGGAACCGAGAAACGATCGCTTCGGCGTGCTCCTCAAGCTCGCGTACGACGGCACCGCGTTTAAGGGTTGGGCCGCCCAACGCGACGAGCGCACCGTCGCAGAAACGCTTCAAGGAGCAATTTTTGCCCTGGATCCGCGAGCGAGCGGCGCGCGCGGTACCAGCCGCACCGACGCCGGCGTCCACGCCGAAAGCCAGATGGTGGCCTTCGACGCGTCGCTCGACATTCCTCCGCGCGGCTGGGTCCTCGCGCTGAACCAGCACCTCCCGGACGACGCGTGCGTGCGCCAAGCAAGACGGATCACGACCGGCTACAACCCGCGATTTTTTTCGCGAACGAAGCGCTACCGCTACCGCTTGCTCCTCGATCGCGTGCGGCATCCCCTCGAGCGCACCCAGGCCTGGCGCGTGGGCTGGAAGCTAGATCTCGATCTCTTGCGCCGAGAGGCTTCGCTCATCGAAGGGACCCACGACTTTGCGGCTTTCCGCTCGGCGCACGATCCCCGGATCGAGACCGTGCGTACGATGACCAAGGTGATCGTCGAGCACGAAGGGCCCCTCCTGACCATTGCCATCGAGGGGACGGCGTTCCTCCACAACATGATCCGCATCCTCGTGGGAACCTTGGTCGACGTGGCGCGTGGTCACCTGCCGGAGGGAACGATCGCCGTGGCCATCGGCGCGCGTGATCGCCGGCGCGCAGGAATCACCGCCCCCGGTCTCGGGCTCACGCTCGAAGCCATCGATCTCGAGCTGCCTGCAGAAGCGGGGGAACCATGGCCGCGGTGACTGCCTTCGAACGTATCCACGTGAGGGCGGCCGCGCCCGGCGAAGGAGCCGTCATCGCCGGGCTATGGCGCGAGCTTTGGGAAGCGCACGAGAGCTGGGGCGGCTATGCGAGCGCGCGCGATCCAAAAGTTTTCGAGCGGATCGGTGTGCGTCTCGACGAAGATGCGCGCGTGCGTGGCGGTCACCCCGTCCTCGGCCGGCACGTTCATCTCATCGCCGCGTTCAACGAAGGTCGCTCCCGAAATCCAGACGTCGTCGGACAGGTGGAGGGCTGGTTCGAACGCCATGGAATCGAACCGCAGACCCCGTTCACCTGCGAGGTCCGATCTCTCATCGTGGGCGAGCGCGCGCGCGGGCTCAGGGTCGGTCGCGCGCTTCTCGAGGCGCTCGCCGTTCACGCCGCGAGCCTCTCGCGAAACGGCCCTGTCGTGATGGCCGCCGAAGTCCTCGAGCCCAACCCGGCCCACGCGTTCTACGAGCGTCTCGGCTACGCGCCTGTTTCATGGAGCGCACGCATGAGCACGTCCCACCCGGTCTGGCCGACGGCCCTGCACGCGCGCGTGGCCGAACCAGGAGATGCCTTGGCGATAGGCATGCTCGAGTCGCAGCTTGCGGTGCGACGGCGTTCGAGTGGCGACCTACGTTTCGATCGGCCGCGCGCCATCGACGCCACCTTCGTCGGGTCCATCTCGACGCACCTCGCGCGAACCTACCGCGATGCAGCAGAGGCCATCGAGCTGGTCACCGTGGATGCAAAAGGTCATGTGCGCGCCGCAGCCAGCGTCGCCATCGCCCCACTCGATCCTCCGTTCGTGCCCACCAAGCGGTCGATTCTAGGTCGGTTTGCCGTCGATCCGGCGGGCGACCCACACGCTCTCGTGGCGCCGCTCATTGCGCTCGGGTGCCGCATCGCCGTCTCGCGCGAGGCGCCCACCATCGAGCTCACCGACCTCACCGCCCCGAATACCGCGCTTTATCGGGCCGCGCTGGCCCTCGGAGCACGACCGTGGTCCCGAATAGTGACCAAATTGGTCCAAGGCTCCTCGGCGCCTTAACATCCGGAATGGTTAGGGACGCTCACGGGTTTCGCCCGTGGGAATGTCCACGATCCACAGTCTTTCCAAGTTGCCTTAGGCTCCACACGAAGAGGTCGTAACGCATGCTTCATCACATCGGCCCGAAAACGCTGTTCGTTGCACTCGCCCTCTCCACGCTGTCTTTTGCGCCAGCCGCCACTGCGGAGCCTAAGGAGCCCGCAGCCGCGCCCAGCCCACCGCCGCCGAGCGCCGTGCAACTGCAAGCGTCGCAAGCCGAGGCCCGTCGCCTGTCCGATGCGTTCGTGAACGTGGCCGAGCGTGTGAGCCCGAGCGTGGTGCAGATCGACGTCACCGCGCGCGATGAAGGCGCCGACAGGCTGGTGCACATGCTCGGTCGCGGGAACGGCGTCGACTCACCGGTCGCGCGTGGAACCGGCTCGGGGGTCGTCTTCACTCCCGATGGAGCGATCCTCACGAACAACCATGTCGTCGACGAAGCGCTGACCATCAACGTGCATCTGCGCGACGGGCGCTTTCTTCCCGCGCGGCTCGTCGGGCGCGATCCGGCGACGGATCTGGCGGTGGTGAAGGTCGAAGCCACGGGGCTCGTGGCCGCGAAGTTTGCCGACTCCGACACGACGCGCGTCGGCGAGTGGGTGGTCGCGATCGGTTCCCCCTTCGGCCTCGGCTACACCGTGACGACCGGCGTCTTGAGCGCGCGAGGGCGGGGCGGCCTCGGCATGAACGCCATCGAGGACTACCTGCAGACCGACGCGAGCATCAACCCGGGCAACTCCGGCGGGCCGCTGTGCGATCTCGAAGGGAGGGTCGTCGGCATCAACAGCATGATCGTCGGCAAGGGCTCCGGTATTGGCTTTGCGGTGCCTTCGAACATCGCGCGCCGCGCCGCCGAACAGATCTTGAAGACGGGCCACGTCGAGCGCGCGTGGATTGGCGCAGGCGTGCAAGATCTGACGCCGGAGCTCGCCGCCGCTATGAAGCTCGATCCGCGGGCAGGCGCGCTCATCAACTCTGTGACCGACGCGGGGCCCGCTCAAAAGGCTCAAATCAAGCCGGGAGACGTCATCGCGTCGGTCGGCGGACGCGCGGTCCACGATGGTCACGATCTCATCCGCGAGGTCATCTCGCGCGACGTCGGCGCGCAGACGCCGCTCGAAATCGTGCGTGACGGCAAGCACTACGGCGCCACGGTGACCCTTGCGGCGCGACCGGAACCACCCATGACGCCGGCTCCTGTTCAGCAGCAAGGCGTTCCGCAATCGGGCCTCGGTCTGAGCGTGCGCGATCTTGCACCCGCGCAAGCTGCCCAGATGGGTCTCCCCGCAAAAGCCCTTCCGGTGGTAACCGCGGTGTCCCCGGGCTCGACCGCCGATCGCGCAGGGCTCAAGGTCGGTGACGTCGTCGTCGAAGTAGACGGCATTCAGGACCCGAACTCGCAGCAGCTTCAGCAGTCTGCCGCCGACGGCCAGCTGCTCCTCCGCCTTCGCCGCCGCGATTCGCAGTTCTACGCTGCGCTACGGAAATAGCGTTCGATCGAGGCGAGGCTTTCTACAGCCTGCCAACCCCGGCAGCTCGTTCCCTCCCGCAGCAAAATCGACTAGGCGTCTGCCAACATGATTGAGATCCGCGAAACCCCCATGGGCGGCGACATTCGAGCTTTTCTGGACGTCGTCAACACGGTCTACGCCGGTGATTCCAACTATGTCCGAGCGCTCGATCAAGACATAAAGGATCGCCTGAACCCCAAGAAGAACCCCTTCTTCGAGCACGCCGAGGGCACCCTCTTCACTGCGTACAAGGGCGGGGAGTGCGTCGGGCGGGTGAGCGCGCAGATCGATCGCGAGCACCTCGATCGCTACAAAGACGACACCGGGTTCTGGGGGTTTCTCGACACGATCGACGACGCCGCGGTGGTGTCCGCCCTCCTCGCGCGCGCAGAGTCTTGGCTGAAGAAAAAAGGAATGAAGCGCGCCCAGGGGCCAATGTCTCTCAGCATCAACGAGGAGATGGGCTGTCTCATCGAAGGCTTCGACACACCGCCTGTCGTCCTGATGCCGCACAACCGCCCGTACCAGGCGGGGCTCATCGAGAGCGCGGGCTACGAAAAGTTGAAGGACGTGTTGGCCTGGAAATACACGGTGGGCGAGCTGAATCCCCGCACGAAGAAGGCCCACGAAGAGATGAAGGCGATGCCCGAGGTCACCAGCCGGCCGGTCTCGATGAAGGATCTCAATCGCGACGTGGGCATCGTCCTCGACGTATTCAACGACGCGTGGAGCGACAACTGGGGCTTCGTGCCACTCACGCGCAAGGAAGCGAAGAAGATGGAGGCGGACTTCAAGCTCATTCTCGCCCCCGAAATTACGCGCATCGTGTTCATCGACGGCGAGCCGGCAGCCGTCGCTCTTTGCCTGCCGAACATCAACGACATGATCGGCGATCTGAACGGAAAGCTCTTTCCCTTCGGCCTCGCCAAGCTCCTCTATCGCTTGAAGGTGGAAGGCCCACGGAGCGCGCGCCTGGTCATCCTCGGCATCCGCAAAAAGTATCGGCACAACCGAAAATACGCGGGGCTGTCGCTCTATCTTTTCGGCGAGCTCAACGAGAGCGGCAAACGGATCGGCATCCAGTGGGGCGAGCTCGGCTGGACGCTCGAGGACAACGCTCCCATCAACGTCGCCATCAAGCTGATGGGCGCCAAGCTCTACAAAAAGTACCGCGTGTTCTCGAAGGCGCTGTCGTGAGGGTCCTCGTCACCGGCGGCAGCGGATTTTTGGGCAGCCACATCGCCGAGCAACTTTCGCGCGAAGGGCACATCGTGCGCGCGCTCGTTCGCAAAAGCTCCAACCGCAAGTTCTTGGAGAAGCTGGATCGGCTTGAATTTGCGGAGGGCGCGGTGGAGGACGCCGACAAGGTCCACGAGGCGATGAAGGGAGTGGACGCGGTCATTCACTCCGCAGGTCTCGTCAAGGCGCGGACGCCCGACGAGTTTCGCGCGACCAACGTGCAAGGGACGGTGAACCTGCTCGACGCCGCGAAGAAGCATGCCCCGGGGCTCAAACGGTTCGTCTTCATCTCGAGCCTCGCCGCCGTCGGTCCGTCGTACGACGGAAAGCCGGTGAGCGGGAGCCAAGCCCCCAACCCGGTGACCCACTACGGGCGCTCGAAGGGCGACGCAGAACGCCTCGTTCGCGCCGAAAAAGACCGCCTTCCGGTGACCGTCATTCGTCCGCCGCTCGTCTATGGACCCCGCGACAACGAGACCTTCGCTTTCTTCCAGTCGGTGTCGCGCGGCGTGCTTCCGATCTTGGGCGACGGGCTCAACACCCTCAGTGTCATCTACGCCTCCGACGCGGCGAGCGCCTGCGTGCGCGCGATCGAGGCCGACGTCCCGAGCGGCAATGCGTACTTCGTCGACGACGGAACTGCGCACGTGTGGCGCGAAGCGTTGGCCGACGTCGAGCACGCCCTCGGACGTCGAGCCCGATTGCGTTTTGGTATCCCTCTCGCGGTGGTTGCCGCGGCCGCACTCGGCTCGGAGCTCTACGGAAAATTTTCCAACAAGGCGGTCATGCTCACGCGCGACAAGGTGAACGAGCTGAAGCAGGCGCACTGGGTCTGCAACTCCGACGACACGAGAAAAGACCTTGGCTGGAAGCCCGAGGTGCAGTGGCGCGAAGGCACGATGCTCGCGGCGAAGTGGTACCAAGACAACGGCTGGCTCTGAATCGGCGCCGCGCCCTCGGGTTGCGAGCACGCGCTCGATTTGAGCATTATGATTCGCCGACCCCTGTTTTCCGGCGTGGTTTGCGCTCCGACGAGGGTCCTACTAATGATGCGTAAGGTGATGACGTCATGTTGACTTGGGCTCTCAAGAAACTCCTCGGAACGTCCCACGAACGCGAAGTGAAGCGGCTGAGACCGCGCGTGGAGCTGATCAATGCGCTCGAGCCGAAGATCTCGAAGCTCACGGACGCCGAGCTCAAGGCAAAAACGGCCGAGTTCAAGGAGAAGCTCGATCAGGGGGCGTCGGTGGACGACATTCTCGTCGACGCGTTTGCCGTCTGCCGAGAGGCCGGAAAGCGCTCCCTCAAGATGCGCCACTTCGACGTCCAGCTGATCGGCGGAATGGTCCTCAACAACGGGGCCATCGCCGAGATGCGCACCGGTGAAGGTAAGACGCTCGTCGCCACCCTCGCCTGCTACCTGAACGCGCTCGAAGGCAAAGGGGTCCACGTCGTCACCGTGAACGACTACCTCGCCCGCCGCGACTCGGAGTGGATGGGCAAGCTCTACGGCTTTTTGGGCCTCTCCACCGGCGTGGTCGTCAACTCGCAAGGGGACCGCGAGAAGAAGGAGGCCTACCGGTGCGACATCACCTACGGGCAAAATAACGAGTTCGGCTTCGACTACCTCCGCGACAACATGAAGTTCAGCGCGCTCGAGTATGCACAGCGCGAGCTCCACTACGCGATCGTAGACGAGGTCGACTCCATCCTGATCGACGAGGCGCGTACTCCGCTCATCATCTCCGGGCAGCAAGAAGCCTCGAGCGCGAAATACCAGTCAATCAACGAAGTGATCCCTCGCCTCCGCAAAGACGAGCACTACGACGTCGACGAAAAGGCCCACTCCGTTTCGCTGACCGACAGCGGCATCGACCACGCCCAAAAATTGATGGGCATCACGAATCTCTACGACCCGGTCAACCTCGAGTCGCTCCACATCTTGAGCCAGTGCCTTCGCGCCCACGCCCTCTACAAGCGCGACGTGAACTACCTGGTCGCCGACGACGGCAAGGTGATGATCATCGACGAGTTCACCGGCCGCGTTCTTCCCGGACGCCGCTGGTCGGACGGCTTACACCAGGCCGTCGAAGCCAAGGAGAACGTGCGCATCCAGGAAGAGACGCGCACCATGGCCACGATTACCTTCCAGAACCTCTTTCGCCTTTACAAGAAGCTCGGCGGAATGACGGGAACGGCCGACACCGAGGCCGCGGAGTTCCACTCCACGTACAAGCTCAACGTCATTCAGATCCCGACGAACAAACCCGTCGGCCGCATCGACCACGAAGATCTCGTCTACAAAACGGAGCGCGAAAAGTTCACCGCCGTGACCGACGAGCTCATCGAGTATTACGAGCGCGGGCAGCCGGTTCTCGTGGGAACTACGAGCGTGGAAAAAAGTGGAGCTGTCGCGAAGATCCTCAAAAAGAAGGGGATCCCGCACGCCGTCCTCAACGCCAAGCAGCACGAGAAAGAGGCCTACGTCGTCGCCCAAGCCGGGCGCAAAGGAGCCATCACGGTCTCCACGAACATGGCCGGTCGAGGAACGGACATCGTCCTCGGCGGTAACCCGGAGATGCTCGCGAAGCTCGAGTTCAAGGAGCAAAACCGCGATCCCGACGCAGAGCCGGAAGAGTTCGCGAAGGTAGTCGCCAAGCTCGAAGCCTCGTGCAAGGCGGAGGGAGACGAGGTCAAAGCCGCCGGCGGCCTCCACATTCTCGGCACCGAGCGCCACGAGTCACGCCGCATCGACAACCAGCTTCGCGGCCGCGCTGGTCGCCAGGGCGATCCGGGATCGAGCCGTTTTTACCTGTCTCTCGAAGACGACTTGATGCGCATCTTCGCGGGCGACCGCGTGAAGGCGCTCATGGAACGCATGGGCATGCCCGACGACGAGCCCATCGAGCACCCCTGGGTCACCAAATCGATCAGCGACGCGCAGACCAAGGTCGAAGGGCGCAACTTCGACATTCGAAAAAACTTGCTCGAGTACGACGACGTGATGAGCGAGCAGCGAAAGACGGTCTACACGATCCGTCAGCAGCTCCTCCTCGGCATCTACAAACCCGAGAAGCTCGACGATGAAGGAAAGCCCACCGGCAAGCCGCGCAAGATCAAGCCGCTCGATCGCATCCGCGACGAAGTGAAGGACGCCATCCGCGACATGCTTCTTCACTACGGAATGCCGCTCCCGAAGAACGGCGAGCCGGTCAAGAAGCCGACGACGATCGAAGAGCTCGAGGAGCTCTTCAGCATGGAATCGCTGCGCGGCGACATCTACCAATTCTGGGGCTACCGCTTCGACTACAAAGAGGGCGAAGCGAAGAAGCCGATGAAGATCTACGAGCGCCTGCTCGAGGAGATTCCGCAGAGCGTCACCGAGCAACGTGAGCGTCTCCTCGATCTCACCGACGGCATCATTGGCGCGATGATCGAGGAGTCCTGCCCGTCGACCATCCCCCCCGAGGACTGGAAGTGGAAGGACCTCCACTCCGGAATGTTCGAGAACTTCAGCTTCAAGCCGGTGGAGTTCGAGCACATCAACGACGTCGGCGAGCTTGCCCACAAGCTCTATACGCAGGCCGCCGCCGTGCTCGACGCGAAAGAAAAGGAGATGGGCACCGAGCTCCTCGTTCGTGCATTTCGTCACTTCTATCTCGAAGAGATCGACCGTGCGTGGGTCGAGCACCTGACGAACATGGAACACTTGCGCGACGGCATCGGCCTCCGCGGCTACGGCCAGCGGGATCCGAAGCAAGAGTACAAGAAAGAGGGCTACGACCTTTTCGTGAACATGATGCTGGCCACCAATAGCAACGTGGCGACCAAGGTGTTCAAGGTCCAGGTGCAGAAGCCGAACGAGATCGAGCGTATGGAGCAGGAGGATCTCGCGCGTCACGAGGCAGCTCTGGCCTCGATGCAGCTTCGCCATGGCTCGGAACCGGACGGTGGCGAGGCCGAGGCATCCGCGCCAGGGCAGTCGCAACCTCCGCGACGACCTCAAGCGCGCGCCGTTGCGCAGCCCGTGCAGCGAGCCGCCCCGAAGGTCGGACGAAATGATCCGTGTCCGTGCGGGAGCGGGCAAAAGTTCAAGAAGTGCCACGGTGCTGCGCTGGAGGACGAAAACGCGCCGCCCGACGCCGAAGACGCGAATCCCTAATCGTCGGTGCAGGGCGGCGTTCGCGGTGGGGTGATCGCGCCGTCTTTGTCTTGATGCAGAGCATCAAAGGCCGCGCGCGTTCCGGCGACCGACGCGGGAAGCTGCACCTTCTTCAGCGCAGCGCAGACGCACCCCCGAGACGGCACGGCATTCCAAGGACGCCCTTCGCAGCGATCCACGTGGCCTCCTTCGCGAACGGAGAGCAGAAACATTTCTTGTCCGCCGCCCGGGCGGTAGCATGCGTCGATCTCGGATTGGATGGAGGCAAACGCGTCGGGGGCGAGCCCATTCCACACCGAAAGCTTCACGCTCGATCGCGGGCGCGGCAGCCGGCTGGTCTCGAAGTCCGCCAAGAGCTCAGCTGGTCCTTCGTCCCTCTCCGCCGTCTCGCGTCGGAGATTGGGAATCGCGCGTAAGACCGTTTCAATCGTCACGGGCGCGGAGACCGCCGCGGCAAAGTAAAATTCGACCGCTCCCTCGGACGACAGCGGTGAGCGCGTCGCGCCCCGCGGATTCCGAGACACCGAAAGCTGGAGGGCGCACGTCACTCCGCACTTCACGCCGAAGTGGGCGGCGTCGTAGCTCCCGAACGCGCGCTCGTAGCCCTCATGGGAATGGCGAGGTCCACCGCACGTGGCTCCGGTCTTCAGGTTTCTGCCGCCAAGCGCGCGCACACGCACGGTCTCCACTTGGTCCGCGGAGACGACGTCCCACGGAGTGTTCGCTCGAAGCCACGCCGTCGTCGCCGCGCGGACCTGGGCGTCTTCGTCCGCAAAAAAATCCGTGAGCCCCGACTCTTGGACGAGGACTTTGCTTCCGCCTGCGGCCATTGCAGGACCGATCGGAGAAGGCGCTGCAGGCGCGGCGAGACGAGGTGCTTCGGTTGCGGGTGCACCGCAGGCCCCCAAGAGAAGGCCTGCAAAAAGGAGGCGCAGAAGGGTCCACGAACGATGGCTCATCGCTCAGTAGAGCCACGCGGCCTGGAAAAGTCGCCCAGACAAGCAGGGAAAAAACCTGATAATCTGCGCGTTATGAACTTCCAGCGCACCTTCACCGCTGCGGCGATCGCGATCGCCCTCGGCGCCATGACGGCCCCTCTCACCGCGTGCGGCGACGGCAAAGACGCTAAGAGTGCCAACATCACGCCGGGCGAGATGCCTCAAGGCGAAACGTGGACGGGCGTCTACTACCATCCCGTTTTCGGTTACCTGCACATGCAAGAGAATGACGCGCACGTGATCGCCAAATGGAAGCGCACCGATCAGAGCGCGTGGGGCGAGCTCTCGGGGGCGCACACCGGCAACGTCCTTCACTTCACATGGAAAGAGCACCGCTACGGAATGGTCGGGCCGAGCGCGACACAGAGCGGCAAAGGCTACTTCGTTTACAAGATGAACAAGGAGACGCCGCCGAACGCCGAGATCGACGGGCAGTACGGCCTCGATGCGAACGAGACGGGGAGCGACTGGCACAACATCAAGCAGCAGCGCATGACCCCCGACATGAAGTCGATCACTGGCGACACGCCCGGCGGAAATACGGGCCCCGCGGGCCTCGAGTAACACTCGCCTCGTCCCCGCCTCGCTTCGAAAGCCTGAGGGCCCACATGCCCGTATCCAAGACCCTCGCGAAGGACCCTTCCGTCGTCGGGCCGCTTGGCGGACTTGCGCTGGGGGTGGTGCGCGCCGCATCTCCGATGATGGTGGTGCGCACGCTGCGCTGGTACCGCGATCTCGCGCGCCTCGGCCTTCACTTGCCGCTGTTCATCGTGCACGACATCGGGCTGCTCTATGCGGCGTCGAAGGAGCAGCTGACGATCGGACCGAGGCCGGGCGTCGACACCATCGTCGCGAGCGTTCCGCGACTTGGCGATCTGTGTCGAGCGTACCGCGAGATCATCTCCGAAATTGCGCAGAGTGAGGCCAGTTCGCGGGCCCGAACGATGCGCCTCAGCGACGATCTCGTGGTGGTCGTGCTCGCACGCGTCCTCGGTGCCGTCGCCCAGCGGGGGACCGGTCGCGCGCCCTACCCGGCGACGATTCCCTTCGATCCCGAGATGGTGCGTGACCTCGATAGCCAGCTGCCCGCGCTCTTCGCGGCTGCGCCTCGGGGCTTCGAGACAGCTACCCTCGACGCGCTCATTCGCGCGCGGCTTCACGTGCTCACTCTTGCCGACGCCCTCGATCTCGACACGCTCCGCCTTCTAGGAATGCTCGGTCCGGAATCGAGCGCGGCAGGCGCGCTTGCGCACGTGGATCTCCTGGCGGCGGTCTCCAGTCCCGCGGCGAACGACATCGTGAACTTTTCGCTCGAGCTCTTGCCGAGCATTCTCGAGACCCACCGCACGCGGGCCACCGGCACGCACGCCATCCACGGCTACGCGGGCATCGGCTCGAAGGGCTCGCTCGACTCGCTCGTCTTGACGGAGCTCGCCTGGGACGACGCGGAGTTCGCGCGCCGGATGATCGAAAACGAAATCCTCTATTACACGCGCGAGCAGGCTCCTGACGAAGCGAAGCGGCTCCATTATTTGCTGATCGATGCATCCGCCTCGATGCGCGGCGAGAGGCAAGTCTTTGCACGGGGCTTGGCCATCGCCCTCGGAAAAAAATTGCAGCTCGCGGGCGAAGAGGTCTGGATGCGATTTTTCGATTCGCGCCTCTACGACGTTCAGCGTGCGCGACCCGGGCAGCTCCCGGCGGCGTATCTGCTTGGATTCAAGGGGGAACGTGGGAGAAACCCGGCGCGGGTGTTCGCGCAGCTTGCGACCGAGATCGCCCTTCTGCGCGCACGCGATCAGCGCGATCCGGTGATTCATCTGATCACCCACGCGGCGCTTCACGTGCCGAGGCCGCTCGTTGCCGAGGTGAGTCGGCAGGCCCACTTGTTCGGGGTGTTCATCTTGCCGAGCGGAGGAACTCTGGACCTCGACTACCTCGATCTGCTCGAGGGGCACGCCGTCGTCGATCACGCGACGCTTCAACAGAAGTCGGCACGCGCGGCCGCGGCGACGAGGATCGTGGACGACGCTTCGAAGGTGGTCGGGCGCGTGAGCTTGCCGCCGACCTCGATCGTGAAGGACGCGATGCCCGAGTCGCTTCGCTCGCCGAAGAGCGGGCGCTAGCTCACCTAGGCCGCGTGATTGTTTATCACGCGACACATTCTCCCGAAGGTCGACTAGCGGACTTTTCGGCCGCGACCACGGGTGCGACCAACGTAGGTGGTCGGATCGCGGCGAGCAGGTTTCGTGGCCTCGAGGGATTTCCAGACGCGCGCGACGTCGGTGTTGAAGCGGCCTCGCATGCG
>JAYTOU010000088.1:0-3639 GCA_043747615.1 Myxococcales bacterium | reverse complement strand
GTCATGGCGGCGACGCTCGCCCACGCTTGGTTCGCGCCGGCCGCGGGTCGGTCGGTGCTCGGGTCTTCACACGGGGCGTAGTCGACGAGCGGGCCGCCGAATGTGCTCTGGAATGTGTCGATCGAAGGGAGTGTCATCGTGTCTGCTTTCTGAAAGTGAAGGTGAAGAGAAACCGGCGCGGGGGCTGGCCGCGCCGGTGTTGGTGACTAGGCCGCGGTCGGTGGGTTGCGCTCTCGGTCAATTTCACCCGCCAGCGAAATCGAATGCTCGACCGAGAATTGGGCGATCTCGACCGCGTTCCCCCTAGCCTTTATGGCGCGCAATTCCGCGAGCCTCGAGGGTGCAGCGGGAGGCGTGGCGACCGGGGCGGCGACGACGGCGGGCGCCTTGAGTGCGGCGATCTCGGCCTCGAGCGCGAGGACCTTGGATTGCGCCACTTCGAGCTCGGCTTGCGCCTGCACTTTTTGACGTACGTCGAAATTTAGCTTGGATTTTTTGCTGCTCATTTTGCTTGTTCCTTTCAGTTTGCGAATGCGGTGAGGGCGTAGCCGCCGGTCATCAGGTAGATATTCGGCGTCGCGATTTCCAAAGCGGCAGCAATCATCGCGTCGGTCGCTTGCTGGGCGATCGCGCGAAGGTGCCCGCGGGTGACCGTCGGCGTCACCGCGTTCGACCCGACGGGCGCGATCGACGCCTTCGTGGCGAGCGCGAGGAAGGAGGCCGGGTTCGCCACGAGCTTGTAAAGCCGCGTGTTGCCCCCGTTCAGAACGGTCACGTAGTAGTAGCCGGCAACGTCGGGAGTCACGGCATTCGCCGCTACCACCGACGATGAGCCCCCCGGCCTGCGCGTGAGCGTCACCGTCAACGTGCCGATGGTGCCCACCGCGGGCACGAAGGAAAATGCGCCGTCGCCGATGACGTATTCCGAGATTCCACTTGCGGGGAACGCGCCGACCTTCGTGAGCTCTAAGCCAATGTCTTCTGATCCCATATTTGCCTGTCTTTCTTTGTTATGAATTGCCGAAGTCGCCCGGGCCGAATTGCCCGAAGCCGTGAGTCTTGCGAACCAGTGAGCCAGTAAGTGCGCCTTGTTGCTCCGCCATGATTCCGGTGAGCACGGCGCTCACGAGATCGAAGTGGCCGCCGGTGGGGTCCTTTCCCGCGAAGCGAATGCCGTTCGCGGTGACCACCTCTTCGAAGGCCAAAAGCTGGCGGCGGAGCGTCTCGTTTCGGTCGAAGGAGATCGCCTTCTCCGAGAGCATCCGCCGCAGGCGCGCGATCGCTTTGGGCTTGGCCGCTCCTGCCCATGAGAAGGCCTCGAGCTTGATGTGATGGCGGGCCAGCAAGGACTCGAATCCGAACGCCTCGAAGTTGTCGCTGAACGCTCGGTGCGCGCCGATGCGGTGGCCGAGGTCGGCGATCTGCTTGGCGATGTCGTCGGCGGTGATGATGCCTTCGCGTGACCTGAAAGACGCGTCGATGACGGTGAAGTTCCCGAAGGCGAGCTTTTGCGTCGGCGCTTCCCAGTCAGCGCGCGGGATCGGGTGGCCGTTGAAGTCGCGCTTGAAGACGAGCATGCCCTGGGGCATCTCCGCCGACTTCACCTCGTCGACCTCGTATCGCTTCTCGTCGTCGATCTCCGGCCGAGCCCAGGCGACAGACGCGAACGCGAAACCGTCACCGCCACGTGCGGCCGCATCGATGACCAGCGCCGGCTGCGCGATGAGATGGAGCGGCTCGACGGCGAAGGCTGCTTCGACGGCTTCGGGATCGAAAGCGCTGAGGCTCGAGCCTTGCGGGATGGCCGCGAATTCCCTGCGGAACGTCCGCTCGTCGGCCGCGAGCTTCCTGCACTCGTCTTCGGAAATCGTGGGGTTCCAGTACCAAGACGGGCCGTCAAAGACGCACTGCGACTCGTTCGTCCCGCGGGCCACGAGCTCGGCGTGCAAGTCCTCCGACCCCATCGGCGACGACACGGAATAGATGCGCCCGTTCTTCTGAGTGATGAGCGAAGGGATCGCCGCCGCTTCCACCTCCGTCGCCGGGTTCTTCGACCCGTCGTCGTTTCGCCACGAGCTCATCTCGTCTTCGAACCACGCGAGACGCATCATCCCGCGCTCCTTGCCCGTGCATGGCCCCGAACGAAAAAGGATCGGGCGTCCCAGAAATTCGATCGTGTCGTCCGACCGGCGAAACTTCACGTCGAGCGCCGCGAGCACCTGCTCCACGTTGTAGAGACGCTCGTTCGCGTCGCGCAGCTTTACCGACGTGAATCCGATCTCGCCCCGTGACCCCGCCGGGATGGCGTGCTCGCCACCAATGGCAGTCGCCGCGGCTACACGTGCCATCGTCGTCGAGCCGCCCGACTGGCGACCCTTGCGGAAGACCACGCGGCGCTTGCCCGAAAGCCAGAACTCTTCGAGCGCCGCCATCCACTGCGGCGACGTCGCGTACCCCCCGGGGAGCTTCGCCATCACGTTGTCGATCGCCTTGTACGTGGCGAGGATGCGCGCGCCATCACTCGGCATCGGGCACCGTCACCTTCTGAAACTGCGCCTCGAGCGCCGCGAGAAACGGCGACCCCTTCGACTTCGTGGCGCACGTGCGGGCCACGTCCTGAGCGGTGACGAGCACGCGTTCCGCCCGCTGACTCTGACGGTCGGCCACTTCGAGGAGCTTCATCCCCTCTGGCGTCGTGAGCCCCGCCTCCTCGGCCTTCGCCGTGAAGAAGGCATTCAGCGCCACGTGCCGGGCGTGGATGGCGATCAGCACGCGGACCGGTGCGGCATCCGAGGGCATGGCGTCGAGCACATGGCCATTCACCCGCCGAGCATCGCGCCCGACGACGCGGGCATCTCCCGTCGCCGCCTTCGGTCCAAGGCACTTGCGGGTCGTGTGGGTGAACCGCGCGCCCACTGCCGTTCGATTCCCCGCGGCAAAGTGCCCATGCACGTCGCGGCCTTCCGTGGGTTTCGCATCGGTTTCCGGCGCCGGGCGTAGGTCACTCGAGCGAACGAGCGACGGGCGCATCTTGCCCTTGCTGAATTCGCTCATCGGCCACCCCGACGAGAGACGCTGACTTCCTGCTTCGGAACCGGAGGCTGGCCAGGCGGGAATCCGTGGCGATTGATCACCGCGCGCCGAGACTGGTAGCTGGCGTCGTCGATGCTCAGCACGGGCGCCGCGGGAGGCGTGACCGGGACCTTCATCCATTCCAGGCATGTGCGGCTGCACGCCCATGTGGCGCCCATGCGGTGCCAGCCAAGCGCCGTCATCGTCGCAATGGCCGCGGGACCGTCGACCGCGTCGAGCTCCTGCATTGCTGCGCAACGCGAGCACCGGACGCGGACGGCCGTGCGGCGAGAAGCGTCACGGGCGATGCGCTCGAGGGCTCCAACGGCGCCTGCTGCGGCTTGCCTACGCTCGGCCTCGTGACCGTCCACCTGATAGGAAAGGCTCCCCGCTTGCCTGATCCGTGCGTCGGCACACGAGGGCGAGCACACGAGACTTCCTGTTAAATCGTTGCGCCACGCGCATGAGGCCAAGGTTTCCGCGAGTGGCGGTAACCACGTGTCGGTGTGGAGCTTTTGATGCGCGGAAAAAGCGCATTTGCAGTGCGCGCAGGTCGCCGTCGCCGTG